>JAVETC010000048.1:0-17498 GCA_034006225.1 Desulfuromonas sp. | reverse complement strand
TAATAACTACCACTACAGCAACAGAGTAGAACCGTCCGCCATTCTAAAGGATGGCGGTTCGCCAATATAGGCAATTGCTGTATGGCATGTTACTCAACAAAAAAGAGAATATGCCGTCCGCAGGACGCCCCTTAAAAGCCATTTTTGCTTACTTTTTGGGGCTTAGCAAAAAGTACGTCGCCTGCCGGGGCGAAACCCGGCGGTGTAGATTTTGAATTTGATTGTAGAATTGGAAATGATGAATTGATTCTTGTGGAATGTGATCAACACTTATCGGACGGATAATAACACTCATCAGCTAAAGTAACCCGGTGTCGCGCCACCGGACTGCGCCATCCTTTTAGACTCATCCAAAAGGATGCAAAACATGACCCGCAAGTTGTCTTGTCCTTCGGATTCCCTCACTCCACTCGCTTACCCCGAGAAGCCCGTAAAAACTCGCTAACGCTCAGACAGTTTACGGGCAACCTTCTCGGTGACACTCACTGCGCTCGGCGGCGACAAAGGGGGGGGATGGTTGCCACCAACTCCCAGCAAAAGCTAAAACCGTTCCGTATTAATAACTACCACTACAGCAACAGAGTAGAACCGTCCGCCATTCTAAAGGATGGCGGTTCGCCAATATAGGCAATTGCTGTATGGCATGTTACTCAACAAAAAAGAGAATATGCCGTCCGCAGGACGACCTTAAAGCCATTTTTGCTTACTTTTTGGGGCTTAGCAAAAAGTACGTCGCCTGCCGGGGCGAAACCCGGCGGTTCTGATTGTGAAGTTGTTTATAGGATTGATGATAATGAAATGTGATCAACTTTTATCAGATAAATAGCTTACCGACCCGAAAGACTTAGCCTATGAATACAACTGATTTTAATCCCAAGTTTGAGCAAACTCTGCGCACCGCTAGTCACCCAACAACAAGCAAATATTTTTCTAAAAGTACACCAAACTATGCACTACAGGGTCAGGCCATCCAAAGGACTTTGGGTGGTTTGCAGATCTTTTTGCATTACATGGGTATAAATTTCGGTGGTCTTAACATCACTGTGGCCCATAAGCTCTTGAACCATACGGATATTGGTACCGTTTTCCAATAAATGGGTCGCAAAACTGTGGCGCAATGTATGACAACTGGCGCGCTTGGGGATTCCCGCCTTGCGAACCGCCGTTTTTACCGCCTTTTGCAAACCCGACTCCGAAACATGATGACGACGCATTACACCAGAACGGGGATCAATCGAACGACTGCGCGCCGGAAACACATACTGCCAAGCCAGCTCCTTTTCGGCATTAGGATATTTACGCGCCAGCGCCTCTGGCAGGTACACTGAACCAAAGCCATCGGTTAAATCCTGTTGATGCAGTATCTTTACCCGCTCAATATGCCGTGCAAGTTCATCCATTACCCCCTGCGGTAACAAGCTGACACGGTCCTTATCCCCCTTGCTAGCTCGAACATAAAGTCGATTTTGACCAAAATCAACATCTTGAATGCGCAACCGCATACACTCCGTCAAACGCAAACCAGCACCATAAAGCAATTTTGCCATCAAGGCATAGGTACCCTTTAAATTTTGCAACACCACAGCCACTTCATCTTTGGTGAAAACAGTCGGTACCCTTCTCCCCTTTTTAGAGCGGATAGGCGCAATTTGATCCTCGATAGGCATATGCAATACCTTTTGATATAAAAAGATTAGAGCGTTCAATGCCTGTTTTTGGGTTGAAGCGGAAACCTTGCCCTCAACAACAAGATATGACAGGTAACGTTCAATGTCCGAAGCACCTAATTGAGCGGGATGGGTGTTGCCACTATGATAGCGGATGTAGCGCAGTATCCATTGACAATAGGATAGTTCCGTGCGATAAGCGTAATGAAAATATCGTAATGTCTCTCGAACTTGGTCCATCAATTTAAGATCTGGGTTAGGATGAAACACCGGCGATTTTTCCATAATTACTCCTTAATATCACAATAAGTGGAAAATATTAAATATGACAAATACGGAAGATATTTTCCACATTTCATGCTTAATATATCAATAAGTAGAAAGTTTTCCACTTATTACCAATGTTAGAAAGCAAATATGAAATCAATCATCAAAGCAATCGTCTTACTTGTAATTTTCCCACTTTCGACTCTTGCATTTGAATTTGACATGACCAACCCCATCACAGTCGCAAAAAACTCAACTGAGTGGGGACTAAAATTCCAGTACGACAAAGTGCGCATGATTTCATGCAAAGAAATCAGCAATTACCTCACAGCGGCTGAAAAACAAGCAGATCAAGCAATTGAACTTTTTAGGCGAAACGGAATCGACTTCAGAAAAGAGGTAGCTTACGATTTTTCCAACCTTTCATACGAGCTTGTCTCAGAAAACGAATCATCTGCAACCGTCCATCTCAAAGGAAATTACAAGGCAACTATTCCAAATGCAATGAACAAAAACAACTCTATGAACAGGCAAATTTCTCTGAAAAAAAAAGATGGGTTCTACTATTTTTGCGGCGGTGAAAAGCTTTCTAACAACTAAATCAAGCGGATGGAATAGAGCTGGGTGCTTCCCGAAAAGCAAAATCTAAATTATGGTGAGTCACGCAAGTTCGCGGCGCCACCGCTTATCATGAACCGTTATGTTTCCAAGGCAGCAATCCGCTAAGTGGGTATTTATATGAGCCATATTCAATAATACAAGAGGGAGTTTTATTTGAACTACACCATAGCCCAGAGCCAGCTGCAACCTAACTTTGCTGAAATTGAATTAGTGACTGATGAGATAAATATTTATGCAACTCAGTATTCTAGTGACCTGTTTAAAGAATGTATTTCAGAGCAAGACAGTGGATACTTTTTTTATAGAGACGGCGACCGAATATTTGCTCTCCCAGAAAAGGAAAACCTGTCACGGCCAATTGGGTTTGATGAAATAAGTATTTCGATCAGAGAAGTTCCCTATGTTTTCTCGAGGCTTATAGCTATAGCTTTTAAAATTTTATTTGAATCATTAGGTCGGAAGGTATATCGGAAAAAATACTCTTCATTGTCCATATTTCAAATAACTTCTGAAGAATCATATAAGATTGGTGATTTGGAGTTGGTTCCAAAGTGTGAGTATTCCATTTTTCCCGTGATTAAGGGCGATAAAGTGATCTTTATAATCACTGTATCTAAAGAGTATAAGCCTAATTTCAATCAAGCCCTAGATGTATATAAACAAAAAGGAATAGATACTAGAGACTGGGATTTTAACAATGGGAGAATCATTGCGACTAGGACGAATGTAAAGAGGTATTTAGAAAGGTCAAATCTCCAGTCGAAATATGATGGCGCTATAGAGCGACTTGGAAGCAAGGAAAATGAGTATAGGTTTATTGAAAGCACATTCAACTACTTTAAGAAAAATATAAATAGCGTAGTTTCACCCTCTTTAAAATTTAAAACCTTATCGTTTCTTTCTCTACCGAACACAAACTTTGAACAAATAGCAATAAAAAAACCAACGTTGTACTACTACAATAAAAATACGACTCGCGGGTATATAGATGTATCTCTGGAGCAATTAAAACCGTTGAGCTTCGATATGTTCAATGGGAAAACTATATCTGTCTGTGTCTTTATACCGAAATCAGATGCTAAACAATGTGAAAGATTTACAGCTAACGTCCAACAAAAATTGGCTCAGATATTCCATCTTTTCAACGTAAATATAGAGAAACATTATGTTGGCGATGACAGAAGAGAACATCTAGAAATAATATCGCGGTTTAGTAATAAAGAATATGATCTTGTGCTGTTGTTCTTGTTTAAGAAAGATAAAAACCAGAAAAATTCGGAATCCGCCTATAACAGACTAAAGGCAAAGTTAATAAGTAAGCAGATACCATCTCAGACAGTGCTTGTAGAGAACGCAAGAATAAACAACGAGTATACGCTTAAAAATGTTGCACTCAATATATACTCCAAGTTTGGCGGAACTCCTTGGTCTATAGAAAAAGATGGGCTTGACGAGAATGAATTTATTATTGGTGTTGGCTCCACCATTAGCGATGAAGGGGTTCGGAATATAGGATTCGCAAGCGTGTTTGACCATTTTGGTTCGTATATGGTGGGTAGTTGCAGTCCATTGTGCAAAATAGAAGACTATAAGGAAAGTCTTCGTAACTATCTATCTTCACTATTGGCTGAAATTATAGACTCTAGAAGTATCGTTAAAAACTCAAAAATTAGATTGGTCTTTCATTTATTTAAAGACGCAAGTAGAAAGTACGAGCTATCAGCGATTAATCAATGTCTGGAGGAGTTTTCAGAATACGAAATTGAGTATGCGATAGTAAATATTAGCTATAACCATCCTTTTAAATTGTTCAATAATATAAAAGACCAGCTAGTACGCGGTTGTTTTATTAAAATCTCTGACAATCATGCGCTTCTTTGTATGGGTGGAAAAGGGACGAGACCATTACAAATAAGGTTAGATAAAAGATCTACATACAAGGACTTATTTGAGCTTAGTAAACAGGTTCTATTTTTCTCACATCTATCCCATCGTTCGTTTAAACCTGGAAATAGTCCGGTTACAACGGTATACCCTCAACGTTTAGCTAAGCTGACTAGTGACCTATTGACCGTAGATCATTGGGACGTTGATATGCTCCATGGTATGAAGGATAAATTATGGTTTATCTAAAGGATATGGAAAGCAAATTACTTCAAACGTCATCTGAAAGGGATGTTTCCCTCTATAGATTTCTTCACGGACAAAAACATTCATTACACGTAGCACAAAATGACATAGAAAGTGAACTTTGCTTTAACGCGTTTGTTGATGGGAGTGGAGATTTACCACTAGCCAAATTAAAAAAGGTTAAACCATTTAAAGGGTTTCATTACACCAATAACTTCGTTCTACTTATCGCCGCAGCAAAAGTAGATGCTGATGGAGAAGAAAGTAACATAAAAAATTATCTATCTTCCCATGGGCATAAAGAGCAGCTAGTCATTAACTCAGCGCTAGGTACAAGCTATAGATTAGCTACTAAATTGGATACTCCCATAGATATCCTTGCCAATTTAGTCGAAGAAAATAAGAATATAAATGAGGAAGATATTCAGAATTGTTTATCCTGTACTTCTGATATATATGACTATTTTGTTCTTGAAAAAGGTGTTTTAAGAAGTATTTTTCAGTCAAATGAAGAAAAAAATTTTAAGGCATATAAGTCTATAGTTTTATTGCAAAAAAACGCGCTAAGAAGAGTAGAGCTTGGAGCGTTCGTGTTGCTATTCTTGATTTTCTCATACCTTATTTATTTGGTTGTTCCTACAACGGTCGGTTTAGTGGTAAATAATTGGGATACTTTAGAGCCAATTGCCTACATTATTGACAAAGCTGTTATGGCCCTTTTGCTTATTACGGGGGTAGTGTTGGCAACGCGTGTAAAGGCCATAAAGAATAGAATTGTAAGGTTTATTCTCCATAAAGTGTATTGGGTATTAGGCGTTGATCATTCAGAATATCAAAAGCTAACGGACACCATTGGGTCAGAGTAATGAATGCTACCAACATAACAAATCGTGCCAGTCGGACAGTTTTTTCCGTGGCTCTTTTGTGCTGGCCGCTACGCTATCACAAAACGCCACTCCACAAACTGCCGCTGCACTCAGCGTTAGGCATTCAAATATGGCAGCAACATCAATAAGCAGAAGAATCAAAAGGTGCATTGATGCTCTTGGTAGCAAGGATTATGAAGATGCCTTAATAAAGCTAAACGGGGTCGGACCAAGCTAACTACCTAAAACTAAAACACTTAAGTCCAAAATAAGGTTGTTTTTTGGTCTTAAACACCCCTTTTGCTGGCTAAAAAGCATACTTTAAGGAATTTGTTGTGGCTAGAGCTAATCGACATCACATACCCGGTCAGATCTGGCACATCACCCACCGTTGCCATAAAAGAGAGTTTCTGCTTAAATTTTCAAAGGATAGAAGCCGGTGGATGCAGTGGCTGTTTGAAGCAAAGCAACGCTACAAGCTTCAGGTTCTTGATTTTACGGTTACTTCAAACCATATCCACCTGCTGGTTGTCGACAGCGATAAAGATGTTATCCCCACCAGTCTTCAGTTAATTACTGGCTGAACAGCACAGGAGTTCAATAACAGGAAAAAGCGTAAAGTTACTTTCTGCGGTTGTAGTTCGCCCTGAAAAGGTGCTTTTAAGCGCTGAAAACAGTTATTATCTACCAATAAACTGTGTAGGATGAGGTAGATAGTTTAGTCCGACCCTGAGAATCTTTAAATGAAATCAACTGGACGGAAGATACATCTGCTATTTAATTCGAATAATTTGGTGATGTGCGTAAGTCAGTCTGCCACCAGTTATCAAAA
Source organism: Desulfuromonas sp. (assembly GCA_034006225.1). Lineage (GTDB taxonomy): Bacteria > Desulfobacterota > Desulfuromonadia > Desulfuromonadales > Desulfuromonadaceae > Desulfuromonas. The sequence continues at coordinate 11,115 of JAVETC010000048.1, read as the reverse complement.
ACATTAGTTGCAAAAAAATTCAGCTACTCAATAGGGAACTTTTGTTTTTGGTGAATAACTCGCAGAATGCGAATCGTGGATTCGTCAACAAAATAAGATACGATCATTGAAACTTCAGGAATAATGAGCAATCTTCCTCGGATTCCATCTCGTTGAACGCCCATTAGAGGCTGATCAATTAAGTTTTCAACTTTGGCTTCAATGATTTCATCTGTTTTTTCAGCAGCATCTGGGTTGAAGTCGTAAAGAAACTCGAAAATTTTTTCACGATCATTTAAAGACTCTTCTTCCCAAAAAATCATTGGCGGATCCGATTGCGAATTTTGGTTTTACGTTCAGCCATTTGAGTTTTCGCAGAGTCACTGTCGACAAACACCGCATCACCAGAATCAAGCTTGTCGAACGCTAGGTTAACTTGTTCGGTAAGCCAAGCATCATGAGATAACGTCTTGCGCTGTTGCTCGGCAAGCTGCTCAGTTAGTTCACGACAAGCGTCGCTAAGGGTGCGACCTTGGCTTTCAGCCATTTGCTGCGCTAAGCGTTTTGTTTCATCGTCAACACGAAATTGAATTCTAGTATCCATAGGTTGCTCCCGCAATTAGTGTGTACACAAATGTTAGCACTACCATCACGGGAGGGCAACTAACAATGCAATATAAAGGAAATGGGGAAGGAAATGGGGTCGGACCAAGCTAACTAGCTAAAATTAAATCAATTAAGTTCAAAATAACGCAGTTTTTTAGTCTTAAAATCCCCTTTTGATGGCTAAAAAGCATACTTTAAGAAACTTGTTGTCGACAGCAACATCCCCCCAAAAAAGTTTATGCTCCCCAGCAAAGCCCTGGGGTTACTCTTTGTATTTCTCCAGGTTCTCCGAAATCGATGCAAAGGATAAGTCTTTTTTCTTCGGAGGTCCTGAAATGGGTGGAAAATGTTCGGCAAAGGCAGCCTGTCGCCTTGGAAATGTAGGGTTCGGTAAGGTAGAAGTTGCCGACGCTGTGCCTGAGCAGGTAATAGTAATCCTTGAGTGAATGGTCGGCGCCATCTGTCGCTGGCTTGAACAGGGGGTGGCGAATCGCGTCAAGGATAACGTTATCAAATACGGTGTCTCCCACTTGTCTGCCAGCCATGTCCAGGGTAAATAGGCAGTGTATATCTCTGTATTTCGGCAGTATTTTCCGCAAAACATTCTCGATGCCCTCGGTTATATCAACCCTTAGACTGTTCACGATTTTCTCGGCGGTTTGCTGCATCTCTACCCGCTCTAGCGACTCTCTTTTCAAATGGTTCTCGAAATTAAGAGAAATATGTCGCAGGATTTTGCTTTCGATCAACTCGATGCGCTCCATCACCTGATCATGAGGGATCGGGCGTGAAAAGATGTAGCCCTGCATAAGATCAACTCCGGCACGGTGGCAATGCAGGACATCTCTGATCTCCTCCACCCCCTCGGCAAGGACAAGGGAGCCTATTTTTCTGCCGATCTGTATAACTGCGGCAACTATGGATTGCTTATAGTAATCGTCGGCGATTCCGCTGATAAGCCCCTTGTCGATCTTGATGATGTCCGGCTTGATGGATGCGATACGTTCACAATTAGAGTGGGACGTACCGTAATCATCAATGACGATAAGGCATCCAAGAGCCCGGTAATATTCGACAAAGGTGATCAGTGGTTCGATATTCTTCAGCTCGGATTCAACAATCTCGATGGCGATATCGTTAAAATCATAGTCTGAAGCCCGGATTGCCTGGGCCAGCCAGCCGGGTTCGGCCCGCTCCTCGGCGAGAATGCAGATATCGAAATTGATAAACACAAGTTTGTCGTTGCCGATAAAATCCTCCAGAGTCTCATTGAGGATTCGCTGACGGCAAAGTCGGTCCAGCTCTAGGCTCAAGCCTGCTTGGGCTGCTGCGGCAAACATCGGCAACGGAGGTATCAGCTTTGCCTCCGGGGAAATCCCGCGGCACAGCGCTTCACATCCAATAACTTCTCTGCTGTGAAGATTTATGATCGGTTGATAATGGCTGGTTACCGAACGGTTTTCAATTAACGTTTTAATGGCGATAGGTGTAGATTTCATGGGTATGTTCCGTCAGATGGGAGCAGAATTTTATAGTTAAAGCAACAGATAGCGGTTCAGCACAAAGGGGCAAGAGCGCTAATATAGCGCATATCATGCCCCATGAATCTTACGCAAAAACCTGGTCTCATGGTGTAGAGGTTGCTATAAACTCTGCGGGTTTTTCGTTTTCAAGATCATCTAGGCGCTTGCCCAGTATCAGGGCCTGCACCAGGGAAGAGGCCTGGGAAATTTTATCGCAGGCGTACCTGACGGCGTCGAACTGCTCCTGAACACTGGTTCTGGTCGTTTCGAGACGCTCCTGGATACCGTCTATTACATTGACAATGGTATCAGTGACCTTTTCGGTTCCGGCCGAATGATTTTTCATCTCCTCTGCAACAACGATGAAGGTTTTCCCTGCATCGCCAGCGTGAGCCGACTCGACCATGGCGTTCAGGGAAAGCAACCTGCTGGAATAGGCAAGTTTGTTGATTTGGGCAATGGCACTATCGATGTCCTGAGAGTAGGCGTTTAATGACTCAACATTGTCGTGTACGCTTGAGGCCGCCCCTGAAATGAGGTTCATTGAGTCCTCGGTGTCTCCCATAATTTCATTGAGTTGCTGGGTAATCTCTTTAATTGCCACAAGCTGTTCTTCTCTTTCGGCATTGCTCATGGTGATTTCCTTCTGCGCCGTCTCTGCTTCCTGCCTGGCCTTCTCTGCTCTGATCATCTGATGCTGGGCCTCACTGGATGACTCCAGAGCCTGTTTCTGCGCCTCTTCCGCCTTTTTTCGCGCCTGTTCAGCACGAAAAAGCTGGGTATGTGTTTCAGTCATGGCCTGATGCACAGAATCCACCATGCTATTAAATCCTTTAGCAAGGTCTCCCATCTCCGTCCCGACTTCGACCTCAACCTTTACGTCATCGGAAAAATTGCCCGATGCCGTGGCATTGTTCATGGCTTGGACCAGGTCAAGCAGGCTTGAGCTGGCACCATGCTCAGCGATATTCAGTCCCAAACGTTCGTCCTCGGCGGAAACCCTCATTCCACCGCAGAATTTGTCAATCAATTTAAACAGAACAAAGCTGATGCCGAAAGCCCATATAAAAGCGACCACAACCCCGAGGACCTGCACCCCGAGGAAATGCAGACGACTTGCCCCCTCAAGAAGCTCGGAACGGATAAAAAGAGCGGTGGCAACAGTTCCCCAGACGCCGCAAAATCCATGGACCGGCACCGCACCCACCACATCATCCAGGTGCAAGACGCGTTCAAGAATAATGGTTCCAAGGTAAGCAACAGCTCCGGCGACCAGTCCGATGAGCATAGCTCCCCAGCTGTCGACGACGGCGCAGCCAGCGGTAATCGCCACCAGACCGCCCAGAATTCCATTGGCAATCATTTCTCCTTCAGGGCGTTTGATAGAGCTATACGTCCAGCTAAATGCCGAGCTTGAGATTCCTCCAAAGGCCGCTGCGAGCAACGTGTTGAGTGCGATGGGGGCGATAGCGGTTCCAGCCTCGAGGGTGCTGCCACAGTTGAAACCAAACCAGCTAAAAAAAAGGATAAGAACGCCGAGGTAAGCAAATGTCATATTGTGGGGGGACATCCGATTGGTGGTTCCGTCCTCATTGAATCTACCGAGACGCGGGCCAACAACGATAATACCGGCTAGAGCGACCCACCCTCCAACGGAATGAACCACGGTTGATCCGGCAAAATCCATAAACCCAAGTTGTTCGAACCAGCCTGCGTTTTCCGCGACGAGAAGCCCTCCCCATGCCCAGTGGCCGAAAATGGGATAAATGAGCCCCGATATAAGTGCCGACGCAACAAGATAGGCGCTGAACTTGGCACGCCCGGAAAGAGCTCCGGAATCGATGGTGGTGGCGGTTCCACAAAACACCGATTGAAAAACAAAAAAAAGCACCACCCATGGATCACTGACATCGATTAGAAAATGTGAAGTACCAATAAAACCGTTACTGCTGGCACCAAACATGAGTCCAAAACCAATGGCCCAGAAAAGAGCAACAGAAAGAATAAAATCGGCAACGTTCTTGATGGCGATATTGATGGAATTTTTTGCCTGAGAAAGTCCTGCCTCCAAACACATGAAGCCAGCCTGCATGAACATAACAAGAAAAGCACAAACAGCTATCCACACATAATTAAGATTAATCTGCAAAAGTTCCATTGCGTTGCACTCCATAAAAAAAGATCAAGTTAGTACCAGCTGCAAGCATCAACTGCGTTTTTTTAATGATCGGAACAGCATAGATTATACCAAGCAAAAAAAGCACTATAAGCCGTGGGTTTATATCGGTAAACACAGTTTGGCCCGTAGAATACAAACCAGAATATGTATAAAAATTAGTCACATGTACCTATTTTTTATACAGCCGTGTTGTTGTCATCACGCTGGAGGCGACGTGCCGCCCTGACTTTGTCAATCCTGTTGCCGTAACACTTAAGTCCCAAATAAGGTTGTTTTTTGCTCTTAAACTCCCCTTTTGATGGCTAGAATGCATACTTTAAGGAATTTGTGTGGCTAGAGCTCATCGACATCACATACCCGGTCAGCTCTGGCACATCACCCACCGCTGCCACGAAAGAGAGTTTTTGCTTAAATTTGCAAAGGATAGAATCCGGTGGATGCAGCTTGCTCTTTAAACAAAGATTTTAGTTGCACTTACAACTTAATTCAGGACTAATAAGTGGAACGTTTTCCACTTATTACCAATATTAGGGCTCTAAACAAATAAAGGGACGAAATAAACATGTGGGATCAAGATATATATTTAAAGGCATGGAACTTTGCTTCTTCAATACATCTCGGGCAAACGATCCCGGGAAGTGATATCTCGTATATTAATCACCTTGGCCTCGTAGCCATGGAAGCAACCGCCGCAATTGCCAATAATCAAAACATCCAAAACCCCAATTTACTTATTCAATGTGCCCTATTGCATGATTCAATTGAGGACACCCCAACGACATACAAAGAGATTGAAAAAGAGTTTGGGTCAGAAGTGGCTGATGGCGTTTTGTCTCTAAGCAAAAACGAGAAATTGCCAACCAAAAAGGAGCAAATGCTCGATAGCCTTCTTAGAATTAAGCAACAACCCCAAACGATATGGATGGTTAAATTGTGTGATCGAATCACAAATTTGCAACCACCACCAAAGCATTGGAACAATGAAAAGATGTTACAATATAGAGACGAAGCTGGCGTTATTTTGGAGCAACTCGGAGAAGCAAATCACTTTCTAGCTGAAAGACTAAAGAGTAAAATTGAGAGTTACGTTCAATACTTGAAACAGTGAAAACCCTAACAACTAGATCAACCGAACGGAATATACGGCGGCTATTTAATTCGAATAATTTGGTGATGCGCATAAGTCAGCACGCCGCCAGTTATAAAAAACTTTATGTGTATCAATAAGAAGAGGACTTAGTGGACAAAAAATATAGTGGCTCATGCTTATGTGGTTCTGTTCAATTTGAAATCGAGGGAAACTTTGATTCTTTCTATCTTTGCCACTGCAAGAATTGCCAAAAAGATACAGGCTCGGCTCATGCGGCCAACCTGTTTTCTGAATCAGCGATTCTAACGTGGTGTAAAGGGAAAGAGTTCGTCAAGACCTACATTTTACCCAACACTCAACATTCAAAAAGCTTTTGCATAAATTGTGGCTCAGCATTACCAACCCAGGCCGAAAATATGAATTCTATTGTAGTCCCAGCTGGAAGCTTAGACTCAACACTAAACATACGTCCAAACGCACACTTATTTGTAAGTAGCAAAGCGAGTTGGGAACATAATTTGGACTCTATTCAAAGCTTTGAAAAACTACCTGTTAAAAACGAAAAAAACACATAACAAACTAATCAACGCGGACGGAAGATGCGTCTGTGCAAATTGGAAAGAAACGAAAAAATTGCGGTGTTCGGCACGCAGTACGTCGCCGCCGGTTATCATGAACCGTTGAGGCATCCAATTTACCAAGGAATGGCCGGTGCAGATATGGGGTCAGACCAAGCCAACCACCAAACACTAAAACACTTCATCCTAAAATAACGTAGCTTTTTGCTCTTTCCCCCCCTTTTTTGATAGCTAAAATGCATACTTTAAGGAATTTAGAGCCAAGCGAAATCACCTAGCAGCTTTGATCATGCACAGTATATATGCCATACTCGCGCAGGCGGATATTAGATTCCTAAACTCCCACCTTCGCGAGAGTAACGATGGAGATACTGATGAGAAAATTGCTTGTTGCTACCATGCTATTAGCTCTGACTGGATGCTTGGGTATGCCTCAAGCAGTCCAGCCAGTTAAAGACTTTAACCTCACCAAATATTTAGGAAAATGGTACGAGATTGCCCGACTCGATCACTCGTTTGAACGCGGTTTAACACAGGTAAGCGCAGAATACAGCTTGCGTAGTGATGGTGGAGTAAGGGTAATCAATCGTGGTTTTTCTGCGGAAAATCAAGAGTGGAAAGAGGTTGAGGGCAAAGCCTATTTCGTTAATGATGCCAACGAAGGCTATCTGAAGGTATCTTTCTTTGGGCCATTCTATGGCTCGTATGTAGTGTTTGAGCTCGAACAAAAAAATTATGCTTATGCATTCGTTTCTGGGCCTAATAACGATTACCTGTGGCTGCTATCCAGAACAGCTACAGTAAACCCTGAAGTCATTGAGAAATTTAAGACGAGGTCACAAGATCTTGGGTTCGATATTGCGCAGCTAATATACGTGCAGCAAGAATAAACGAGGGATACTTTACCGACAGGATATAAGCCGATGGCTGCAGCAGCGGCGCAATCCTTTTTCTCACACAGCCATATAAAGTCCACTCTATCCATGGTATAAATTTTCTGTATAGCCAATTTCCCCTACGACTCCATTACCCTTACACGAGGAGAGAATGTGAAGCATAAGCTGGAAAAACAGGCTGAAGTTCTTGCGGTGATTGACACCCTGGCCAGTGGTTTCCTGCAGGGCAAGGTAAAGGCTCTGCGCCTGGCTATGATAACGCTGCTTGCGGATGGGCACCTGCTCCTTGAGGATATTCCTGGCCTGGGTAAGACCACCCTGGCGCTGGCGCTGTCTCGTGCGCTGGGACTCTCATTCGGGCGCGTTCAATGCACCAGTGACCTGCTCCCTTCGGATATCACCGGTCTATCAATTTTCGACCGTGAACAGAACAACTTTCGCTTCATCGAAGGGCCGATCTTCAACCACATTCTGCTGGCCGACGAGATCAACCGCGCCATGCCAAAGACGCAAAGCGCCATGCTCGAAGCCATGGAAGAGCGCAACGTCACTATCGAAGGGGTCAGTTATCCGCTCCCCGATCCGTTCATGGTAATTGCCACGCAGAACCCGACGGAGCAGATCGGCACCTATCCACTGCCGGAATCGCAGTTGGATCGATTTCTCGTCACCACCGGCATCGGCTATCCCCCTGCAGAGCTGGAAAAACAGATTATCCGCAGCGGTGGTATCCGCGACAAGATCCTCGACATTAAACCGCAGCTCAGCCATGCCGACATCCATCTGGCAAAACAGGCTGTTCAGGCTATCTATCTCGACGACAAGCTGGTCGACTACCTGCTGGCTATCGCTGAAGCAACCCGCGCCCACCCCTTTATCAGTGCTGGGATTTCGACGCGGGGCGGGATCAGCATGGCTGCGGCAGCACGCGCCGCTGCCTATCTGGATGGACGCGAATATGTCCTCCCCGAGGATGTGAAACAGATCGCCGTGCCGGTGGGCGCGCATCGCTTAATTCTGCATCATGAGCATCAATCTCTGGACAAACGTGAGGTGCTATCATCGATTCTCGACAACGTACCCGTGCCTATGGTCTAAAGCTGACCAAAGCCGGAACTCTGTACATCGTCATGACTCTGCTGCTCGGTTTCGGGGCGGTCAATACCGGCAACAACCTGCTCTACCTGCTAGTGTCGGCGCTGCTCGGCTTCATGGCTATTTCTGGACTACTCGGGCACTGGAATCTGAAAAACATTCAGGTAACTCTGGAGCCGCCGGATGAGATCTACGCTGGGGTGGAGACATTAGTGCGGGTGCGCCTGCATAACCGCCACCGCCTGCTACCGGTGTTCCTGCTTGATGTCTATTTTGCTGCGCAGTCAGACCGTACCGGCCACCTGCCCCTACTCAAAAAAGGAGAGTGGGAAGCCGTCGGAGTTCCAATCACCTTCAGCGCGCGCGGCCAACATCAGCACCAACAGCTGACCATCAGCTCCACCTTCCCTATCAACTTTTTTATCCGCCGACGGGTGTTGGAGCTAAGCCAAAACATCATCGTCTTTCCTCGGCCACTGGTGTGTCGTCAGCAGGGAAGTGTAGACCAGGCGCAACGCGCAGGAGTGCTGGAAAATCAGGCGAAAGGCACCGATGGCGATATAAGTAGTATCGGAAATTATCAGGGCAGCGAGCCACTGAAAATGATCCACTGGAAACTGAGCGCACACCACGACAGCCTTAAAATCAAGGAGCTCTCCAGCCTGCAGCACCTGCCGGTGCAGATCGATCCATTGACCCTGCCGGGGAACAGCCTAGAACAGCAACTGAGCTGCGCCGCTTATCTAATTAACGATCTGACCCGGCGCAACCGGCCAGTGGGATTAAAGTTGGGCTCAGTAACCATCCCCCCTGCACTAGGACCGGGGCACAAACTGCGTTTACTCAAGGAATTGGCGCTCTATGCTCAGGATTAAAACGCTACTCACCATTTTGACCTATCTGGTGGTTCTCCTGGGGATTATCCCATTGTTCACCTGGCTGGATGCGCCGGTGCAGTTTGGCATTGTCGGCGCATTCTGCGCTGGGTTGCTTGCAGATCACCGCCAGCGCTACCTGCTTGGCTCAAAGGTGGCCACCGTGCTCACCTTCGTCTTTTTTGCCATCTATCTGGTGCAGCTAAATTTAAACAACGTGGTGGCTCCAATTATCAATCTAGTGGTCCTGCTGCTATGTATCCGCCTGGTCACAGCGAAGCAGGGGCGCCACTATCTGCAGATTTTCGCATTAGCGCTGTTCTGTCTGGCTGGTTCTTCCCTGCTAAGTTTAGGTATGCTCTATCTTCCGGCGCTGATTCTGATGATCTTCGGCGTAACCATTGGGCTGGTAGTGCTGACATTTTTCCACCGCGACCCCAGCTTGCGCCTGACTCGGGCGCAAAGCACCAGCCTAATCAAAACCGCGCTTATCCTCCCTATCGGTTCGCTGCTGTTGATGTTGGTACTGTTTTTCATCTTGCCGCGCACCCCGTTTCCGCTGTGGAATTTTCTCAACCCCGCGGCCTCGGCCACCGCTGGCTTTAGCGAGCAGGTGCGCCCTGGAGCCTTTGCCAGCAATGCTGCCAGCAATAATCTAGCTTTTCGAGCTGAATGTGAACAAATGGGCGGCGAAGACCTCTATTGGCGCGGCACGGTTCTTAACAGCATCGAAGGTTCAACCTGGAAACGCACCATCCCGCAACATGAACACACACGCGTAGTTGGCGGCCAACAGGTATCCTGCACCATCACCCTACCCGCCACCGACAAACAGTTTTTATTCACCCTAGACCGCCCCATAAAGTTGGATGGCATCCGCGACCGCCAGCACAGCGATCAGGTGTTCTTATCACGCCGCCCGTTACGCAAAATCGTCAGCTACCAGTGTCAATCAAGCCTGGGGGGAACATTGCAACAGCTCTCCGCTGCGGATATGGAACTCTATCTGGATGTGCCCGACAACATTACGCCACGGGTACAACAGGTGGCGCAGCAGATTCGGCAGCAGGCAGCAACCCTGCCCCAGCGCATCTCTCTACTTGAGGATTTTTTCCGCCAGCAACAGCTGAATTATGCGACTACCGATCTACCCAGATCAGCTGCCCCCATAGATGAGTTTCTGTTTGCTAAAAAACGCGGTTATTGCGAGTTTTTCGCCTCATCCTTTGCCCTGTTACTGCGTCTGAGCGAGGTGCCAGCACGGCTGGTGGGTGGCTATCATGGAGGGGAATACAACAATTTTGGCGGCTACTATCTTATCACTGAAGATATGGCGCATGTGTGGGTGGAAGCCCTGATTGACGGGCAGTGGCAGCGTCTCGACCCCAGCCGCCTGGCGTCTAATGCGGCGACAACGCTGATCGCTTCGCGCCAGCAAGGGTTGTCTCTGGGCAAACGTACCTTAGACAGCCTTGAATATATGTGGACTCAGGTGATTATCACCTACGACTTCAACACACAAATTAACCTGATACGTAACAGCGGCAGCCACCTGAAAAATTTAGCACCACAAACAACCACCCTGGTTCACGCCGGGTTGATAATTTTGCTCCTGCTGCTCAGCGCAGCCGCGCTGCTATGGTGGAGAGCGTATCAGCGACTTACCCCGCAACAACGCCTATTAAAGCGCTACCAAGATGCTCTACTGCAGCGCTACAAACTCACCAATATCCCCCCTGCCAGCGGCCTGGTGGAACTGGCCTTAAAACTAGATGACCCCCGCTGCCTCACCTTTGCCCAGCGTTACAGCGCGATACTTTACGGCAAGCGCCATTTAAGCGCGGCAGAATACCGCCAACTCGATGACCTCATCACAGAAATTCGCCAAGGACAGGATAAGAAAAGCTCAAAATTATTTTGACCGCTTGGGGATGGCTTGTTCATTTCACCAATATTACAAAATACAGTATCCATTGACATCAGGATTGCTCCGTGCGATAAGCGTAATGAAAATATCGTAATGTTTTACGAAATTGGTTCATTAATTTGCAATCAGGATTGGGATAAAGCAGCGGCGATTTTTCTATGTTTACCGTTTGATATCATAATAAGTGGAAAATATTGAAGTGACAAAATACGGAAAATATTTTCCATATTTCATGCTTAATATCACTACTGTCCGGTTGAAAAATATAATAACAACGTAAGCCATTGAGAATACTAGTTCTTTGACATAACTAATTCATTTTCGATTTGAATTCATCTACTCAAGTGTGTGTTGATACCTTTCTGCC
>JAVETC010000082.1:0-2658 GCA_034006225.1 Desulfuromonas sp. | reverse complement strand
GTCCAATTATCCGTGCTGGTAAGCGCTACGCCTGCAGTGTAGTTGAAGTTCTCTTCTAAGAGCAGACCTACTGCGGCTTCGGTACTTGCCATCATCACATTTGAATTAAGCCCGGCACTCTCATTGAATACAGCCCTGAGGCGATAGTAATAGGTGGTTCCGGCATTCAGGCCTGTGATATCCAGCGAAGTACCGGTAACCAGCAGCTCTTGATAGCCGCTTACAAAAGTGGCGAAGGTGGCGGAGGTGGAAAGGTCAAGTTCGAAATCCGTGATTCCGGAGATGGCATTCCAATTAGCTGTAAAGCCACTCATACTTGGCGCTGTAGCTTCAGTAGCAACAGGTACGGGGATGTCATTATCGATGATTGTGAGGTTGAAGCTGCTGTAGTTTCCTGCTGCAGCGCTATTGCCACCGCTTACATTGATCAGGGAAAAGACCAAGGTCTCGGTACCTTCCAACAGGTCGTCATCGGTGATGCCCACTGTTATAGCTTGGCTTACACCGCTATTGGCAGGGAAGGTGATCGATTGTGTGGTATAGTTATTTACATCCGCGCTTGAACCCTCTGAAAGTACAATCTGAGCATAAGTGGGAGTGCTGGCAGGATTCGTGATCGTCACATTCAGGGTTACAGAACCGTCGCCTTCATTCACTTCAGCACTGGCGGGGCTAAATTGCACTATTGTGGTGGCAACAGCACCTCCCCAAATGGAGGCTACGTATTCTGGATGATCCACGAAGGGATTGCGGTTGTTTTGATGCTCATAAACCAAGGCATTTCTGGCCAGCTCATGGTCATCTACAGGATCAGCATTGTGCCAGCTAATCAGGCGGTCCAGCATATCCACTCCGCCTTGCGACAGAGATTGGCCATAACGCACGTGGAAATACAAGAGGGCCCGGGCCAGATTGCCTTTGTGGGGATCAGCGGGCTCAAATACGGTTTTGCCATTGGCATTAGTGCCGCGTTTGCTCACATAGGCAGGATCGGATGAATATGTATTATTCGCATTGATTACCACGTCAAAGGGAAGGTTGCCGCGTGAAGAATTCACACTGGAATTGCTCACAAAGAGATGGTGCACATCGGCTTTTTTGACGGATCCTTCGGCACCGCTAAACCAACTCTGGGCATAGGTATGCTCGGTATTGGGGTTGCTGCTACCGTTGTAGCTGCTGCTCACATTCCAGGTTTGGCCGGTATATACGCAGCTCACATTGCCATTGCCATCATTATCCAGAGTTTGGAAAAGGAGGGTTTTAGCATTATCGTAGTTGGAATAGGTATTGTTATCAATCAAGTCCTTCAGACCCGTTTTCAGGCTGGCACCGGAAAGGCCGGCGACGGGATTGTAGTAACCATTGAAGGTATCGCTAATCAGGGTGTTCGCACTGATGACATTGGAGCTGCTACTGGTGCCGTAGCTATTGTAAGCGCGAATCCTGTAGTAATATAGAGCATTGGCCGCAAGACCACTGACGGTCTGGCTGGTACTGTTTACCGTAAGGTTGTTGTATTCTGCCACAAAGCTCGCGAAGGTATTTACCGTGGATACATCCAAATAGTAGCCGGTGGCGGTGGCGGCGGCATCCCAGTTTGCCACAAAGGAGTTTTGCCCGATGCTGGTGGCACTCGTCGCTACAGGCGCTGGAGGAGGATTGCTACCTGCGGTGGTGGTGGCAGTCTTCTCATTGGAATTGGCACTGGTGCCGTCTGCGTTTGAGGATCTCACGGCGTAGTAATAGGCGGTAAGGGGGTTAAGACCGGTTACGGCATAGCTTATTACATTGCCCACGTTCCTATTTTCATATCCGCTTACAAAGCTATTTGAGGATCCACCGCTAAAGGTGTGGGATCCGAGATATGAGACGGTATCAGTTGCATAAGAATCCCAGTCACTTGCAGTATAGGTGGCGGAAGGAACCGGAGCATTTGCATTGCGAACCAGAGTCACATCCTTGCCCCAATTACCAGTAATGCCTATGTTACCAACAACATCTACTAGCGTTGCTCCATTGAATAAGGCTACTGCATCGTCACCGTTAAACCCCATTACATTACTGTTTGTAATAAGATCAGGAGTTCCACTGTAAATAGTTGCCTGGTTACCTGCTATTACATATACAGAGCCTGAAGCTATAGATCCTGATAAATCAAGATTATACCCGGTTGAGGGTGTTGAACTCCCCCCATTATATTGCTTGAGAGAATACCCCGATAGGCTAACATCTGCTCCAGTACCGTTATAGATCTCAATATACTTATTGAAGCTGCTTCCTTCTATGTACTCAGAGATAAACAGGTCAGACGCATTCCCACTACCCACCTTGGTGTAAACATCAAGGTAGTAATTGGTAGCACCACTTACAGCCATCCAATTTGCACTAAAACTATTGGTCGTGATGTTTGTGGCGTCAATGGCGACAGGAGCATTGGGCGCGGCTAAAGCCGAAACACTGCCGCTGCAAGTAATAGTCTGGGCACCGGCACCGGTAGAAGTGATATTGATAGTTTCAGCATCATAAGTTCCGGCAGCAAGGCCAGCTTTCAAACGCACATAGATAGTGGTTTGGGCAACCGTGCCACCCGCTTGGCTTAAGATGAGAGGAGTGGCATAGCCTGTTGCTGCGCTTAATGATATTTCATAATTTGTG
>JAVETC010000047.1:0-18526 GCA_034006225.1 Desulfuromonas sp. | reverse complement strand
GCAAGTATTGAAGAGCTGGATCTTTGGGCTGAGCGGATTTTAGATGCCAGGACCATTGATGAGGTGTTTGGAGAATAATTTGGTTCTGGGTTGAAGAAAGTTCAGAACTTAAAACTCAAAGTAACTACCGTTCTTCTCCCTGCCCAGGGGGGTGGGAGTTATTTTTGTGTGTCAAGCTGGTTTACAGCAGGTCATCCCTGCGACCATGCCGCCCATTTAAACCATCAACGATACCCAGCCACATCATGCGCAGGCAATCCAGACGATTTGGGGACATGATGCCAAAGAACAACAGCATTTGCAGGCAACGAACAAAATCAGCCAACTTCCATTTCCAGGGCATATAGCTACGCTGGTAGAGCAACACACTGTTACGCAGCATATAATAGTAACGAAACGGCAGATGGAAAGGTACGTTGCGACGGCGCAGGAACCATACCACACGCCTGTTCTCACCCAGCGTATGGGTCATGGTTGCATTGCACACACCATAAATACGCCAGCCAGCTGCTCTGGCACGAAAACACCACTCTGTGTCCACATGGTCAATAAACAAGCTTGCATCCATAAAGCCCAGTACTGTCAGTGCCTCGGCAGAAATCAGCGAGCCTGAGGAAACCAGAAAGTCTGCTTCAACCAATACGCCATCATTAGCACCGGCACCCAGGTTGTTACAACCATCATGATGTGTAAAGTGCAGCATACCAACCCTGACAAAACCCGAAAGACTGGCGTTTTCAGCAGAGTAATAACGTGGTCCAACCACTGCCACCCGTTGTCTTTGTGCAGCTGATAAAACATGGGCTGAACGCAAGCGACTGACCATATCCGGAGCTACCGTACTGTCTTGATCCAACAGCAGTACATAGGCGACTTTATTGGTCAAAGCTGCCTTTATACCAATATTATGGGCTGCACCAATACCGTAGTTATCGTTTTGAGGAAGAAAATGCAGCTGTGTGTCTGAAGAAATTATTTTATCGGACTGATATTCTTCAAACCAGCTATCACTTAAATTGGCAGAAGCATTATCAACTATAAAGATGTGCTTTACCTGACCAAGCAGTGCACGAATTGTAACATGCAGCTGTTCTGTGTCCGGGTTGTAGGTCACCAGTACGGCAGCAACATCCGGGCAGTAATTGGGGTGGCTTTGCGTGTTGGCTTGTATCTCATACATAGGCAGGGTTTGTCAGATATACGCAGGTTCAGTGATACTGTTTATGGTTTCAAGCCATAAGCCAGCCCGAGCACTTAACATTCGTCCTTCCCAGACATCAGCGTATGCTGTTTGAGCGATCCGGTTTCGTGATGCCCTATCGGTAATCATCAGTTCAAGCGATGCTTCCCATTCTGTGACAGTGGCTGCCAATAACCCGTTTTGCAAGTGCCTGACAGTATCGCTGTAGGCAGCTACCGATGAGAAAATCCCGGGAATACCCTGAACACCATAATCAAGATACTTGATATCTGATTTTGCTCGGGAAAAGGGAGTATCCAGTAACGGAGCAATACCAAAATCCCAGCGCAGGTTATCTTGCATCCAGGCTGTAAACTTTTCATAATCAACACTTTCAGGCGGTACGTGTCTGATAGTAACCTCTATCCCTTTAAAGGCATCATGCAGCAGCTGGCTATCTCCTACTCCCACCAGTTCAAGGGACACTTTCTTGCCATACTTTGCAATTATCCGGCGCAGTGGTCCTATGATTGATATCAGGTCATCAATATGTGTGTATGTACCCATATAGCCAAAAGTTATCTGACTGTTTTCCCTTGACCAGTTTATTTGTTTTCTTCGGAAAAGACGCTCGTCCAGAGCATTGGGAATCACTTTAACAATATTATTAAGACCACTTATTCTTTCTGCCAACAGCGGGGTGGAAACAATCACACCATTGACAGTACGCAATAGCCTGCGTAACCACATCTTTTTATTAGTGGTTAGCGTGCCACTGTAATCGGGATCATCACCAAGTGTAAGCAAATCATCATCCAACTCTGCCAGTACTGTAACCCCCTGACTTTGCAAGTATTGCATCATCACTTCAAGACTATCAGTATCGCAACGCTGATTCCAGAACCGCTCAATGATCACTGTATCTGGCAGCACAGATGGCAATTCCACTCCGTATGTCAAAGAGATCTGTTGCGACAGTGAGGGATGTGACAGGGGGCGTAAAAGCCTTATCTGACTACAACCATAAGGAATACCATCTGATGAGTGCTCATACAGAACATGTACACTATGGGGTCGTGTGTTACTCAAGGCTTACCTCCGGCATCCGGAAACAGCGTATAAAGGATACGCTTAACAGAATATAATGGATGGTGCTCCACCACCCCAAGCCCGGCTTCTTGTATCCGGTAGCGCAAATCAGAGTCTTCAACAAGCTGCGCTACTGCACTGTAAATGGCTTGTTGATTGGTAGTATCCACTAACAAGCCATTTACACCGTGGCAGATTAACTCGCACAAACCTCCATTTTCAGGACCCACAACTGCTACGCCGCTTGCCATTGCTTCCATGGCAGTAAGACCCATTGCCTGAAATGAAGAACAGTCTACAAAGATATCTGCTGTAGCAAGTAACTTCCAAACATCTCCCATGGCCAATTCACCATGACAATCATGCTCAAAATCACACCCCAGCCTGACGTACTCATCACTTTGGGGATTTACACCAAAGGTAGTAATGGTAATACGCTCTTTGAACTGTTGCTTTAGCTGTTTTAAAACCTGCATGGTCATTGCCGGTGCTCGGCGTGGAGTACTGGGTCGCACCATGGCTACAATCCGCACAGTACCCTCGGTTTTACTTTTGCAAAAGGGTAGTGGACTATAATTGGACAGATCAAGGCTGGGACCAATCACCACAGGATTTATTCCCAAATGTTGTTGCAGGACCTTCGCATTCCAGCGGGTTTTGGTAAACAGCCGCATTTCCGGCAGTATGCTATAGCTGTCCAGTGCCTTTTTATACTCCAGGCTGCCTTGCTCAAAAAAATCAGGCTCAAAATCCTGAATGTAGTAGCCCAGGCAAGGTGGTTTCGGCAGTTTTTGTAATGGCTGCATCCAGAATGCAGTCA
Organism: Desulfuromonas sp.; assembly: GCA_034006225.1. Classification (GTDB taxonomy): domain Bacteria; phylum Desulfobacterota; class Desulfuromonadia; order Desulfuromonadales; family Desulfuromonadaceae; genus Desulfuromonas. The sequence goes on along the minus strand of JAVETC010000047.1, from coordinate 15,437 downwards.
AATAGAGGGTAGCTATCACAGCATCAAAGCTTTGTGCACAGACCATAAGATCTTCTGGTGTTTGCAGGTAAATCACTGGCACATCCAGTCCCGGATGGGATTGTTCAAAAAGCTGCTGATGTTTTTGCAGGTTGGCAATACATGCGTCAACCCCCAGGTTGCGCAGGATACGACATTCCAGCAACACAATATTACTGCCGCCACCAGCCGTACCTGCTGGTAGTAAAAAAAGTACCCTTTTCCCTTCATAACGGCACAATAGCTCTGTTTTATGGTTTAACAATTCAGGAATTTGGGCACACCGCTGCCGGACGTAAGCAAGCCCCAGATGATAGCGGGTAATATTAATGCCCGCCTGAATGCTTGTACTGCCATGCTTGTCTGCCAATGCCTGATCAGCCAGTGCTGCCAGTTTTTTTCGTCGCTCCGGAGAGTAGCTCTTTGACTGAGCATGGTAGACATAGCAGTCATCAGCCACAGCTAGTTGCCATTTTGCTGCTGTTGCACGCAGACAATAATCATTTTCTTCGCCATAACCGCGGCCAAAAACCTCTTCATCAAAAAGTCCTATATCGTTGATAACCTCCCGTTTGATCATCAGGCAAAAACCGTTTAGAAAGCCAACCCTGGGATAACAGCAGTTGGACTCACGGGCTACTTCAACAGCATAGGTATCAAGCCCCACTCCTGCCGGCAGGGGATTATCAGCCCAATCACCCTGCTCATCAAAAATTTGCGGGATTGACTGCCATGAGGCGGTGTTACTCAATGGTCCTACTATACCGATACAGGGATCTGATTCTGCGCAACGTATCAGGCGATCAAGCCAGCGGGGCGTGAGTATTGTGTCGCTGTTAAGCAGCACTACAAAATCAGCATCTGCCTTGCGCAAGCCGGCATTGGCAGCGCAGGTATATCCTCTGGCTGCTTCGTGTCTGATAAGCACAGCTTGTTGACCGATCACAAAATCAACCAGATAAGCTGCTGTTTCCTGATCACTGCCATCATCAACGATAATCAGACGAAAAGGCGGGAATGTTCGGCTTTGCAGCGATTCAAGGCAACATTTGACATCCTTGATGGCATTGTGAACACAAACAATAATATCTACAGTCTGCTGGTGGTGCTTAAGTTCTGCCTTTACAGAACCGGGACTATGGCTGGTAATCTGCTGATGGTGCCAGGTAGCTGGCATCTGTGCTGCCTGATTACTTAATACCATACGTAATCTGTGGCGTACTCCGCCAATACCTTCACTGCGAACAATGGCAACTCCTTTAGTCAGGCAGCTCCAAAAACCGCCGGCATGATCTATGGCCAGTGGAATTGACTTTATCAGCAACCTGCTGCGGTGAGCCTGCCTGCCTGCCCAGCGCAACGGAGCAGTGGTACGCCATGAACGTGAGGCATATATACCGGTAATTATATTATCCCGCTCGGTAAGCGCCTGTTGCAGGTTGACACTATGGTTTTGCTGTTCTGCAAGCGCCTGTTGCAGGCTGGCACTATGGTTTTGCTGTTCTGCAAGTGCCTGTTGCAGGCTGGCACCATGGCTTTGCTGTTCTGTAAGTGCCTGTTGCAGGCTGGCACTATGGCTTTGCTGTTCTGCAAGTGCCTGTTGCAGGCTGGCACCATGGCTTTGCTGTTCTGCAAAAGCCTGTTCAAGGGCACGGAGTCTGGACTGATACTCTCCCTGTGTGTAACGATACAGATCACCTATGGCATCAAGCTCTGCGGCTGTCAGTAAAGGCAGCCATTTAGCCAGTAACATTTCTTTGGATTGCTGTTTCAGCGGTGTATCATCATCACCAATCCCCACTGCCGATGACCCGCCGGTATAGTAGGTAGCTGTTATCCGGTTCACAAACAAAGGTGTTGTCTGGCGGGTCAGTTGCAGCCAGAAATCCCAGTCTTCATACAAATCAAGGTGCTCATCAAAAGTCGCACCCTGTTGCAGCAGCTCTCTTGAGAACAGCACAGCATGGATAGGGATAATATTACCCAGTAAAAGCCTGGAAAAAGTAACTCCCGGCTCCTTGAATTCCATCAGGTTTTTCAGACTGTCTCCGTCAGCGGTAACCCCACGGATACCGGCATAGGCAAGCTGCCCTTTTGCTGATGCAAGTAAAGTTACCAGTTGTTGCAGGTGTTCCGAATCCATGCTGTCATCATCGTCCAGAAAGCCGATATACCGACCGCTGCAAACCGCAAGTCCGGTATTGGCCGCCACCGGACGGGAAAGCGGCTGACCATTCTGGTTGTGCAGGTGTAACGGAAAATTACCGCAATATTGCGGTAAAGAGCCATGTTCACCCCCTTTGGCATTGACAACAATAACTTCAATATTTGGCCAGGTTTGTAAGGCCAGCGAATCCAGCGCACGGGCAAGGGTTGATCTGTCCATACTGCGTACGATGATACTGATAAGCGGCAGATCATCAGGGGTTGCAGCAAAACCAAGTTTCTGGCGATGCGCCAATGGACCATCAAACAGCTGGACAAGTCCGCCGGACAACTTCTCCGCTTGCACCAGTAAAAAAGCCTCGGCAGCTATCACTTTTGGTCCCAAAAAGTAGGAGCGGATTTTATTCAGACCGGCAATCCGCTGATCATAGGGCTGTTCTGCAAGTTGTGAGGCAAAGCAGATCATAGCAGCCTGCTTCTGCTCAAAAACATAGCTGATGTCCAACAACAGATTCGGATTGGGCAAAGGCATATTTATTTCATAGAAGGCTACCAGGCGGTTATCTCCTAAACGGCGTATAGCCTCTGCTCCAGACAGTGCCAACACCTGATGGTCAGGATGCAATTCGGTAAGGGCAGGCAGCAGTATCAGCTCGGCATCAAATTCTTTTATTGTTTCCATCAAGCGTATAATCAGCAGCTCACCGTAAACAAGCCCACGGTCAGGTAACCCCCAGAAAATCGGCTCATCCAGCCCCATAACTGCTGCCGCAGCGCAGGATTCATCGGCACGTAGCCTGCCCAGACCAGCGTCACCATCGCCACCCCCCAGAGCACCGTCAGTGACAACAACAACCTGAATCTCTGCCGCCTGCTTGTGTAAAAGGGCAAGTGTGCCGCCACAACCAAATATTTCGTCATCAGGATGGGGAGCAAAAACCAGTACCCGCTTCACCTTGGGTAATTCTGTTCTGATTTGCTTCAGTATATCTGTCTCTTCCGCTATCATATTATTTCCGATTTATTTTTTATTATTTAATTTATGCTAATTAGCATTTAAGATGCTGGGCGGATTCAAGTTCTGCCGGCATCTTGCCTTTGCACCTCGCCAGGACGCACAAAGCCAACTTTCAGCCCAAAGGGACGGGCAATTTTTTCCAGGGTGGCAAGGGTGGGATTACCTCGACCCTGCTCAATATCCATTAGCACCCGCGGGTATATCTTGAGTACTTTCTCGGCATATTCTTTCTGGGTCAACCCAACTATTTTACGCATCTGCCTGGTTGCCTCGCCAATGGTAAGCTCACCTGCAGCACAGGCTTCAAAAAGCTTTTCTTTGGCTTCACGGCTACTAATGGTTTTTACAGGCGGTTTTGTGTTCTGCCGGCTCAAAATCGTACCTCCGCAGCGATTTTTTCAAGACCTGTGGCGTTTTCTGCACAACGAGATATCCAGCAAACCCATCTGCGCAAATGGGTTGTTGCTATCAATATGCTTAATTGCATAATTGATATCATATTCCAGATAGCTGCATACTCGTGGCTACTATTTTTTGCCTCAAAAAAGGCAATAGGCACTTAGTCACCATCCCTGAATATCTGGATTGTTATGGTTGTTCGTTCGGACATAGTGCTACCATAATAGCATTTAATTGCTCAGGCAAGCAGAAAATATGTTATTGAAATGGCAGGTTTGCTTGGTTATTATTTATTAATAAATAATTAGGACATCCCCGCGAGAAAGCCCACACACTTTAGTCGTGGGAGTACGTCAATATTTAATAGTTATTTAATTTTTCAAGGCATTGTTAGGCATAATCTGCCAAGTCATAGCTAGTACTCCGTCCACCTGCCTCAGATTTTTTCAGCACTCCACGATGCAGCAAATCAATAATGTCACGCAAAACCGTATCTTGAGAGCATTTGCCAATTGATGCCCACTTGCTGCTGGTAAATTTAAAGCTGGCTTTTTATTTTCCTCCATTGGATACTATATTTTTCAAAAACAATATGGATGGTAAATATAGTGTCCAATCAAAGCAAAAGCTCAACCAGAAAAGCAGTGGTCTTCCCAAAGCATTTAAAAACTCTTGCCCTGTTTGGTGAAAATATCAAACTTGCCCGCAAACGCCGCAAGCTCACCCAGACTTTAGTTTCTGAGCGCACCGGAATCAGTCGAGTAACTCTGCGCAAAATCGAGCAGGGAGATCCAACAGTTTCAATCGGGCATTATGTTGCAGTGCTTGGCGTGCTTGGACTGGTGGAAGATTTCGCCAAGGTCGCGCTAGATGACGAGCTTGGTCGCAAACTGCAAGATATTGAGCTAATGAGGAGCAAAAAATGAGTAAACAAGTTTTGGTTTATGCCGACTGGCAAGAACTTGGAGAACCAGACCTGGTTGGCTATTTGCAGGCAGATTTATTGCGCAATAAAGAACATTTCAGTTTTAGCTATGCTGAGTCTTGGCTCCAAAATTCACAAGCTCAAGCGATCGATCCAAGTTTACATTTGTACGCAGGCGTTCAACACGCTGCCAATTCTAAAAACTTTCACGCCTTTCTCGATTCTTGCCCTGACAGATGGGGTCGAGTGCTGATGAATCGGCGAGAAGCAGCTTTAGCAGCAGCCGATAAGCGCAAGCCGAAGGCACTTTATGAAATTGATTACTTGCTTGGCGTGCATGACTTATACCGCCAAGGAGCTTTGCGCTTTAAGCTCGAAGCTGGTGGCAAATTTTTGGATGATGACAATCGTTTAGCCGCACCACCTATGTCTTCCTTAGCAGAACTTGAACATGCTGTAAAACAGGTAGAAAACAATAAAACCGATGATCCAGAATATTTAAACTGGCTTTACATGCTGATGTCACCAGGCTCTTCACTTGGTGGAGCGCGTCCAAAAGCTAGTGTTTTAGACAAAAACCAGCATCTCTGGCTAGCAAAATTTCCAAGCCTGAATGATGTTTACGATGTAGGTTTATGGGAATTTTTGGTGTATCAGCTTGCTGTCAATGCTGGGGTGAGGATGGCAGAAAGTCAGGTGAAAAAACTCAACAGCCAGCACCACACATTCTTAACCAAACGATTTGATCGAGCAAATGGTAGCAGATTGCACTTTAGTTCAGCCTTAACGCAACTTGGTTATTACGACGGTGATTATGAAGCTAGCTATCTTGAGCTAGCGCAGTTTCTGACTGAAAACGGGGCGAAAGCTAAACAAGATTTAGCGCAACTTTGGCGCAGAATTGTGTTTAGCATTGCGGTTTCTAATAGCGATGACCATCTGCGGAATCATGGTTTTATCTGGCGACAACAAGGTTGGATTTTATCCCCTGCCTACGATATAAATCCATCACTTGGAGCGCAGGGCTTACATTTGAATATTACCGACACTGACAATCGGCTAGATTTTGATTTGGCACTGAGCGTGATAGAGTTTTTTCAACTTAGCAAACAAGAAGCTTTGCAAATTAAAGAAGAAGTTTTGCAGAGCGTGCGCCAATGGCAAGCTTTGGCAACCCAACTAGGAGTCAGCCGGCAGGAACAACAGCAATTATGCTCAGCTTTTTGGGTGTAATTCAAAAAGCCAGTACCGGAGACAGACTGACGATAAAACTTTCTCCGCCGGAGAGGTTTTTTGTGGAACGGATTTCCCCTGCCTGATAGTTATCGACCACGTTTAGTTCCAGGGGCTGGGCAACATCTCGGGTCACAACGCCCGGTAGCTATTTGACGTACTCCCACGGTTAAAACACGTGGGATTCTGGATTCAAACAGCGATAGCCGGTATTGCTACCGGTCTTACGTCACCTAGCCCAAGAGCCGACGCCCCGACTCTTTGAATGTTAATTGCGGCATTTATGTCGCGATCGTGAGTTGTGTCACACTCGCACGTCCAGAAACGGTCATGAAGTGATAGCGCTTCGTTAATCCAGCCGCAGACACTACAGGTCTTGCTGCTTGGATACCAACGGTCAATCTTGACAATGGAACAACCGGTTTTGGTCGCCTGGTGGTCAAGGATATGGACGAAAGATGCAAATCCAAGATCAGAGACCTTTCTGCCCCACAATGCCTTCATGCCGGAGAGATTCAAATCCTCGATGGCGAGGGCGTTATAGCTATGGGTCAGATGTTTTGCCAGCTTGAAGTGAAAGTCCTTGCGCTGGTTGGCGACTGAGCGGTGAACACGGGCCAGTGCTTTACGAGCCCTTCTCCAATGGTTACTGCCTTTTTGCTTTCTACTGAGACTGCGGCTGGCTTTTTTTAAAGCCTTTAGTTGCTTTTTCAGGGGCAAGGGAGCTGCTATTTTTGTCCCATCGCTGATGGTGAGGAAGTCTTTCAAGCCAAAATCCATACCCGCTATTTCGGTAGTCGCGGCATGGATGGTTTGATGTTCAGCATCGGTGACGAAAACAAAATAGATGTCTCCCAAAGCATCTCGCTTGACGGTGAGGGTCTTGATATTCCCCTCCATCTCACGAGACTTGAAGAAGCGGTACTGCTGTTTACCAATCCGCAGGCTGTTACCTGAGATGGCATACCCTGCCTGGGTAAGGGTGAAGCTGGTGTATTTTGATCTCTTTTTAAAACTTGGTGGCCTGACTTTACGGCCTTTAGTTGTACCTGCCTTCTTGGTGCGCAAATAGCCAAAGAAAAGCTGGTATGACTTTTCAACCCGAAGAACAACATCCTGAACAGCCTGGGATCCAAGTTCTTTCCAGAAGGAATACCTCGGCAGCCTTTTCAGTTTTGTGATGTGCTTTTTGAGGGTGAAAACATTAAGGTGCTTCCCATACCGGCGGTAGTACCTTTTATGCAAAGCAATACAATGGTTCCAGATTGACGCAGCTATGTCAATCTGCTTATGCAGCTTCCTATTTCGCTTTGAAGCGTATGCCTTGAATACAAAGGTTCTCATTGGTTTTTCTGATCCTCGATGTAGCGAGTTAAAGCTTCCGCTTTCATCCCACGACTAAAGTACGTGGGGTTTCTCGCGGGGATGTCCTAACGAAAGTCCGTATCGCCACCCATCAGCCACCAGTGTCCACAGGTATGTAGCAGTTCTGCTTGTTGTTGCCAGATAATGGTGGGCAGTGGCAGGTTCAAATCCGTTAATTGCGGAGAGCTTGTTTCAACAGCTTCGGCAACCGGTCTGGTAAGCCAGCAGTAGAGCTGTCTGCGCCCAAGTTTTCCCGCAACCTGTCGGGCAATCTGTACCAACATCGGCAGGTTGCGCAGGCTGCCCAACATATCCAGCAGCTCCAGATCCTGCCCATGATCCCTCAAAACCAATAACCCGAGCGGGCGACCTGTAACCCGGCGACGTACTAACAACAGCTGATACTGAACTGTAGGGTGTTCCAAAAAACGGTGCCGCAGGTAATTGATTCCCCGTTGCAACACAACTCTGTCCGCCAGATCGCGGGACAAAGCTTCCCACAGCAAAGTAGCCATATTCAATTGGGCTTCCTGCAAGGTGCGTACTGTAACCATCAGATGATGCCGATATGGGATGGCATCCCAGCGGGCTTCCAGCAGCGTGCCGATACGTCCGTACAGACCCAGTTTCTCTCCCAGGCGATTATGCCGCTCTGAAGGAAACCCGTAGGCACAATGATAAATTTTGCCTGCTCCCACAAACTTTTCTGCAAAAACAACGGCTGAACGGAAAAACGCCCCTTGTCTGGCAAGTATACGCCGATAAGCTGGTTCGACCATAACATCACCGATTTGCACGGCAAGCTGCTTTTGTCCGTAAATGCAGACCTGCCTGGGCATTCCACCATAAAAGGCAACTGCCCTGCCGTTTGAACGCACTAATATTCCCCATCTAGTTGCACCAGTGTACTTCCAAAGCCATTGCTCTGGCGGCATAGAATGACCAAAGGAGCGTTCAAACAGACTGCACAGTTCATCCAGATTATTGTGATCAGCACTGGATACTTCCCAACCCCAGCCAGATGCACCATCTCTTTGTGTTTTTCCAGTTCTCAAGGCATTTCCTGTTGATCCCAGCTAATGGACGGATCAGTACCAATACGCAGCCAGTATCTGCCTGTACCAAGCCGCTGCCATAATTTATTATTTATTATTAAGCAATTACTTTTTCCGATATAATAAATAGCAGGGATAAAAAGCGGGTGCGGACTAAGTGCAACCGGTGTTCCTGTTGACATGCCTTCAGGCAGGGGCAAAGCTTTTGGGTCAGTACAAAGACCAATATGCCTACTTTCAGGCAGATGCAAAGAAGGGCTGTTTTGTTCCAGGCTATAAAGCCAGGAAAGTACACGGCTGTCAGAAAAATGTTTATTGAAATAAAGCTGGCGGCTTGTCTGCATAAGCGTATTTTTATTACTGCCTGCACACCACTTATGTACAGCCTGTGCCGCAGGAAGCAGATAAAGAGCAAAACCCGATTTTTGCAGACGCAAACAAAGGTCGGTATCCTCATAGTACATGAAAAAAACCGGATCAAACAGACCGCCGGCAGCTTCTATGGCAGAACGCTTAAGCAACATACAGCCGCCGGACAACATCCGTTGTCGTACTGCCGCAGTTGAGCCAAGACAGCGTAATGCCCAGTACTGAAAACCTTTGCTGACCAGTTTGCCAAACCAGGGCTTACGCAATGCCAACGCCAGTCCAAGTTCGGTGGATGGTGTCGGTAGTTGGGCAGGCGGTAAAAGCCACTGCTTTTGATCATCCCAAAACACTTTAGGGGAGACTGCTCCAGCTTTAGGTGTCCGGTGTAGAAAATCAACAAGTGCGGCAGTACAGCCTTCCAGCAGCATAGCATCAGGGTTAAGCAGCAAAATCAAATCATGGCGGGCATGTTCGTAACCAAGATTGCAAGCACGCCCAAAACCTGTGTTTTCACTGTTGATGATGCACTCAACCCGCGGATCAACAGCAGCACAAAGTGCCTTTGCCTCAAATTCATCCTCACTGTTATCAATGACAATTACCTGGGCATCCGGCTGATCAGCAAGCACACTGGCAGCAGCACGAGCAGTCAGCCCATAGCTGTGGTAGTTAACAATAATGGTGGTTATCAAGGCTATTACCTTGCGCTCGCCAGAATACGAAAACTGTCTATGGCGAGGCTCTCTGGATCAGGGCACACCCCTGCCGATTTGTGGTCAGCCAGAAAAGTGGCAAACTGTTCTGGTATTGGAGATACGCTATTTTCCCATTTTTCAATTATAAAGCCTGCATCATCAAGCAGCCTTGCCAGGCTTTTACGGGTAAAAAAGCGCAGATGGGTGGTACACAAAATCCCGATCGGGATATAATCAAAATCACCTTGCAACAGATCCCAAACCACTGACCAATGCCCTGCATTGGGCACGGCAAGCAGCAGATACCCTCCTGGCTTTAAAGCCTGTCTGGCTCTTAGCAGTGCAGATAGCGGGTCTGCAAGATGTTCCAGCAGATCCAGCATAGTAACGCAATCGTAACGCTCGGTCAGCACCAGATGTTGCAGATCACCCACCAGTACCTGTAACCCTTTCTGGCGTGCAACAGCAGCCATCTTTGGGTTTAGCTCCAGCAAAGTGGCATATCCGCCCCGTTCATCCATGAACAGCTTTCCAAAATTACCGGCACCACCACCGACATCCAGTAATGTACGTACAGTATCAGGTACAAAAGGCAACATTTCGGCACGGCTGGACAGATAATAATCTGCATAGGAGTGCACAAAACAGTGTCTGGCAACCGCCGTACGTTCTCCCAGAAAGACTGGCAGCTCTGCCCATAAAACCGCCTGATTGGCAAGCCCGGCTAACGTCTGCCTGGTCAACAGGTAAACCCAGGGGACTCTGCCGTCGTAACTACCCATACAGGGCAAGCCTGACAGCCGTTTGACAAAGCGATCAAAACCTTGTCGGCTGGCATAGTCTATTTGCATTCCAGAGCCACAATCACGGGGATCAGCAGGCACCGCACAGTCAATACCATTCGTAGCAACTGTTTCAAAAAGCTGCTGCTCCAGATTATCTGATATCAGCAGTGCCGGATTAAGCAGCACCATCAAAAACGGTGCATCAGACCAATCGACAAAGTCTGATGGGACAGGTGCTGTTTCAGGGCTACTAATTGTGTAGCTGCGACGCAGACTGGGCAGCCGTCGCATTAAATCACGCATCCCCAGCGTAAACTCATCAGAATTTTCCAGGGCATGGTGGGGGAAAAGCAGCAGATCGTAGTAAAAGCTGTCCGGTTTTGTAATCAATTTCTATTTCATCCTTTTTTCGCTGCATTATCAATGCATTCGTTATCCTGCGCTATGTGCCGCACAACCTGTTTTCCTGATAACGCTGCTCCAGTGTTGTCTGTATAGCATCAATCGTAGAGCTGCTCACATCCATCTGTCGTGCTACGCTGGCAAAACCCATAACTTGCTGGTCAGGTATCCGCCTAAAGTGCCGGTGTCAGCCTTGGTCAATAGCTTGAAAGGCGCATCCAGTCGCGTGCTGCGCAAAGAGAGACCGGACATCGCCAAACGCTTCTACTACAAGGGCACGTTGTGGTCGCCTTCCTACTTCGCATCCTCTTGCGGCGGTGCTCCGATCGGCATCATCCGTCAATACATTGAGCAGCAGGCGACGCCAACTTAACGGCAAAGAAGGAGTCCTGCGGACTCCGCGTCCGCGCTATCCATCCCCAGCCTGAACGCAGGGGCTTTACGCACTAATTGGTAAGGTTTTAATGAAAGAAGGATAGGTCATCAGTATTATCCACCAGTACATTAAACAATAAGAACCACTGATTTTGAATACCAAAATCCTGTTGAAAACTATATTTTTCCACGCATAAATGGTCGCAGGCTTACGCATAAACAGTCGCAAGGGCACGCATAAATGGTCGCAACCTTACGCATAAACAGTCGCAAAGGTACGCATAAATGGTCGCAGGAATTACAGTATTACACTTAAATATCAAAAGCTTGGCAATCCTCCTGTATTATGCTTTTAATAACCTCTATAATTTATGATTATCCTGTAGTTAAAAAGAAAATACTGTGGAAGTTAAATTTCTTTCAAATAAGCATCATTAATTTCACGGGGCTGAATTCCAAGGTAGGTTAAAGTTTGACGTTGACTACTATGATTAAACATTTCCATTAAAGTGGGGATATCAGTGCCAAAAACAGTACGATGGATATAGCCAAATGTTTTACGTAAAGTGTGGGCACCATAATTGCCTCGAAGATTAATTTCACGGCACCATTCTTTAACCAAGCTATTTAAATAAGAAACAGTAAGCATTCCACCAGAAGCAGAGTTCTTTTTACGGGATTGAAACAAAAAATCATCATCCTGCGCAAAAGGTATACTGGCAATTAAATCAGCAGTAACTTCAAAAACAGCTTTATTAACAGTAATACTACGTAACTTACCGGTCTTTTTTTCTCTTAGTGTAAAGTACTCACCAATTTTAAGGTACCGTACATCACCAACTTTAATACGCAGCAAATCACTTGCACGCAGGTTTGTATTGATACCAACTACAAACAAAGCCAAATTACGGGGTTGGTCTGAGAGAATCTTCTTTATAAGGCGAATATCTTTTGCATCACGAATAGGATCAACGCGTATACTACTACCTTTGGCAGGGTGATTAAATGCTCGTTTCATGGGGCTCTCCAATCAATATCAAAAATTACAACAAAATGACTAAAACTTTATATACAACAAAAAGCTACCAAAAACAATTCACAAGCTAAACAGGCATAACCTGTTGAAATAACAGATCATAATACCAATTTACCGAATATAAACTTTTATATCAAAGTTTATATTCATATTGGAAATCAAGCAATTTACTCTCTAATTTTCCAAAGGCTCTAAAAACAACTTGTAAATGATTTAAGGCTGTCAGGTAAGGGTTGGGTGGGGGCAAGTAGTTAAGATGGCTTACAGGGCTTGCTGTTGAGGGCAGAAGATACGAAATATCCGTATGCTTCCAACAGAGACTTGAAGACAAGAGAAAAAGCAGAGCAGAGGTTTCACTCGGAAACCATACCAGCCACACCAGCTTGCCATTCATTTAGCATAGCTGTTCCGATATCTTTAAAATTTTGATGTTGCTGCATATATTCAATTAATAACTCTTGCGTCTTTATCACAGCCAAAGCCATTTGCTGGATAATCTGCCCAACCCTTGCGGGTGGTAATGATAAATGTGCCACTGCAAATTGTTCCAACATCTTGCGTGACCACCATTTTTTTGTTCCAGACAGACTTAATGCCGGTACATCTCTGGGCATATATACAGTAGTTGTAACAATATCATATACCGGTGCCAGATAGACATCTGCACCAGGACGTTCATACAGCACCCCGAAGTTTTTCAGATGTGCATCACCGTTACGAACCATTGACGATAAAACCAGCATACCGAAAAACTGCTCCCTGGCTGCCTGTAAATGTTGAGGGGATACATACGACTTAATACTTTTCGCCAACCGCTCATAACTACTTGCATACTTCTTTTTGGTAGCAAGCCCCTGTAAAACACACATATCCTCAAAACCGCGGGATATACCCTGTGCCTGGTTACAATCAAACCTTTCCATCACAAACAGACCGCCATTATCTGATAAATAAAAAGATGGCACCGGTAATCCTGCCAGCCTGGCAGCTGTCATACAGAAAAACTCGTTAGCAGCCAATTGGGGGTATTCACTTCCACATGATTTGACAATATAGCCACCTACAGATGCTGTGCCCCGCTTTGTTGCATCAAGCATAACCTTTGGCTGTACACCCGATATACCGGAGCGAATGGCATACTTTAACACCAAATCATGGAACAGTTCTTCTGTGTCCGGGTAAGACAGCAGTTCATCTAGCGACTCAGATGTTTCCACCACCCCGGCAGTAGTATCACCTGCCAGTGAAAACCGGTTGCGACCGATCTGGTTGCCACCGGTTACCCTGAGAATTGTCAGATCGTCTTCATCAGCAATTTTTGAAATTGCACGCCGAATGGCATCCAGTAATGCTCCCTCCGGCAGGTTCATCTGAAAGACCGGATGCAGATCGCTGCTCAACCAACTCTCCAGTCTTACCGGCATTGTCAGCGACACCTGCACATCTGAAGCTTTGTTCACAGGATCATATGCAAAAACAAATTCTCGCTGGTCTGCTGAACGGTCCAGAAACCCTGCCCTGTGATTAGCAGACCAAACAGCAAGGGCTTGTGAGGATAGTTGTACCACTATCGTCTCCTGCTTAATCTTTGGTTGTGCTGCATGTCATCTTCCCTCAGCTCCTCCAGCGTTGGTGGGGCTCCTGCCGGTCGCACCCGCAACTCCAGCCCCAGGTATTCCATAATACGGATCAGTTTGCGAATCCCGATCTCCTGAACAACGCCAGTTTCAATCTGGCTAATCGTAGATTGGCTCATCCCGAGGTCCCTGGACATGGTGGTTTGGCTTATCTTGCGCCGCTTGCGCTCTAACCGTATTTCATCACCTATATCGAATAGCATTTTTATATTGTATCGAAAATATATTGGCTATTCAACGATAGTTTATTTTGTATATACCATAAAATGACAGTTGCGCTATGCTGCTGGTTCTATAGATATATAGGTATCCTTAAATCATAAAAAACAGTTATAATAGATATTATTGTATCCATTTACCCATCTATGGAGATTCTATTTTGTTTCTTGATGCTTCTGAAGTTCAGCATGAATTGGCGCAAAACCGGCAAGGAGTGTTTTTTCAATACCAAAGCGAATATCTGGAACGCTTTGCCTCATCTGGCAATTTATCCCCTTATAAGCTTAAGGCAGATACCAGTTTACATCCAGCACCCATGCAACCCCACTTGGGCGTGCATGGTGTTTTTGCCGATAGCTTGCCGGACGGTTGGGGACTGCTGTTGCAGGATCGTTTTTTTCGTCAGCACAACCTGCCGTTAGTACAGATTACAGCCATGGAACAGGTGCGCTAAGCTATCAGCCAGATATCCCCCATGGTGACGATGGCGGTTTGCGGTCATTACGAACCCCATTCGTTCCGCTGTCTCTCTAAAACCCAACTCCCCAAAACTTCCTGTCCTTCGTATGCAGCCTTCCACTTAAAGTAATCACAATAAAAACAATAACATACCTCCTCGTGACCATAAATCCGGACACCCCCCTTCTCTTATAGATAGAAGAAGGAACACAACAAACCCAAAAGGAGGAGAGTATGAGTAAAAAACAAAGTCCAGCCACCGCTGCCAGACGTCGAAAAGTGAAGATCGCCGCTACTTATTTCGGACCTGACTACGACGAGTTGAGAGGGGTATACCAGCCGCTCTGTGTCGCAGCATTTCAAAGGGGAGTTCTTCTTGGAGAACTGGCTCGTGCCACAGGAAAACGGGACTGGGATTTTCCGTACAGAACCTTGCTACACGGAGGGATGTTTCAGAGGTTTGGTCGAGGTCGAAAAAAGTCAACCTACGATGTGCCGGATGCCATGCACGATGTGCTGGAAAAACACAATTTAAGTTACGCAAAGTGGTGCAGGCTGTACGGATATGATCCTGATAAATTCGCCGAGCTTATGTGGATGGATTTGCCAAACATCAAGGCATTTTTGCGTAAGGAGTTCGTACATGAATACTGGGGAGAGAACCCTCCACCTATTGATCAGGAAGTTAGTAAAGGATCTATCGCAAAGTACATAGGCAATACCATAATCAGCCTTTGTAAAGTTCCTGAAAAAGTTTACATGGCACAGGCGCAAAAACTCCCCCTGATCGCGGGTTTTGGCTTTAGCACCCAAGGCGCAATACAGGATATTTTAGGGCGGGTTTCCCTGCACAGGGCTATAGACAAAACATATCGCCTCGCTAAGAAAATTCCGGAAGATTCCGGCGACTCTCCCACGAGTATTTTGCTTAAAGCTTACCGCGAATTTGGCGGAAAAGTCAAAGCACCCACGGTGATAACAGCCCAGTTTTTTGAAGAATAGTCCTCTGAAAAAACTACCACAGGAGGTCTTGTATGTAAAAACAAGACCTCTTTTTTTGCTTTTCCTTTTCCCTTCCCCATCCTGCGACTTCTTTTGCCTCTCAAAACACCCAAAAGGCTGTTTTGCCGTTTTACTGATTTGCTCGATTTCGGTGTACTCCTCCCATTTTTAGTATCACTCACAAGTAGAATCTATGCCGCTTGTTTGAGCTTCATGGCAGGAGTAATTCCGCCAAGAGCCATATTGGGACGCTCATTGTTGTAAGTCCACAACCATTTG
>JAVETC010000009.1:0-85668 GCA_034006225.1 Desulfuromonas sp. | reverse complement strand
AGGCAGAAAGGTATCAACACACACTTGAGTAGATGAATTCAAATCGAAAATGAATTAGTTATGTCAAAGAACTAGTATTCTCAATGGCTTACGTTGTTATTATATTTTTCAACCGGACAGTAGTGTAAATATATATACAATCGGCAACTATAAGTTTTAGAATGAACAAATTACTTATTAACATCAAGGCGAGAGCATAGAGATAATCCAAGCAAGAAAACATGCTAAATTATTCAGATCTATGGCCAAAAATAGGAAGAGGCAGAGCCTAAAGGAGCTGGCACCATGAAAAAAACATTCACAATTCTCATCGCCTGTCTCCTGTTTTCCTGTCCAGCACTTTTCGCAGAAGATGGAGTAAACCTGTCGTCCGGCCAAACAGTTTATGTAGCTATCTATTCCAACGTCTTTACCGGGCCGAAAGAGTATCCCTTTAATCTAGCCGCAATGCTCAGTATCAGAAACACAGATCTGCACAACGCCATTACCATTACCTCCGCTAAATATTTCTCGAGCACGGGCAAACCATTAAAAGAGTATGCACCCAAAACTATAATTCTTGCTCCTTTGGCTTCGCACTATTTTTCAATAAATGAAACTGATGAAACAGGCGGCTTTGGCGCCAATTTCATAGTTAAATGGCAAGCCAGCAAAGAGATCAACACGCCGATTATAGAGAGCGTTATGATTGGCTCACGCTACGGGCAGGGCATCTCATTTATAAGCCACGGCAAAGTAATTACTGATAAAACCCAGTAAACCAATCAGTATCCGATCTCTGCTAAACTTAGCCTGCAACAATCACCCAGTGGTTACCCAGTGGAAAATGCGTTTTAATTGCCAGATATCCCAATAGCTCATCACTTTTTAATCGGTTTTTCTTATTTGATTTATCACAATAGCTGATTTACATTAAACATCATTCTGGTAACCGCTACAGGAGGTGTCATGACGGATCACGAACTACTGCTAAGTCAGCTCAGTGAAGAGAAACGCCAACTGATAGACAAATTCAATCTTACCCCAAAACAGATAGATGGAAAAATTTATTGGGTGCGCAGTTTTAATAATCGCCCCGATCATCCATATGCAACCCACCGCGCATTTCGGCGCTGTCACATTGTCGAGTTAGTATTCTCATTTTACGATCTATGTGTTGCTAAAATGACCTATTTTCGCCAGCACATTCATGACTATATCCCCTGCAAACGTGACTATCGCAATGGTGAACTTATCCCCTGTGAGTTATGGGATATGGAATTTCTGCAACAACAGAACAGTAATGTTGCTCTCGACCTGCGCAATCTAGCGGAGATCAACGACATCGATGTTTTTCGCGAGCTCTGCCAATGGCTCGAAGCTCAACAAACCACGCCACTGCACCTAGTAAGAAGAGTGAATCAATAGCTGTCCATCTGCACATGCTTCATCAACCAGATAAATACGCATCTTGCTGGGGCAGGCAGGACTTGATAAACCTTCTTTCTTCTCAGTTAAAAATAGACAAAGCCGATTCGAATACCTCCTTCGAATCGGCTTTGTTGCGTTTCATGATATAGAGATATCCATTTATGCTTGAGCGCAGCACCAATAATCTCTTATGCCCTACAGGATAATAAACAATCAATCAATAGAACAGACCTTAACCTCGCGAAGAGTAACAGCGACAAATGGGTGGCGACAATACCCTACCCTAGCGGAGCGAGCGTGCGCTGATACAGTTCGTTGATCACCTGAGCCAGCCCGGTGTATATGGCCGCCAGACCGCAGAAGATTCCTTCCACTCCGGCCAGAGTTTTCAGTGCCGGAATACCCGTGGCATCAGCAGCAGCCAACAGAATGAACAGCAGAGTCAGTGAGCCAAATACCACCTGCAAAGCGCGACTGAGTTTGAGAGTGCCGAGAAACAGACCAGCGGTAAACAATGCCCACAGGCTAAGATAAGCAACCATAGCCTGTGGTGATGGTGCCGCACAGAAACCGCTTTTCGGCAGCAGAATCAGAGCAACAAGGCTGAGCCAGAACAGACCGTAGGAGGTAAAAGCCGTGGCGCCGAAGGTATTGTTTTTCTTCCACTCCATCATGCCGACAATGATCTGGCCGAGTCCGCCGTAAAAAATCCCCATAGCCAAAATCATGGCATCGAGAGGAAACAGACCAGCATTGTGCAGATTAAGCAGCACCGTGGTCATGCCGAAGCCGAGCAGACCTAGAGGCGCTGGATTGGCGGTAGTATCGCTGATGGCCAGTGCAGTAGCTTGAGGAGGTACAGTTTCATGTGCCATAAAAATACTCCTTTGCGTAACGGGAAGGACCGGAGCGCCGATCCTCCCCACGTAAACGATCATGGTTGGTGCTGACCTGTGGTTATTCGCACAGATCGATGTCGATATCCCAGTTTTTGATCTTCATAGTGCCGTTTTTGGCCAGGTTCTGCTGCATTTTAAAGCAGCGATCAAACAGCTGCGGTTCGTGGCCAATCCCCTTGGCCAAGCACTCTTGCGACGCGCGGTCAAGGTACTCCTGCAAGATCGGCCGATAGGATGGGTGGGCACAGGTGTCGATCAGCTTTTTCGCCCGCTCCTTCGGTGCCAAGCCACGCAGGTCGGCCAGACCCTGCTCAGTGACCAGCACATCGAGGTCGTGCTCGGTGTGGTCGATGTGCGGCGCCTTGGGTACCACGCAGGTGATCCCTTCTGGATCGGTCTTGCTGGGACGCATGGATGGCGTGTGCATAATCGACAAATAGGCGTTGCGCAAAAAGTCACCGGAGCCGCCGAGGCCGTTGATCATGCGGGTGCCACCGACCAGAGTGGAGTTAGCGTGGGCATAGATGTCGAATTCCACCGGTGTGTTCATGGCGATACATCCTAAACGCCTGATCGGTTCTGGGGCATTGGAGATCGACAGCGGCCGCAACAAGATCTTGTCAGAGTAACGCTCCCAATTCTCAAAGAAGCGCGGAAAGCCCGGCTCTTCCGACAGTGACAACGAGCAGGATGAGGCGCAGTTCAGTTTGCCGGAATCGATCAGGTCGAGCATGGTGTCCTGCAACACTTCAGTGAACACACTCAGGTTACTAAACGGCCCATTGGCCAGACCGCCGACCACAGCGTTAGCAATGGAGCCGACGCCCGATTGCAGCGGCAGCAGGTTTTCCGGTAGTCGTCCGGCTTTAACCTCGTCGCCAAAGAATTGCAGAATATGCCCAGCAATCGCTTCTGAGGTCGCGTCCATATCGGAAAAGGCTCGCCCCTTGTCGCGATGTTTCGATTCGACTATGGCGATAATCTTATCCGGATCACAGGGGAAAGCGGTGGTGCCGATGCGATCATCGGCCTTGTTGATCAAGAACGGCTCGCGGTGCGGCGGATTGCGCGGAATTAAGCAGTCGTGCATACCTTCAAACGACGGCTGTCCAGTGTTAACCTCGATGATGATCTTGTCAGCGATCATAAGAATTTCGCCGATTACGCCACACGACGATGTCGGCACCAAGCCGCACTCTTCGGTGATGGCCGACACCTCAATGATAGCGAGATCGATCTTTGGCGTATAGAAACCGTAGCCGAGATCCTGGGCGAACAACGACAGATGCTTATCGCCCATGCGGATGCGCCCTTCATTTATCCCCTTGGCAATATTCTTGCCGGTCTGATATGGCCAGCGGCGGTCGATCATATCCAGCGTCGCCCAGCGATCTTCGGTTTCCGGGCCAACGGACGCGCCGGTAAACAGGTTAAACTTCATTTTGCCCTGCAGGTTGTTTTGCTCTACATAGTCGGCCAGGGCAATAGGCACAGCTTTGGGGTAGCCTGCCGGAGTGAACCCAGACCAGCCCAAATCCATCCCCGCTTTGAAAAATGGGATACACTCCTGTGCGGTTTTCACTTTATCCAGCAGCGCCGGGCGGCGCACGCGACTCTTCAAATCTCCATAATCAGGCATCAGATATTCTCCATAATTAGTTAGTGGTGTTGGTTGCTGTTACGGTTATTTTCCTCTTCTCCCGTGGGGAGAAGATGTCCTGCTCTCAGATAAGGGACAATCTTTCCCCTCACCTGCCCCTCCTGTTGGAGAGTTTTTTGTCTGACTGCCAACCTTCACACGTCAGATTATTGCCGCAGTCAGGGTGCGTGGTGTGCCGGCCAACCTCTGCTTCCCTGATATATGCAAAACGGTTCCACGCAGGGATGAAAATCTTCAGGCACTATCCCGTCGGATCGTGCGCTTCCTGTGCGGGCCGTAAACATCGTTACAAAAAATGATTCATGAAATCCTGCACCCGCATGTGATCCAGTTTCTCTGGCTGGTCAAACAGGGCGAGGATGTCATCTACCTGCGCCGAGGAAAAGCGGGTGGCCAGGTTGCCACATAGTTTATCGCGCAGCAGCGGCAGGGCTTCGTCGCGGCGACGGCGGTGTCCGAGAGGATATTCGACAACTATTTGCTCCGTGTGGCTGCCGTCGGTGAAAAACACCTGCAGCGAATTGGTCACTGATCGTTTGTCCGGATCGAGGTAATCGCGGCTGAATTCGGGCTTTTCAACCACCTCCATGCGCTCACGCAAGGCATCAATGCGCGGATCGGCCGCCACCTCTGCTTCATAGTGGCTCGCGGTCAGTTCGCCGTAAATCAGGGCGATAGCAGTCATATATTGCAGACAGTGGTCGCGATCCGCTGGGTTGTGCAGCGCCCCCTGTTTGCTGATGATGCGCAGCGCCGATTCGTGAGTGGTAATGACAATCCTAGCGATATCTTCCAGCCGTTCGCGCACTTGGGGGTGCAGGGTGAATGCCGCTTCCACTGCGGTCTGGGCGTGAAACTCGGCAGGAAAAGCGATTTTGAACAGGATGTTTTCCATCACATAGCAGCCATAATCGCGATTAAGGGTTAATGGGCGCCCCTGCTGATAGACGGCATTAAAGCCCCAGGTGGGAGCGCTCAGCGCCGTGGCGTAGCCAGGCTCACCGCGCAGGGTCAGCCCAGCCAGACGCACAGCGCGGGCAGCGGCATCACCGGCGGCCCAGGATTTGCGTGATCCGGTGTTGGGCGCGTGGCGGTAGGTGCGTAGACTGTGACCATCGATCCACGCCTGAGACACCGCGTCGATAATCTGCTGGCGCTCGCCGCCGAGCAGCTGGGTGATCACCGCCGTCGACGCCACCTTGACCAGCAGCACATGATCGAGTCCGAGGCGGTTGAAGCTGTTCTCCAACGCTAAGCAGCCCTGAATCTCATAGGCTTTGACCAGCGCGCGGAGTAGTTCGTGCAACAGTAACGGCGGTTGGCCCTCGGCCTGACGGCGCTGGTCGAGATAATCACCGACAGCCAACAGCGGTGCCAAGTTGTCAGATGGATGGCCCCATTCCGCGGCCAGCCAGGTATCATTGTAATCGAGCCAGCGCACCAAACAGCCGATGTTGAAGGTGGCTGTCTCAGGATCGACAATCAGGTCGGTGCCCGGCACCCGAGCACCGTAAGGTGTTACCGTCCCCGGTACGATGGGGCCGAGCAATTTTGTGCACTCAGGAAAATTCAGCGCCAGCACCGCGCAACCCATGGCATCGAGCAGGGTATAGCGGGCTGTTTGCCAAGCTACGGCGCTAACCGACGTGTCAGCGAGCAGGTAATCGGCAATGGCGCTCAATTCGTGATCCACGCCACCAAGCTGGTTGTCGTCAGCGCTATTTATCTGTGACATCGTCATGATCCTCATCCTCCGGCAGCGGAACAGCGCAGCTAGCTCGCAAAACGCGATCCAGCTTTTGTTCAAAATCGTAATAGTGCAGTAATTCATACAGCTCTTCGCGCGGTTGCATCAGCTCCAGCACCGCTTTTTGGCTACCGCAGCTTTGGATGCTTTGGTATACGGTCTGGGCGGCGCGGCTCATAGCGCGAAAGGCACTCAGCGGATACAGCACCATGGACACGCCGTGGCGATAAAGTTCGCTGGCCGAAAAATACGGGGTGTGGCCGAACTCGGTGCTGTTGGCCAAAATCGGTACGCCGGTAGCGTCGGCAAAGGCCTGGTACTCTTCCAGATGGGTGACCGCCTCGGCAAAGATACTGTCTGCACCGGCTTCGACATAGCGGCAGGCTCGTTCTAACGCTGCATCGAGTCCTTCCGAAGCTAGTGCATCAGTGCGTGCCATTATCATGAAATCGTCATCGGTGCGCGCGTCAACGGCGGCCTTGATGCGCTCGGTCATTTGCTGGGGCGACACCAGCGCCTTGTTGGGGCGGTGGCCGCAGCGTTTGTGGGCAATCTGATCTTCAATATGCACGGCGGCAGCCCCGGCGCTCATCATCTCGCGGATGGTCTTGGCGATGTGAAACGACTCGCCCCAGCCGGTATCGATATCAACCAGCAACGGTAGCTGGCAGGCTCCACTGATGCGGCGTACATCTTCAAGCACATCATTGCGCGATGTCATACCAAGATCGGGCAGACCGAAGGAGGCGTTGGCCACCCCGGCCCCCGACAGGTAGATAGCCTTGTGCCCAGCCTGCTGAGCGAGCAGAGCGCAGTAGGCGTTGATAGTGCCGACAATCTGCAGCGGCTGCGCTTCGTCCAGCGCCAGACGCAGGCGTCTTCCGGCCTGATAGCGGCTCATTGCCCAACCTCCCGTTGCTCCTGATGTTCCTGTTGCTGTTCAATGCGCTGGCGCGCGGTCTGGATATGGCGGCGCATCAGCAGACCAGCCAGCTCTGCATCGCGCTCCTCAATGGCGTCGACAATGCGCCGATGCTCTTTCAGCGCCTGCCAAGGCCGAGAGCTGTCACTGCTGAACTGATAACGATACATGCGGATCAACTGATAGAGGCCACCGTCCAACACATCCAGTACCTTGCTGTTGCGGCTGCCGATGAGGATGCGGTAGTGAAAATCAAACTCCCCCTCATGCTGGTAGTAAGACAGCCCGTCATCTAGCTGAATGCTCTTTTCGTGTTCATCGAGCAAACGGCGCAAATCGGCGATCTCGTCATTGCTCATATTGCACGCCGCCAGAGCGCAGGCCATAGCCCCTAATGCTTCGCGAATATGGTAGATATCGATCAACTCTTTTAAGCTCAGGGTAACAACGCTGGCTCCAATATTGGGGCTGCGCACCACCAGTTGCTTCTCTTCTAAACGACTTAACGCTTCGCGCAGAGTTCCTCGGCTCACCTGATACTGTTTAGCCAGACCAGGTTCGGAGATTTTACTCCCTTGAGGCAGCTGCCCCTTAATTATGGCATCTTGTAGCTGATCAAAGATTGTATCTGTTAGTGAATTTGTATTTCTGCTGTCGGATTTCATATCCCAGCTCCTCATATATTGTCGACAATAATTAAATTATCTAACCGTTAAACTGACAATATATGCTTTACTGGTCGCTTTCAAGCAAAAAGTGTCGACAATATATTTTTATAGAGGAGATTGTGTCACCAGGTGACTATGGCATTTAGTTATGTGTGCGGGGGAATTGGGAGAGTAGTGGCAGGTGGAAAGATTACAAAACAATGACTGAGTAGCTAAAAACCGGGTCAGTACAATTAACGGCGACGTTCATCCGTGCCGCGGTTAGCAGCAGCGTGACTGAATTTACCTGTTGAGCGTTTTTTGGCAGGCGAGCTCTGCCCATCCCGGCGCTTTTTCCCATGCTCAGCGGATGTAGATTTTGTTGTAGTCGAGTCAAGAATGGCTCCGCCGCGACGTGCTGCCGACCGCCCTTTGGTCGCTGTTGCGCCATTGCGGCCAGGCGACTTGGCACTCTGTTTCTTAGCCGATGAGCGCTGTCGAGCTTGACTAAGTTTTTTATCTAACTCCTGCTGCGGTGTTTTAGGTCGCTTGGGCTTTTTAATTTTTTTTACGCTCAGCGTACGCAGGACACTGGCTGGCACCGGTTGCTGAGGTTCGAATCCGGCAATAACGGTACGCGGCAACAGTTGTCCGATCAAGCTCTCAACAGCAGAGAGCAAAGGCGCTTCAGCTGAGCACACCAAGGAGATTCCCAGCCCAGCACAACCGGCACGACCAGTTCGCCCAATACGATGAATATAGTCTTCGGCTATCTTGGGTAGATCGAAATTTACCACATAGGGCAGTTCATTGATGTCAATCCCCCGTGCTGCTACATCTGTAGCCACTAGGACGCGCACCCGATTACCTTTAAAGCATCCCATAGCACGGCTGCGCTCACGCTGACTTTTATCGCCATGCAGCACCGCCGTAGCGATGCCATCCGCAGCCAACTGGTGCGCCAAAGCATCAGCGCGTTTCTTGGTGCGGGTAAAAATCAGCACCTGACGCCAATCCTCACGGTCTATCAAATAGCTTAGCAGAGCCGACTTCCTGGCACTGTCTACCTCATAGACTAGCTGCTTAACCGATGTTGCAGTAGTATTGCGTGGACTTACCTCGATTCTCACAGGTCTAACCAGTACAGCATCAGTCAAGGTACGAATCTGCGCAGAGAATGTTGCGGAAAAGAGCAGATTTTGCCGTTTTACCGGCATCTGGGACAGAATTTGCCCCAGCTCATCACTAAAACCTAGATCAAGCATGCGATCGGCCTCATCGAGCACCAGTATTTCGACATTGCTCAACTGCACCGCATTTTGTCGGCATAGATCGATCAAGCGCCCCGGCGTCGCGATCAAAATATCAACACCGCCGCGTAGCTTCATCATCTGGGGATTGATCTTCACTCCGCCATAAACCACAGTTGATTTAAGCGGCAGAAACTGCCCATAGCTAGCAACACTCTCGGCAACCTGCAGCGCCAACTCACGCGTGGGCGTCAAGATAAGAGCACGCACGTAATTGCCTCTAGGTCTAACGCCAGCGCTCAAACGTTGCAGCACCGGCAAGGTGAAGCCCGCAGTTTTACCGGTGCCAGTCTGCGCTGCCGCCAGCACATCTCTACCGGCCAATATCGGTGGAATCGCCTGCAGCTGAACCAGTGTAGGCGTTGCATACCCAAGCACGGTAACAGCCCGCAACAGGGGTTCACTTAGTCCAAGGGAGGTAAATTGCGTACTGCTCATGCTATAACCCATCTAATAGTTGATATAAAATACTCGCCGCTACCTATGTGCATCACCATACCTGTTTGCCGCCAATAGATAAACAACGCTACTTAACTATTTACGTTGTACATTTTAATCCAGCAGCTGCAAAGATCTATTTATCGGTACAGCCTCTTGCACTTTTCCAGCAACCACACTAAAGTAGCCCTTCTTATCAACCAATCAACAAGCTAAGGAATCTAATTATGGGTCTATTGCGCCGCCTATTTTCTAAAGCCAACGATCTGCCTGCCCTGCGCAAAGCCATGGCGCAAAAACGCTATGCAGATGCGCTGCTGATCGTCGATGAATTATCTTCCACTGCATTGAGCCCTGATGAGCATGACGAAGTAGAGGATTTATCTATGCAGGCCGGCGACAACCTGGCTCAGCTTAATCTGCATGAAGGGCTATTTTTCCTGCGCGATAATCAATTAGAGCTCGCCAGCGACCATCTACAACTGGCTCAAGATCAGGCAAAATCACCCGATTTGCGCCAACAAGTTGCACAGGCGCTACAACAAGCACAGCAAATTAATTTGAAGCAAAACCCACCAAAAACAGTTAGCAGTTCCTGCAGCAGTTGTAGTACCTGTGCCCCGCAATCTGCAGCCGTTCCTGATCCTAGCGACGAAGAGCCAATTGATTTTGATTCACTGCTCGAACTGATATTGTCGAGCTACCCCGAGGATTTAGCAAAACGTTACATGCAGAAGAGCACCGCTTTCTTACACGCCTTTGTAGCCGGTCATCAAGGTGCAGAGATTGAAGCCATGCAGCAATTTGGCAAACTTACTGCCAGCGAACAGGACGATCTATTCGATTTTGAGGTTGGCTCGCTGATGGCACGGCTCGGTGAGCCGGTAAAAGGGTGTGATGCGCTCTATTCAGCGCTACAAAAAAATCCTGATCTTCTACTGGCGGCGGAAACCCTCGTCACCCTGCTGGTAAGCATGAAAAAACATCAGGAGGGCATAGATTTTATCAAAGAGTTGCTGGACAAAAAGTATGCTGCGCCATTTTGCCACGCCCAGTTAGCCGCGGTATACCACAGCATGGGCAACGCAGAACAGGCACTGCACCATGGCCGCACTGCCATTGACGCAGGACATACAGATATGCGCATTGTGCTGATGACGGCGATGCTGCTCGAAGCAAATAATGAACTAGAGCAGGCCGAAGATCTGTACAGGCGCATTCCAGCCGGTGGTGGCTGTGGCGGCCCCAGTGTCAACCTATATCTGGCTGAGTTCCTGCTACGGCAAAAACGCGAACTGCGCAAACTTCTCGACGTCTTCAACAACGCCTGTCGTCAGGAGGCAGACAACCCACGCTGGCAATTACGTGTTGCACAAACATATCTCGCTTTAGGATGGGACAAACGCGGCCAGGATCTACTCAAAATCGTCATACAGGATCCAAGCCTCATGGAAGAGCTGCGCACCGAAGGTGAGGCTATGCTGGCAAACAACAGCTAATACTAAAGAGACGCAGATAGCTCCATCCCCTCGTGGGCACACTACAAATGTTGTTATATAGTAGGATAGCAATATCGGAGCGCAACAGAGTAAGCTGATCAAGATGATGAAAAAACGGGCCCCCGCAAGGGCCCGTTTTTGTTAGGACAGACAATTTACTTGGTTTTATGGCCGAGATGTCCCTAACCATGCAGCAGCTTCAGCTGTTGCAGCACTCAGGTCAATCGTGCCAGTAAGTGCACCATCTTGTAACCAATCGATGGAGTCAAAAATCAACCGTTTAGCATAATAACGGTTGTGCGCATATGCGCCTGGCTCATCTTCCATGTACTTGTAGTTTTGGAACGCACCATAATACTCAATGGCAACAGAACTGTATTGCGCGGAAATATCAGTATTAATAGCGTTGGTTGTTGTATTTGTTACATAGGCAGCTAACAGAGCAATAGCATCCTCAAAACCAGCTTTCTCCTCTTCAAGCACTGCAGCGCTAAAGTAGTGATCACCTGCTGGATCAGTCGTATTATGACAGGCCGCGCAGGTAGCAAAACTATTTATGGTCAGCGCGGCAGTATCAGGATCTTCGGATACCACGGCAAATGTGTGATTAGAATCAGGCATATGGCACGCAGCACATGGACCAGAGGTACCAGTCCCAGGTTTAACTTCGTTACCAGCCTCATCGACAGTACCGATTGCCGCATGAGCAAAATATACTGGGTCGGCATAACTTTGACCAACATACTCATAGCCGATATGCGTTGTGGCGCTGAACAGAGTACCAGCCGCAGGACCATGATGACCTGCAAAACGGGAGGAGCGGCTGCCGCTAGTAATATTATCGATATTGCCTCTACCACCATGACAATGAATACACACGTTAGAGTTGCCAACATCTGGCAAGGTCACTGTGGCATTGTTATAGGTATAGTCCATGGTCAATGCACCTGGATCGAGCAAACCACCAGCATTATTGCTGTGACAACCAGTACAGTAAAGCAGTTCGTTTTGCCCTGAGGATGTGACAACACCATCGTCATCTACCGACCAACCGGCCAGATGAGAGAAATCATTATTCTCAGCATTGTACTCTGCAGGATTACTTAAATAGTTATGGATACCGGTAGCGGTATGACACTCTTGGCAATCTTGACGATTCTCAGCATCCCAGTCGTAATGTGGGAAAGCATTGCTAGAATCTGCCCCAGCCATCTTGATGGCAACGGTTTGCTCAGTAGTGCGATCTTTACCTGCATCATCATACTCTTCTGCTTTAGCAAGTTTAATAGATCCTATCATGCCGCCATGTCCTGATTTCGACCATTGATCATTGATAGTATCAGAGAAGCTAGATGAATCGTCATCGGCACGAATCTCTTCAACCCCATGAACATCGTGGCAATCGCGGCAAGCACGCTCACTTAAAGGATTGATCACATAACCTTCAATAATATTTGGAGCATAATCTGGATCTGATGGATCTAAGTTTGCAGATTCATAACTAGTTGCAGGATCATCGTAATGGGTATCTGTAATAATGCGATAATATGCATCCTGATGATAGATCACTTCGGTAGCATCCCAATCTGTTCCGCCAGCACCATCATCAGCAACCGCAGCATTATCGCCCATATGACAACTTACACAGGTGGCATACTCACCACTAGCAACAACGTGGCCATGATCTTCAACATCCTCAAACAATAATCCACCAGCGTTGTGAGGGTTATGACAAGTGCGGCATTGAATAGCAGCATCACTGCCCACTGGTAATACAGTTGCCAACAATTGATCTCTGGTCGTTATATCCTTGTAAAGTTTTCCCCCAGCATCAGTGTGGCACTTAGCGCATATGGCTTCGTTGCGAACAGAGGCAGTAAAGTGGCGAGAAGCAACAAATTTGGTATCAATATGGTTGGCTTCAGGATGGTGAACCAAGTGACTCTCCGGTAATTCACCATGGCAACTTGCGCATGCAGTATAGTCCGGTTTTGCCACTGGCATAGGCCCAACACCATAGTGATCTCCGCCGGCGCCATGGCAATTTTCACAACCTACGGCAGCTAGACCACCAGCAGGGACATTTGCAGCATCTATAAAACTTGCCAATTCTGGGCCGTCACCAACAGGATCATGGCAATCAAGACAGCCATCTACGGCATTTTCCTGAGTAATATGGTCGCTATGAATAACATGGGCGCCAACAAGAAAGTCGGCAACCTCATCGGCACTCCAACTTAAATCTTCGTGGCAACCGATACAGGTATCAGCACCGACATAATCGATACCCGTTGTTACATCAGAACCTAAATCGTCTGCAGAGCTTGCGCTCTGGTCGCCGCCAGAACCACCGCTACTGCCACAACCGGTCAATAAAAGTACTCCGCATAAAATCGCGAAAAGAGGAAAATAGTGTCTTATCTTCATTCCTACCTCCTAGGGTAAAATAGGTGATGTTATTAGTGACACTTGCGGCAAGTACGCCCATTACTTGCACGTAACATTCTTCCATCAATATCATCCCAATCTTTTGGATGAGGATTTACTCCTAACCCACTTCGAGCGCTATGACATTTAATGCAGACATCACCATCGGGATGGCACGCTTGGCAGGTAACCAAATTTTTGCGCGCATCACGTGCGTGGCCTGTAGTCCACTCATGCGTTGGCAGAAGCGAATTAGGGTGGCAGATCTGGCATTGAGATTCATTAAAATCTTCGTGAGCTGGGCCACTGGAACCAACCGTTAGGCTACTAAAACTGCGTTGGTGAGAAACTCCAGCTAACGAGGTACGCCGGAAATCGTTGTGACAATCTGAGCAGTAAGAACTTTCGTGACAACTGGTACAGAGTTGTGGATTAGTGCGTGCTGCTATAGGGTGACTGACATGGAAATCGCTACGGTGGACATTATTCATATCGTTACCGAACTGCCCCATTTCGTCAGCAAACCCAGCACTATGACATTCGAGACATTCGCTCTGCTGGTGACAACTGGCACAATCCATGGTTTTGCTCTTGGCCGCAGCACGATGACTCAGTGCCCAAGTAGCATCATGACTCTTTAAACCAGGAAATGTTACTTCTGCCAACATATCGGATTCATGGCATGCCAAGCAGATCTCTTGTGCTGGTTTTATCGAGTCGGCATCAGTAACGTGGCAGGTGAGACACGGCTCACCATCTAATATATTTATGTGTTCATCATGATCGAACGGTGTCGCCCAGACTGTGGATGTCACCAGCACGACCATAGCGGTCAATAGTAGTTGTACACTGTGCTTCATAAGTGACTCCTTGTTAGAAACGCACGTTTAAACGGACACGACCACGGTAGTAGTCATCCCACAGATCGCTTTCGATCCGCTCCACCTTAGCTTGCAAATTGATTCTGCGATTAAAGGTAACGGTGCCATCGAGCCAAACTCTTGAACTGGTAGTCTCATCCTCATCCTCATCGAGATAACGCTCAAGGACATCTAGATGCACACCACCGCCAAATTGGAATCCTTCACAAATTGTTGCGGCACCATACAGTTTAACGCCGGTCAAATCCTGGCCATCGGGGTCGTCGCGCCAAGTGCCAATTACGTAACCTGAAAATCTACCAGTACGAATTTTTTCTATCCCAGCTTCAAAAACATTAGCATCGGCATCATACTCGTACATTTCGCGAGCATAATTCACAAATGCACGTAAGCCAGGAGCAAGCCGACGTTCATACTCCAGAAATAACTCTTGATACTCATCTACGGCAAAAACCGAATAGATAGAAGTGGAAGAAAAAACTGGCAGGGAATAGAGATATTCAGCACGAAGTGACCAATCCTCACTTCGATGGTACTTAGTGCCAGCCAAGAAATAACTAACTGAGTTTGAAAGGTAATTGAGCTGCGTTTCAGTGTAAATGTGGATCATATTGTCATAGTCGTAATCGATATCGATACCAAACATTTCGTTGGCTAATTCACTGTGATCCCATTTCTGTAGATAGGATAAGCCAAGGTTGAGATCATCGAAAAATGTACGCCTAATTTCAATACCTGCGATAAGATCCTTAGCATTATAACCATCATAGTATGCTACGTCTCCACCACCAAATAGGGTGACATCAAAGTCCTCCAAACCACCATACTCAAGATACAAGCCATCCATGATCGATGCACCAGCTGTGGTTGAGATAAACTGACGTCCTAAACGCACATCAAGGTCGTCAATTATTCCTTTCTTCTCGAAATAACCATAATAAAGGCGACTATCTACATCGGCTTCATCGGCTAAGTCATCAGCAAAGCGACCATAACCACGAAAGTTCATACCATCGCTGTCAATATCGTGAACATTAAGCAGCAGATACTGATAAAACGGGATGGCCGTTTCGCCATCTCCAGTATCGTACCATTCAATCTCTGTACTAGACCGTCCTGAGACGGTTGCCCCCCACGCGCTATTCAATGGCATAGCCACTGTTGACAGGATAGCGACGCAAAGGAACAGTCTGTACAAAATCTTCATTCTGCCTCCTTCTCTTTGTTTTCGAGCGACTAAGGCTAACAAGGACTGAAGTAACATCCTCCCACGTGTTATCTTTCATTACCCTGCACCAAGATAGAACATTCATTCTATTTTATGCCTGCGAACATTCTCATAAACTCTACATTATTAAATGCATCTTTCAATGCTGCTGATGTATTTTTTTTTTATATTTTTCTTACTACCACCTAGCTAAAAGTTCAACTACGATATAAATAGTCAAGAATTATAATTAACCAACAAAACTAAGCAGCCTTGATACAGCGCGATTATGGAAATATGTATATGTTTTATAAAATAAACATATACATACCTGAATATACGCAACAATTTTTATCCGAAATGTTATTTACCCCTCCGCAACATTTTTGTGTTTTAGCTGTTTTTCTACAATGATTTTTTAAAGCTTAATGATAGTGATACTCTTTTTCCATACTTTTAGCTGTATTTTTTTTTTATACTCTTGCACCATATTTTGATTAAAAAATTTACTAGCAATATAAGAGTATGAAACCATACATCTTTTTCAGTTAATTATATTGCATTCACTTTGATTAATATTTTTCGCCTATTGATATTTCAATTATGTACATAAAGGCAACAGACCCTTTACAGGCTTGTGGTAACGGCTATTGATTTGCGATCTAACACATCAATGAGCATGTTTACCCACAATTGCTTGCAGTAATTGGATACTTAGACAAATAGATAAGCGTGTGTTGTGGCAAAAACTTTAAGAAACATCTAGGTAGGAAAATGCCGTACCACTGCAACTATTTGCAAAAATAGGATCAACATCCTTAAGTGAACGGCGCAGGAGCACCAATATTGGTGCAGTGATTTTTTTTGTGTGAAGGAAGGGAAAACTTCTATGGAATCAATAATTACTCAGCTAGATAGAGTTACCAGGTAGCAATAAAACCTCAGCACCGGCAAAGTGATAAAAACCTGGTTTACTCGCTGCTACCCTTTTTTGAGGGACAGACTGATCCGCTTACGCTTTTCATCCACATCGAGGATACGCGCCTCTACCTGCTGCCCAACTTTTACCACAGCAGCTGGATCTTTAACAAAACCATCAGCCAACTGGCTTATGTGCGCCAGTCCATCCTGATGGACACCGATGTCAATAAAAGCGCCAAAGTTGGTAACATTGGTGACAATACCCGGCAGGCGCATACCGACCTGCACATCAGCTATTTTTTCGATACCAGGCGCAAAAGAGAAGGCGGCAAACTGCTGGCGTGGATCACGGCCAGGCTTGGCGAGTTCGGTCATTATGTCGGCCAGAGTCGGCAGGCCGATCTCGGCACTGCAGTATTTTTTCAGATCAATAGCGTTGCGCTTCTCTGCGCTGTGCATCAGCTCTACAACACTGGTGTTGTTGTCGGCACATATCTGCTTAACCAGCTTAAAGCGTTCGGGGTGCACAGCGGAGCGATCGAGAGGATTAGTGGCGTTGTTGATGCGCACAAATCCCGCCGCCTGTTCAAAGGCTTTTGGCCCTAAACGCTTAACCTTTTTCAGCTGCGCTTTGCTGGTGAAAGCGCCGTTTTCATCACGATAGGCAACAATATTCTGCGCTAACTGCGGGCCCAAACCGGAGACATAAGAAAGCAACGCGGCACTAGCAGTATTCAATTCGACACCAACGCGGTTGACACAGGAGATAATAGTATCGTCGAGGCTGCGCTGCAAAGCGGCCTGATCAACATCGTGTTGATACTGGCCCACACCGATAGATTTGGGATCGAGCTTTACCAATTCCGCCAGAGGATCGGCCAGACGCCTGCCGATGGAGACCGCACCACGCACAGTTATATCGTGATCGGGAAACTCCTGACGCGCTATGGCAGATGCGGAGTAGATAGAGGCGCCGCTCTCGTTTACTTGCACAATAAGCGGCTGCGGCTGCAAGGTGCAGTTACGAATAAAGGCTTCGGTTTCGCGCCCAGCGGTGCCATTGCCAATAGCAATAGCTTCGATGGCAAAGCGTGAAACCAAATCTTTGATAATTTTCGCTGCTTGGGCAGCTTTTTCCCCAGAGAGAGTGGGATAGATGACAGCATGGTGCACAAGCTTGCCCTGTTTATCCAAACACACGACCTTACAGCCAGTGCGAAAGCCGGGGTCGATAGCCAAAATAGCCTTTTGTCCCAGTGGCGCAGCCAGCAACAGTTCGCGTACGTTATCACGGAATACTTTAATGGCAGCGGTATCGGCTTGCTGTTTTAACTCGGCGCGCAGTTCTGTCTCCATGGCAGGTGCTAGCAAGCGTTTATAGCAATCTTCAATAGCGGCGTAAACATGTTGTTGATTCTGCTGTGCGGCAGCATAACTGCGTTGCAGCAACTCCACTGCCTCATCTTGATCGGGGCGCATTGCCACGCGCAAAAAGCCATCAGACTCGCCACGCAGAATAGCTAGGAGTCGATGCGAAGGGGTGCTGCTAGCCTTTTCCGCCCAATCAAAATAGTCGCGAAACTTCTGCGCCTCATCCTGCCTCTTTTTCACAACACTGCTGACGAGTTGCGCTTTAGCAGCAAAAAGCTTGCGCATGCTGGCCCGCACAGCCGAATCTTCATTGATCTGTTCAGCGATGATATCGCGTGCGCCAGCCAGAGCGTCCTCGACAGTATGCACAGCCTTCTGCACATCAATAAATGCCGCTGCTGCAGTTTCGCCCTTAGCGCTTCCGGTTAAAAGAATCTGCGCCAATGGCTCAAGCCCCTGTTCGCGCGCAACTGTAGCGCGAGTGCGCCGTTTTACCCGATGGGGCAGATAGATATCTTCAAGATCTTTCAGGGTTGAGGCGGCATCAATACTCACTTTAAGCGCACCGCCATACAAGTCACGCTCACTCAATGATTGAATGATCGACGCGCGCCGCTTAGCCAACTCCTCAATACTGAGCTTTGTGTCCCGAATGGCAGCAATAGCCACTTCATCCATGCTACCGCTGACCTCTTTGCGATAGCGGGCAATAAACGGCAGAGTAGCGCCCTCTTCCAGCAACTGAACAACCGCACGCACGCGAGAGCCATCCAGATTGAGAGCTGCGGCAATCTCCTGAGAAATATTTTGTTGCATAAATGTATACCGAAAATCCTAATAAGAGTAGCGAGCCCTGTCGCCCATAACAACTACGACAGACCTTACATGAAGTTGAAGGACAATTATTCTCAACCAACGCTGGATCAGTAGACTAAACATAACTTTTGGCAACTACGGATATAGCCAAGTCTAAATCTACTTGAGGATCAAACACCGGACCTAGCAACTGCGCCACACCGGGCTTGGTCTGCAAGCGATCATCCCAGCGAGCCATACTACATAAACGCCGCAATTCACTGCAAATCCAGTTAAAATTTGCCTCACGGCTCAATTTGCGCTCAGCACCAAGGGCAGCGTAGTCAAGATCATCCTGCCGTAACACAATAGCGGGATAATTTGCCGTGTAGATATGGCAGAATGGTTGACGCTCTGAATTAACACTGGTCACGCTGCTGCTAACCTTCTTGCGCAGAACTAAACCGCCCGTAGCTAGAGCCCGCCCCAGAGCAATCTTTTTCTTAGTGGTGGTCTCGGTGTGAACGCTGCTAATAATCCCCGCGCCGCGCAGTAATAACTGTATCTCAGCGTAATTAACATCGAGTTGCTGCCCATCCACATCCCACAGCAGTAACTGTTCATCGCTAAAAGTCAAACGCTGCACAATAAAGCGCAGGTTATCCGTTTCTAGCTGGGTTGAATCAATACTGATGATATCAAAGCCAACATCCTGCAACGCATCTATGCAGGCGGCAGCCAACTCAGCTGACGCAAAGCTGGCAACCACAGCTATACCAGTCATAGCAACATTAATCCGCGGACGCACTTCATACGGAGTAACGCCCAAAATTACGCTAAGCTCCTTAGCGCGCTGGGCAGCATCACCTTGGATATTATGGATAGCGACTATATGCATAGCCTCAACCTCCACTAAAAAGAGTTACCATATTCGCTAGACAGAATAACTGTATTAATCGATTAATTTTTCGTTCTAGCAAACAAACACATTAACAGCAACAATTCAAATCAAAGCAAAGATTTAGTGCCCACATCATAAATAAATCCACCAACTGCAGATGAATATACAAAAAATATTTCAGCGCATATTTTAAATATTCCGCACTTAACTATCTGTATTTATTTAAACTATGTAGCTACATATCAGCAAAAAATCTGCAAATATCCCCATAATGCATATTTATTATATTCACCAAAGAGTGCTTAACATGGAGTATTGCACTAGCCGATCAAACAATATTTTGTGTATTTACAGTATGTTACAAGATTAATTGCTCAGTTATTAACTTTTGGCACAACATAAGCATTATCAACTAGGCAAGAACAACCCATAGACAAATTAACTAACTGAGCCCATAAAAGAGGAGGAGATCATGAAAGCACTTACTAAATTAACTACAGCGGTAACTTTGGTAGCTCTTAGCGCAGCTCCAGTATTCGCAGCGCAGCAAGCGCAACAGTCTAGTGGTCTTCTGGCTTGGTTATTCATCGGCTTCTGTGGCTTGGTAGTAGTAGGACAATTGGTACCGGCAATAATAACTGGTATCGGCATGGTAAAAGGAGTTGTCTCTAGCCCTGCAGAGAACCACTAGCACTAAGGTTACAACCAACAGTAATCACACAACATATAACTACCAACAATTTGAAAGGATCCAACCATGAAAGCACTTACTAAAATTACTCTGACCACCCTAGCAACACTCTTCGCCGCCGCTCCAGCCTTTGCCTCAACCGCTGGCCGCGTAGACCACAGTGGCTTTCTGGTTTGGGCCTTCTTAGGCTTCTGCGCTCTGATTATCGTAGCACAAGCAGTACCTGCTATGATGGTTATGCTGGGTATCGTTAAAGCAGTTGCCAGACCTAAAGAAGAGGCACAGCAAAAAAGCTAATTATAGGTTGCATAGAAATAGATAATGGCCACCCCAAGCAACGCTGCGGGTGGCTTTTTTTATCGTTTTGTTATGCATAAACAGATATGAAGATGCAAGCAGATATGACGATAATCACACTTCATAGTCTCTGTTCGGTAAAAATATCTAGGAAACACTTTAGTTCAAGTACATATGTGAGACATTTACTATATAAGTATTAGCCTGTATATATAGATCAAACTTTCCAGCGAAACTTTACATACCAGCTTACGCTTGCCACAGCTTTTAGCGATGATTGTCATGAGGCAAAAACCGCTGGACAATGGCAGAACTACGCGGTGCTGATTAACAATAAAATATGTTCTAGAGCAAGGAGAAAGATATGACCCCACCGGTGGTTTCTATCGTCGCCAAAAGCGGCACGGGTAAAACTACCCTGCTGGAAAAATTGATCACTGAATTGAAGCAACGTGGTTACCGCGTCGGGGCGGTTAAACACGACGCCCACAACTTCAATATCGACCATGAAGGCAAGGATTCTTGGCGTCTAAGTGCAGCTGGTGCAGACACCATGATAATCACATCTCCAGAAAAAATGGCCATGGTGAAGCGTAATCCTACAAAACAGGAACCGGAGTTGCAAGATACGCTAGAAAACTATACTGCTGATATGGATATTGTACTGACCGAAGGATTTAAACGCAATAATATGCCAAAAATTGAAGTACATAGGCGTGAGCGTTGCGCGCAACTGCTGAGCCGTGGGCAGGAGTATGACCCAACGCTGCTAGCTATCGCCTCCGACAGCGAGCTCGATTTAGATGTACCAGTCTACAATATTAACGATGCAGTGGGACTATGTGACTTGATTGTCGCTAGGTTCCTGGCATGAACAGTTTTGCGCCCCAGTTATCAACTTAACTAGGTTGGTGACAAACCATGCACTCCTCTTTTTCCGGATGCGCAGCTGGCAATGATTGGATAGGATGACAAGCAAGACAGCCATGTTCGACTTCAACGCGTTTACCCCCCTGCTCCAATTGCTGATAAAAAGCAGCGTGCACGTTATTAGCAGGGACATCCATTCCCAGTTTTTTACCGGCACTGATGTACAAAAAGAGCATCAACACGACGAAAGCACCGACAAAGAGCAGATCTCGTCTGGAAATTTTGGCTATGTTTTTTTGGCTCACTAGGTAACTACTCCCACAAAATTAAAAAAAATAGTGCCACACCCAATCGAAGCGACCACGTTTGGCGTAATACTTACCACTAAACTTCATAACTTGACGAATTTTTTCCCGCATTTGCGTTTTGTAGCAGTGAATCTCACACTGGCGGCAAGCAGGTTTGGGGTCTAAAGGGCAATTGGCATTGCGCTGCAAGGCATAATGCAATAACTCGTAGCACTCCTGACAATATGCCTGGCCCTGCTCTTGAACTTGCGCGTCAACTCCAGTATCTAAATGATGGGTGCGGCAATAGCGGGCAATAAATGCCCGCAATACCTTTTCGTCTTTGGCTATGCGACAGTGCTTATTCACCCTTACACTCCAATACCTGCCGCAAGCACCGCGGCCGCATCGTGAGCATGGCAAGGGGTAACACCATAAACCATACCACAGTCTGGGCAGTGGCTCTCAAAGGTCTCCATCTGAAAGCTAGTTTGGCAATTCTCACATTTAATTGTTAGCGCCATGGGCATTGGCTGAGCACCGAAACCCATGGTGCGCAATTTATTAATAATGTCCATGCCTGAAGCAAAGTTTCCTGCGCAACCATCGTGCATAATCTGTTCTCCTTAGGGATATGTCGTGGTTAAGATCCACGATATTCTTGATATTTATCTACACTATATGGAGTGGTTCTCCATCACCAGCTACAATTTTTCTAAGGTTTCACCGCTACGAATACGTTGGCGCAGCGCCATCAACTGACGATCGAGTATCTCCAATTGAGTCAGGTTGGCTCGTTCAGCAGCGCTCGTGGTGATAATCTTTGCCACACCACCATTTTTGATTACCAGCCGCCGCTGTCCCATGAGAGCGAGAATCGGGTCATGGGTCGCCATCAGCACAATCTTCTCCTCCTTGACTAAAAGATCTAGAGCCTTTTTGCGGTCAATACCGGCATTTTCAATCTCGTCGATGAGCACGATTGGTGATTTACTCAAGATGGCCGTGTCAGCTATCATCAGCGCCCGCGACTGACCTCCACTGAGTGCCGTTATCGGCGTATCGACGGAGAATACCTCTCCCGCTAAATCGTTAGCTTGAGCAATAATCTGCTCTATTTTGTCATCAACGTCGGGAACAAAGCGGCTCTCAGCATGCATCCTTACAAACTCGGCAACCGTTAAATCCATGACAAAGTTCATATTTTGCGATAGCTGCGCCACCAGTTTATGTTCGATGGAAAAACGCCATTGCGCATCCGGCACCTGTCCGTTGATCAAAATATGCCGGCCAGTAGGGGTATCTCCCTGAGCTACCCATTCGATATCTGCAAGCAGGCGGCTCTTCCCTGAACCGGTGGCCCCAACAATACAAGTTACCTGCCCTGGTATAAGCTCTATTTCACAATTTTCGGCTCCACCATCCTTATCAAAACCACCGACAACTGTAAGACGCTCAACTTTAGCAAAATCTTGGTGAATAGCCCCCATGCCAGCGACGTAATCCAGCAGTGATTGGCGCAACTGGTCGTTATTCAAGCCAATATTTTCCCACTGATCAGCGGTGATAGCACCAAAGAGTTCGTCAAGAGTTACATCGGTGCCACCACTACTTAAAGCAAACGAATCGAGAAAATCGCTAACATAGGGGTAGTGCTTAAGCAGTTGCACCAATGGAGTATTAAACAACAGATCCAGTTTCATGGTGTCACCTCCAAACCTTGAACTGATTTGGGGCAACGTTGCTGACACTGCCCCTGCTCCAGATCAATTTTGCGCACATTGCCCATCTGATGTTCTTCACCGATGCGCGTTTCTCCCAGACAATAGGAGCACAGTGCGGCGGGCATAGAAAAGCGCAGCGCTGACCCTTTTAGGCTAACAACTTGGGCAGCGTCGGTTAGGAGGGTCGATAATTCGAAAGCCCCCTGGCCGGTAATACCATTAACATTAAGGATAACCGCCTGAGGGTTTACTTGACGCACCCGCGAGGCAAACACTTCGCGCTCGGCCTGCGAGACAATATCGCCTTTGGTGATCACCACAATATCGGCACCTTTGAGCATTGGGCCAATCTTTTTCGGCGTACCGATACCACTAAGGTTGTCGATAACACACACCGCAGCGACCTCTTTAATATGCGGTGAGCAGCGGTTACATAAGCCCGCACTCTCGCTGATCAACATATCTAACTGTTGGCTCTTGCCCCACTCGACACAGGCCTCGATATTGCTAACAAAGTAGTGGTCAGGACACAGCGCCCCAGACAACCCCTTGCGCACCGGTATGCCGCGTTTCGCATAGAGTTGGTCGTCATCGCTGAGTAAGCAATCAAACTTGATAACGCCAATTTTACGTTTCTGCTGCTGTAGCGCAGCGATCGCTTGCAAAATCACGGCGGTCTTACCTGAAGACGGTGGACCAGAGACGGTAACTAGTTGCATAATTTACTCCTGAGTGACCTTTGCGTTGAACAGACCTTCTAATCGCTTTATCAAAGCGGCGATGTCGTTAGCGTATATATAATCCCAGCCCAGCCATTTCCAGGGTACGCCTCCGCCACAGTTATCCGGCAACAGGTTTTCTACCTGCGCATTCAACGAGGGGAATAACCCCTTTTGTGCTAGAATTTTTCCAACCTCAACCCCAGCCAAAAATTCTGCCAGCGGTTGGCTTTTTTCTAGGCTACTCTTTTTCGCTAACATAAATATTGGGCTGACAATGGCACCATCCTGCGGCCAGACAATCTCCACCGATTTAATGTTTTGTGCCATGCGAGTGAAGAAATAGGGCAGAATAGTGACCACGGGCTTCTCCTGTTGCACACGCCCGGCTGTTTTAACCATCTGGGCCGGATGCATGGACTGCAACATTGATTTAGCTAAGCTCTCAACTCCAGCATCACCAAAATCTTTGTAAATATTGAGTAGAATGGCATTAAACAGATCAAAATCCCCCACGGGCAACGCCACCTTGTGCGCATAAATAGGCTTAAGCAGGTCGCTCCAAGTGCGCGGAACAGGCAGATCGCCCAACTCTTGTTTGTCGACCATGAACACCGCGGGGACTACAGAGATTATCGAGTAGGCCCGCTGTGGATCGATCAGATCCAGTTCAGCAAAATCACTATTAACCGCGGCATTAGCATTGGCGGCAAATACCCCCTCCTGGCGATATTTACCAATCCCCTGATCGTCGAAGAAGGTATCAAAGCCAGCGGAAATAAACAGATCGGGCAATTCAGCTGCGCTAGTAAGACTGCGAATGTTTTTCTCGATCCACTCTACCCCCAGAGAAGCAGCTTCCAGGCGGCTGCGTGTTTTAAAACCACTACTCTGGTGATAAGCTTTGGTGAAGGTGTCAAAGGACTCTAAAAGTGGCACCCGCACCGGACACGGCAACAGCCCAGCCACATCAATATCGTAACCCTCGTCCTGAGCGGCAACTAGGGTAATATCCACCTGGTGCTGGCGCTCGGCGATTTTCTCCTGCAATAGCGCCATAAAGGTATCTACAGCATAGCCTTTATTGGTAAGCGCTGTTTCCAGCTTCAAAAAGCGGCCAACGCTATCCAATGTTTTGGCATTGCTAAACATGGCAAACCCATTAGCGACAAACACATCCTGGGTTTCCGGCCAGCGAGTAACAATCTCTTTTATCGTCATGGTCAACTGTATCTTCATAATAAATCTCCTTGTGTTGCTGCAGAGTATGCCAAAGCGGTACTCTGTTGGAATTGACATACATCAAAAAAAACATCTTTTATCGGTTTTCAGCGCCATGCCAGCTTTAATATAAAGCAATATCTTTCATCTACATTTAAATAAATATTAATTTTCACAACCTGTTTGACTTAGCGTTATTTACAACTATAATAGTTAGGAAATCGGCTAAATGAATTTTTCCTAAAAAACACATCTAAGAGAAAAGTTCATTACACAAATCGTTTTTGCACCTATTGTATTATAAAATTTCAATGGCAGTTTATGTCTATTTATTAATCTCAAAAAAAGAATGGAGGAATAATGAAAAAGGTCATGGTCCTCGCACTTTTTATGTGCGTGATGCCAGCAATGCTGTGGGCCGGTGAAGCCAATCAGGCAGCGCAAGCTGGGCGTTTCTTTATCAACCCTATGGTTGGTGGTTTGGATATGGAGAGTAGTTCTTACGATCCTGAAATAAACTACTCCCTTGGTGGTGGGTACAACTACGATGCCAACCTCAGTAGTGAGTTTCGGCTTAGTTATGCGAATGAGGAAAACGGCCCAGATAGCGATGTGACTACAGCCTTTATCGGCGCAATCTATCACCTGATGCCAGAGGAGCGCCTCGTCCCCTACGTTGCCGCAGCAGTTGGTGGTCTATTAATCGACGAAAGCGACTCTGACAGTGATCTGTTTTCACAGATTAACTATGGTGCGGGGCTAAAATATTTTATCAATGAAAACATGGCACTCAACACTGAAGTACGCCATATGCTCTCCTCCAATGGCGAGCCCAATAATGTCATGTATGGTGCGGGACTTATCTACTACTTTGGTGGCGAAAAACCTGCACCCGTGCCTGTTTCCCCAGTGGTAAAACCACCTGTGGATAGCGATGGTGATGGCGTGTTCGATGACATGGACAAGTGCCCCAACACCCCAGCAGGCGTAAGTGTAGACAGCGAAGGTTGCCCACTTGATAGCGATGGTGATGGTGTCTATGATACCTATGACCAATGCCCAGCAACCCCTGCCGGGGTCGCAGTTGACAACACAGGCTGCGCGTTACCTGTCGATAGTGATGGCGATGGAATTTTTGATAACGCTGATCGTTGCCCTAACTCGCCACCTGGTGCACACGTGGATGAATATGGTTGCCAGTTGGCGTTAACCCTGTTAATCCAGTTTGATACTAACAAGGATGACATACGTCCACAATACACTCATGATATGGCTAATGCTGCGGCATTTATCAACAAATATCCTGGTGAAACCGTTATGATTGCTGGTCATACAGATAGTGATGGTAGCGCACAATATAACCAGCAACTTTCTCAAAAACGCGCCCAAGCGGTATGTGACTATTTATCTACCCACTACTCTATCAATGTTGGACAAGTGATTGTTAAGGGCTTTGGCGAAGATCAACCAGTTGTAGCCAACACCTCTGCAGCCAATAAACAACAAAATCGTCGCGTTGAGTTGAGCCTGTTCAACAACTAAGCATGGCATAAACTAGTTTCATGACATCTATGCTGTAGCACAAAAAAGCCCGCTGAGAAACCAGCGGGCTTTTTTTAATCATCACCTTCCTAGCTATTCTGTCGGTTCAACCTCTTTTTTCTTACCAAAGAACCTAGCCACCCACACCCCAACCTCATAGAGAACAATAAATGGAAGCGCAATTGAAA
The DNA here is from genome assembly GCA_034006225.1 of Desulfuromonas sp. Taxonomy (GTDB): domain Bacteria; phylum Desulfobacterota; class Desulfuromonadia; order Desulfuromonadales; family Desulfuromonadaceae; genus Desulfuromonas. The sequence goes on along the minus strand of JAVETC010000009.1, from coordinate 59,094 downwards.
CCTGTGAGAACAGATCAGGAGGCGTCAACATAGCCCCCACGACAAATGCCAATAAAAATGCATAGCGCCGATTGTGGGACAGCCAGCGATAATCGACAATCCCGAGACGGGCAAGAAAGAAGATTACAATGGGTAATTCGAAGACCAAACCGAACGCGAGTAACAGGCGCGTCGCCATGCTTAAGTAGCCGCCGATTGATAGCATCGCCTTTACATCGCTAACCCCAATACCGTAATTGATCAAAAAAGTAAATATTACCGGAAAAACATAGGTAAAACCAAAGTAGGTTCCTGCCGCAAAACACATACAGCTACTTAGCACAAAGGGAACAGCGAGCCGTTTTTCACCGGGATATAAAGCTGGAGCAACAAACATCCACAACTGCCACAGCAAAACAGGCAGGGAGACCAGCAAACCTGCAACAGCAGCTACTTTAAGATAGGTAAAAAATGGTTCTGTGGCATAAATAAAGACCAGAGAATTACCCTCAGGAAGGACACTACGAACAGGCTCAGCAATAAACTGGAACAGCAGTTCGGCATAGTTATAACAACCAATAAAGGCAACTATCCACGCTACGACGCTGACAATCAACCGCCGACGCAGCTCTTTTAAATGGCTAAAAAGTGGTTGCTCAGTTTCAGCCATGGTTTGACTCAATGGGTTTTTTTTTATCCTCAGGTGGACAAGCACTACCTCTATTTAAGTTTACATCAGCAGTCGCGTCACTTACTTCTACAACGTCAGATTGCTGCTTTTGTAGATGATGAATATTAGGTTGCTGCCGAGGTGAAACAACCTGCGCTTCAATATCAATACTATTTTTAAAATCATCGGTAGCACTGCGAAACTCCCGCAAACCACGACCTAACGCACGCGCAACATCTGGCAATTTACTGGGCCCAATGAAGATAACAGCAATCACTAAAATTACGAGTAATTCGGGCATTCCAATGCCAAACATGCACCCTCCCTAAATAGAGATATTACAATAAGATAAACCTGTACCCCACACTCAAATATCTTTATCTTTTGTATCTTCGATCTTCTCGTTATCCTCCGAGTTTAACCCTTTTTTGAAATTTCTTATCCCCTTACCAAAACCAGCACCTAATTGCGGCAACTGTTTGGCACCGAATAACAACACAACAATCCCCAGTATAATCAACAACTCCTGTGATCCTAGGCCAAACATAATAACTCCTCTCCTGCTTTAACATGGATGTTGAACTATCTTATCCAAATCTTCTTGCCTATTTACATTCATAAAAGCACTTGCGCAACCATCAATATGAGCTATTTCGTTATAATTGACAACCTTCACCTGTAACTCGTTCCATATGCGCTGGATTTTATAGTTCCGAGAGCGTAAAGCTTGCTCTATTGCAGGCAAACAGCGTTTAGAATAGCAGGCAAACAATGGCTCAAACCCGTGAGAGGTGCAGACTACACTTACATCATTATCGCCCATAACCGCACACAGATATTGCGCGATAGTCAGATTAGCATAGGGCAAATCACAAGCAGAGGCAAAAACATGCTCTGTCTGCGCATAATACAGTCCAGTATATAAACCACCCAACGCGCTACCAGGGTAAATATCGGCATAAGTGGTAACCGCGTAATGGCTAAAACGTTGCTCATCGTTGGTAATGACAAGAACCTCTGGCGCGAGTGGACGTAGCGCATCTAGCACCCGCTCAAATAGAGGCTTACCTGCCACAACAAGTGCCAACTTATCACGTCCCATGCGACGACTTTTGCCGCCTGCCAGCAGTACTGTAGTAAAGTCGTGCATATCCATTGTATTTACCATCGAGATCAAAAGCAGAAAAGGGAAAACTATCGCTACCAGCACGCCAACACTATATCAAATACCAGCATGCTTACTGGGGTGCGGAAAGAGCTGTTTAGATGGTTGTATCGTCGCCGATGCCAGTCCCAACTGTTCCAGCATATCGCCGACACTAACCTGTTCTAACTGCCACACACCGACATTGCGCAACTCCCAACGTTCAATAACCCTGGAGACAAGACTAGGGCGCACCGACAACACCACTGGGCATTTACGCTGTGCCAGCAAAATATCTAGCTGTTTAGCCCAGCCCTCGCCACGCAGTTCTAATGGGCCGATCTCATCGACCACAATCAGTTCGGCAGCAGCAACGGATTCAGGTTGCAAAGCCTGTTGACCAAAAGCTAGCCCTGTAGCAAAAAAATTAAATCGACCACTGCATACCTGCGTGGTGCAAGTATCCACGCGACACAACGGTACGCTCTTTGTGCTGCCAAGATCGACAACATCAAAACCGCTACGTTGCCCTGCGTGCCATAACCCCCGCGATAATACACCAGCAACCTTTGTCTCCTGTTGTTGCAACTGTGCAACTAGCATCTGCAGTGCTGCAGTTTTACCGCTGCCACGAGCACCAGTTAAAATAAATAGTGGTGGCATAGGTGCGCACAGTTGTCCCCGCCAATACTCTAACTGCTGTAGTACAATTGCTAGAGCACGTAGTGGTTGATGCAGTTTCAATTTTTGGTGCAGGAGCGATTCCATCATCTTGGGCATAACCGCAAAAGCCATCTCCAGCGCTAATGAATATTCGCCTAAGCCCTGTTGCCGCATACGTTGCTTTATCCACGGATGCCCCAGTTCAACACCAAAGGCGGAAAAAGCCACCAGCAACAGCGCTGCACGCAAGTTCATCTGCACCCCAATAAGTAGATGTTCTACCTTAAAATTGAAGGTGAATGGTTCACCTGCACTGCTTAGTCCACCGAGGAACATACCAGCAAGCAGAGTTATACCGATGAAAAACAGCCAGAACCGAGTTTTTTTAAAGCGGCGATATAGCCCTGGATAATGCCAAATACAGAGCAGCACATAGCCAATAACAGTAATCAAGCCATAGATAAAGTTGGCTTGTGCCAGTAATTTTAATCCAACAAAGATAGCCACAATATGAGTTATTAACCACAGAAAACTTCGCTGCACGTTCTGCCGTTGGGGAGGCGGAGTTGGCTGTTCGACTAGAGGCACTGAGGCCGCGAGAGACGGCAGCATACGTACTCGACGCGCCAGACGCCAACCACAGGCTACAGCAGCCAGCCCCAACAGTGGATAAACCGCTACAATAATTAAAATAAGCTCGGTGGTGCTAAACATAGACCACCCCAAGTGCAGCTGCAGTTGGGCAAGAGCATTTAACGAGATGTCCACCACCGTGGAACCATAAAAAATCACCATGCGCCCAATTTTTTGCACCGGTAGCCATGCCATAGTCAAACAGCCGCCTACCAAGTAGCCAAAAAAATTGCGCCCGCATAAGCGCACAGCGGTGGAGAACAATATGGCTTCGGCAACAATCGCAACCATAGGGCCAAGAATCACAGCCCCAGGGGAGATTGATTTCATCGCTGCGCAAATCAGTCCAGCACGCCACACTAGTCCCGAGTCGGGCCATAGTTCCTGCAAAGCCACCAGAAATACAATGACTAGGGCCGTAAGAATACTCCCCGCAAAAGGCAGGTGCAAATTGTGCAGAAAACTACCGGCGACTATCTCCATGCACGCCCACAGACTGCCTACTACTGTAGCCTTGAGCCATATCTCATTTAAGCGATGCTTTAGCATAAGCCTTTCCATATCATCTCAAGGCAAAAGTAATACGTGCGTTTAATAGCGCCAATCAACACTGACATACAGGCTTCGTCCCGGCTGCGGATAATCAACCTCCGGAGAGTAGTCCTCATCCAACAGATTAGTTGCCCCGCAGTGGATCTGCCATCCTTTACCAACATCAACATTAAGTTGACTATTCACCAGCCAATAGGGCGCTAGGCTGTGCCACTGATCGACATCAGCTTCGTAGTAGCGACTGCCGATCCACTGCACCAAGGTAACCAACTGCACCCTACTACTAATCTGCCAGCGATGATCCACTCCAAATTTATGCTGTGGCCGATCCGCTAAATGGTCACTAGTGCGCCCAGACCCTGTGTTCTGCGCATCTAAGAAGCTATAAAAGATATTAAAAACCTGCTGTTGTGCTGGCGCAATTTGCAAACTGATCTCCCCGCCGGCATAGCGAGCATCACCTATGTTCTGTATTTGACTAACCTTGGAATCAACAGCAACATAGGTAATCAGATCACTCAAATCGCTATAATAGAGACACAGCTGACCACTTATTGCTTTATTGAATTGCTGCTCAAACCCGAGTTCATAATGGGTGCTATGTTCCTCACGCAAATTTTCGTTAGCCAAATTGCGTGAATCATCAACACCGGAATATAGCTCATGGAGGGTAGGAAAGCGGGTTTTACGCGCTACGGTTAGCCAGCTACGCAAGGTTTCACTTATCTGATAATTTACCCCCAGCATCGGGTTCCACGCATCCTCGTTGTCGCGCTGTAAATCAGTTGCAGCAGTGACTGGACGTTGCAGATCGTAACTGATTCCAAATATCAGCTGCAATTGGCTATTGAGATTATAGTTATCTTCAAACCCACAGCTATACAACTCACTGCGACGCGTCTCCCACTCTTCACCATAATCTCCTTGCGCTCGGTGAGTATCTCGCCGGTAGTGCAGTGATAATCCGCTATCGTGAACGGAGCTGAACCCTGGGCGATAAATAAGCGACCCGCCATAGCTGTAGTCATCGTAGGTACTGTGAAAAGCGTAGCCGCGATCCTGACTGGTCATGCTGCTATCGTCATAAGAGTCTAGGACATTATCAAAGGTGTCATAAAACAACCGGCTCTGCAGTTCACCTGCTTCTCCAATAATACTGCGCCCGCTCAGATACCACGAGGTGCGCCGCCAATCATCAAAGCGCCAATAACGCGCCGTGCCCTCTTCTGCCACGGGCATCCCCCATTCGCTATCTACATAGTTTACCCCTAGGGCGTACTCATGGCCTTCTGCGGGAAGCCAACCCAATTTCAGTGCCACATGCTTGCGCTTACGATCACTGTTGAAACGCACACCACCATCTTCGTTACTTGTAGAGCTATAATTGTGTGACAGACGAAAATCATCCTCATCTCGAACGCTGCAGTCCGCACTCAGGTAGTAGTTTTCACCTCGGTGCCCCAGAGCAAACCGCCCCCACGCCAAGCCACGCTCTCCGGCTCCGCTATCAAACTGTATCTCCAGTGGCTGTTCAGGACGGCGAGTTACCATGTTAATTACCCCACCCATCGCATTCGAACCATAGAGAACAGAACCTGGACCGCGCGTTACTGTTATTTTAGCCAAACCCTCAACCGGCAAGCTGCCACTATCAATGTAGCCATCGTATGGAACCATCAGCGGAATACCATCGATAAGTATTGGCACTTGGCGCTGCTCATAACCGCGCAAAGTAAAGTTCTTTTCGTTGCGTTTACCAACTGAAGTGGTAACAGCTGGCAGGCTCTGTAATATGTCGGCTACATTGGTGTAGCCATGCTCACGAATAGTGGCAGCATCTACCTCATCAATAGCCGCCACCTGAGCAATGGTCTGTTGCTTATCTGTGACTACAATCTCACCCAACTCAACGCTCTGCTGGGCTCCGGCTGTGCCAATAGATAAAATCAACAGCAGCACCATAAAACTAAATATTATCAGATTATTATTCTTGTTCATCCCGCCTCCAGCACTTGATTTCTCTCTTGAGCACAACTCTGTTCTCGAGCGCTACAGAGTTTGACTTTGCGTTACTGCGTGATACTGCACATAAATAGCGAGTAGCGTCACACACCACGCTACTCGCTACTAGTTTGTTCAAACAATAGACTATAGAAATACTAGGCGTATATTCCTTAGTCTATTCCTCTGAATCTTTATCAGACGCATTCTCTATCATCAAACCACCGACCATCCCAATTAGAGCAAAATTTTTCAGCCCTTTAAAAGATGATTTGGCCAGCCGCCCCATTAGTAGACGGCGCGTATTGATATCGGCCACCGGCATGGTCAATGGAGTACAGGTTGATTTCAGTAACGACATATCGCGTTTATTGCCAAAATAGAGCACGTTTGGACCAATTTTAACCGCTGAAGACTCTAAGCCTACGGCACCTTTTTTGACGTATTTCGAGACCTCAGAGTCGGGGTCAGATAAATCTCCGAAGATACGCGCTCCAGCCAGACAGGTCTGAACGCATGCTGGTTCTTTGCCAACGGCTAGACGTTCTACACAAAAAGTGCACTTATCCGCTTTGGGGTCTTCGCCCTCTTCGTTTACATAACGGGCGCCATACGGGCAAGCATCAGCACAGGCACCGCACCCCCAACACACCTCTTTATTTATCTGCACCGTTCCATCAAACGGATCTTTCCAGGTCGCCGAAACTTCCATAGTTACTTTTTTCCCGGTTACGGGATCGACAAATGTCCGTGTTTCCAGATCATACGGGCAGGCTGCGACGCACGAAGGTTCATCACAGTGGTTACACAAACCCGGATAATAGGTATATGACAAGCCGTGAGGTGTTTTTGCTGGACCAAGGCGTTGAACCCAACAACGATGCTGCTCGCGCCCCTCTGAATCTTTACCGACAGGAACTTCCCACTCGGCACGACAAGCTATGGCGCAAGCGTGACAACCAACGCACTTCTCTAAATCGATAACCATGGCATATTGGCTCATGATTCCTCCTGATATTAATAAATTGATTTATTTGTCAAATTAAGCTGGGATATCCAGTATTTTCCCCTGTTTAATAATGCGGACAAAACTGTTGCGCATCCCGTGTGTGCCTGTTTCTGGATCAATCGTGCGCGCACTGATCAAAGCATTGTCATCAATACCAGCATTGACGCCGATACTCAGCTGCGGATTGCGACTGCCATAACCATGAGAAGTATAGATTACATCCTTGCGAATGCCAGGCGTGGTCTTCAAAATTGAGGAGCTAGCACTCTCAATGCCAACTTCGTTCACCAAAGAGATCTCGTCGCCATCTTTTAGTCCCATAGTGGTAGCAACTTCATCATTGATCCACACTGGATTGCGCGGAATCTCATTGTATAACCAAGCATTATTCTGCGTGCGGTTAAAGGAGTGCACCGGCACCCGTCCATAAATTAGACGCGCATGCCCTTTGGGTGGTTGTGGACAGGGAAGATATGTTGGCGCACCGGGAAATCCAGCCTCGGCAACAGAACTGTTGTAAAAGCTGACATCGTATTGAACATCGTAAGGATCCTGCCCGGGCTGAATATGAATACCATCTTCCTGTTCCAGCTGTTTTAACGACAAACCCGCACCTGCAAGAATGTTTTCCACCATCTCTTTTGATGTTTTAACCGGAATCTCCTCCTCGTAATCCATCCGCTTGGCTAGTTCATTGGTAATCCAAACTGAATCTTTACGTTCATGGTCTGCCGCTGTTGGTGATACCAGAGGAACCCGAGCCGAAATATATTGCTGATGTGGCTGTGAATAATCCCACTGAGTACCTTTTTTAACGTAATCATAGCGTTCCAGATAGCAGGTCTCCGGCAACAGAATATCGGCATACATGGTGATATCTGTCGGCATGACATCACACACCATGACGAAATCCATCTTCTCAATCATCTTGATAGTCAATTGCTGATCGGGAATTGTTTGCATGGGATTCTGCCCCCAGACAATCATCCCCTTAATGGGGTATGGATCGCCGGATAACGCGGTTTCGCGAATCAGATCTGTCGGTGTGCCCGGAGGAGAATAGGGATATTTATGTGCCAGATAGTGCAGAGAATCTTCATGTGGATTGACAAGGCGTGGCCAGCCACATCTACCAACTTTTGGATTTACAGGTTTAACAAACCCGCCTTTAACCCCTATCGTACCAAGTAAAGCTGTAAGGCAGGCCAGTCCGCGCTCGCGCTGGAAGTCATTACCACTCCAGCTAGTATGGCGGCCAGGATGAATAGAAACATTAGGGGCATTTTCCGCCAGCAGATCAGCTACCTGTTTGATCTGTTTTGCCGGCACGTCACAAATTTTCGCCGCCCAATCCAAGGTTGCGTGGGATATCCCCTCAACAAACTCTTCAAACCCGTAGCCATAAAAGTCAACATAATCTTCGTCGTATTTCTCCTCTTTGACCAGATAATTCATGATTGCCACCAAGAAAGCGGTATCAGTACCGGGCTTAATCTGTACCCAGATATCGGCTTTAGCTGCGGATGAGGAGAAACGGGGATCAACAACAATCAATTTAGCGCCGTTCTCTAGCCCTTTTAGATACTTTTTAAGATGAGAAACATGGACATTTTCACCTAGATGAGTGCCAAGCATAAAAATTGCCTTAGCATTGGGCATATCCACATCTTCATCTGCCGGAGCTCCAATAGTGTTGAGATAGGCCATATCTCGCGCTCCGCGACACTGAAAAAATGACGCCTCGGAGTTGTTGGGCGTACCCACTACATATTCGAAAAATTCCATAGGATACTTTGCCGACGAACCGTGCGGAAAAATCGATAAAGCAGTTTCATCGTACTCATCAATAATCGCATTCATGCGCGAAGCACACTCATCCAGAGCCTCTTCCCATGAGATTCGCTTCCAGACCGGCGCTCCGCGCTTACCAATATTTTTCATGGGATATTTCAGCCGATCTGGATCATAAAGCAATTTGATTCCGGCATTACCGCGAGCACAGATACTCTTACCATTATCGATACTTTTAGGATTCCCCTCCAACTTAATCAATTTGCCGTCTCTGACTTTACCCACCAACTGGCAGCGCCAAAAGCACATACCGCAGATGCCACCAGTAACGCTTTTTGTTCCCGCAAAACTACCAGGGGCAACATAGGGCTTGCGCACAAAATTATCCTCTGCCTTAGCCATCCGGGCAAAAGGGATAGCGGCAGCAGCACAAGTTGCCGATTGTAAAAATTTACGTCGGGTCAAATTAATTGCCATGCTCATTGTCCTCCGTTGTGAAAAAATTGATTAACTCAACCATAACTCGGTAATAGGGGTGACGGCTTTTCTCCACAACACGGTCATGAAACTGATGAAACCAAGTATGAAAATGTTCCGTCAAAAACTGTTCTGCTTCACACAATTTCTCGTCTTGCAGCAGGATAGATACAAACCGCAACTCATGATTTAAGTGATCAGGGATATCGTTGCTTCCGCGCAGATCAAAGCCCTGCTGGTGATAGAATTGTTTAGTTTTCTCCGCACTTGGGCCAAATAAGATGCCTTCAGAATCGGTGTAAATAGATCCGTAAGCAGGAGCAATTACATGGGGGATAGCGTTAATAAACAGGCGAGTATATTCTACCTGTAGTGCCGTCATACCTGGCTCAGATAGAATTTCATCCTGACTAGGCAGCGATTCGAGTTCCTTGCTCCACCCCAGATCATCGAGGAGTGAATATAATAGCTGTAGATGGTCAGCAGTTAACCAGCAAGGGTCAGGATATTCCATAGACTGCGCCATAAACTTTAGCCAGCCAGCCAAACGCATGATGATCTCATTTTGCGGTTTTTCGACAGTGCTACATTGAGCCATAAATGTGTCCTCGGTAAAATTGGGGAAAGGATTTTTGCTGTAAACAATACATATATCGAGCATTCGTTCCTGTATACCATCAATATTATCTATAAATCAAATCAGATATTCCGATTAATTAACGCACAACAATTGAAGCCAGCTATCCATTGTTGCGCCACGCTCTAAACACTATGAGAAGCACGGACAAACTTTTCTGTAATATTACAACTTAATAATGCAATAAGCCTCTGCATCAAAGATACAGAGGCTTATCACTGTAAAACACCGCTAGCTATGAAATGAAGTGGATCCGCTGATTACTGTTTTGTCTTACCTCCCCAAAGAAAGGTCAAACTCTCCTGAGGACAAGCATCCACACAAGCACCACAGTTTAGGCATTGGCTATATTCTCCACCGCCATTTTGTGGTTCCAGAGCTAACGGACAAGCTGCATCGCATCGTCCACAATGCTTACAACTAGTTGGATTGATAACCACTTGCAAATGCCGCCGCCGAGCCAACAGCGACAGCAAGCCCCCTAGGGGGCAGAAATAGCGACAGTAGAAACGCCGCGTCAGCAGATTCATGAGCAACACCGCTACCACTACCAACGCCTCAACAGCAATTGTGTGAAAAAACACCACACGCATTAACTCTCTGCCGACCAATCCGGGTGGAGAGAGAAATACAAATACTGGTGCTCCAACAACCATAGTCACCAACAACTCGCCAACTAACGCCCACCAGAGTAACCATCGCGGTAATATCCAACGATCACGTATCTCTTTTTTCCCCGTAACGCTATGGCGCAAGCGGTCACTGAGTTCCGACAGATAATTTATGGGACAAATCCATCCGCAAAAGACGCGGCCGAGGAGCAAAGCAACTAAAATAGGCAATACCATACCCACCACCAGTGGCCCATACAGATCTCGAGTTACCAGAATCCTTTCCAGTCCCTCGAGCGGTGAAACAAACCACAGATCGCCGATGCTGATTGACTGATACCAGCCTTGAATAAAATCGAACTCTAGGTAAAAATTTAGCAACGGGGTAATAACTAGAAGGGCAAAGGACGCAGTTTGGATAACTAAGCGCCAAAACGACCAAGGATAACGATTAAACCTAAACATTATATATCCCCTGTTCTAGCAGACACCTCGGTCTCGGGTAATGCAAAGGTACGCGCATATATCGGCTCAATATTTATCGCCTTACCGCTGCCAGCCTCTTGGCTGATAGGACAGGCGTGTGTACACAGACCACAACCAGTACAAAACCGCTCATCAATTACCGGTTTAAACTGCTCTAACTTTATAGCTCTGTCCATGAATGGACAGACACTATAGCAGGTACGACACAAGATTTTTTCCTGCCAAGAGACGCAACTGTAAATATCAACTACCGCAACCCCCATACGAGTCTGTTCTTGGCTCACCTTGCGCAACGCTCCGGTAGGACAGACATCTACACACTTCATACATAGATAACAGGGAATCTGTTCCACATCTATCATGGGTGTTCCCGCATTAACACCGGCACGCAGGTCTAAGGGGCGAATACACCGATATGGACACACTTCCACACAGCGTCCGCAGCGAATGCAGTTACCGACAAAATGTTCTTCGCTAACAGCACCCGGTGGCCGCAGCCTGTTGGTAGTCAGAGGGGTACTATAGCGCTGACGCGCAGAAGCGGTCGCTGGAAGCAGACTCAACGACACCAACATACCTTTTAAAAAAGCACGGCGCGGGTTAATTTCAGCCATGATTAGTGCCGCTGACGCTGATGAAAAGGCTTATCTATGATCAGTTCGCCGCTTATAATTTTATCTATTTCATCTTCGGCATGTAGATATGCAGCTCCAACAGTCAGTACTGCAGCTATAGCCTCTATCTCTTTTACATGGGCTTCCATCTCAATGGAAGATACGGTATCAATAACAGCGACAATATTGCCATCCGCATCAAAGCCGTGCACCTCGACATCGGCTATAGCAGCTACTTGTTTTGCAACCTCGGCAACAAATTCTGGCTGAGCATTCACCACAAATCCGCCTATAGGCATAATCCCCTCCCGCTAAACAGGACACGGCAGCACCAAGACTGCTATGTCGACAGATTCAACCATTTAAAGTAGTAATATAAGGCTTGAGCGCGCGTGGTCCAGAGATACGCCGCACACGACAAGCACAGATTTTAAACTCAGGCTCTTTGGAGTCAGGGTCATAGGCATCATTACACACCTTATTAATCATTCGATCTTCGTGCATATCGTGCCAATAGGCAAAAACCATCCCTTCTATGGGGCCTTCAACCACTTTCGCCGGCATCTCAACCTTTCCACGCCGCGACTCGATCTCTACCATGTCTCCCGGTCTAACACCCATCCTGGCAGCGTCCTGCGGGTTTATTTCCACAAAGGAGTATGGATTGGCACGCAACAGCTCGGGCACCCGACCTGTCATACTTGAGGTATGCCAATGATCAATAATGCGTCCCGTAGATAGATACAGAGGATACTCGGCATCTGGCTCTTCATCGGCACCAACATAGGGCCGCAACCATATCCACAGCTTTTTATCTGCATGTGCTGCACCGTAAAATTGATAGGGTTTATCATCCTTGGCCTCAGTTTCCGCCATAGGGTCGCTACCACGCACAAATTTCATCACTGTTCCGCCAGTTAAGGCATATTCAACAGTAGGCGCTGGCCACTGAACACCATCAGCCATACTCTTCAGGACATCATAAGTAGCACCACGCAGGTCGTTATCACAGCCTTTGGTTAACTTCTGCGTGTACTCATCCCATACAGCTTGAGGCAATTCATAATCCGGCTCTTTGCCCATAAATGGCTCAACGCATTTGGCAATAATCGGATCGTTTAGCTGCCGAGCAAGTCTCAGCGCCCACTCGCGCACAATCCATACCTCTGGCATTGCTTCGCCAGGAGCATCTATCGCTTTTACGGTAATTTGAGAGCGGCGTTCCGTACAACCATAGGTGCCAGTTTTTTCAAAATGAAACGCGGTAGGCAGTATCAGGTTGGCGCACTCGGTAGTTTTGGTGGGGAAAATATCGGTGCATACCACAAAGACATCGTCCGACTGCAGCCCTTTGCGATACGGGGTAACATTCGGCAAGCTCTGTGCTGGACTGCTACAGTTGATCCAGATAGCGCGGATCTTCTTCTCATTTACCGCCTGAAACATTGCCATAGTGTGATAACCAGGCTTAGGTGGGATCCTACCGCGCGGAATACCCCAAGCATCTTCAACTTGATTACGCAGTTTTTCACTAACTACAGGGCGATGGCCTGGCAAAATATGGCACAAGCCCCCACCCTCGCGCACACCACCACAGGCGTTAGGCTGACCTGTCATCGAGAGACTATCGGCACCAGGCTTGCATAGTTGTCCAGTCAGCATGTGCAGATTATGAATGAGATTATTGGCCCACACGCCCTGTTTACGCTGATTGATACCCATGCACCAGATACTCAGTGTACCTTGAGAAGTTGCAAACCAACGCGCTGCAGTACGAATGTCTTCGGCGGTGATATTGCCCCCACATAGACGAACGGCCTTTTCTGGGGTGTAGGCAGACAGAGACTCTTTATATGCGGCCATATCCACCTGTTTTGCATCCTTGCCGACACGAAACACACAGTAATCATCCATAAACTTCTGGTCGAATAACTTTTCTTCAATAATGACATAGGCCATCGCATTCATTAATGCCATATCGGTACCGGGACGAAATTGCATGTGCATATCGGCAATACGGGACGTTGGCGAGATACGCGGGTCGGCATTAATTATTTTAACCTTGGCGGGATTGTCCAGTTTGCGCCGCATAACACGGCGGAATATCACTGGATGTGCTTCAGCCATATTGCTGCCGATAATAAAAATACAGTAACTACGCTCTATATTTGCGTAACCACCAATCGGCTCATCGGCACCAAAAGATGTCATGTAACCGCCAACAGCACTGGCCATGCATAAGCGTGGGTTACCCTCTACATTGTTAGTTTGCAATCCGCCACGAAACACCTTCTGAAATAAGTAGGTCTCTTCAGTTTGACACTGGCCAGAACCGTAGTAGGCAGTTGAATCCTTCCCATATTTTTTTACGGCTTCAGCAAATTCTGCAGCAGCAATATCCAAAGCCTGATCCCAACCTATCTCCTTAAAGGGCTGATCTTTCTTGGCACGATACAGCGGTTTGTGCAGTCGTTCCGGATGCTGCATCATCTTATAAAACAGCATTCCCTTCATGCATAGATAACCATAATTGGTACGCGAATCAGGCACTCCGCGAAGAGCTACCGGGCGGCCATCTTTTACCCCAAGTTCGAGGCGACAACCAGAACCGCACAAACGACATGTCCCGCGCACCCACCTATCCGCATCTACGGCATGAGCCACATTGTGCTGGGCAAAGGGTAAATTCATTCCGACATAGGAGGCTGCGGTTAAAGCAGCTGATCGTTTAATAAAATCTCTTCTAGTTACTGACATGATTGCCCTCCTATCTCTGATGGCCGGTAAATTTATGTGTCAAATGGCAGGTCCAGCATGGAGTTTCCGGTGCGCTATTATGCATCTCACCAGCATGACATGCTGAGCAACGATCTACCGCCGGCACCTTGGTCAGTTCTTCGTAAGTTCCATGGCACTGGTAGCACTTGACATTACCGATGCCGTGGCTGGAGTCATACCATTCAGCATAAATTTCCGGAGTCACCTCTTTATGACATTCAAAACAGGGTAACAATTTTTCTTGTTCAGTAAGTTCGGGATGATCAGCCGCAACGGCCTGCATAGGGTCAACCGTCTTCAGAGCCTGACCATTCATAGCGGAATTACACGCTGACAACAGCACAATTAGAGTCAATAACACCACCAGCTCAATTATATTTTTCACTCCAATCTCCCCTCTTAGCCTCTAAAACTTAGCCAGATTATCGCCATTTAGTTACAAGCCGTAATGACTTTAGCACCTGATATAATTTCTCGATTGATCTTGGTATTAAATAAAACAGGTACTGTGCGCAAAAAAAACGCACAATAAAATATTACAATTAGTACGACTATATCTCTACATAGGCATAAATCAAGAATGCTTACAAAAATTAGCTGTATACCAATATGCATTGCACTTAATAACCCCAAATTTAAGCATTTACAGGTAACAGCAACATAAACTGAGCACAGATAATAATAACTTCATTTGACATAATGAGCGTTGCTCTTTAATGTGAAAGGAGGACAGTGGTACTAGATATTTTGATACTGCAGTAAGGAGAGCGGATATGGACATAAATACCAGTAACACTACAAATCCAGGTATGTCAGTGTTAGCACGAGCAAATGAGCAACCTAAACTTGCGCAACAACTGTTAGAAAAAACGGTTGACGGCACTAGTAAACTGAAAGTAGATGAGGCAAATAGAGCTGAGCTTGCATCCTTTACCGGCAAAGGACAGTTCATTAACACTACTGCCTAAGAATAAAGGTCTCTCTGTATACCAACAATGCCCCGCAGTTTTTTACTGCGGGGCATTGTTGTATGAGCTTTTCACAGAGAAACATTCCTTCTATAGAAGGGAAAACAATAAAAAAGGGGACGTCCAAAGGACGTCCCCAATACATATAACTAAATTATTTTATAAATACTACTGGATACCAGCAGCTTTTTCGAGCATTGCAGTAGTAACTGATTTAGGACGCTCGATAGCATAACCAAGAGCACGGTCCCAAGTAACGTTAGGCAAGCAGCCAAGAGCGCGACCTACACCGAACAGAACAGTGTAGAATTCATACTCAACAAGACCATAGTACCATTGGATTACACCAGACTGTGCATCAACGTTAGGCCATGGGTTTTTAGCTTTACCTTGCTCAAGCAGTACATCAGGAGCAATTTCATAGATCATGCTAACAAGTTGGAACAGAGGATAATCTTTCAAGCCTTCTGTGTTCAGGCAGAACTCACGTTGTGAAGTGTAACGTGGGTCAGTTTTACGCAATACTGCATGACCGTAGCCAGGAATAACTTGACCGCTGTTCAAAGTTGCCCATAGAGCCTCTTTCAAGCCTTCTTTAGTAGGAACTTGACCACCTAATTGGCTCATGAAGTTTTGAGTCCAGCGCAGAACTTCTTCGTTTGCCAAGCCGTGGAGAGGACCAGCCAGACCGTTGATACCAGCTGAGTAAGAGTAGAAAATATCAGACAGAGCAGAAGCAACCAAGTGAGTGGTATGAGCTGAAACGTTACCAGACTCATGGTCAGAGTGCAGGATGAAGTACATACGTGCAACATCTTTGTACTCATCGCTTTGACCGATCATATGTGCGAAGTTACCGCCCATGTCCAAGTTAGGATCAGCAGGAATATGTACGTCTGCTTTGTACTTCATACGATAGATATAAGCTGCCAAAGGAGCCAGTTTAGCCATCAGGAAGTTACAATCCTCGAGCATATCTTCCCAGCAAGTCATTTTGTTAAATTTACCAGCAGCATAGTTGCCGGAGAATACAGAATCACGTTGCATTGCTAAGATACCAGCAGAGAACATTACCATTGGATGAGAATCACGAGGAAGTGCGCGTACTACGTCGATAACATACTGAGGTAATACTGATTTTTCTTTCCAGTCTGCAACAATTTCTAAGGTTTGCTCCATAGTAGGAACATCACCAGTCATAAGCAGGAACCAGAAACCTTCAACGTAAGGATAGTTACTACCTGGAACTTTAGGCAGAGCAGCAAAAGTCTCAGGAATAGTCATACCGCGGAAACGGATACCTTCCATAGGATCAAGATAGGAAATATCTGTAACTAGGCATTTAACACCACGAGCACCACCGATTGCTTGGGAAATAGTAACTTCGCCTAAAGAAACGTCACCGAACTCTTTTACCAACTTAGTTACACGAGGACGCTGTGCAGCAATTTTTTGCTCTAGAACTTGTTTCAATGTTGACATTTTTTCTCTCTCCTTATAAATGGAAATGAAAACAGGGTGACCAAAGTGCCACCAACCAACTACATGATACTACTGACGAACAATCCCCCCGATCACTCGTCACTATTACAACTAAAACATTGTTGTGCATTTTGTTTAGTTTTGCCAAAGAAAAACTAATAAGCATGTTCTCAGCCAATACACTCTAGCAGTTTTAGCAAACTCAACCCATAGCGTCAAGTACTTTTGTATACAGTGTACAGGTATATTTTTACCAAGAGAATATTTTAAATTCACTAGTGGCTAGCGCCATGCTACAGTGCCTAAATTATGAGCATAACACCTTTAACCATTAAAACTCTCAATTTAGAAAATAACGTGGTTTTAGCACCTATGGCGGGAATTACAAACTCGCCTTATCGCCAGATAAATCAGCGTGCCGGTGCTGCATTGACCTATTCTGAAATGATCAGTGCCAATGGGCTGATCCGCGACGGTAAACGCACTCTGGAATTGCTTAAACGCCACAGTTCTGAAGCGCCATTTGCCGTGCAATTATTTGGTGAAGACCCAAAAGTTCTGGCAGAGGCAGCAAAAATCAGTTCCGATTATGGGGAACTACTCGATCTAAACATGGGCTGTCCAGTCAAAAAGGTGGTTCGTTCTGGGGCAGGAAGTGCTTTATTACAAAATCCATCCCTAGTCGCTGCTGCTATCAGTGCAATTCGTAGAGCATCATCACTGCCCCTAACTATCAAGTTTCGTTCTGGCTGGGATAAAAGCTCTATTAATTTTTTGGATATTGGCAAAATTGCCGAGCAATCTGGCGCTGATGCCTTAATTTTACATCCACGCACCAGGTGCCAAGGTTTCTCCGGGCACTCGAATTGGGACCACATTACACAGCTAAAACAGGCTGTCAGCATCCCTGTGATCGGTAGTGGTGACATAAATTGTGCCCAAGACGCCATCACAATGCTGCAGACAACGGGCTGTGATGGAGTAATGATTGGACGTGGTGCTTATGGTAATCCTTGGTTGATCACGGATATTTTGCGCCTGCAATGCGGTGAGCAACCTTTGCCCATATCCCTACAGCAACGACTAAAAACCATCATGGAGCACCTCGAATTGCACAAAGAGATATTTGGCGAACATAAGACGGTAACCGATATGCGCAAACATCTATGCTGGTATTCAAGAAGCATGAATGGTGCTAGCGAGTTCCGCAGCCAAGTAAATAGAATACACAGCTATGCAGACCTGCTCAAGACAACTAAACAATTCTTTTCTAGGCCAAGTTTAATATGACGACAATCACTAACGCAAACAGCGATCACTCCATTGAACACCTAGCGACATGCGTAATCAATAGTACCAATGAAGCCATTATCGTCATTGACGAAAATTACTGCATCATGTTGATGAATCAAGCGGCACAAGCCATGATTGGGCTGTCCGCTTCTCAGGGTTCCAACAACGATATTCGCAACCTGCTCAAGCAACAACAAAGCATTATTTATGTTGTAGATATTGCTATGCATGAGGGGCGCTCAATCAGTGACCGCGAAACTATTCAACTGCTAAGACCGCACTCATCAGCACTACCAATTCAGACAAGTGCCTCCCCACTATATGCTGACAACGGTACCCAGCTTGGGGTTATTTTATCGCTCCATGATGCTTCTAACATCAAACAGCTTGAGCAGGATGTCCAGCGCACCGAAAGATTAGGTATGCTTGATACTTTAGCGGCCGGACTAGCTCATGAAGTCAAAAATCCTCTGAGCGGCATTCGCGGCGCAGCGCAGTTATTGTCCATGGAACTTGAACAGCGGCCAGAATTGCGTGAGTATACCCAGATCATGATCAAGGAGACGGATCGCATCAATGGCATCATTGAAGAGCTTATGGATCTGAGCACACCACGCACCAAGGAGCTTACACAAGTCAATCTCACACAGATCATTAACGACATAATCCTGCTGCAAGCTCAAAGTAAAAATGGACAAAAAATTCAGTTTAATATGCAGTTAGATCCGAGCATTCCCCCCATAGTTGGGGATCAAACTCTATTGACCAGACTGTTTTTAAATGTGATAAAAAATGCCTGCGAAGCGGTAAAAACTGATGGCAACATAACCGTTTCGACCCGAATAGACACGGAGCACCACCTCAGCACTCAGGGCCACACCCCTGTCCCTTTTGTGGTAGTAAAAATTATTGACGATGGTGCTGGAATTCCACCAGCGTTACTGCACACAATATTTACCCCATTTTTCACCACCAAAAGCAATGGTACCGGTCTCGGGCTAGCCATTAGTCAAAAAATAATCAACGACCACGATGGCATGTTGCAAATAGAGAGCACGCCAGAGCAAGGTACCTGTTGTAGTATATACCTACCATTCAGGCGCACGCTGGTGGCCCAATAATAAACATATCTGCGGAGTAACAGATGTCCTTGAAACGTATTTTAGTTACCGATGATGAGGAAAGTATTCGCTGGGTTCTATCCAAAGCACTCCAAAAGCTTGGGTTACAAGTAGACTTGGCAGATTGCGGCGCGGCTGCGCGTACTCTTCTGGGACAAAATCAATATGATTTGGCAATGATTGACATTAAAATGCCAGACGTATCTGGCCTTGACCTGCTCGATGAGATCCAGCTGCAATACCCCAAGCTACCTATCATTATGATGACCGCTGAGTCATCTATGGAAAATGCCGTAGAAGCCATGAAGCGCGGGGCTTACGACTACATAACTAAACCTTTTGATCTTGATGTAGTTCAAGAGACAATTCTAAAAGCGCAAAAAATTTATACCGCTACAGGCGATAATGCGTTACCTCAGCATCAGGTTGTCGAGCAACAGGGGCCAGAAAAAACCATTATCGGCAACAGCAAAGCCATGCAGGAGGTATATAAACTTCTCGGTAAAGTTGCACTTTCCGACATAACCATCTTAATTACAGGAGAGTCTGGCACCGGCAAGGAACTTATCGCTCAAGCTGTGCATTGCAACAGCAAGCGCTCCAAACTCCCTTTTATTGCTATCAACTGTGCAGCTATACCGCACGAACTGTTAGAAAGCGAGCTATTTGGATTTGAAAAAGGGGCATTTACCGGCGCCATCGAACGTAAAATAGGTAAATTTGAACAGGCGAACAATGGCACCATCTTTCTGGATGAAATCGGTGACATGTCTCTCGATTTACAGACAAAGTTATTGCGCGTTCTACAAGAGAAAGAGATCACACGTACCGGTGGCAACAAGGCCATTCCCATAAATGTAAGAATTGTAGCAGCAACAAATAAAAATTTGGAACAGTGCGTAAGCGAAAAAACTTTTCGTGAGGATCTCTACTATCGTCTCAACGTTCTCCCCTTTGCGCTACCACCACTGCGCGAACGCAAAGAGGACATTTCGCTCCTCGTCGATTTTTTTATCCACAAAGCCAACAGCCAGTTTAAATCCGCCATTACCAGCTGCAGCGATAAGGCTATGGCGCTATTGATACGCCACAATTGGCCGGGTAACATCCGCGAGTTAGAAAATACCATCCAACGCGCCTGCCTCCTAAGTCAAGGCCAGATGCTGCGTACCAGCGATTTCAGCCAACTGCAAACCTGCGTTGCAGATCACCAAGAGAGCGAATCGTTAGAAGCCCTCATCGATAAAAAGCTACGCGCTTCTCTAGATCAAAAAGATATCGTAGAGGTCAACGACCTATATGAGATGGTTTTGCATCAAGTAGAGCGGCCATTAATTCAAATTATTTTGGAGAAAACGCGCGGAAACCAAGTTCGCGCCGCCCAAATATTGGGTATCAACCGCAACACTCTGAGAAAGAAAATACAGCTATTGGAAATTGAGGCCGACAAAACACCACCGGCATAAACTTGCCCGTGAACAATCTGGTACTAAGCAGGCAGCAACAACAAAATGAAAGGGTTAACCGTCTGAGCGCTTTGATTGGTTTTCAAAGCGAGTATATTGACCGAGGAAGGTGAGATGAACAGTACCAATGGGGCCATTACGTTGTTTACCGATAATTATTTCCGCATCCTGCTCATGATCTTTATCGCAACTGCCATCACGTCGCCGACAGGCTTCACAATATACCGACTCGCGGTAAACGAACATAATAACGTCAGCATCCTGCTCGATAGCACCAGACTCACGTAAGTCAGCCATCATTGGACGTTTATCGGTTCGGCTCTCTAGGGAACGGTTTAACTGTGATAAAGCAACCACAGGAACATGCAACTCTTTAGCCAGAGCTTTAAGTGATCGAGAAATTTCAGATATCTCCTGTTGGCGACTTTCAGGATTATTCCCCTGCATCAACTGGAGATAATCGACTACTATCAACCCCAGATCATGTTCAGCTTTGAGACGCCTAGCCTTCGACCGCAGCTCCAACACAGAAATAGCTGGAGTATCATCTATGTATATTTTAGCATCCGAGAGCAATCCTGCCCCGTTGGTCAACTTAGGCCAGTCAGATTCGCCTAAATGACCGGTTCGTAAACGACTGGCATCTACGCGCGATACCGAGCACAACATCCGTTGCACTAACTGCTCTTTTCCCATCTCTAGAGAGAAGATCAGCGCCGATATCGGATTTGCCGCATGGATGGCGGCATGTTCCACAACGTTTACACAAAACGCCGTCTTACCCATGGATGGCCTACCAGCCACTATAATCAGATCACCACCCTGTAAGCCTGCAGTCATGGTATCCAGTTCAGTATAACCGCTAGGCACTCCAGTAATCAGCTCTTTGCGCTCAAACAGCCGTTCGATAGACTTAAAGGTATCCTTCATAATCTCCTTAGTAGAGAAATATGATGGACGAATCTTCATATTGGCTATTTCAAAAATAGATTTTTCGGCCCAGTCAAGAGTCTTATCCATCTCTTGTCCATTAAAACCACGCGTAGCAATTTCGGTAGCCACACTGATTAAATGGCGAGCGACGGATTTCTCTTTAACCAATCTAGAGTAGTAGACAATATTGGCCGCAGTGGGAACATAGTCAACCAAAGTAGCGAGATAGGTACTCCCGCCTACAGCATCGAGCTGATCTCTCTGTTTGAGTTCGGCGATAAGAGTTACGAGGTCGGCTGGTTCATTGCGCTCAGAGAGAGCGACGAGTGCATTAAATATCTGGCGATGACTTTCACGATAGAAGTCATCGGGCGAGAGCAGTTCAAGAACTTTGTTTAAGGCATCATTCTCGAGTAGAACACCACCCAATATTGACATCTCTGCTTCAATATTCTGCGGTGGCAGTTTATGGGTAGGTAGCTCAGTCATAAATTAATAATATCAAGTACTACAGCGGCAATTAAGCCGCTGTAGTACAGGATACACTATTCAGCAGCTACAACAGAAATAGTAACTTCTGCAATAACAGCAGCGGGCAATTTAACAGCAACTTTATGCTCACCTAAAGTTTTAATTGCATCGCCAAGTTGAATTTTTTTACGATCAACTTCAATACCGGCGTCTGTTAATTTAGTAAAAATGTCAGCAACGGTTACAGAACCAAAAAGCTTACCATCTTCACCAGCACGCAGGGCAAATTCACAGGCCACTGCTTCAATTTTAGTTTTCATAGCATCAGAAGATTTAGCCAATTTCATGGCTTTATATTCCAATTGACGCTTATGATGTTCAAACTGCTTTACACTGCTCTGGTCAGCAACAACCGCACAGCCTCTTGGCAGCAGATAATTACGCGCATAACCAGGCTTAACATTAACGATTTCGCCAATCTCGCCTAGTCCATCAATACTTTCAGTTAAAATAATTTCCATCGTTCACCTCCATAAAGGTTCTACGTAGTTTTCACTCGTGGTTTTCTAAAGTCGAACCACATATCAAATACCCCGATAGCTGTCACCACCACAGGCAATGGATTTATCACAAGCACTACCATATAGGCAAATGCCTGTGACACAGTAGAAAAGCTTTTTTTACGCAAGAAAAAAGATAATATCGCGACACCCTGCAAAAAATATAGCGGTAGCAAAAGTGTCAGTATGTTAAGCGACACCTGCTGCACTATAGTCATCTTAAGCAACATGCTAAAACCTGCAACTATCAAAAACCAGATCAAATAATCAGGCATGCGTAACTGGTGAAATAAAACACCAGGAACAACGTACCGACCGCGGGCAAACCAGCATAACAAAGCAACCGTTGCCGCAAGCACAAAACATATAGCTACTGCAGATAAGCCCACATAAGCCTGTTTAAAAAAAAGTGCTGTTGAATCTAGTACCTCTAACAACTCTTTAACTTGAGTAGCAGATAAATCGGCTTGTTCATACACCAATTTAGCCTTCCCCACCTCGGTATCTATATAGCCATTTACCATAGTAGGAATAGTAACGCTCTGTTTTAATGAGTAACTCAGGCTAGCAACTGTTATAGCTACTACCGTTACCAGCAAGCAGACTATAATTGCTCTAAACCAACCTACTCCTCGGCGCAGTAAAACAGGCAGTAGCAGTGATGCCCCACCAAATTGCAGCAGATAAAACAGAGAGTGAACAGCACCTGCTTGCTGCCAAACAACAACACCGATTGCTACCAATGCCAAAAGTGCAGGGGTAATACCCGAACGCATACATACATAGGCAACAGGAAAAGCTAATAGCGGGTTTAGCAACACCCCAAATGGTCCGAGAATCTGAAAAAGCAGCTGTAATCCACAGGTAATAGCAACACTACCTATAACTAGCAGTAGAACAGATGTCCCCTTAGAGTTTTCTTGCATAGCAAAATTAATTGCCAACTAATCGACCGTCCTATTTGAGGTAAAAGACAATAGCGCAATGTTACGCGCCCGCTTAATCGCCTCGGTCACCTTACGCTGGTGAATAGCACAGTTACCAGAGATACGCCGAGGCACAATTTTCCCACGCTCAGAAATAAAATAGCGCAGTGTGCGAACTTCTTTATAGTCAATCTTCAAAGTATTGTCAGCGCAGAATCTGCAACCTTTGCGCCGACCAAAACGACGAGGTGAACTTTTTTTTGCAAAAGCCATATTATTAATCCTTCCAATTAGTGTCGTTACAGAGCTTATTCTTCAGACTCATCATTTTCTTCATCAACATCATCAGCTGCTTCAGCTGCTTCAGTTGCTAAAGGAGCCTCAAAACCACCTTCAAGTAGCAGGGTTTGGAACTTGATGATCGAATCATCGAGACGCATGCGCCGCTCAAACTCTTTAACGACAGTATTCTCAGCATTAAAATTTACCAGCACATAAGTGCCGTGCTCGTGCTTCTTAACCGGATAAGCGAGGCGCTTAGTGCCCCACTCAGCGAACTTAAGAATTTCAGCATTTTGGTCGGTCAATACACTTTTGAACTTGTCCAGAACTGCGGTGTATTCATCGCCAACAATCTGAGGATTTACAATAAAAATTGTTTCGTAGGTACGCATGCGTAAACCTCCTCATGGATACTAGCCCCGGTCTTCCCCGGAACAAGGAGCGAGCGCTTACCATAACCGCTCGACTTGCAGAATTGGGATATTTAACACAAACCTACGGTGAAGTCTACGCTAAATAAGCCCAAATAGTTTATATTTAGATTTTCACTCACAACAACCTAGCGATATGCAGCTACACATTAAAACGAAAATGCATTACATCGCCATCTTTTACATGATATTCCTTACCTTCAACCCGTAATAACCCCTTATCCTTAGCGCCAGCTTCACCGCCTGAATTGACAAAATCATCGTACCCAATGACTTCGGCGCGAATAAAACCCTTTTCAAAATCACTATGAATAACTCCGGCGGCCTGAGGTGCTAAAGCATTCTCAGATACTGTCCACGCCCGCACCTCTTTAACACCTGCGGTAAAGTAGGTAATCAACCCCAACAGGCGATATCCAGCATGAATCATGCGATCTAAACCTGATTCGTGCAATCCTAGCTCCTGTAAAAATTCACTCTTTTCCGCACTATCTAGTTCGGCAATCTCAGCTTCTATCTTGCCACAAATAGTTACGAACTCTGCACCCTGCTGGGCTGCATATTTACGGACTTGATCGACATGAGGATGAGTGCCAGTCAAATCATCTTCGGCAACATTTGCTACATAAAGCACAGGTTTTATAGTAATGAGGTTCAGTTCACGTACCAGATAGCATTCGTCAGCATTAAGTCCAGCATTACGTGCTGGAGCTCCCTCGTTCAGGCATTTTTGTAATTTTTCCAGCACTACCACTTCTGCCTGGCTAGTTTTATCTCCACTTTTAGCAATCTTTTGCACCCGAAGATGACGTCTTTCGACGGCCTCTAAATCGGCGAGGTTCAGTTCTGTCTGAATAACCTCGATATCACGTAAGGGATCAACAGAGCCATCAACGTGCACCACATTATCATCTTCAAAACAGCGGACGATATTGGCAATTGCATCTACCTGACGAATATGACCAAGAAATTTATTGCCTAAGCCTTCACCTTTACTCGCGCCCTTGACCAAGCCGGCAATATCAACAAATTCCATAGCGGTATGCAACACGCGTTGAGGATTGACAATTTTAGCCAACTCATCTAGGCGCTTATCCGGCACTGAAACAATACCAACATTGGGCTCTATAGTACAAAAGGGGTAATTGGCCGACTCTGCACCAGCAGAAGTTATTGCGTTGAAGATTGTAGATTTACCCACATTTGGCAAACCGACAATGCCACATTTGAAGCCCATATCTTTTACTCCAAACAACGATAGCCGAGACAGAAGCCTCGGCTATCAGTTAACTATATGTACACTTACTACTATACGAGTAGTGGTGCGATTACCAATGCTACAACGCTCATCAACTTGATAAGAATATTCATAGCAGGACCAGAAGTATCTTTAAATGGGTCGCCTACGGTGTCACCAATAACTGCAGCGGAATGAGCCTCTGTGCCTTTTTTCTCACCGGCAATTTTACCAGTTTCGATAAATTTCTTAGCATTATCCCAAGCACCGCCACCGTTAGACATCATCAGTGCCAAAAGAACACCAGTAAGAGTTGCACCGGCCAGCATGCCACCCAGTGCCTCTTTACCGAGGACAAAACCAATCAATACTGGAGCAACAACAGCAATTACGCCGGGTAATACCATCTCCCGCAGAGCAGCCTTGGCCGAGATATCAATACACTTCTCTGGTTCAGGCTTAACACCCTCTTTGCCTTCAAGTAGACCTGGTATTTCGCGGAACTGACGGCGAATCTCCTCTACCATTTGAGCGGCGGCCTTACCAACACTAGTCATGGTTAATGCACCCATGAAAAATGGCAGCGCGCCACCAATCAGTAAACCAACAACCACGCGGGGCTGAATAAGGTTAATAGCCTCTAGACCGACAGTTGTAGCGTATGCAGAAAACAGTGCCAAAGCAGTAAGAGCTGCGGAACCAATAGCAAACCCCTTACCTACTGCAGCAGTAGTATTGCCAATAGCATCAAGACCATCGGTAATCTCACGAACATCTTCACCTAACCCAGCCATCTCTGAAATACCACCAGCGTTATCAGCGATTGGGCCATATGCGTCTACTGTCATAGTAACACCAACAGTTGCCAGCATACCGACTGCCGCAATGCCAATGCCATACAAACCGGCAAAAAAGTTAGCTGTCAAAATTGCTACACAGATGATCAAAATTGGTGCTGCAGTACTTTCCAAACCTACAGCTAATCCACTGATAATGTTTGTTGCTGGGCCAGTTTTACTCGCCTCAGCAATACGACGTACAGGAGCTGCTGAAGTATAGTATTCGGTAATTAAACCAATAGCAATCCCGGCTAACGATCCGCCAAGTAGCGCCATGAATATACCAAATTTTAGCCCCATGATCAGAACTATAAACATTGAAGCGACAAGAAACAGCCCCGCTGCAACAAAGGTGGTCAAGCGCAAAGCCTCAGCTGGATCCTTATCCTGAAAACGCTTCATAGAGTAGATACCAGCAGCTGAAAAAATCAGACCAAAGATAGCTAACACTAGGGGCAGCAACATGGCTGAAGCCTGCACAACTGAACCTTCTCCGGAACCAAGTTTTGCCAACAGTTCTGGACTTGCGGCAGCCGCGATAGCGATTGTTGCGATAATAGAACCAACATAGGATTCAAAAATATCCGCGCCCATACCTGCGGTATCGCCAACACAGTCACCAACATTATCGGCAATAACACCAGGGTTACGCGGGTCATCTTCAGGAATCCCTGCCTCAACTTTACCAACAAGGTCAGCACCAACGTCGGCGGCTTTAGTATAGATACCACCACCAACACGAGCAAACAGTGCAATTGAGGACGCGCCCATAGCAAATCCATTGATGTAACGCGCAGTTTCAGGATCACCACCAAAAGAGATATAGGCAATACCAACACCCACTAAACCAAGAGAAGCAACTGAAAGTCCCATAACAGCACCACCGTTATAGGAGACCTCAAGAGCTTTTGCTTGGCCATGCAACCGAGCCGCCTCAGTCGTTCTAACATTAGCGCGGGTAGCTGATTTCATGCCAATAAAACCACAGGTCATGGAACAGAGTGCACCACCAAGAAAAGCAATCGCAGTCTGGATTCCCATACCCATGGCAATCAGAACAAAGACTACACCGATAAAGATAGCTAGGATACGGTACTCGCGGCGCAAAAAAGCCATAGCACCATTATGGATCGAGTCTGAAATTTCAGCCATCAGCTCATTTCCGACAGGCTCATTCTTAACTTTAGTGTAGAGCATAATAGCGGCTCCAAAGCCAACTATTCCAAGAATTACGGCAAAATACGCCATTACAAATCTCCCCTTTTAAATTAAGTATTATGGGTTAAAATATTGCGCCCGTTATATTCACACATAGCATACTGCTCACCATGTTGTAGCAGAGCCTCAACAACTTCTGCTGCATATTCGAGCACTTCATCAAGATATTTTTTTTCGCTCGCAGAAAAGGAGCGCAACACGTAATCAGCAACATCACTACCAGGTGCAGGACGGTCAACACCAACTCGTACCCGAATGTAGTCACTACTATTGAGAGAGGAATTAATATGGCGCAAACCATTATGTCCACCATGGCCACCACCAACTTTTATCCGTACAACACCAAACGGTAGGTCGATCTCGTCGTGCACCACGATTAAATCCCTCGGGGAAATTCCGAGGGATTTGGAAGCAGATGCCACACTAGCACCACTTAGATTCATAAAGGTCTGCGGTTGCAGCAGAGTTACTTCGCACCCTGCACAGTTACCGACACCATATTTTCCTTGATAACCACTTTTTTTCAGCGCTATACCACAACGTTTGGCCAATCTATCAACTACCATAAAGCCAATATTATGCCGTGTCACCGCATAGCGATCACCTGGGTTACCTAAACCAGCGAGCAGATACAAAACTATTCTGCTGCTGCATCTTCTGCGGCATCTTCTGCTGCATCTTCTGTTTCTGTATCTTCTTCAATGTCATCACCAGGTTTATAACCAACAACAGTCATGACAGTAAAATTGACATCGTGCGGTAACTCAACACCTTCTGGTACAGGAACATCATCGATATGCACAACATCACCAATAGCCAGTTCGGCTACATTGATTTCTATCGCTGCCGGCACTGCAGAAGGTAGACATAACACCTCGAGGTCCTTACGGATAATCTCAAGGTTACCACCCTCTTTTTCACCGATGGACTTGCCTACAGCCACTACCGGAACCATAAATACTGCAGCTTTATTCATATCAATTGCTTGAAAGTCTACATGGGTAGCATGGCGGCGAATAGAGTCAACCTGCATATCTTTAACAATTGCTTGTAGGCCATTGAAAGGGCCATCACCAACCAAGGTAAGCAGAGTATTCCAGCCAGTCTCACCACTTATAGCGCTTTTCAATGCTTTTGAATCTACATTGACAGTACATGACTCAATATGTGAACCATATACAACACCAGGGACTAAACCATTACGCCGTGCGCTGCGTGCCCCACCTTTACCGACCCGCTCACGCAGGACAACATTTAATTCTTGTGCCATGATTTACTTCCTCCAATATTAAAGTGCGTGCTGATATTTTATAGCACACCTTGAGCTGTTATTTTAACTAAACAAAGAGTGAACTTACCGATTCATCAGAATGGATACGTCTTATCGCCTCAGCTAGCAGATGAGAAATTGGCAATGAACGCAGTTTTGCGCACTGATCTAGCTTGTCGGCACAGGCAATTGAGTCAGATACCACAACCTCTTCTAAGCAACTAGCATTAATGCGCTCCAGCGCAGGGCCAGAAAGCACAGCATGGGTGGCATAGGCATACACCTGTTTGGCACCCTGCTCCTGCAGAGCTGTAGCTGCGTGACACAGTGTACCTGCGGTATCGATCATATCATCAACAATTATGCATACCTGATCTTGAACATCACCAATAATATGCATAACCTCAGACACATTGGGGCCACTGCGCCGCTTATCTATAATAGCCAGTCCCGCATTTAGCCTTTTTGCAAAGGCACGTGCACGCTCAGTACCACCAGCGTCGGGTGAAACGATAACTACTCGCTCGTTAAACCGTCCCTGTAGATCATCTAACAACACTGGAGCTGCATACAAATGGTCAACAGGAATATCAAAAAAACCCTGAATTTGACCAGCATGCAGATCCATAGTCAACAAGCGATTAATCCCTGCAGTTGAAATAAGATCAGCAACTAGCTTACTGGTTATTGGAGTACGCGGAGCAACCTTACGGTCCTGCCGTGCATAGCCAAAATAGGGAACAACCGCGGTAATACTACAGGCTGAAGCACGTTTCATGGCATCAGCCATGATAAGTAACTCCATAAGGTTGTTATTCGTAGGGGCACTAGTAGACTGCACTATGTACACATCACAGCCACGCACATTTTCCCCGACCTCGACCATTATCTCGCCATCGGAGAAGTTTTTAACTTTAGCGCTACCTAAAGAGACTGAAAGGTGCCCACAAATCTCGCGAGCCAATGTTGGATTGGAGTTTCCGGCAAAAATCTTGATTTTATTCACGACATAATCCCGATATTGCTAAGCAGATAGCATGTCACCACAAACATCAGGGCAACACAAACAAGAAAAACCTCTCAACGCATGACCAAGGTTCGATCAAACTGCCATCGTTAGAGGTTTTAAAAAAGTGGCTGGGGCGCCAGGAATCGAACCTGGGAATGCCGGAATCAAAATCCGGTGCCTTACCGCTTGGCGACGCCCCATCAATAGATCTATCGTATTACGCCATGTTAAAGCCAATCGCGACCTGCTTTTTAATCTGCGTAATTCGTGGAGGCTTTATACAACAAACGCAGAAAGGTGTAAATAAAAAAATTCATTCAGCGCCTTTTTACTACCTCTTAAACAGGGCTGGCTACACAACTCCAACCTCTGCCTTCTTCAATTAGTTTCTGTTGGGCACAATGAGCCATTTCCTCACTAAAAAAAACACCAAATACCGTCGGCCCACTACCTGACATTAACGTACCTTTGGCACCAAGCCGCAGCATATCATCTTTTAATTGCGCAACCTGCGGGCATAATGGCAGAGTAGCTGCTTCGAGATCATTGTGAAGCAATGCCAACAACTCAGCCTCAGTTTTAATAACAGGATAAATGGGGGAAGAGGAATATCCTTGTTCACTTAAAGTACTATAAACCTGCGCCGTCGACACACCAACCCCAGGATTAACCAACACCAGCCAGTAGGGAGGCACGATATTGACCGCTTGTAATTTATCCCCTATTCCCGTCGCCCAAGCTACAGAACCATAGAGAAAAAAAGGCACATCGGCACCAAGTGACAATGCTTCGCGCCGTAAGACTTCCGGATCTAAATTAAGACCAAGCAGCTTATCGACCGCTA
Source organism: Desulfuromonas sp. (assembly GCA_034006225.1). Taxonomy (GTDB): domain Bacteria; phylum Desulfobacterota; class Desulfuromonadia; order Desulfuromonadales; family Desulfuromonadaceae; genus Desulfuromonas. The sequence goes on along the minus strand of JAVETC010000009.1, from coordinate 28,699 downwards.
CCAGAGTAGATGCGGCATCAGATGACCCACCACCCAACCCAGCAGCCACCGGAATATTTTTTTTAAGACTAATTTTCAGGCCTCGCTGGTGCTTATCATAGCGCAACAGAGCTTGAGCAGCCCTTACCACGAGATTATCTTCTGGAGAACCAAGCTCTATATTTGCACAAGAAAACTCAACACCAGCTGATGCAGTTACCTCGATATCCAACTCATCACACAAGGATATCTTTTGCATTATCATGCACAAATCGTGATAACCATCAGAACGTTTAGCGGTTACATGCAGACAGAGGTTTACCTTGGCTGGAGCAATAATTTTCATAGCAGATAATCAGTTCAAACTTTCCAGTGCAGCAGTTGACCAGTCTAGAGCCTCCAGATAGGCATCCCGAATGCGCAGTTTATCTACTCCATAGGCATCAACGACATCCCACTGTGCACGTTCATAAGCTTCAACGCATGTCAAAACATCACCCAACCGACCTGCGCGGAGCAGCAAAGCTGTATCTACCTCCTCAGCTAGCGGCAGGCTAGACAAAACTTCCTCCATAGGTAGATCAAAGAAACTGTCCAACATAGAAAATAGACCAACGGTAAAATACATACCACGCTGTTCGCTATCATCGCTATCAGCAAGAATTTCACACATCTTCGCGCGCACCAAAGCCATGGCCATCAACTCTTGAGGCTTATCATTGACGCTTCCCATCGAGACAATGCAAGCCCAATTGCGAATGTGTTGCAAGCCGAGATAAATAATTGCTTGACGCAGCGATTTCACCTCGGCAATTAAGCTATAAAAGCTAGAGTTTATCTGACGCAATAACTTGACGCTCAAGTTAACATCGGTCTGAATAATCTCTTCGAGTTTTTCTAAATCTATATCAACTTTTTGCAGTTCAGTCATCAACCGCAGCATCGCTAAGCGCGTTGGCGGTATCTTGCGTCCTGAAACTATCTGCGGCTTACTAAAAAAGTACCCCTGAAACATATCAAAGCCCAAATCGCGACAAAACAGGTACTCTTCATTTGTCTCTACCTTTTCTGCAAGCAACTTAAGTTTTTTTATCTTACGCAACTTCTGTACTTGGTCAGCTACCTCTTCCCTAGTCTGAGCCAAGATATCTACCTTGATAATATCTGCCAACTCAACCAGTGGAATCAATTCGTCGGTAACAACAAAATCATCTAAAGCGATAAGATGTCCACTACGCGACAAGCTGCGTATCGCCTCTAAAACTTCAGCGTCCGGAGATACTGTTTCCAGAACTTCAACCACTAACTGCTTTGTGCCAAATGGCAGGGTTGACCCCTTCACTAAAAAAGCACGGGTAAAATTGCAGAATGCTTTTTTATTGCCAACTAAGCGATCGAGGCCAACCTCAACCAGAGAGTTAATAACGACCTCAGAGCTTGCGGCATCAAAATCGGTTATTACCGCATGGTCGACAAACCCGTGACGATACAGCAACTCGTAGGCAAACACCCGCAGATTACGATCAAAGATAGGTTGTCTTCCTACAAAAATATCTACCATGGATAACCCCAGAGCTTAGCGGCAACAACTCAACAACTACTAAAATCAAGTTTCGTACAATAGCAAACATGCCACCGACACACCACCATATAATAGATATTTACATCACAGATAAGACAACCTCATGGTGCTGTTAACCAATATGGTGGTTGCGATTGCGCGCACGGTTGGATGCTATAGTGGCATCAATAATTTCACCACAACGACTACACTTCCAAGCTTCAAAAGAACGTACATAGTCAAAATATTTCTCTATATACATTGCCCCCTTACATTTTGGACATTTCATCGATCTTCACCCTCCTGCAAATAAGTTCAATACTCACGATTGCACTGAAAGCTACAAACAACCTATCATCCAATACAGTGATATTACACTTATCGCAAGCTACAGGGAATAATAATATTAATATACGCTAGTGAAAAACAGATTATTTACTAAAAGTAAGGTCGCAATTTTAATAACTTTTTATCAGAAATACCGCGCACCCGAGTCAAGGCTGAAATAGAGCCAAAATCGCCATAACTACTCCGATCTGCAGTAATCGTTGCAGCCAGTTTCTCTCCAACACCAGGCAAAGCTTGCCAATCCAGTTGCGTCATATGATCTGGATGTAGCGGAATATCCAGAGTTATTCGTTTAGCCGCAGCCATAAATGCACATTCTATCTGTAGATTATGCGCAGCACTTTTACCTATGCTTAGCCTATTGCCACTACTGAGCTGATGTGCAGCCAACCAGCACGACATCAGCGATCTTAACTCTTGCATTTCTATGCTTTGGATAATTTTACTTTTCAAACTCTCCATACTTGTAGCGGCAATGACACAGGAGTCTTGCTGGCTCAGCAATGGGCCACAGAGTTCCACATAAATTGGCTGCACAGATGACGAAACAAAAACAGGAGGGACCTGAGTTTCAGATCCCTCCTGTTGTATAAAAATAACCGTCACCAGTAACAGTGCAAGCACAGTTAAAGTACCGGGCGTTCTGCGCACAGCTACTCCGCGTCTTTAATCAACTTATACTGAAGAGCATCAATCAACGCATGGTATGAGGCGTCAATGATATTATCACTAACACCAACGGTACCCCAGCGCCCATCGCTATCGCCAGATTCAATCAAAACCCGAGTTACCGAGGCCGTACCATGGCCGCTAGGCAGTACGCGAACTTTATAATCCAGCAATCGCATCTCTTTTAGTTGCGGGTAAAAATGCTCCAACGCTTTGCGCAGAGCGTTATCCAAAGCGTTAACTGGGCCATCTCCTTCAGCGGCGGTATGTTCTATCCGCCCGCCCACCTTAACCTTGACAGTTGCTTCCGAAAGTGGTTTGTCTACATCAGTTAATTTGGTATCTATTACCCGAAAACCAATAACAGAAAAATGGTGGCGCAAGGTACCTAATGCCTTACGCATCAGCAACTCAAAAGAGGCTTCAGCCCCCTCGAATTGATAGCCCTTGTTTTCCATATCCTTGATCTCTTCAAGAATTTCCAGGGTAAGCGGATCTTTACTGTCAAGATCGATATTAAACTGTTCCGCCTTAGCTAAGATATTGGCCCGTCCCGACAGATCAGAAACAAGCACTCGAGTGGTGTTACCAACCGCTTCTGGGCGCATATGCTCATAGGTCTCTGGATGTCGCTGAATTGCCGAAACATGCACACCACCCTTGTGAGCGAAAGCGGAGTTGCCGACATAAGGCTGGTGCTTATTCGGAATCAGATTAGCCACCTCAAAGACATAGCGTGACACGCTACGCAGAGTTTTCATCTGCTCATCGCTGATACTATCTTTTCCCAACTTAAGTTTCAATGCTGGAATGATAGAACATAAGTTAGCGTTCCCGCAGCGCTCACCAAAACCATTTAAAGTCCCCTGCACATGAACCGCCCCCAGCGCCACAGCCATGAGTGAATTTGCCGCGGCACACTCACTGTCGTTATGGGCATGAATACCCAATGGAGTTGTAATGACTTCTTGTACTGCAGCCATGATAGACGGAAATTCATGGGGTAGCGTGCCACCATTGGTATCGCACAGAACAATACAGTCTACTCCCGCATCTTCAGCGGCTTTGAGTGTCTTTAGCGCATATTCTGGATTGGCCTTATAACCATCGAAAAAATGTTCAGCATCATAAATGACTTCGGGTATATGGTTTTTCAGATACACCAGCGAATCGTTAATAAGCTCAAGATTTTCTTCGAGACTGATCCGCAACGCTTCTCGCACATGAAAATCCCAAGTCTTACCGAAGATAGTAACCACATCAGGCCCAGCCTGAATAAGAGTCTGCAGATTATTATCCTCTTCAGGAGTTGACTTTGCTCGCCGTGTGGAACCGAAAGCAGCAATCTTGGCCTGCTTCAAGGGCACCTTTTTAATTTCTTGGAAAAAAGCGATATCTTTAGGATTAGAACCTGGCCAGCCACCTTCAATGTAATGGATACCCAACTCATCCAAACGCTGCGCAATGCGAACCTTATCGCTTACTAAAAATGAGATATCTTCAGCCTGAGTTCCATCACGCAGTGTTGTATCGTAGAGCATTACCTTAGCCATCAATTCTCTCCTTGTTACCAATATATTAGTTTTCGCTACCTAGCTCAAAAGCATCATGTAGCACTCGTACTGCCAATTCAGTGTACTTCTCCTCAATCACGCAAGAGACCTTAATCTCACTAGTAGAGATCATCTGAATATTTACCCCTTCGGATGAAAGGGTGCTGAACATCTTACTAGCAATACCAGCATGAGAACGCATACCGACGCCAATTATGGATATCTTGGCTACCTTACTATCCGACTTAACACCACTGGCACCAATTTTAGCGGCAGTTTCATCAACTATTTTCAGGGCTTTTTTCAAATCACCCTTGGGTACTGTAAAGGTGATATCGGTAAAGCCATCGTTTGAAACATTCTGAATTATCATATCAATAGTTATGTTTGATTCAGTCAATGGAGTGAAAATCTCGGCAGCAATCCCTGGGTGATCTGGTATACGCAATACCGAAATTTTTGCCTCATCCTTATTGCAAGTTACTCCTGAAACCAGTACGGTCTCCATCTCAGCATCCTCCTTCATAACCAGAGTTCCAGGGTTATCGTTAAAACTGGAACGAACGTGAATAACAACATCATATTTTTTGGCGAACTCAACAGATCTTATCTGCAGTACCTTAGCCCCGAGTGAAGCCATCTCCAACATCTCTTCATAGGAGATTTTATCGATTTTACTCGCGTTGGGAACGATGCGCGGATCGGTAGTATAAACGCCATCGACATCGGTATATATTTCACACACATCAGCGTGCAAACCAGCAGCAACAGCCACAGCTGAAGTGTCTGAACCGCCACGGCCTAATGTGGTGATATTACCCTCGTCATCCACGCCTTGAAAACCTGCAACCACCACGATAGTGCCGTTTTTAAGATCTTCACGGATATTATCGTCACCAATTTCCATGATACGCGCCTTCGCCGACGCATTATCTGTTTTTACCGGAATTTGATGCCCCAGATAACTTTTCGCTTTATAGCCCATAGATTGCAAACACATGGACAACAGAGCAATAGTTACCTGCTCGCCAGTAGAGACCAGGACATCATATTCCCGTTCACTAGGAAATTCACAAATCTCCTCAGCTAGCGCTACCAACTTGTTCGTTTCACCGGCCATTGCAGAGACAATGACGATGACATCATTACCTTCATCGTAGGTGCGAGCCACACGCTGAGCAACATTACGAATCTTGTCCGTTGTTCCCACCGAGCTTCCGCCATATTTTTGTACGACCAGAGCCATTTTAGCTGTTCCTCCTTGAGCAAAAACCCACTGGCAACCAAGCTAGTGAGTAACAACTTTTCCATTTCAATCTAGTGTATTTAGCAGGTAATGCGAGACGGGTCAAAACTTTTATTGGATGAAATAGTGATATTTAGCTGCACATACCCTGTTGAATATTTTTTACCACAACAGGGGAGACAAACAACCATAGCCAGCCAGTTACTCAGGATTTAACTCAAACCGAGACAGGGAATTCAGTATCCCGATGTAATACTCGTTAGCGCCACTACATGCAACTTTTATTCTGCGCGTAGTTTCACTGGCATAATCTATATTTATCGACAAGGCCTCGCCGGACAACTCAGGACAACGCTCTGCCCACTCGACCACCGCTACACCTGATCCATGAAAATACTCTTCAAAACCCAAATCTTGCAACTCATCGGCACCACTTAAACGATACAGATCAAAATGATAAAGTGGCAGCCGAGCACTATAGCTATTCATCAGCGTATAGGTTGGACTGGTGATTGGCACCTCTGCGCTAACCCCCAAACCTCGCGCTATACCCTGAGTCAATGCTGTCTTACCCGCCCCCAACTCTCCCGTCAATAGCACTAATGACCCCAGCGGCAACAACTGCCCCAAGGCAAGCCCCAGGGCCATAGTCTGTTCAGCGCTAGCGGTTACAATCTCCCAGCTGTGCACTTTGGCCAAATCGCTACACTCCTATCGCGCGGACAATATCCAGTCGCGCCACAACACCAAGCACCTTTTTACCCTTAACTACGGGAATAAGATGAATTTTATGTTTCACCATGAGTTCTGCAATTTCGGTTACTGGAGTATCCGCAGCACAGGTGATAACATTGGTTGTGCAAATTTCTGCCACCGTGCGCGCGCTGATGCGACGCACCTGATCTTCAAAATTCTTTTCACTCTCCAAATATAATACCCAGTCAAAAATTGCCACCACCGTAGGTATATGCAAAGTGGTATCGCGATCAATCAGGTCAGTTGTTGTTATAATGCCGCACAGATCCCCCTGATCGTCAATAACTGGCATTGAACTGAAATTATATTTTTGAAACAGATCCGCCAGCTCTTTCAACTCCGTCTGGGGCTGCACCGATATAACGTCGCTGGTCATAATATTTTCAGCAATAAGCATACAAATTACCTCCGCTTGATAAGGATTTGACGTGCAGTTGGCAAATGCTGGGCTAGATCTCCAGCGAGATAGCCAGAAGTACCCAACTGTTGTGCACAATGATCAGCAGCAGCCCCATGCAGATAAACACCGAGAACTGCGGCCGAGAAGAGATCAAGCCCTTGAGCAATCCAAGCGGCGATAATCCCAGTCAACACATCCCCCATGCCACCACTACCCATACCTGAGTTTCCACTACTGTTAATACATATTCTGCCATCCGGTGCGGCCACAACGGTGCGTGCACCTTTTAACACCAGCACTACGCGCCACTGTTGAGCAAACTGCCGCGCTACCTCGCAGCGATGATTTTGAATATACTCCACGCTCAGACCGGTTAAGCGCGCCATCTCACCCGGATGTGGCGTTAGTACCACCGAATCAGGCTCACGCGCAGGCAACAGATCTACGCTGCCGCTTAACACATTGAGTGCATCAGCATCAACTACCAACGGCACAGGACAATTTTCAACTAACTGCGCCACGACTTCACGGACAGAGTCAGTTTGTCCCAAACCCGGCCCCACAGCAATAGCTTGTTTCCCCTGCCATAGAGGCGCTAGTTGGCCAACAGCAGTAGCACTCAAACCACCAGCGCAGTCATCCAGCGCATAAGTCATTACCTCGGCCACTGCGCTAGCCACGATCGCTTGGCAAACCTGCGGCGTTGCTAAAGTAACCAGACCACTGCCGCTGCGGGCACAAGCTAGTGCACACAATTGAGCGGCACCACTCTTACCCAACGAACCAGCAACGACCAACACATGCCCAAAAGTTCCTTTATGCCCTTCAACAGGACGCTCAGGTAGTAACGCATAGGCGCATTGTTCATCTACCAAAATATACTGTGAGGGAATAGAGTCCTGAAGTGGCTTCGGCATGCCAATATCAACCACAAAAAGCTTACCGCAGCAGCGGCTTGCGGGATAGCTCACCTGTCCCAACTTAGCCACGGCAAATGAGATAGAGCAGTCAGCATTAATGGCCGTACCGAGGATCTCTCCTGTTGTTGCATCTACACCAGAGGGCATATCTACCGCAACAACGGGTAGCTGCAAAGCATTGATCTGCTCAATTGCTGCTAAATAGTGACCGCGCACCGGGGTATTTAGGCCATTACCAAAGATTGCATCAACAACGAGTAGTGCATCAGAATGGTTCTGGAATACCGTTGCAATTTCCGCCGCAGTACTAGCATAGCTGATGCTGCTATTGCTGTTTTCCAAAATGCGCAAATTAACCTCAGCATCACCGCTAATATTACTGCGCTCAGCCAGCACCAGCACACTTACCTGCCAGCCAAAATTTGCTAAGTGCCGCGCTATAACATAGCCGTCACCACCATTGTTACCCTTACCCGCCACCACCAAAACCGGCCCAGGACATAGACTGCGATAGCGTTCATTGACAATCTGCGCCGCGCCGCGGCCAGCGTTTTCCATCAACACCACACCTGGTACCGCATAATCTTCAATGGCGCAGCGATCTGCCTCACGTATCTGATCTGCAGTAAGTAATTTCATAGTTGCTCCAATACTACCGTTGCCACTGCGTACTCTTCCTCGTGGCTATAGGACAAATAAACATTGCCCAGCTTACGCGCGGCAACAATTTCTGCCGCTCTACCAGTGAGCAATAGCGACGGACACCCTAGCTCGTCGCGAACAACCTCCATATCGTGCCAAGTAATTCCATCTCTTAGACCTAAGCCGAGCGCTTTGACAAATGCCTCTTTGGCGGCAAACCTAGCAGACAGATGTTGATCAGCACACTTACGTGGCAACGCATAAGCCAGCTCAGCTGCGGTAAACATACGCTTGAGCAAAGCCTCATCTTGGCGCTGAATAAAGCGGGCAAAACGGGCTACCCGCACAATATCGGTGCCTATCCCAGCAATCGCCATGGCATTAGCCCAACAACTGCTTCATCTCGCGTACCGCACGATCTAAGCCAACCATAATAGAGCGCGCAATTATGCTGTGGCCAATATTAAACTCCTCAATACCGCCCAACGCGACCACGGCCTGAATACTGTGGTAGTTAAGTCCATGGCCAGCAAAAACAGCTATATTTGCCTGTCTGGCAGCGTGGATTGCTTTCTCCAACTTGGCCAGTTCAGCCAAACGAGCACCGGCAGAGGGAGCATCGCAGTAGCGCCCAGTATGTATTTCTACAACATCTGCCCCAACCTGTAAGGCATTATCAATCTGGTGCAGATCGGGATCAATAAACAGACTAACCAAAATACCACACTCCTGCAAAGCAGGAATATGGCGCTGTAATTGCTGGGAGCAGGCGGCTACATCCAAGCCACCTTCGGTAGTCAACTCTTGACGCTTTTCAGGTACCAAGGTAACGCAATCAGGGCGAATCCTAGTTGCAATGGCCACCATTTCGTCAGTACAGGCCATCTCTAAGTTTAAGGAGGTTTGCACAGTTTGGCGCAACAACTCTACATCACGATCTTGAATATGGCGACGATCCTCGCGTAGATGCACGGTAATGCCATCGGCACCAGCCAACTCCGCAATAGCCGCAGCGGCAACCGGATCAGGTGCCAAGGTACCTCGCGCTTGGCGCACGGTAGCTACATGATCAACATTAACCCCTAAACGTATCATATCACTTGCTCTCCTCTTTAACTCCACCTAGATACGTCTCTACCGCAGTAACAATATCTCCGGCCAGTTTATCGATATATTTTTGCTCTTGTCCTTCGAGCATAATGCGTAATAACGGCTCCGTGCCCGAGTAGCGGATCAACACTCGCCCATTTTCACCTAACTGCTCTTCACACTTCTTAATGACTGCGCTTACTTCGGGTACAGACGCTAAATCAACGCGCTCTTTTACCCGCACATTACACAATATTTGCGGTAAAGCAGTCATAACCTTAGCTAATTCTGATAGTGGCTTCGAGCTACGCTGCATTATTGCCAACAGTTGCAGTGCTGACAACGTACCATCACCGGTGCTGTTGTGATCAAAAAAGATCATGTGTCCAGACTGCTCGCCACCAAGATTATACCCACTGCGTAACATCTCTTCGGTAACATATCTATCACCCACCGCAGTCTTGATAACTTTACCACCTGCTTTACGCAGCGCAATATCCAGCCCCATATTGCTCATTACTGTAGCGACCAACGTCTTATGTGCAAGAGTGCCCTGCTGCAACATATCACAGGCGCAGATAGCCATGATATGGTCACCATCGACCTCATTACCATGTTCATCCACAAAAATGACCCGATCGGCATCGCCATCAAGAGCTATCCCCACGTCGGCGCGGTATTCGCGCACGGCCTTAGCCATAACCTGTGGATACAGGGAACCACAGCCAGCATTAATATTAGTCCCGTTGGGATTAACCCCAAGAGGAATAACCTCCGCACCTAACTCCTGTAGTACCGCCGGAGCAACCTTATAAGCTGCTCCGTTAGCGCAATCCAGGACGATGCGCATACCACGCAGATCGAGATCGCGCGGGAACGCATTTTTTAAAAAAACAATATAGCGTCCGGTTGCATCATCGATACGAAACGCCCGCCCCACTTCATCAGCAGTAGGCCGCAAAAGATCCAGCTCTTCAGAAAACATCAACTTCTCTAACTTCAGCTCCATCTCATCTGGTAACTTTTGCCCTAAATCCGAAAAGAACTTAATACCGTTATCTTGATAAGCGTTGTGTGATGCAGAGATAACCACACCAGCATCTGCGCGCATAGAGTTGGTAATAAAAGCAATACCTGGGGTCGGCAATGGGCCAACTAACTGCACATCCACCCCCATTGAACAAATGCCCGCCGCCATCGCATTTTCGATCATATAGCCGGACAAGCGCGTATCCTTGCCAATAACGATGCGTCGGCGTTTATCCGACCCTTTAAACAGATAAGCTACCGCTCGGCCTAATTGCATAGCAACCTCGGTAGTCATGGGATAAACATTAGCTACCCCACGCACACCATCCGTGCCAAAAAGTTTCTTGGTCATAATCCCTCACTTGACTCACGCATTAGCAACGCAAGTGCAATCAATAAATTAATGGATTTATCAGCTAGGTAAGTTATTTTTTTGCGTTATTTTTATCCGCTGGTGCCGCGATAATCACGGTGTCAACAGGATCGACGTGCTGCTGATTAATATGTACCTCTACCTCTACCGTTTTTTGCTCTTTAAGGGCAGTATAGGTACCACGATAATTGATGGGAACGGTTAAGGCAAAACTTTCCTGCACAGCAGAGATATCCACCAACTCTGTCTCTACTTCATCAACATTTTTGACTTCACTCTCAGCACCCTCGATAGTTACACTTGCGGGGCGCACCTTGACAGCACCGAGGGTAACTCCCTCAGCTGGAGCACCACCAATCAACACTCGAACTGGTACTTTTTTCTCTCGGCTACGCTCTAGCTTGACATCGACATAGGATGGAGACAACCGAGACACACGCAACACACTAGGAATATTTAAGTTTTGATCAAGACGTTTAAAGGTTGTCAACCCCGGTTGCAAACCGTGTAAATCGACGGACATACTCAAGTCAGATGGTTGTAATTTACTTAAAAGAGTACGTGGCCCACTAATTCTTACGTCTACCAAGCTGGGGACTTCATTCGCCACCACCATCCCCACGGGCAAATTTTTCAGCTCCAGGGGTACGGTGTAGCCCACCTCTGCCTTTTGTTCACCCATAACAAATAGCCATAGCACTATTGCGAAAAATAGAGATAACAGCTTTAGATGCCAATTATTTGTGATCACCTGAATCAGCATTAGCGTTGCTCCTGAGCCGTGCGTCCTGGATCCAAAAGACGGGTCAAGATTCGTCTTAGCGACTTAGAATCAAGATCACGAGTCATACGTCCACCAACAACGGCAGAAATTTTCCCCGTCTCTTCCGAGACGACAATAACCACAGCATCAACAACTTCGGTCAAACCTATGGCAGCTCTATGGCGGGTACCAAGATTTTTATTTATATCGGGGTTTTGTGACAAGGGAAGAAAGCAGCCAGCTTTTTTCAAACGACCATGCTGCAGAATCAAGGCTCCGTCATGGATAGGTGAGCGTGGCAAAAATATGGCAGTGATTAGATCTGCGGAAACTTTAGCATCAATTTCCACACCGATTTCAAGGAAACTTTTAAGACCGGTCTCGCGCTCTATAACTATCAGCGCACCAACCCTTTTAGTAGCTAAGTTTACAGCAGCGGCAACAAGCTCATCGATAAGCTGTGTCTCTTCACGATAGGCGACATCAGCAAAAAAGGGATTGCTCCCAACATGCATCAAGGCGCGGCGTATATCGCTTTGAAAAATAACAACTATAACTAAGACAATCGAGGCTAAAAAGTTATCCAATAACCACTGCAATGTATACAGGCCGGATAATTGGGCGCCAACATAGATAGCCAGAATAACTGCTAAGCCAAGCAGCATCTGTACGGCTCGCGTGCCCTTGATCAACAGAATGATCCAATAAATGATAAAGGCCACCAGACAGATATCTAGAACATCCAATACCCACCTGAAATCTTTTATCATTGCATCGATCATATCCATAATCGAACCTTTTTATCTCAAATAAACACTTTAGAAATTACTAGCACAAACAGACCAGGCAATATCTAACGCTTGCCGCGTTGGTGCAACATCATGCACCCGAAACAATTGCGCTCCATTATTGAAACCGACGACAGCACTACCAACAGAACCGAAAAGACGTTGCTGAGGCTGGGGCTGGTGTAGCAACTCACCGATAAAACTTTTACGCGACGTCCCCAATAAAATTGGGCACCCCAGACATTGCAGCTCACTTAAACGGCGTAGTATCTCTAAATTGCCAGCAACAGATTTACCAAAACCAATACCTGGATCTACTGCCAACTTATCCGTAGCAATTCCAGCTTCATGAGCCGTCTGCAGCGATAGGCTCAAACTGGAAATAATATCACCAATTAAATCAGCATAAACTGTATTACGCTGCATTACCTCAGGACAACCGCGCGTATGCATAACAAACAACCCAGCGCCACTATCTGCTACCACTTCGGCCATTTTAGTATCAAAGGTTAGGCCGCTAATATCATTTATAAAATTTGCGCCAGCTTCGATTGCCCGAGCAGCAACCGTAGCCTTATTTGTATCTACCGAAATAGGGATGGAGAAGCTGCTGCGCACGGCATTGACAACCGGAATAATTCGCTCCAGTTCCGTGTCAACATCAACAAGGGGGGCACCAGGACGAGTACTTTCTCCGCCGATATCGATAATATCAGCTCCATCTGCAATTTGCTGCTCAACTTGGAGCAGAGCGGAATCTACACTAAAACTCTTACCGCCATCATAAAATGAGTCTGGGGTAACGTTAAGCACCGCCATAACTTGAGGGCGATCAAGATTCAAACAGCAGTCTTTACCCTGCAACAGTTTAGGCCTACTTACTGCCGTTGCTAATAGTTGCTGCAACTCAATAGCCAAGTCTGGCAAACCAAAAGGTTGACAGGGCAAACGCTCAATTAGCTGAGCAAACTGCTTCAAGGTCGCCATCAACAGGACATCGGTATGCTTGAGACTGCAAGTCACGGTGCCGCGTGCGACCGCGGCATCGGCACCAATAGCCAACATCTCCTGCTTTAAAATATTTGCCGCACCACAGGGGAGATTGGCAACCAAAATATTTACCCACTGCGCCTTGTCTGCCATGCGTGCAATTCCGGCGCTATCCACACCAATTTTTTTCATTGTCTCCTGCACTTGATCTGCATTAGACAACTGAAGCACACGCAAAGCAAAACGACTCATCTAGGCATTATCCTCAGCATCGGCCTCTACTGCGGTAACTGTTTCTGTTTCAGCTTTTATGGTGTCCCCATCAGCGACTACTGAGTTAGTAACTTGATCCGTGCTGGCAGCATCCGCTGGTGCTACTTCACCGCCATTAACTGTAGCCATTATGCGCGCTATATCCTGAGCGTCAATAGTCTCTTTTTCTAATAGTTCATGCGCCATAAGTTCCATAGCAGCGCTGTTATCACGCAGAATTTTCATAGTGCGCTCGTAGCAAGTTTTAATTAGGCCACTAACCTCTTCGTCGATAAGTTGAGCAGTTGCCTCACTATAATTTTTCGTATGCCCCATATCTTTGCCGAGAAAGATTTCGCCCTCTTTCTCACCAAAAGAGATAGTACCGAGTTTCTCACTCATACCCCATTCACACACCATCTTATGGGCCAACTTACTAACGCGCTCAATATCATTACTAGCACCTGTGGTTATACTGCCAAGGAATATCTCCTCGGCGGCGCGGCCACCCAATAATGAGCACATGGATCTCAACAGGCCATCGCGACTTTCACTATATTTCTCTTCACTCGGCAGATACATAGTAACCCCGAGAGCACGCCCACGTGGAATGATAGAGATCTTATGCACAGGGTCAGAACCGGGCATATTCAGGGAGACCAAAGCATGACCAGCCTCGTGGTAGGCAGTAACTTTTTTCTCTTCTTCAGTAATAACCATGGAGCGCCGTTCCGCTCCCATCAATACTTTATCCTTTGCAGCCTCCAAATCGGACATATCCACAATATCCTTATTGGCGCGCGCTGCCAGCAGAGCTGCCTCATTTATTAGATTGGCAAGATCTGCACCGGAAAATCCTGGAGTCCCTTTGGCAATAACTTCCAACTCTACCGAATCACTAAGTGGCACTTTATTAGAATGAACCTCAAGGATGGTACGACGACCTTTGATATCTGGACGAGGCACAACAACTTGGCGGTCGAAACGCCCCGGGCGCAATAAGGCAGGGTCGAGAACATCGGGACGGTTAGTTGCAGCGATCAGGATAACGCCCTCATTGGACTCAAAACCATCCATCTCGACTAACAATTGATTCAGTGTCTGTTCCCGCTCGTCATGGCCACCACCTAAGCCTGCACCACGATGACGACCAACAGCATCAATCTCATCGATAAAAATAATACATGGGGCATTCTTTTTACCTTGGGCAAAAAGATCCCGTACCCGGCTGGCACCAACACCGACAAACATCTCGACAAAGTCGGAACCGGAGATGGTAAAAAACGGTACATCAGCTTCACCAGCAATGGCTCGGGCTAATAAAGTTTTACCAGTACCAGGCGAGCCAACAAGAAGCACCCCTTTGGGGATGCGGCCACCGAGACGAGTAAATTTTTTGGGATCTTTAAGAAAAGAGACGATCTCTTCTAACTCTTCTTTGGCCTCATCAACACCAGCGACATCTTTGAAGGTTACCATACCTTGAGTATCGGATAACAACCGAGCGCGACTTTTGCCGAAATTCATCGCCTTACCACCGCCACCCTGCATCTGGCGCATAAAAAAGATCCACACGGCAATCAACAACAGAATTGGCCCCCAAGAGACCAGCATAGTCATCCAAAAACTACGATCCTCTTCAGGCTTAGCCTCAATAACTATATCGCGTTGACGTAATTCTGAGATTAATGTCGGATCTGAAGGAGCAAAAGTTTTAAAATGAGTTCCGTCTTTATATTCCCCCTCAAGATTAGGCCCTTGTATCACCACCTGCTGCACCTTGTCATTTTCAAGTGCACTGGTAAATGCGGTGTAACTAATTGACTCTTTTTTCTGTTCTTGTTGCGTCATCATATTGAACAACAAGATCATTACTAATGATATCACCAGCCAAAGAGCAATATTTTTATAAAACTGATTCACTTTTCCTCCAAACAGGTAGAGCGTTGCGGAGATGATACTGACAACGCCAGAAGCAGATTATGTCAACAGAATATAGCGGCACACTTTCCAGTTACCTCTATGTCAGGAAACTACCATATATAGCCAACGTTTCTCAATTATATTTTAACCTAGATTATCAAGCATTGATGTGCTTGCGACGGGTACAATCTTGCAGCTAAGCACAACTGAATCACCAGATTTCACTACGTAATCACCACTGCGGCGTAAGCCCAACAACCACAGCACCTCATGCCCCCGTCCGAGCACTAGTGCGGATTGACGTTTTTCTAGCTCAACTTGGTGCTCAGCAAATATTTTTTTAACCTTTTTATGGCCTGTCATGCCAGCACAAGTCATACGATCTCCGGCCTGCACCGAACGCAGCCACAGGGGAAAGCACACCGTTTGTGCATCAAACTCTACACAGTCAGCCGACTCAATCTCGCGCTCTGAGGTAAATTCTATGCGAAGTAGGCTGCCATCTGGCAATGGGTAATCACCTGCGCCATCTACAACCATACTAAACACAGGACTTATAGTTGGTTGCACAGTTCTGAACACCAACTCATCGTAGCGCCTTGCCACCCACGCCTGCGGCAAATTTAGTTCACGCTGCGGTCTGCCGTTGTGTAACAGAGCAGCAACAGCATCAATATGTACCATTTCGATACGCTGCAAATGGCCTCGAATCTGCTCCAAGCAGTAGCGCAGTACACGCATATACAGGGCAGGATGCTCCTGAAGTAGCTCTGCACAACCAATACGCAACTCGCCATTGTGCCAAGTGACCAAACGTTGTACTACACCATTAACCTGTTGCTGCCAGTAGGACTCTTCCAACTCAACAACACTGGATATTTTTGCCAACTGAGTAGCAACAGAGGGATTTAATCGACCCAGCTGAGGTAAAACCTGATGACGCACCCTGTTGCGCGCATACGCCAAGCTACTATTACTAGCATCCTCAACATAATCGATACCGCACTGGTGAATATAACGGACAATCTGTTCGCGCCCGACCCCCAACAGCGGACGAATAAATAGACCATCACGCCACCTCATAGCAGCCAAGCCAGAAACCCCACAGCCACGCGTTAAGCGCAGCAAAACGGTTTCAGCCTGATCATCACGGTGGTGTGCGAGGGCGATACAATCACAATTGGCATCCTTAGCAACCTGTTGCAAAAATTTGCGCCTAGCAGAACGACCCGCCTCTTCCAGGCCCTGTTTGCGCTGCAATGCCAAGGCTTTGACATCAACTTTGAGGAGATGGCAATCAAGGTTCAAATCAGCACAGAGACTACGCACAAACTGTGCATCAGCGGCACTTTCGCAGCGCAAACCATGATCAATATGCGCCACTACAATATCGAACGCAGCACCATCTTTTTTAGTCGCCAACAGAGCGTGGAGTAGACACACTGAATCAATGCCACCAGAGACCGCCACCAATACCCGCCCCCCATGGGGAATGAGATCGTGCCGATTCAACGCGGTTAATAATTGCGTTTCAACATCGTCCTTAATCGCCACAGCACCTTCCTGCACATAAGTTAACTAGTAAAAAATGGTTTTTATCAGAGAGGTGAAACCAACAACGCACAACAAAAAACCCCTCCAGAGACTGAAGGGGTTTAATTGGTGGCGGTACAGAGATTCGAACTCCGGACACTGCGGATATGAGCCGCATGCTCTAACCAACTGAGCTATACCGCCAAAGTCTATATTGTTGCCAACGCGCAATAATTTTCAAAAGCAAAGCGTCGACTTATATGTTTTTGGTTGCGGGGGAAGGATTTGAACCTCCGACCTTCGGGTTATGAGCCCGACGAGCTACCAAACTGCTCCACCCCGCGACAAAGCGAAACGAAACTTACTTTTTTACCTCAGCAAAGTCAAGACAAAAAATCACCAAATTCAATTTACCTCCGCCTAATAGAGGCACAGAGAAATTATCAACTACTCTTTTTGACAAAACCGGACAATTTAAAGTCGCGCTGTAAATCGGTTTTAACCTTATTTGCCTCTGCAGAACTGGCAACTGGCCCAACTAATACCCGATACCAAACCCCTTTTTGACCGAGGTCGGCGCGTTTGATTTGCACTGCAAATTTTGTTTGCAGCTTCTTCTGCACCTTTTGGGCATCTGCTTGGTTCTTAAATGAACCCACTTGAACCACATAGTCACCAGAGTGACTAACCACCTTCGCTACTGTTTGTTTTGTCTCCACGACAGGTTTAACTACAGTTAGCACAGCTGGTGTGCTGGGGCTAGCCTGTTCTTTAGCCGTAGTGGCAACTACACCTGCAGGATCTGGTTGATTCAAACCATTACCTAACGGGCTATTTTCACTGATCAGTTCAGCGTTAGCTACCACACTCTGCTCAGCAACCTGAGCTGCGCTTGATGGCGTTGCAACCGCGACCACAGCTTCTGAAGCCACAGACGGGGTCGCTACTGTGTTTTGGCTCGTGGCCACCACGTCTTGGCCAACAACGACCCCTACACCAGCTATGTTGTTGTCAGGTGTAGGACTATTGCGCACCACCGGATGGGTAAGCGGAACTTGCTCCACTATTTGCGGCGGTACATCCTTATTGTGCTTACCAATAAAAATCCCGATGGCAAAGGAGATAAGACACAGGACTAAAATAATAATAAAAGCGCCTAAAGGACGGCGGCGTCCTGTTGCCGGCGTAGATCTTGGCAATTCTGATGGTGGCATATCTATCTCCTTTATGTAGTTACATCTGTTCCGGTGCAGAGACGCCCAGAACACGTAGCGCATTATGCAGAACAATTTTCACTGCATTGACTAGATACAACCTAGCCTCACTAGTTGAGGCATCATCGACAATGACTCGATGTTGATTGTAGTAGCTATGAAATTTTGCAGCTAACTCCTGCAGATAAAAAGTGACCCGATGAGGCTCGTATTCGCTAGCGGCACTAACTATAACCTCGGGATAGCGCGCCAGCATTTTTGCCAAGGCCAGCTCTTCGGGCAGTTGCAGCAATTCTGCCTTAACCGCCGCACTACTAGGCAAGCAGATACCGGCATCTTGAGCATTACGGCTAATGCTGCAAACTCGAGCATGAGCATACTGCACGTAGAATACCGGGTTATCAGTACTTTGTTTTTTAGCTAGGTCTAGATCAAAGTCGAGCTTGCTATCCGAGCGCCGCATCAGAAAGAAAAAACGACAGGCATCGCTGCCAACCTCATCAAGAACCTCTTTCAAAGTAACAAAGGTACCAGAGCGGGTACTCATCATCACCTGTTCACCACCGCGCAGTAAATTTACCAACTGTACCAGAATGATTTGCAGATCTTCAGGGTTACGCCCTAGTGCGGCCAGAACTGCCTTCATACGCGGAACATAGCCATGGTGATCCGCCCCCCAAACATCGATAACAGTATCAAAACCGCGCTCATACTTCTCGCGATGATAGGCGACGTCAGAGGCAAAATAGGTAGTCACACCATTGGAGCGCACCAGCACGCGATCCTTGTCGTCGCCAAAATCGGTAGTACGAAACCAGATAGCACCATCCTGCTCATAGGTATAACCATCAAGCTGTAGTTTCTCGATACCCGCCTTAACCAAATCACGATCGTAGAGACTCTGCTCGCTGTACCAGTTGTCAAAGTGGATACCAAAGCGTTGCAGATCGTCGTCGATTCCGGCACGAATCGCCTCAGCGCCATATTTAGAGAAAAAGGCAACCGCCTCTTCTTCGGACTGCTGCAGATACTTATCCTTATCGACGTTGATTACCTCTTGCGCCAGGTCTCGGATATAGTCGCCCTGATAACAGGTTTCAGGAAAGTCGACCTGTTGTCCATGGAGTTGGCAATAACGCAAATACAGAGAAAGACCGAGCGTATTCATCTGATTGCCGGCATCATTTATATAGTATTCACGCTGAACCTCAAACCCTGCTTCTTGCAGAACCGAGGCAACAGCATCACCGGTAGCAGCTCCACGCCCGTGGCCAATATGCAGTGGGCCGGTAGGGTTAGCGCTAACAAACTCGACCTGAACCTTGCGACCATTGCCAAAAGTGCTACGGCCAAAAGAGTCCTGCTGGGCAAAAACATCATCTAAAATACGATACCAGCACTGGGCATTGAGAAAAAAGTTAATGAACCCTGGCCCGGCAATTTCCACTTTTTGCCACAGGTCAAACTCCGGTTGCAGTTGGTTCAGCTTATCCACCAGTTTTTCGGCAATTTGGCGAGGAGCTTTTTTTTCTGCTCGCGCCAACAACATAGCAACATTGACAGCAAAATCACCGTGATCAGCACGATCAGGCTCCTCTATCGCAAAGTCTGGAGACTCACCACAGAGTAAAAGTTTTTCAGTATAGCAAAGGTTGAGTGCCTGATTAACGGCATTGCGTAGCATGGTTTTCATAAACGTACTTACCTTCTTAACCTAAATAGCGGTTTACACAAAGAGAAACAGGGGACAACGCCCCCTATTTAAAATTACCGATAAATTATAAATTAACTGCGCCGCAGATGGTCAATATACCTTAGCGCTCACGCGGAGAGAACTGATAAACCAACTCTCCATCACGCACCAGACTTAACCTACTGCGTGCCACCTGTTCCAGATAGCTATCATCGTGTTGCAACGCATCAATTTCCGCACGTAACTTGCTATTGGCTGCACTCAATTGCTGCGACTGCAACAACAACTGCTCCTGTTGCTGGCGGATCTGATTCAAATGTAAAGCCCCTTTTTCACCAAACAACGCACAGCTCATGCCAACAACAACCACGGCCACCAAACAGAGAGGGCGTGACCTTATCATAGCTGTTTTTTGTTCAGAAATTGGCTTAGAGGTCATATTTCTATACACTTTGGCTAGAGTACAACATAAACACTTACACACAAAAACGGTAGATTTGGCAGTTTATGTCATACGTTTTTTTTGTTCAACCGTTTATTCCTACTTTATTTTTCGTTTCCCGTGCTAACTGCACACAACATTGCTTATCGACGTAAATTTCTGTAATATTAATCAATAATTGCTGAAGGAAAAATAAGGGAAACAAAATTAAAGGATCTAGGTAACAATGGCGACAAAAACCAATAGCACCGCAGAAAATATAAGCGCAACAGCAAAAAAAACTGCACAGCCACCAAAATACAATGTAATTATGCACAACGATGACTACACAACCATGGAATTTGTTATTGAAACGCTGCAGTCTGTTTTCCATAAAAACCCCACTGAAGCGACCCACTTGATGTTAACTATCCACCAAAAGGGTAACGCAATATGTGGCTGTTATTCATACGAGATAGCCGAAACCAAAATTGCTCAAGCGCACAAGTTAGCCAACGCCGCTGGCCACCCGTTACGCTGTAGTATGGACAGAATATAACCAGGGTAGATATTCACAAACCAGGAGACTCAGCAAAAGTGACCTTCACTAAAGATGTACAGATAATATTCTCGCTAGCCGTACAGGAAGCTCAACGCCGTAAGCATGAATACCTCATGACCGAGCATCTCCTCTTTGCCATGCTTTATGCAGACGAGTCCAAGGATATCCTGATCAATTGTGGTGGTAATATCAGCCAGTTACGCAACGATCTAGATAACTATTTCGATGCGCATATCCAAACAATTGAGCATCCTGACGGTACAAATATCGATATCCCAGAGCAGACGGTTGCCCTGCAGCGCATTTTACAACTGGCAGTAAGCCACTGTTCGGCAGCAGGTAAAGACTCGGTAAATGCCGGAGATATTTTAGTATCAATTTTAACGGAACAGAACACGCAACCGGCGCAGATGCTTGAAAATCAGGGCATCACACGGCTGGATGTGCTTAACTACATCTCCCATGGCACTACCAAGCCAAGCGCCACAGAGGATGACGCCCAAGCAGATCAGTCAGCTCAAGAGCTAGAGGATCAACCGACAAAAAAAAGCGCCTTGGAAAGTTTTACCCTAAATTTGCTTTTAAAAGCCCGCCAGGGGCAAATTGATCCTCTTATTGGCCGCAGCAGCGAACTACAACGCGCTATGCAGGTGTTGTGTCGGCGGCGCAAGAACAATCCCATTTTAGTCGGTGAGCCCGGTACCGGCAAAACTGCCATTGCCGAGGGGCTAGCTACATTGCTCGCCACAGAGCAAGTCCCAGCGGTTCTATCCGGAGCTGAAATGTTTGCCCTAGACATGGGAGCACTAATGGCGGGGACCAAGTTTCGTGGAGATTTTGAAGAACGCCTCAAGGCAGTAATTAAAGAGCTGGGAGAAAAAAAACAGCCAATTCTTTTTATTGATGAGATTCACACTATAATAGGAGCCGGAGCGACGGGCAGTGGCTCCATGGATGTTTCGAATCTGCTGAAACCAGTCTTAGCTGATGGAGCCATACGCTGCATAGGTGCTACGACTTATGAGGAGTACAAAACGCTATTTGAGAAAGATCGCGCGCTATCGCGGCGCTTTCAAAAGATTGATATTCGCGAACCTGAAGTTGAAGAGACCGTTGCCATACTCAAAGGTCTGCGACCACACTACGAAAAATATCACGCTATCAGCTACAGCGACGAGGTGTTACAGGCCGCAGCCGAGCTATCACAGCGCTATCTTACGCAACGCCACCTGCCCGACAAAGCCATAGATTTAATTGATGAAATCGGCGCGCGCATGCGCACCCAAAGCAGACGCCGCAAAAGGGTCAAGGTTAAGGACATTGAAAATATTGTCGCAGAAATGGCCCAGATTCCACCAAGATCAGTCTCTCGAGATGATTGCAAAACCCTTAAGAATCTAGAGCAACAGTTAAAACAAAATGTTTTTGGTCAAGACGATGCGCTGCACCAGATTACTCAGGCCATACTTAGATCACGAGCTGGGCTCGGTCACCCTGAGCACCCTATCGGCTCATTTCTGTTTGCTGGCCCCACCGGTGTTGGTAAAACCGAGGTAGCGCGACAACTAGCTCAACAATTAGGAGTTGCCTTTCAGCGCTTTGACATGAGCGAATACATGGAAAAACACTCAGTGGCACGCTTGATTGGCGCCCCTCCTGGATATGTCGGTTTCGACCAAGGCGGCCTATTAACCGATGCGGTCACCAAACAGCCACATACAGTATTGCTGCTGGATGAAATTGAAAAAGCCCACCCCGACCTGTTCAATATCCTGTTACAGATTATGGATCACGGCAGCTTGACCGACAATAACGGCAAGGTAGCCAATTTTCGCAATGTAATTTTAATTATGACCAGCAACGCTGGAGCACGGGAGATGAGTAGCACAGTTATCGGCTTTAACGCCAGCACCACGCAGAACCATGCCAGCCCAGACAAAGCATTGGCGCAAACATTCTCGCCTGAGTTTCGCAACCGCCTCGATGCAACGATAGTTTTTGCCCCACTATCACCAGAAGTAATGAAAAATATAGTAGAAAAATTCCTGCGCGAGTTGCGCGCGCGTCTACAGGAGAATAATGTAACTCTGAAGCTGAGCGCTCCAGCATGCGCATACCTCGCTCGGCATGGTTTTCATGCCCAGTTTGGTGCACGGCCGTTGAACCGACTTATTCAAGACAAACTGAGTTCGCCACTATCTCAGGAGATACTCTTTGGCTGCTTAAAAAATGGTGGTAGCGCTAATATTGGCTGCCGTCACGACAGCCTCACCTATAACTACGTTAGCGGTTAACAGACAGCTCATGGCAATTTTCGCGCTCGATGAACAACTGTTGTTTCCCGCCCCCATGCTCGCCGACGACAACGGGTTACTAGCTGTCGGTGGCGACCTGTCACCGCAGCGGCTACTGCTTGCTTACAGTTGTGGCATATTTCCATGGAACCACCCCGACGACCCACTACTGTGGTGGTCTCCCGATCCGCGCTGCGTTCTACGCCCAGCAGAGGTGCATATATCGCGCAGCATGGCCAAAGCAATACGCCAGCACCAATTTAGCATCACCTTTGATAGCGCTTTTAGTGAATGCATAAAGCAGTGCGCCCACAGCAATCAGCGTCTGGAGCAGACCTGGCTCAGTCCGGCAATCATGGCCGCATATTGTCGACTGCATAAACTCGGCTATGCACATTCAGTGGAGTGTTGGCAAGATGGAGAGCTAGTTGGTGGGCTGTACGGACTGGCACTAGGACGCTGCTTTTGTGGAGAATCAATGTTTCACACCCAGCGCAACGCCTCTAAAATGGCGTTTATTGCCCTGGCGCAGCACCTAAATAAACTTGATTATCGTTTAATAGACTGTCAACTGCCAACCGAGCATCTGCACTCACTAGGCGCGTATGACATCTGTCGTAATCAATTTTTGCTCCAATTGCAGCAATGCTCAATTAAAGCAGACGACAAGGTATTGATGGGAGCGTTTTGATCAGATCGGACTTTGACGATAACGGGCATTGTGTTGGCGCTGAGAGCGAATATATGCCTCGACCTCTGCGCTAGTTAGGCGCCCCTGTTCAACAAAATATTGGCCAAAAAGTTTTTGCGATTGACGCTGGTGACGTAGCAGCACCTGCACCTGAAATGGGGTAAGATAACCTAAATCAACAGCGCGAGCGCCAAAACGCCCCCGCCGACCATGATGCCGATTTATAGCCTGGACATCAGCATTTTTAAGCCAGCCCCAGGTTTCTGCTATATTACCGATGATTGGCCGCTGCCGGCGCTGCCACACTAAAGCCTCAATCATCTCAGCATAGGAAATAACCCCACGGTAATACAGGTATAATCCTGCCTCCAAATGGCGTTTAGGTAGACTAAATTGAGATTGCTCCTGCTGAGCATCTCCATACCCCTGTCCAGCAGAGTAACTGCTACTAGCTTGATAATCTGTGCGCAGGTCAGCTGGCGACCACAACTTCTTATGGTTATCACTGGAAAAACTGTCTAGCAGTTTATACGCCTGACTCACTCCGCGAAACAGCTCATTGCGACGCTCATGCTCCTCAGGTTCAGCAGTAACACAACAGTCGGGATGAGTCTCCTTGGCTTTTTTGCGATAAGCTGACTTGATACCACTAGGTTGGAGGTAGTAGAGGAAGTCTCGATTAATCTGCACATCACTACTAAACAGGACGCGACAAGCTTCGATCAGTTCTGTTTCAGCAAATACGGGCATATAAAGTTTCCTAAACAACTTGTGGGGTTTGTCTTACAGATCAGGAGTCCACACCATTAACTTAATTCGTCTTCTGCGGCAGTACCGCTCCAGCCGAGTTACAGCGCTATGATCAGACCAATTTAGTGAGTATATGGAGTTAGGTACGAGTATTCAACCACTCCGAGGTAAAATATACACTCTAAACCAGAGCAACGGTGTATTTATGCGCTAACCAAGTTAACTTATACCATGTACAAAAAAAGTAAGTATAATTTTATTGCGTCTTTATAGTGCGCAGCGGTTCTAGAAACAGAAAAAAAGCCCCTGTCATCAATAGGTGACAGGGGCTCGTGCTCCAGACATGGCAACTAGTCTAGAACCTATAGCTTACCGAGGTATTAACTAAATAGACGTCACCATCATAATCATCGCCGAGATACGATTCACTGTCCTCAGCCCAGCGATAAAAACCGCTTACAGCCAGAGTCAATGCCTCGCTGAAGCAGTATTCCGCCCCCAAGGTCAGATCTAATGTTTCATATTCAAGATCTGAATAATCATCAGAACCACTATAGTCGAGATAACTTATCATAGCTGTTTGGGTATATGGCCGATCGTTGGCATCGAGATATGCTAGATACTCTGTTTCAGACATTCCAGACAAGTAATAATCTACATAGTTTTCGTAATCGATATTTTCACCAAAATCTGGATTATCCGCAGAAGACTCGGCCAGAG
The DNA here is from genome assembly GCA_034006225.1 of Desulfuromonas sp. Classification (GTDB taxonomy): domain Bacteria; phylum Desulfobacterota; class Desulfuromonadia; order Desulfuromonadales; family Desulfuromonadaceae; genus Desulfuromonas. The sequence continues at coordinate 3,540 of JAVETC010000009.1, read as the reverse complement.
TCCAGATCAAATCGCCGGTCAAAGTTAACGCCTTGGTAGCCTGATAGGTTGTGGATAGATACACAACCTGAGCCGTGGTTTCATAATCAACATCATCATAAACCGACGCTATCTGCTCTCCCATACTTTCGGAGAAGCAACCGACATACAGAGGTGTCGCATATTTACTGGTAGTTTTACCATACTGGTAATCATATCCAGCGCTAAAGGACAATTTTTGTGTCGGCATCAGGAAGAAACTTACCCCAGCATTCCAACTATTGTTTTCCCAATCGTTATAGGCGTCATCATTCTCTTCAAAAGTATATTGGCCATTTAGACTCAGCGAAAAAATATCGTTTGGTGTCCAAGTGCCACTGGCTTTGAGTTGATGGTGATTTTCCGCCACATTACTGCCTGAAGTGGTGCGATAACCACTGCGTAAAACTTGATAAAACGGTGAATTGACGCTCATATCCAGCGCGTCGGAACCGGTTTCTTCGAGCAGTTGAGTCCAACCATACAGATCATCATAACCTAGACCATCGCTATAACTGAACGGTGTATCAGCATGTTCATAGGTGTATTTAGCACGCATATTTACTGTTGACAGTGGCCGTGCACTAATACCTAACTCTATTGTATTGTAGGTGGTTTGCTCATCATCTAGATAGGCTTCATCCAGAAGCGCACTGGTGTCGTACTCTTTGAAAGTATCGTTATCACGATCGACAATTTTATAGGTATAGGCACCAGTCAGCATAGCGCGAGAACTCAGGACATAAGACGCATCGACACCTGCTTCCCAAACGTTGCGGCTAGCACTCGATGGGCGTTCATAATTAAAATATGATACCGGCTCATCACTCAGTGAACCCAATGTGATTGTTGTATTATTGCTGTAGCTAGTCATGTCTACATACAAATCGTCACTGTCTATTTCGTACTGCTTAGCATAGGCTTTAACACGCAATCCAGCGATACTCCGATTGCTCAAACTAAAGAACAGCGTATCTGAATCATACTCCAGATCGTTGTAGTTGTTTTTGGTCTCGGCACTGACATAGCTGCCATAAAAGGTGGTCTGTACTGGGGCATCATAACGCAGTTTAACTGTATCCATCTGCTTTTCAATATCGGCGGTGATACCTATCTCTTGCTCACTATTTTCAAATAGTTCGCGATCCATATAAAGTTGGGTTGCAGCGCCCTTAGTGACCGTATCGTAATAATACTCGTTATCTACCCGACCTTCATGAGCATAATCATCACTATGGTTATCGAACTCGCGCTCAGTGTGGAAATAGCTAGCGGTCAAACCAGCCATTTTAAAGGTGGCACCAATACTGACCTCTTCCGTAGTCTGATCGATCTCTTGACCAACGGCAACGGTATGACATGGGGTACACTGTCCAGTCATCAAAGTTGACTGTTTCCATCCATGTTTCTCTTCATGGCTAAACTTCACCTCAGGAACCAGATAGGGAAATGAAGGGATTTGTAGTTTGGCACTGGCTTTGTGTTTGCGCCGTTCAATCATGTAATCACGGCCCTGATCGAGATCATTAAAGGTTGCGGTTTGCAGACCTTCGAGACCGATTGATCCGTCCTCCAACATCATTGGCACCGCATTAGCTGCGATAATCCCATCGTAAAACTCGTGATCAGCAACATTGATACTTGGCTCAAATGCGCTATACCCTGGGCCACCCGTTGCCGAGAGGTGAGTCTGATCTTCAAACAGAGCATCGTGGCGTAAGCGATGAATAAATTTCTGGTAGTCGTATTTGCCGCGAATAACCCGCTTGATATCTAAACTAGCGGCTGCTTCATTCTCATCTGCATCTGTATACTGACCACTCAATTCGATCCCTATACCGTTGTGCCGAACATCCAAATCCAAACCACCACCCACGGAAGAGTCCATAGATTCGTACTCAGCGGTTTTGTTCAAACTATCATTGCTGCTAGCACCAGTATAACCAAGATTGATCTCAGCGGCAGACCAATCTGTGGCAGAACCAGTGGTCACACAAGCCATCATCAAGATCGATGCCAACACAGCATATATGCTTAAATATTTCATAATTAACAGGCCTCCTTGTTGGCTATCGAGTTAAACGGCTACCGCCGCCTGGGGTATAAAGTGATGGCAGATCAGAACCGTGAACGCTTGGATGGCACTGACTACAACGTGTCATCATAGACATTTGCATGGCATGTTTATCATCGATACCGCTGTTCTGAATGGTATTAAGGGTAGATTGGGCGCCCGAAACTCCAGCGGCTGCATATTCTGCTAAAGCATCAGTGTTAGGACGGAAGTTAGTGTGGAAATGCAACTCATGGCATTGCAAGCACAAAAACGGTTCATTTTGTTTAAGGAGATTATCCGCTACAGTACCGTGGGGACTGTGACAGATCATACAATCTTCCGTGACTGGTGCATGCTCAAAAGCAAAAGGCCCAGACTGATCCATATGACAGGTTAGGCAAAGCTCGTTTTTACGCTCATCGGTACGCAACATGGGGCGCGTCTGACTACCATGAGGATTATGGCAATCATTGCAGGTCATTTTGCCCTCTTTAACCGGATGATGATTGGGCATGTGCATTTTTGCCTTAATATCCTGATGACAGCTGTAACACAATTCATCTTGGGGTTTTATCAACATACCGCTATTTTCATTGTCGCCATGGACTATATGGCAATCCATACAGCCCACACCATAAGACGCATGAGTTGAGTGATTCCACTCCATACTGTCACCATCTGTATGACATTTCTGACACACGGCAGATGACTGCGCGGCATTCAAAGCAGCAAAGCGTATTACTTTGCAGCTATCTCCATCTTCAACATGCAGGCTGGCGGGACCGTGGCAGGATTCGCACCCCTGAGCCTCAACTCCATTAGCGACATACTCAAAATCGGCCAATTGATTATGAATATTGTGTTGAAACGCGCTGCCTAAATCTTCATGACACTCCAGACACGTCATATCCCCAACAAAAGCTGCTCCAGGCAGTTCAGGAATAGTTGCATCCATGACAACTTTGGACTGCGAACAGGCACACACCAGCGTAATGAGTGCTATCCACACACATGCGAATGTAAATCGCCGCCTTACAAGAACTTTCATTACTACCTCCTTCTCCATTCAACCAAAATTTCACATAAGCTCATCCTATGTGAATCATTAAATATGCCGATGAAGATAGCACCAAGTTTCAACACTAGTCCAATTTGAAATATAAATATTTGCTAAACAATTAATCGCGGCAAACTATTACATTAGTGAATACGGGCAGAGGATAAACAGGTGAAGATGACATTGGAGAGGCTGGGGAAATTAAGCTCTAAGGATGTGTGCTAAAGTTGCGGCCTATTTATTGCGACAATTTTTTAGAACCAGCACAGCGCTATTCTCAGGCATCGGGTAGGAGGCGGGATTGCCCCCGCCGTCCTCCCACACCACCGTGCGTACGGTTCCGTACACGGCGGTTCACGAAGCATGTTGAAAACGATGGAACTGTTCCATATAGCTAAACAGTCCCGCC
>JAVETC010000081.1:0-2785 GCA_034006225.1 Desulfuromonas sp. | reverse complement strand
CAGGAGCAATACTGGTGATGATAATCTTGCCGGTACGCTCATCCTCCTCAATGGTGCCGATATCTCCGTAGGCTTTTTTAATCGCCATAAACTGCTTTTTAATGTCCCTTATCTGCGAGTAGTTAACCTCTATAAGTTCAGTTACCAGCGGTTCACTTTGATAAATCGCCTTGCGCAGCTCTATCTCTTCTTCACGCTGGGATTTAAAGCTGCCTTTTTTACGTATCTGGGTAACATTGCCATCATCGTACTTATCAAGGTTGTTGTTTTCCAGGATAATCGCCAAAGCCTGATCCCAGGGCACGTTGTTCAGTTTCATACTGATTTTCTGCTTACCAACATCATCACCAAAAATAAAGTTGCGATCACTTACTTCTGCCAGCAGTTGCAGTATTTTACCCACTTCGGCATCGGCAAACTCCAGGGTAACACGGCGACCGCTATAACGTGGTCTAAGGGGTTGCGCAGGTTCTTCCGCTGTCTTTACAGCAGCTTCCGGCGGCAAGGCTTCAGTTTTTTGAGCAGAAGCAGCCTCTGTCGTCTGTTCTGCTACCGTGGATTTCTGGCTGTCTGCAACTGTTGTATCAGGCTGCGGAGTTTCAACAGGTGCTGGTTTTTCCGGAATAGCAGGGTTTTCAATCTCCAGATAAAGCATGTCCGATTCAGAGCGCAGCAGATAGGGTGTATCAGTGCGCAGGGCAACGCGGATAATGGTTTCCCTGCCAGCGCGGTTACTTGCCTGAACCGGCGTTACCCGCAACACAGCACCAGGAAAAGCCTTGGATTCAAAAGAACGCTGCAAACTGCGTGGCAAAATCGCGTTTTTTATGGGCAATGATAAAAAACCAGGGGTTTTTACCGGTTTACCCGCTTCTACAGCACCACTGGTCTTGATGCTGATCCGGCTGATACCATCCACAACCTGAAAATCAATTGCCTCTATACGCCCTGGTTGCACAACGGCAGGCTTTGGTGCTGCTGGTACGGTTGTTACCACCGGTGCAGTTACAGGTGCAGGTTTAACCGGTGCAGGTGCTGGTGTAGCTACTGGTGCTGGTACAGGCACAGGCTTGACCGGTGCTGTCAAAGCTGCCTTGTTACTGCTTTTGTGGGTTGGAAAAGATATACGCAGCCCATTTGGCATGGGTATGTATTCTGCATCCGGCACAAAACCATCCACTGCATCCAGCACAATCCTGATTCTGCCCGGGTAAGTACCGATTCTTGCGGTGGAGAGCAGATCGCCTTTCAGCTGGATAAACTTATCAACAGCACCAGCCTGCACGCCATCAAAATCAATCACCAGCCTGGTGGGTTGATTAAGGCGCATGGTTTTGAAATTTGCAAACCCACCGTCAATCAGAATATCCACCCCGTTTCCATAGGGTACGATATTGGTAAGTGTACCTGGTACGGCAGCTGCTTTTTCCGGTGCAGCTGTTGCCTGAACGTTACTTGCAGCAGGTTCAGGTGCAGGGATTGAAGGCTCTTCCGCAAGGGCAGCAGCTGATGCAGGTGTGGGTGTTTTTTCAGCCTGGCTTTCCGTTGTCTCTGTTTTGGAAGCTACGTAACCCGGGAAAGTAATCCTGATTTCACCTTTTTTATAATCAGAGGGGATCAGTACAGGTCTGACACTTTGGGTAAGAAACAGCTCCAGCCTAGTAAGTATGCCAACTCCTGTTTCATAGCTTTTTGTGGTCAGCCTGCTTACCGGAGCTTGTTCAAAGGTGATAACCGAAAGATTTTCATCTGCTGCTGTTTGGGCAAAATCCACCACCAGACGGTCGGGGGATTTGGCAAGATAACTGGAGTAGGTAAGGGAGCTGGTTGCTTCCAGCAAAAGTTCAGGAGTGTTATTGCGGGTTACAAGTTTTACTGATTTTATGACAGCAGGTGTATTGGCAGCAGCCTGCCTGTTGGCAGTGGCAGGTATCTCATCTGCTGGAACAACCACTGGCAGCAGCATGACCATCAGCCATACTGCTGTTAAAATGCGTAAACTGGTTAAGGCGGTTTTCATCCAGAACACTCCTTAAGGTTCCCGTTGCATCGGAATCCTGACCGTTTCTTTTTGTTTTTTACCCAGGTCATCAAAGTAATAACGCACAGCTTCCACACCGTTTTTATCTATGCGGGTTACCATTGCCTCATCAGTGCCGATGGTCATTCCCTGCCTGAGGATATAGCCGTTACCGGATGGATCCTCCACCATGGCGCGATTTCCTACTGCATCAGACACCAGGGCGATCAGTTTAAACTGCTCAACAGCCACCCCGTGGATAGGCAGATCACTTCTGGATGCTGCTTTAGCCGAGTAAGCAGCAGAAGATTTGGGCGTATCAGCCAGGTAAGGTTTAAACGGGTCTTTTTTGCTGCTGAAGTCAAAGGTTATTTTTGCAGCAGGCGCAGCATATTGGCTGGCAGGCTCTTTTTCAGCAGTTTCCTGCTGTTGGGGAGCTTCACTTGCCTTATCCAGCTCTTTGCTGTTTTGCTCACTTTTACCAAAAGCACTGCCTGATGCAAGCAGCAGGCAACAGCCAATAAGCAGTGCAACAGCAAATATACCGCTATTTTTTACGCTTTGACTTGGGATTTTCATCCTGTATCTCATCCTTACCAAGAAACCTGAAAGTAGTTGCCAGGCAACTTACTTTTTTTGCAGCCGGACCTTTGGCAGAGCCTTTTACATCAGTAAAAGTAACATTGGTAATATTTACAATTCGGGGCAGATTGGCAACAGCTGCAAAAAAACTGCCGATATTCTGGTAAGAACCCGAAACAACCA
>JAVETC010000008.1:0-88735 GCA_034006225.1 Desulfuromonas sp. | reverse complement strand
TCTTTCCATAAATTGATCTCCTTTCTTTGGTTGGAAATTTGATCAATTTATGGGGCATATCAAAATAATTTGGTATGCCTTTTTTTATGATGAGATTTTTTTATCCCCCTTCTTTGAGGTAGAGCCATATGTCCACTTCACCTTGTAAACTTAAAAAATTGTTATATACTCATGAATGATGTTTTCTCTACAGAATAAAAATCCTACCTATATAAGAGGAGTGCGCATGTTTAAGCGATATTGTATGCATATAGTCGTTTTAGTGCTTATGTTTGTTGTGGCTGGTTGCGTTGAACTAAGTAATAATCAAACATTAAACAGTCTATTGACCTCCTACAGTGCATCATCGGCTGCCCTTGATGAAAACACGATTGCTGCTGGATTGCGTCAGGCTCTCGAGGTTGGTAGTGAAAAAGCTAGCTTGCAAGCTTCTGCTAGTGGTGGTTTTTTAAATGACGAAAAACTACACATTCAGTTACCGGAAAAGCTTAGCGCAATGACGAATACATTACGTAATGTTGGTTTAGGCGCTCAGGTTGATAAATTTGAGGTAGGGATGAACCGCGCGGCTGAAGCAGCTGCGGCAGAGGCCAAACCGGTGTTGGTAGATGCGATAAAAGAGATGTCGCTTAGCGATGCTATGTCTATTTTGCAAGGTTCAGATACTTCAGCTACAGAGTATTTTCGTGCCAAGACCGGCGCTACCTTGCAACAACGATTTACCCCTGTGATAGCAGATAAAATGCAATCAGTTGGGGTGTATAGTGTATATTCTCAACTAAAAAGTGCTTATACTGCTATACCGTTTGCTAGTAAACCTGACTTTGATCTGGAAACATACCTTACTGATAAGACTCAAGATGGTCTGTTTTATCTAATTGCTCAAGAAGAGAAGAAAATACGTAGCGATCCAGCAGCTCGAACCACAGAGTTGTTGCAACGAGTATTTGCCGCGCAGTAATTGGTAAACAACTTTCGGTGCATTTATGGTAAATCCAGCGAGCTTTTACGCTTCTCCTGAGCGTCTATCCGAACGGATTATTGCAAAGCAGTCGGATTTTATCTTTTCCGACCAGACATTTGCGCATCTGTTTGACTGCGTACCGATAATCATCATGGTACTCAATGAACATCGTCAGCTGGTTTTTGGAAATAGCGCCTTAGCTGATTTTTTACATCTGCCCGATGTTAGTTCAATGCTCGGCAAAAGACCCGGCGAGATATTGTCATGTATTCACGCTCATGACAATGATGCTGGATGCGGAACAAGTATGTTTTGCCGCTATTGCGGCGCGGTTAATGCAGTTTTATCGAGTCAAAAAAATGGTAGTTCTGCCTCTGAATGTCGGATCACTGCCAATGTAAATAATCATGAAGAAGCCTATGATTTTCGCGTATGGGCAAGCCCATTTAAGGAGTCATTTACCTTTTTAGCGATTATGGATATAGCAGACGAAAAACGGCGTCTCTTTCTCGAACGCATTTTCTTGCATGATATTGCCAATACCTGTAGTTCTCTGGTCGGATTTACTAATATGGTAAATGCCGAATTGGCCAATGAATTGGAAACCCAAAAGCTTGTAACTAGAATTAAACTGCTATCGAATAAAATAGCCGACCAGATTAAAGCACATCAGCAACTTGTAGCGGCTGAGTATAACCAACTCAAGTTAGAGATTACCCGCATAGATTCACGTATATTTTTACAGGATATCTGCTTGGCTTTTAATGATGACGAAATACTCAATGGCAGGTTTTTAGAAATAGATTCACACTCCCAGCAGGTCATGTTTCACACTGATGCTACATTACTTAATCGGGTAGTGGGAAATATGATAAAAAATGGGTTAGAGGGCTCAGTACCAGGAGAGACCGTTACATGCGGCTGCTACAGGCAAGAAGACAAAATTTGCATTTGGGTGCATAATCCCACCTACCTTCCGGAAAATATACGGTTGCAACTGTTTAACAGATCGTTCTCCACTAAAGGGGCAGGGCGCGGGTTAGGAACCTACACGATGAAATATTTTACCGAAAAATACCTGCAAGGATCAATCTCCTTTACTACCGACCAATACAAAGGATCTGTCTTCACCGTCTGTTATCCATTAGAGTTGCAGTAACTTTTACCCTATATTTGAGTCGCCAGTGAAACATACAAGAATTAAATATATAATCATGGCTGCAGTGCTAATATTGCCATTGGGAATATCTAGCTGTGCAAGTCTGAATTTTTGGCAGCAAAAACCATCTGTCATGGTAACTACCTTTAAAGTTCTCCCAACGACAGATCTTGCACCTAATTTTATGATCGGTTTACATATTGTCAATCCGAATAGCACAGCTTTAAAACTCGAAGGTCTGTATTACACCATTGCAATTGAAGGGCATGAAATAGTAGAAGGGGTGTCAAATAAATTGCCCACTATTGGAGCATACGATGTTGGTGATATTGAGCTTGAAGCCAAAGCGAATCTTATCAACAGCCTGCGGTTAATAGCTGATTTAGTCAATAACTCCAAAGAGAGTTATAGATATACGCTGCAAGCAGAGCTTTCTATCGGTATGTTTGTGCCAAGCATTCATGTGGTTAAAGAAGGAACCGTTTCGTTGCAGTCTTTGACGCGTTAGTCCGTGACTTGCCACTATTTTATGGAGAGAGCATTATGAAGACTTTTTTTGTGCTTGGATGTGTTAATGCTTTCATATCTGTATCGTTCGGTGCATTTGGTGCACATATGCTGCGCAGTAAAATATCTGATTTAATGATGATTACTTGGGAAAAAGGTGTCGATTATCAGATGTATCATGCCTTAGCGCTGATCGTCGTTGCATTATGCATCAAACAATGGCCAGATGTCCGCCGAGTACGCACCGCAGGTTTTTTATTGCTTATGGGAATAGTTCTGTTCTCTGGTAGCTTATACGCTTTGGTTTTAACACAAATTAAAGGTCTAGGCATGATTACCCCCATCGGCGGCATAACCTTTTTATGGGGGTGGATTCTATTAGCAATGTGCGTAAGAGATTTTGACAACCGCTATTAATAACATGAACGAACAGGTTTCATTGTTCGCAAGGAGAAGTTAAGGTTGGTTTCGTTAGCCGTGCGCACTACTATATTTTTAGTTGTAACTACTATTTTCATCATCATTTCCCGTCGTTCGTTATGTAACCCTAAAGCACATGGTTTTTATCGCTTCTTTGCCTTTGAAGGCATTGCCATTTTAGTCCTATATAACAACCCCTTATGGTTTAATGACCCATTTTCGTTTAGACAATGTTTATCGTGGTTGTTACTCCTACTCTCAATAGCGCTAGTAGTGCGTGGAGTTGATCTATTAAAGAGGATAGGGGGACATAGCCAACGGAGTAATTGTCCCGAAAACTTACCCTTTGAAAACACCCAGAATCTTGTGCAACATGGTCTATATAGTTATATCCGTCACCCTATGTACACCTCACTGTTGTTGCTAGCTTGGGGAGCTTTTTTAAAAAGAGTTGATGGAGTAACAATTGTTGCTGTTGTTGTCGTAAGTTTGGCACTATTTTGTACTGCAAAAGTTGAAGAACAGGAAAATTTTAAATTTTTCGGTGCAGATTACCTCGATTATTGTACTCGCTCAAAAATGTTTATACCCTTTATTTTCTAGCGTATTAGGTGGATGCGATGGCCGTTATTTTATGGAAAGAGTGTTACAGTGTCGGTATCTCAACCTTCGACGATGAGCACCATGTGCTTGTGCGCGTGATTAACGACTTGTATGATGCTGTACGCGAAAAAAAAGGGGATACTGCTCTACATAATTTGCTGAATATCTTGGTTGAGTATACAGAGAAACATTTCTCTCACGAAGAGCAGTATATGGATAAGATCGACTATCCCGATGCCGCAGAACATAAAGAGCAACATGTAGTTTTAAAAAATAAGCTCAATGATTATCTACAAAAGGTAGTCTCTAAAGAGACTGGTTTGTCACCGGAGGTGATGGGATTTTTACGTGCTTGGTTATTAGATCATATAGTAGAGACAGATAAACAATTTGGTGACTTTTTGAGAAGTAGAAGCATCTACGACTGTGGCCCAGCAGATATCACCTAGAGCCACTGGCCTATTTTGAGAACCACTTTTTCTTACCTGTATATACAGCCACTCTATTACGACCTTTCTTCTTAGCTGTGTATAACGCCTCATCTGCAAAACCAATGAGCTCGTTTTTGTTAAACTTATCTTTGCCCGGAGTCATATCGGCGACACCAAAACTAGCGGTTATATAATAAGATTCACGGTCATGTGTGAATGCAGTAGATGAAATGTTATCACGTAGTTTTTCAGCTACTTTTTCTGCATCTTCTGCAGTTGTTTCCGGCAAAACTATCGCGAACTCCTCACCACCATAGCGAGCAAAGAGGTCGTACTCGCGTAAAGCTTCTTTAGCTATATTGGAAAACTGACGTAAAATAAAATCTCCAACTTGATGCCCGTGATTGTCATTGAACTTTTTAAAATAATCAATATCGATCATTATTACGCTTACCGTGTACGAATTACGTTCTGATCGTTTAATTTCTTTATCTAAAAAATCCTGAAAATAGCGATGATTATACGCCTCAGTCAAGCCATCTACATTAGCTAGTTGTTCGAGAATTTTATTTTTTTTCTCTAGCTCAGCGGTAAGCAACTCCAGTTGAACAGTTTTTTCTACTAAAGTTCTGTTCATCTGTTCATAACTAAGGTTGAGAACACTCAACTCGGCATTGGCTATTTGCAATACCTCTGCTACTGATTTTTGATTAGTAATCTTTAGATCAAAAAACTTTGCCGTTTCCTGCACTTCCGTATGCACTCGATCGAGAAAATCTTCAAGCTTTTTCTCAGTTAACGGCAGTTTTCGCTTCGCTTGCAGCTTGAATCGATTAACGATGTCGCCTGGTTTTTTAGAACTGTACACATTTGAAAGAATGCCAGAAAGGGCGACAATATTGGTGATTTGTTCAACTTTACGGTCTGTTGTTTTTAATTTATGTGGTTCATTATGATAACGAATAGGTTCGACTAATACAGCAGGAAAGCCCCAACTGCTGACAACTTCACTGCCAATGTAAGGATGGTCTGTGCCAATTATTATCTTCTCCGCGCTACAGCGATCTATATCGTCTTTTTCCATTAACGCTTCAACTTGTTTATATTTGTCAGGAAGGGCGCGTGCCAAGATAAGAACCCCAAGATTTTGCAATAGTCCTGCAACAAAACCCTCTTCAGAATCTTCTGCTTCGACTGCATTCATCAACATACGCGCAGCTACAGCTTCAAAAAGTGATTTTTCCCAAAATAGGGCGTAGTCAAAGCCATCTTTCTTTTGTTTATCAGGCTTCAAAAACGAAAAAGATAACACTAGGCTGCGAACTGCATTAGTGCCTAATATGGATGCTGCTTGGTGGATTGTACCTATTTGCTGGGGAAAACTATAAAAAGAGGAGTTAACAACTTTAAGAATTTTAGCCGAAAGTGAAATATCCTTAGATATTAAATTGGCGATATCGGTGATAGTAGTCTCTTCTTCTGCCGTTATTGATATAAGCCTTGAAGCTACCGTTGATAATGTTGGTAAATTATCTGATTGTAAAACAAATTTTAACACTTCATCCTGGGTCATGTCATAACTCCGCTAATTTTTTTGCATACTAGCATGAAAAATATGGCAGAACAAAAATAAAACCAGTTACATAGTAAACTATTTCACCCCCCGAGGACGGCCGACGCGACCAGAACGACCAGCGTTAATAAGAGAATGGCGCACTAAATCAGGAGACGACCAAGGATGCTGTTCAGCACGTATCTCGACGCTGATCTGCTTGATAGCAGCATTGCGATTTAAGCCCTTAGCGGTGTAGAGATCGTAAGCCGCAACTAAGCGCTGATGGTATTGGTTGAGGTTTTTCCTTGCCTGATCGTGGAATTTTAAATTGTCACTTTTAAGCTTTAGCCTGGACAACTTATCTTCGCGCTTCAGCACGTCAATAAATCCGGTCAGTGAATCTAGCAGTCTGGTGTATTGCGTCAGGTATTCGACAGGCAGAGTGACTACAACTTGAACTTGATCATCACCAACGGGAACAACAGAAAGGCTGTCTTGCAGATAAAACAGATGCGAGGTCATGGATTGACCCCACAGAAGAAAAATAAATCAATGTCGCATAATGTATATTATGTAAACTTTAGTTGTGAGCTTTATGCTTTTACAATAATAGATAAATTGGGATTATATCTTACGGGTGTTGGTTGATGATCTGTAGAAATTAAATAATTGGTAAACTATTTGAGCTGGTATAAATTTACACTTAAAAATAAAGAGATCCGCTATCATAAATGATAACGGATCTCTTTAAAGTTTTGGTGCCGAAGGGGAGACTCGAACTCCCACGCCCTTACGAGCACATGAACCTGAATCATGCGTGTCTACCAGATTCCACCACTTCGGCTAAGGTGATATTATATATAGCTGCAAGCAGCTTGATTTAGTGGTACGCCCAAGGGGATTCGAACCCCTGTCGCCGCCGTGAAAGGGCGGTGTCCTGGACCAGGCTAGACGATGAGCGCATATTGTTTTCAACTTGTTGCTAGCTGTTGAAATCGGGCTGATAATAGATATCTATCCATTAAAGGTCAAGCTAAAAATTGCTCTAAAAGCTACTAGTTGTTTTTTATTTTTCATTAGCTAATTGGATGGTGGTGTTGAAGAGCAGGTGTATCCCCTTTTCAATCGCTTCCATGGAAGATTTTTCCGTAATATTATGGCTTATCCCCTTGATGCTAGGGATAAAAATCAATCCTGTCGGTGCAAGGTCAGCAAAATGCATAGCATCGTGACCAGCGCCACTCGACATTATTTTATACTTCAGGTTAAGCCTTTCAGCTTCAGCGCCTAGTTTTTGCACCAGAACGGCATCTAAATGTACCGGATAGTCATCACACAGGGTAGTGAAATTGATCTCTAGCCCTCTTTTAGTTGCTATCTCATTGGCCATCTTATGCATTTTTTCAATAGCGATTTTTTTAGTGCTGAAGTGCGTGTCACGTATGTCGATACTCAGTTTAACATCCCCAGGTACTACATTCATAGCGCCATGGGCAACGACAGCTTCTCCAACGGTAGCCACCATGTCAACGCTTGTTGATATAGCAATTTGTTCTATGGCTAATATCAACTCTGCGGATCCTGTGAGGGCATCGCAGCGCATTGACATTGGAGTCGTGCCTGAGTGGTCGTTGCGTCCAATTAAGTGTGCATGAAACCTACTTGGAGCAGCAATGCCATTCACGATGCCGATATCCAGTTTTTCATTTTCTAAAATCGGCCCTTGCTCTACATGTAGTTCTAAATATGCGTGCACATCCTCTTTGGTTACAATTGCAGCGGGAAGATCATCTAACAGACATCCACTGTTGCTAAGAGTTTGACTAAGCGATTGTCCATTGCTGTCGTGTATCGCAGCCAATTGAGCTAGTGAAAGTTTGCCAGTTAGCGCTTTACTGCCAATGGTTGCTATACCAAAGCGGCTGGACTCTTCTGCCGCAAAATCTATTATCTCAATAGGACGTAGGGTCTCAATGCCGGCATCGTTAAGTGTGCGTATAATCTCTAGAGCAGCAAGAACACCGACAACGCCATCGTAGTGTCCGCCATGGGGCACCGTATCTAAATGGGAGCCGATAATGACTGGAGACAGCTTAGCGTTGCGGCCTTTACGCTGACCATGAATATTGCCGACGCCATCGATCGTTACTGCTAAATTAGCTTGGCGCATCTCGTTAATAAAATAGTTGCGCGCATCATGGTCGGCCGGAGTAAGTGCAAGGCGGGTAACTCCGCCATTATCTAAAATACCACATTGAGCTATTTCGCAAAAATCGGCTTTGAAACGATTAAAGTTTAACATAAATGACTACCCTACTCTGGCCAGTTCAAGACGAGAACCCCAGCGCTGCTGTAATGTTTGTCTAGTGCTGATGAATTGCTTATTTGTGAAGAAATCCTGACGATCTGCTAAAGCGAAAGCCTCTTGGCGGGCTATTTCCAATAGATAGCCATCGGTGATCAAATTGGCTACTCGGAAGTCTGTCAATCCCGCCTGCTTGGTACCTAATAGCTCCCCTGCTCCTCGTTGCACCAAGTCAGCTTCGGCAATGTCAAAGCCACTGCTGTATTGCTCCATTACCTGTAATCGCGATAATCCCTCCTGACTACATTTGGAGCTGCGCACTAAGATACAGTAGCTTTGATGTGCACCCCGCCCTACTCTACCTCTAAGTTGATGTAGTTGTGCTAGCCCAAAACGTTCCGCATGTTCTACCAGCATAATAGTAGCATTGCTCACATCTATACCAACTTCGATGACGGTAGTAGCGACAAGAAGATCAATATGGTGCTGAGTAAACTGCTGCATAATATTCTCTTTATCCTGAGCAGATAGGCGACCGTGGAGCAACCCCAAACGATACTTTGATCCTAACTCCTGCTGTAAAGTTTCGAATGCTTCAGTCGCAGCTGTCAACTCCAGGTTTTCACTCTCCTCTACTAACGGATAAACTACATATCCCTGCCGACCTTTATCTATTTCGCGTTTAATAAAGTCTAACACAGCACCACGTTTGGCTTCAGTGGTTACTCTGGTTTTAATAGGTGTGCGCCCTGGCGGTAGTTGATCAATAACTGAGACAGTTAAGTCACCATAGGCAGTCATAGACAGCGTGCGCGGAATTGGTGTTGCTGTCATAACTAAGATATCGGGATTGTGGCCTTTTTTTCGTAAATCATTGCGCTGATGGACACCGAAACGGTGCTGCTCGTCAATGATTCCTAAGCCGAGGTTGTGAAAAACCACATCGTCTTGCAATAGTGCATGGGTACCAACAAGGATATGCAAACTGCCATCACTGAGTTGGTGTAATATTTTTATCCGCTCTGCTTTGCTGCTAGAACCAGTCAATAGCGCAACATTTAAGCCCAATTGCACAAGCCAATGATTAAATTGCTGAAAATGTTGTTCAGCAAGGATTGAAGTTGGAGCAATTAGCGCTGCCTGCATGTTGTTTTCCACCGCGATCAAACAGGCAAGCAGGGCAACAACGGTTTTTCCACTGCCAACATCGCCCTGAATGAGACGATTCATAGGCTGCGGCGCCATCATGTCATACTTGACCTCTTTCAGCACTTTAATCTGGGCTGCGGTAAGCTTAAAGGGTAATTTTTGCACCAAAGGCTTAGTATATAAATGAGATACTTTGAATGCAGTCCCCTGTTCGAGCTGAGCTCCTTGGCGACGCAAAGCTAATCCGAGCTGTAGATAGAAGAACTCATCGAAAACAATAGTTTGCCGTGCACTATCGCGCCCTGTTTGTAATAGTTCAAAATCGCAATCCTGTGTTGGGCAGTGAACTCGCAAGAGGGCTTCGCTCAGTGGCAGTAGCTTGTTTTTGTCTATTATATTTTCTGGAATCGCGCTGGTAACAGTATCAGCATAGGTGCTCGCTGCCTGTTGACATATTTTCCGCATCAGATTCTGGCTCACACCCTCTGTCAACGAATATATTGGCAATACGCGCAATTGATCGACGGGAATTTTATCAGCGCTGCATAGAGTAATATCGGGGTGCAAGATTTCCCACCGCCCACGAAAGTTGTGTGCGATACCTGCGACTAAGACCTCCTGTCCGCTCTGATAGCGACGTTTCATCCAGTCGCGGCGATAATTGAGCCATTTGAGGATAATCTGTCCGCTTGCATCAGCGACTAGCATTTCAAAGGATTTTTTTCGTCTTTGTCCTGTTTGTACTTCACCAGAACTGAGGATTTTACCTGTAAACTGTACCCAATTGGCCGTCTTTATCTGCGAAATTGTACTTAGGTGGCGGCGATCTTCATAGCGTATAGGCAGGAAATATAGGAGATCTTCTATAGTGTGTAAATTGAGACGAGCTAGTTTTTTTTGAATGTTGGGACCTACCCCTCTAATGGTATTAAGAGGGGTAGTGAGTTGTGTATTAGATGTTGCCCAGGAGTTCAATATGATAACCAGTCAACGGTTACTTTAGGCTTGCGCCTACGCCAGCAATGCGTTGAGTTTTGCCAGCAATTCATCTACATCCAAACCGTGATTAATAGCGCCCTGTTGTACAGACTCATGTTTAGCGCCAGAGCACTCTGCACAACAAAGACCAAAGCTATTGAGAACTTTTATAGCATCAGGGTGCATCTTTAGCACATCGGTCATCTTGGTTGTTTTATCAATCACGACTACTCCTTGTGCTCTATTTATATTCGATATCACTAACTTCGTAAATTTTAACGCCAGCCGGTACCTTTATACGCACTTCATCATCTAAAACATGACCGATAAGCGCTTTTCCTACCGGAGAGGTTACCGATATTTTACCTTTTTTAATATCTGCCTCATCTTCACCAACTATCTGATATATGACTTCTTCTTCCTGATCTACATCAAATAGCGTAACGGTAGCCCCAAAAACAATCTTATCGGATACCATTGTTTTAGGGTCAATAACTTCAGCACGGGCTAATTTATCATTGAGCTCTGATATGCGGCCCTCAATATGACCTTGGCGATCTTTTGCGGCGTCATATTCAGCATTTTCTGATAGATCCCCATGGTCACGTGCTTCGGCAATATCTTGAACGACCTTTGGCCGTTCAACTCTGATCTTCCGTTTAAGTTCCTCCTGAAGTCTTTGATAACACTCAGGTGTCATGGGAACAGATTGCGACATGTTTAATCCTTTACTAATACCATCTCATAGAGATGTAATGGGTAAAAAGAAAGGTCACGGATAGTTTTTAAGCTACCCGCAACCAGTTTAAGTTTTTTTATTAAATTGTACTTACGTAAATATGGTTTAGAAATTGTACTCTTGTAGCGCCATAACGTCAAGACTTTCTCTCTGCATAGCAATAATGCCATCAGTTGCAGCGTCCATACCAGCAACTGTGGTGAAATAAGCCACGCTGTACATTAGTGCAGTACGCCGTATGGAGAAAGAGTCAGCAATGGATTGCGGACCAAAGGTGGTATTAAATACCAGAGCAATGTCACCATTTTTAATAGAATCTACACAGTGAGGTCTGCCCTCTTTAACCTTATTAACCCGCTGTACTTCCAAGCTATTTTCTTCAAGAACTGCAGCTGTTCCGCTAGTAGCAATGATGCTGAAGCCGATATTTAATAGTTTTTTAGCTATTCGCACCAAGCCCTCTTTATCACTATCCTTAACACTGATAAACACTTTGCCACTGAGAGGTAAATTTACTCCAGCACCTATTTGGGCTTTGGCAAAGGCTTTACCGAAATCCTTATCCAACCCCATAACCTCACCAGTTGATTTCATTTCTGGTCCCAATAAAGTATCTACGCCGGGAAACTTGGCAAAGGGAAAGACCGACTCTTTAACCGCCACATGATTGGGAACAATATCACCCTCAACACCTAGCTCTTTAAGGGATTTGCCTGCCATAAGACGAGCGGCAATCTTAGCTAAGGGACGCCCAGTCGCCTTGGAAACAAATGGAGAGGTACGGCTAGCGCGGGGATTTACTTCAATGAGATACACTTCGCCATCTTTGACTGCAAATTGGATATTCATCAATCCGATTACCCGCAACTCTAATGCTAGCGCTCTGGTTTGGCGCCCTACCTCTTTAATGAGCTCTTTAGAGAGTGAATACGGGGGCAACGAACAGGCGGAATCACCTGAATGAATACCTGCCTCTTCAATATGCTGCATGATGCCACCGATAACCACATCGGTGCCGTCTGCGAGCGCATCCACATCTATCTCAATAGCGTTATCCAGAAATTTATCAATCAAAATTGGATGCTCTGGTGATGCTTGCACCGCAAACTTCATGTAATTGCGCAATTGATCAATGCTGTAGACGATCTCCATCGCGCGGCCACCAAGTACATAGGATGGCCGGACAACTACAGGATAGCTAATTTTTTCTGCGATGATCTCTGCCTCTTCAAAAGAGCGCGCCAAACCATTTTTCGGTTGTTTTAGCTGGAGCTTTTCCAGTAGAGCTTGGAAGCGTTCACGATCTTCTGCCCGGTCGATGGCATCTGGGCTAGTACCAATTATTGGCACACCAGCATCTTCTAAAGCTACCGCCAACTTTAATGGGGTTTGTCCGCCAAATTGGACAATGACTCCTGTCGGTTGTTCAACTGCTACTATTTCCAAAACATCTTCAAGGGTTAGTGGCTCAAAATATAGGCGATCTGAGGTGTCATAATCGGTCGAAACTGTCTCAGGGTTACAGTTAACCATGATAGTTTCAAACCCATCTTCGCTTAAAGCAAAGGCGCCGTGGACGCAGCAATAGTCAAATTCAATGCCTTGACCAATGCGATTGGGGCCACCGCCAAGAATCATGATCTTTTTCTTGGCGCTAGGTTTAGCTTCGCACTCCTCTTCATATGTTGAATACATATAGGGAGTAAAAGCCTCAAACTCAGCACCACAGGTATCAACCCGCTTATAAACAGGACGAATATTGTTGGCATGGCGCAGTTGCCGTATACCATCCTCTTTACTGTTGAGCAAAACAGCTAAGCGCCGGTCAGAAAAGCCCATCTGCTTGGCACTCAACAACAGTTCAATGCCCGACACAGTGGCAGCAATGACATCTGCACGACATTGATAAAGTTCATTTTCCTTGTGAATGATCTGCTGGACGTTATAGACAAACCATGGATCAAACCCGCTAATTTTATAGATCTCTTCGATGGACATTTCTGCGCGTAATGCATCGCCAAGATACCAAATTCGATCCACGTTCGGGATGCGTAATTTATCCCGGACTAGTCCCAACTCTTTTTCACTAAGGGTGCGGCCATAGTCGGCAGGACAGCTAAATATCTTACTTTCTAAGCCATCTGATCCGATCTCCATAGACCGCAATGCTTTTTGAAAACTCTCCTTAAAGGTCCGTCCAATGGCCATAGCCTCACCAACTGATTTCATCTGGGTAGTCAGTGTTGGGTCAGTGCTCGGAAACTTTTCAAAAGTGAAGCGCGGAATTTTAGTAACTACGTAATCTATAGTTGGTTCGAATGCCGCGTAAGTTTCGCGGGTGATATCGTTAGGAATTTCATCTAATGTATAGCCGACAGACAGCTTAGCAGCGATTTTCGCAATGGGAAAGCCTGTCGCCTTAGAGGCTAAGGCGGATGAGCGCGATACGCGAGGATTCATCTCAATGACCACGAGGCGACCATCTTTTGGATTTATGCCAAACTGAATATTAGACCCGCCGGTTTCAACCCCTATTTCGCGAATTATCTTTAACGATACATCGCGCAAGATTTGATATTCCTTGTCTGTCAATGTCTGCGCCGGAGCAACAGTGATGGAATCTCCGGTGTGCACACCCATGGCATCAAAGTTTTCGATAGAGCAGATAATTACTACGTTATCTGCTAAATCACGCATGACTTCGAGTTCATACTCCTTCCAGCCGATAATGGACTCTTCGATCAATATTTCATCTGTAGGCGAGGCGTCAATACCGGCTACCGCCATCTGTTCGTACTCTTCGCGATTGTAGGCGATACCGCCGCCGGTTCCACCTAGAGTAAAAGATGGACGAATAATAGCCGGAAAACCGATCTCCTCGACTACACTCATAGCCTCTTCATAATTGTGTGCCAGTCCTGAGCGTGGAACCTCGACACCGATATTGGCCATAGCCTGCTTAAACAGAGTGCGATCTTCGGCTTTTTCAATAGCCGGCAACTTAGCGCCGATAAGTTCGACACCATATTTTTCCAGTGTGCCATCTTTAGCTACAGTAACAGCGGTGTTGAGCGCAGTTTGCCCACCGAGCGTAGGTAAAATAGCATCCGGGCGCTCTTTTTCAATTATCTTGGTTAACACCGCTGGGGTTACAGGCTCAATGTAGGTACGATCGGCAAAATCCGGATCGGTCATGATGGTTGCCGGGTTGGAATTGAGCAACACCACCTCGTAACCTTCATCTTTAAGAGCTTTACATGCTTGAGTTCCAGAGTAGTCAAACTCGCATGCCTGACCGATAACAATAGGGCCAGCGCCAATAATTAAAATCTTTTTTATATCTGTACGTTTAGGCATTTAACTATCCTTATTTCACTTTCTGCTTGAAGTTATCCATCATCTCAATAAAGCGGTCAAACAGGTAGTGTGCATCATGTGGTCCAGGTGAGGCTTCAGGGTGATACTGCACGGAGAACGCTGACAAGTCAGTGTGACAGATTCCCTCGACAGTATTGTCATTTAGGTTGATATGACTTACCTGTACCTCTTCACCTAAGGTGGTAGCATCAACAGCGAAACCATGATTTTGCGAGGTGATTTCGATCTTACCATTGGCGCATTGCTGTACAGGCTGGTTGCCGCCGCGATGGCCAAATTTCATTTTATAGGTGGAACCACCAAGGGCGATAGCCAATAATTGATGGCCAAGACATATACCAAATATTGGCACCTGGCCTAATAGTTGGCGGATGTTTTCCTGAGCATAGTGTATTGGTTCTGGGTCGCCAGGGCCATTACTGAGGAAAACTCCATCTGGATTCATGGCGAGTACCTCGGCCGCCGGTGTTTGCGCGGGAACAACTGTAACTTTGCATTTTGCTGCTACCAAGTTACGTAAGATATTGCGTTTAATGCCAAAATCATAGGCAACGACATTATATATAGGCTGAGATAGCGCAGTTTTATAGCCTTGAGCGATATCCCATAGAGACTCATCCCAAGTGTAGGTCTTATCTGTTGTCACCTGTTGCACTAGATCACGACCGAGCAGAACTGGAGCCTGCTTAGCCTTAGACACTAAACTTTGCTCATCAAGATCTTCAGTAGAGATAATACCGGTTTGCGCGCCGTGATCACGAATATGTTTCACTAGTGCCCGCGTATCTATCCCCTGGATTCCCACTACATTATGCTGCTTAAGATAGGCATCGAGGGTCATTTCCGAACGCCAATTGCTAGGGTATTTGCTGCACTCCTTGACAACGAATCCGGCTAAATGTGGGCGATCAGATTCCACATCATCACTATTGATTCCACAGTTACCGATTAACGGATAGGTCATCGTGATAATTTCACCGCTATATGATGGATCGGTGAGTATCTCCTGATAACCACTCATGCTGGTGTTAAACACAACTTCGCCAGAGGTTTCACCAAGGGCGCCAATACTTTGTCCACTAAAGACTCTGCCATCTGCAAGAGCCAGAATTGCTTTCATGCTATGGTGTGCTCCTGTTACAAGTTAAAAAGATAGTTCACTACATTTAATATTGCTGTTTTAGTCTTATCTAATTGCGTTCGTAGGTAATTTTACCGTCACGTAAAGTCATAATTGCCGCACCAGTCATCTGCCAGCCATCAAATGGAGTATTGCGTGATTTGCTATGCATCTGGGTAGCATCTACGATCCACTCAAGATCGGGGTCAATTATGGTCACATCGGCAGGCACGCCACACTGTAGAGTACCACGCGGAATATTTAATGCCTGTGCCGCCTTACTACTGAGCAGATTTATGGCTTCGTTAAGAGAGATAACCTTCTCGGTTACTAGACGTAAGGTTAAAGGAAGAGCCGTCTCCAAGCCTATTAAACCATTGGCCGCAGCGCTGAATTCAACATTTTTATCATCAACATGATGAGGAGCATGGTCGGTAGCAATGGCATCAATAGTACCATCGCTGAGCCCCTCTTTCATAGCAGCGATATCATCATCGGTGCGCAATGGTGGCCCCATCTTTGCGTTTACATCGTAACCACACACCGCCTCCTCAGTAAGGGTAAAGTGATGTGGGGTTACTTCGCAGGTAACTTTGACACCGCGTTTTTTAGCTGCGCGAATCAACTCTACCGAACGTCTCGTGGAGATGTGACATATATGCAAGTGCGCACCAGTAAATTCCGCTAACATCAGGTCGCGAGCTATGCTGGCAGCTTCAGCCACCCAAGGGTTACCAATAAGGCCGAGTTCTGTAGCAACGCGTCCTTCATTCATCACGCCACCTGCTTTAATAGCGTCATCTTCAGAATGGGCGATAATCGGCATGGAAAAACCTGTTGCATACTCCATGGCGCGCCGCAGTACCTCTCCGCAGTCAACATTGAGTCCATCATCGGAGAAACCAACACATCCAGCCAGTTTAAGATCTCCCATCTCGACTAAAGATTTACCCTTCTGTTCTTTGGTAATGCTGCAAATAGGGAAGACATTGGCCGAGCCCTCGTAGCGCCCTTTGTTGATTATATATTGTGTAACGGATTTATTATCATTTACCGGTACGGTATTCGGCATGCAGACAACAGAGGTAAAACCACCGGCTGCAGCAGATTTAGTGCCGGTAATAATGTCCTCTTTATATTCATGCCCCGGATCACGCAAATGCACATGCAGATCAACTAAACCTGGAGTTACTACCAGGCCGTCAGCATTAATAACATCGTCTATGCCATTTGGATCTATATTTGGTGCTAACTCAACTATGCAACCATCTTCAATTAACAAGTCAAGTTGCTCATCTATATTTTGAGACGGATCAATAACACGCCCATTTTGAATCAATACTTTCATGGTAACCCTCTATGCAAAAGGTAATAACGCTTACAACAAAGCGGTAAAATCGCGCAGCGAATATCGCTTACTCCTCTTCACTGCCACCAGCCAGCAAATACAACAGAGCCATGCGCACTGCTACACCATTCTCTACCTGTTCAAGAATAACGCTTTGACCACCATCGGCTACGTATGATGAGATCTCTACGCCACGATTTAGGGGGCCTGGGTGCATGACAATAGCATCGGGCTTAGCCAGCTTTATATTTTGCGTATTGATAGCAAAAAATTGTGCATATTCACGTAAGGTCGGCATAAGAGTATTGCCACCCTCGCGTTCTAGCTGAATACGCAGCATTATGATGACATCAGCATCTGTTATTGCTGCATTAATATCCGTGTAAACCTCAGCACCCATCTCTTCTAGGCCAGCAGGCAGCATGGTTGCTGGGCCAGCAAAACGCACTGTCGCTCCCATGGTCTTTAGCGCGTACAGATCAGAACGAGCAACGCGGCTTCTAGCTATGTCACCAATGATAACTACTGTTAACCCAGCAATTTCACCTTTGTGCTCTTTGATCGTAAGTAAATCTAGCATTGCCTGGCTGGGGTGCTCGTGGAAACCATCGCCAGCATTTACCACGGAGCATTTACTTAAGCGCTTAGCTAAATAGTCAGGAGCTCCAGAACAAGAGTGGCGCATAACAATTACATCAGCGTTCATAGCTTCAATGTTTTTTGCTGTATCCTCAAGGGTTTCCCCTTTGGTTACCGATGAACTGGAGGCGGTAATATTAATGGTATCAGCTGACATGCGTTTACCCGCCAGCTCAAACGAAGTACGGGTACGCGTGCTGTTTTCATAAAAAAGGTTGATAATTGTTTTACCACGCAGAGTTGGAACTTTTTTGATCTCGCGCTGGTTTATCTCCTTAAAGCTCTCAGCAGTCTTCAGGATGAGCTCAATATCACCTTTAGAAAATTGCTGGGTGCTAATAATGTGCCTATGTGCAAATGTTGCTCCCATAACTATCTATCCTTCCCCACTGTCTGTTGACAAATATGAATGCGCGAACCCTGTCGCGATTATAAATACTAAGGTTTTATCAAGCGCACTTCTAATGGAGTATTATCGTCATTAAATAAGACCTCGATTTTCTCCTCACGCGCCGATGGAACATTGCGGCCAACATAGTCTGCACGAATCGGCAACTCACGATGTCCGCGATCAATTAATACAGCCAGTTGAATACTGCTAGGACGACCTATATCCATCAAGGCGTCCATGGCTGCACGAATGGTTCTGCCCGTATATAGCACCTCATCAACAAGGATTACGTGGCGACCATCAAGAGCAAAAGGGATATCAGTTTTGCCCAGCGGACGCACCGCTCCGCTAGAGATATCATCACGGTACATGGTGACATCAACGGCTCCTTGTGGAACTTTGGTTCCTTCTATATCTAATATGCTCTGTCGTAGGAGTTGCGCTATATGGTCGCCACCCGTGCGAATGCCAATAAGTACCAGATTGCTGCAGCCACTATTTTTTTCTAAAATCTCATGTGCAATTCTCGTAACTGCGCGGCCAATAGCCTCTTTATCCAATATAACGGTCTCAACAGTAGCCATTTACACCCCCACCACAAGTGTTATAAAAACAAAAAAACCCCTCCATTGAATTATTGGAGAGGCAGTTGATATACTTTGGCATATTTTTAACGTACATTGTGTCACCTTTGCCAACCTCTCTGGATTGGATTAAAAGGGCAAAACGAAATTTTCAGCATCATAACTAGCCCCTAGCGCTAAAGTCAAGAAAAAGTCATCAGTGGGATATGTTTTAAAAGATAATTGTTGACGCAACCGCTTCACAAACTTACATTGTGATAATTAATATTTTTTCTCATTTGGAGAACTGCGGTGGAAAAATACACTACCTGCTCTGTCTGCGGAGCTAGTATTTTAGAGAAATGCGCTATCGAGGAAAATGGCAAAATTCTATGCGGCGATTGTGTCGTTAAAGACACCAACAAAGATGTCGCCAAGGCTGAAAAAATTGCCAAGGAGAAGCGTGACCACGCCTATGAACAAGAACGCAGAGCAATAGCTTTAAAGCAAAAAAAACGCGCAATTTTACTCTTTATTGTGGCATTAATTGCTTTTGCTATTGTGCAGATACTCATGCAGATTAACCAACCTGAACCGGTAAAGCGTGAAACAATCGATTTCTCTAATAAACTCCCTGTCGCCCAATCGTTGATCAATATAGGTATCTATAAGTACTCGGCAGACAACCAAAAGCTACCGGCAACATTAAATGCACTCTATCCGCTATATCTGCCCGCTGGTGTAGATATCGCTTTTGCCTATTTTAGTTACAAAGTAATCGATGATAATAGTTATGCACTAGAAATTATCCACCCTGAAACTAGCCCGGACACTGAAAGTGAACTCGATGAAAAGTAGAATCAATAACCGTGCTGGTTACACTCTTATCGAGCTGCTTACCGTGGTGACGATTATTGGCATTCTAGCCACGATCGCCATCCCAAATTTTCGTGGTTATCGAGATAAAGCTAAAATGGTAACGGTCTATGCGACGATGCATCAGATTATGCTGGCGCAGGAGGTCTACTGGACTGATTTTGAAACCTTTTTCCCTGATGAGATCATAAGCGGCACAGGGGAAATACTCTCTATAGCTGGTACAGATTTAAAAATTAGTATACCTAATGGGCAAACTTGGACAATTACAGCAACTGGAGATAAAGATACAGCAGTAAAGAATTATACAGTAGACATAACAACCAATTTTGATCGTGACCAAGACGGCACATTAGATAGCTTTTTTTATAGCCGTACCGTTGGCGGAGCAGGCAGTGGTACAGTCTCAACTATTCCTAATCTTCAATAGGTTGACACTGCGGGCAGAAGAAGGCTGAGCGTTGGCCAATTCTTAGTTTTAGTAAGGTTGTTCCGCATTTCAAGCACGGTTGCCCTTCCCGACCATAGACAAATAACTGCTGCTGAAAATATCCGGGCGCGCCATGACCATTGACAAAATCCTGCAATGTTGTTCCTCCAGCCTTTATTGCCGCTTCAAGCACATCCTTTACAATAACAACCAGTCGTTCATACTCAGGTAGAGTTAAATTTCCAGCTAAGCGCTGCGGATTGATGCCCGCTTTAAAGAGTGACTCATTAGCGTAGATATTACCTACCCCGACAACTATATGGTTATCCATTAAGAAGGTCTTTATAGGCCGTTTTTTATTACGTGAAATAGCGAATAAATATGCCGCATTAAAGTCATTACTCAGAGGCTCTGGGCCTAATTTATTCAGCAAGCGATGTTGAAATGGATTGTCGCCTTGCTGCCATAAAATTAGACCAAACCGGCGTGGGTCGTGAAAACGTAGACAGCCACCATTGGTGAAGAGAAAATCTACATGATCATGTTTTTGTAGCGGCTGTACATTATGCTGCCAGCATATCCGTCCCGACATACCTAGATGAATAATTACGCTACCTGTGGCCACACGTAATAATAGATATTTTGCGCGCCGTTGCAGACTGAGCACGCGCTGCTGAGACAGCAGTTGCGATAAATTTTCTGGAACAGCGTAACGCAATTTACCTTGATAGATGTTGACTGACGCAATTGTTTTATCCACCACAACGTCAGTTAATCCAGCGCGGACGGTTTCAACTTCTGGTAATTCTGGCATATTGCCCCTTTTATCTAAAAACAGATCCCAGCTTTAGCAACATGGGCAATAGTTATTTCGTCAATTGAGCCGGAAAAATCACAGCATTGCAGTTTGTTGCTCTGGCGATATCTCCAGCATCTGTCGAGCAGCTGAAATTCTGATAACTCGTAATACTCATCTTCTGTGCCTTGGTAATCTACTTTTAGGTAAAACAAGACTAACGCCGTCGCAGTTTCAACCTGTTCTTCCAGTATGGTGCAGGCTTTTATTTTAAAATCATTACATAGAGTAGACTGCCCATAGGCAATATAGCTATTGCGTTCAGGGAATTGGCGACAAAAATTTGATTGCGGATGGAAGGTGTCGTAGATAAAGGCAAAATCGTTATTATTAAACGCTGTCGCCCGCGCGCGCACCAACTGTGCTGGCGTTAAATCGGCTCCAGCACTAAGCTTAGCGGGGCTGTTTAAACAGCACTTCTTATATTTTTTACCACTGCCGCATGGGCATTTGTCATTGCGTCCAACTTGCATAATGTTATTCATTATCTTTCAGATGTGGGTCAAGCGCATCGCGTAACCCTTCGCCTAAGAGATTATAGGCAAGCACTGTTAAAAGTATGGCAACACCGGGGAAGACTGAGAGCCACCATGCTGTTCCCAGTGTCTGCTTGCCAGCTATTAACATATTCCCCCAGGATGGTGTTGGCGGTTGTACTCCGATACCTAGAAAAGAGAGTGCACTTTCAGTTAAGATGGCACCGGCTATTCCTAACGCAGCTGAAACCAGTACGGGTGACAAAGCATTGGGTAAAATATGCCGAAAGATTATTCGGCTGTCACTGGCTCCCAAAGAGCGAATTGCCAGCACAAAATCACGTTCTCGAAGCGATAAAAACTCAGCTCGCACCAGTCGGGCTACACCCATCCACCCCGTTAGACCAATAATGATCATTATGTTCCAAATTGATGGTTCTAAAAAAGCGATAACCGCGAGAATGAGAAAAAAGGATGGAAAGCACAACATGATATCTACAAATCGCATAACAACTATGTCTAGCCAACCCCCGTAATAGCCAGCAATTGCGCCTAAAAATACTCCAACTACTGTGGCGATACCTACCGCTACAAAGCCCACCAACAGCGAAATACGTGCGCCATAGACTATTCGGGCAAAGACGTCACGGCCCAGATCATCAGTACCTAAGATGGCATGCACACTGGGGGGCTGTAGCTGGCGCGAGATGTCAACTAACCCCGGATCTGGTGCTATCACCGGCGCTAAAACAGCCATAATGAACATAAAAACAACCATGACTGCTCCAGCCATGGCCATTTTATTACTGATTATGCGGGAAAAAACTTCACTGACAACCATAGGTTCGCCCTAGGCATTCACTTTTTGGAGTAGATGGTCTAATAAGGTATGCCCGATATCGTATTTTATGCCGCCGGCTTTAGCACTAGCCTCGCAATAGGCAGTTGTAGTCTCTTCTTCTTTGGTAATATCTGCGGAAGTGCACAGAATATAGGGTACGGGATCAGGAGTATGGGTGCGCAAAGCTATTGGTGTTGGATGGTCGGGCAACACCAACATACGCCAATCGCCAAACTGATCAACATTTGCCAAAATTGTGCCTACTACCAGTTCATCGAATTGCTCAATCGCCTTAATCTTCTCTTGTAAGTCGCCGGAATGCCCAGCCTCATCGGGAGCTTCAACATGAACATAGACAAAGTCGTGGTGTTTTAACGCCTCAATTGCCGCCTCAGCTTTACCAACATAGTTGGTGTCAAGATACCCTGTCGCTCCAGGCACTTCGATAATTTCCAGTCCGGCATAAACACCGATGCCTTTAATTAGGTCGACCGCAGAGATAACTGCGCCGCTAAGACCAAACTTTTGTTGATAGGTATCCATCTGTGGTGCTTTGCCGTGTCCCCACAACCAGATAGAGTTGGCTAAGGGTAAACCTTTTGAGCGCCGGCGCAGGTTAACGGGGTGATTTACCAGCAACATCTGAGCTGAATTCATTAAGTTTATCAGCTCTTCAGCACCATCACCTTCAGGCATTTTATCGTCAATACTTTGGTTGATAATATCGTGGGGTGGAACAAATTTTAGTTGATCTTTGCCATTGCGCCATACCAGCAAATGCCGATACGATACGCCAGCATGAAATTCAAAATTCTCATCGCCAAGCTCTTCTTGCAGCGTCGCTATTATTTGCACCGCCTCTTGCGTGCTTATATGCCCGGCGGAAAAATCGGACATATATAACTTACCGTAATTGTATAGGATATCTACAAGATTCAAGCGAAAGGCCACATCATTCGGCCCAAGAGTTACATGCATACTGGCAGCTTCGAGCGGTGAGCGCCCAGTATAACAACTGGAGTTGTCATAACCAAAAACAGTTAAATTTGCAACATCGCTACCAGGATGAAAACCTACCGGCACGGTTTCAACTAGCCCTATTTCGCCACGACTAGCTAACATATCCATGTTGGGCGTTTTGGCAAACTCCAGCGGTGTCTTACCCTCCAACTCGGCTATTGGCTCATCTGCCATACCATCACCGAGCAGCACTAAATACTTCATATAATCCTCTTAAAATTTGGCATTAATCTCCCCATCCTTAACCACGGGGATGAAATTGCTGATGAATTTTTTTAATGTGTTCACGAGAAACATGGGTATATATCTGAGTTGTCGCAATGTCAACATGGCCGAGCAATGTTTGCACAACCCGCAAATCGGCACCATTTTCCAACAAGTGGGTTGCAAAAGAGTGGCGCAAGGTGTGCGGAGTTACATTCTTGCTAATTCCAGCCTGCAGTGCACGGCGCTTTATAATCTTCCAGAAACCTTGTCGTGTCAAGCCATTGCCGGAACGATTGAGAAACACAAAGTCTGAGTTGTGCCCCTTCTCTAAGTTTTTACGGGCGTGCTCCAGATACCCTTTTAAATACTCTAAGGCAATTTCACCCACGGGAATAATGCGTTGTTTCCGCCCCTTCCCAAAGGTGCGCAGGTAACCGCTCTGTAGGTGCAGATCAGCACAGCGCAGTCCCACCAACTCAGAAACCCGTAATCCGGTAGCATACAACAGTTCCAACATGGTCTTGTCTCGTTGCGCCAGCGGTTGATCAATATCTGGAATTTCCAGTAAGTTATTTACTTCAACAGTGCTGAGTATGTCCGGTAAACTATGCAGCATACGCGGCGTTGCAATATTAGCCATAGGGTTGCTGCCAATGCCACCCTCTTCTAGCATAAAAGTGTGGAAGCCACGCAAAGCTGCTAACATACGTGCGCGACTACGTACGCCAAGCCCCTGCTCTTTTATTTCAGCAAAAAAAGTTATTACTATCTGTTGGCTTATCTCTTCAGCGCTTGAGATTGATTTGCTGGTGAGAAAATCGAGATAACGTAACAAATCGCGTGAGTAAGACTCAAGAGTATTGTTTGCCAGAGCTTTTTCTACCGCCAGATAGTTGATAAAGCTATCTAGCAACTGGGGCAGTTGATTATTGCAACTCATCAAGTAACGCTTGGCGAATCTCATCTAACTTCGCTTGATCGGTAACCTTGTGGCCAAAGATATCTTGCACATAGAAAGTATCTCCCGCCATATCTCCCTTAGTAGTAATCTTGGAGAGATAAATATATAAGCCTAACTGTTTAAACCGGTGGGTTAACTGATATAGCAAACCAACTTTATCCTTAGTAGCAATATCGATAACGGTATATTCAAAAGAGACCTCATTGTCGATATCTACATTTACCGGCACTTCGGGCGCAGCATGGGCTAAATTCAAGATAGATTTCTCTTTTTTGTATACTACCTCGTCAATACGCCCACGTCCCTCTACATACCAATTCAACTGCTCTTCGATATGCTGCCACTTCTTGGTACTGGTATATATCTCACCATTGGAGCCAACCTGTAACACATCTACTGCAATACCATTTTTTTGCGTAAAGATCTGTGCCCCTAGAATATTGATACCGTTGCTGGCCATTACCCCAGTTATTAAATTGAATAGTCCAGGAATGTCGACGGTAGATATAATTACATTACTAAAAGACTGCTCATGGTTGTGCTCAACATTCATCGCCACGGTGCGGCGTCCACGTGTAAGGATAACCTGCATGTGTTTCACTATATCATCTGAGCGGTAGGACATTAGGTAACGAGTAGTAAAGTTGCGCAGGCAATCACGGATCTCTTTGATATCGAAATCATCACCGAGTTTGCTGATTACATTACGTTTACGCTTACGTATTTTGTCAGAGGATTTTTCAGCTTGGAAATTACCTCGCTCCATAACTGCGTAAGTTTTCTCATACAACTCCTTGAGTAAAAATCCTTTCCACTCGGACCAGACATCAGGGCCAACTGCTTTAATGTCGGCAAAGGTGAGCAGATACAACATTTTAAGATTTTCACTGTTTTCCATCGTCTTGGCAAACTGAGCGATAAGGTGTTGATCGTGCAAATCACGTCTCTGTGAAATATAGGCCATCTGCAGATGATTACGCACTAAAAATTCCAAGCGTTTACTGTCCTCTTTGCCTAGCCCCAAACGTCTGGCTATAGTAGGGATCATCACCGCCCCTTTTTCACAGTGATTGTGCCCCTCGCCTTTGCCAATATCGTGCAACAGTACAGCAATGATCATCAACCCCGGTTTCTCAATTTCACCGGATAAACGTGTCAGCAGTGGCCGCTCTTCAGCATAATCCCCAGCCCACAACCGCGTGATCTCCTGCACCGCAAAAAGGGTATGAGTATCCACAGTATAAATGTGATAGGCATCGTGCTGGACTTGACAGTAAATTCTTTTAAATTCGGGGATATAGCGATTTAGAAACAGCAGATGGTGCATCTGAAATAGTGTCTCATAGACATCTTTTTTATAACGCAGTATTTGCAGGAATGTTTCACTGACTTGTCGAGATCGACGAAATTTATCATTAACCTGACGTAGATTTTGACGAATCATGGTTTTTACTTGCAAACTCAACTCCAGCTTATGCCGCTGCATCAAGTTGAAACATAGCATCATCGTTTCCGGCTTCTCACTGAAGAGTTCATCCGAGCGGGTAAATAATTCGCCCTTGAGCGCATAAAAATCCTCATCCAGATTCCGCCGGCGCATATAGCCCAGTAGACCGTGTTCGACATTTACTCGATCGGTAGCTCTGGCAATCATAGTGGAGGTCAGATGTTCAACCCGAGTAGCTGCTTCGTAATAGTCCCGCATAAATTGCTCTACAGCTAGAGCTGACTTATTGTCCTTATAGCCCAGAAAAGCGGCAATTTTCTCCTGCTGGTCAAAAAGCAACTGTTCATTTTTGCGTGGGGATAGATAGTGCAACTCACTGCGTATACGCCACAGATAGTCTAGTGAGGCACGAAATGCGCGTTCTTCCTCCTCACTTATCACCCCCTTGATTACCAACCCACGGAGATTCTTTACTTTATACTTAACCTTACACAACCACATGGTCGTGTGCAGATCACGCAGACTACCCTCACCTTCCTTGATGTTCGGTTCGAGAATATACACACTAGAACCATATTTCTTCAGGCGATTTAAGTGCTCAGTAATCTTATCGCGCATAAAACTCGAGCTGTTGTTTTTGATTATGCTCGGCAGCACCTTAGTCGAATAATGAGCATATAACTCCTCATCTCCGCAGATTCGGCGTGAATCCAAGAATGAAGTGCAAGCGGTCAGATCATTACTGGCTATTGCTAAACACTCAGTCTCATTACGCACACTGTGTCCTACATCAAAGCCTAAATCCCACAAAAGATATAGCATGCGCTCAGACACTTTAAGGATGAAAGAGCTGGATGAATTATCTACATAAAACATAAGATCAACATCAGAGCGCGGAGCCATTTCACCACGCCCGTAGCCACCTAGTGCAATCAAAGCACAGGGTAACGGATCGGCAATATCTACCAGAGCAAACTCAAATAATGTTGTAACCAGAGTATCAGTCACTTTAGTTAAGCTAGAGACCGTCTTATATCCAGTAGCACCATTACGATGATTGGTGCACACGACATCTCGGTTATGCTCAAGAAATTTGGCGGCATGAGCTAAAAAGTCTGCACGGCAGCTATCAAAACAACGCTTTTTATGTGCTTCAGCTAAAACTGGCTTCAGCATAGTTTTATCTACAGAAAACAATGGTAACTCCGATGATTAGCGTAATAGTTTTTGAGAACGCAAATAACTCTTAACCCCATCGACAATTGCATCGACACTACGTTCTTGATATGTCTGACTTTTGAGGCGTTTCGCCTCTTGTTTATTGCTGATAAAGGCTACTTCTACCAGAACTGATGGCATGGTTGCGCCGAGCAGAACATGAAACGGCCCCTGTTTTACCCCTAAATCTTTTATATTAGAATATTTACCGCGTAAAGTGCGGGTTAATGACGATTGGATATCGCTTGCCAGCCTACTCGATTCATTTATTTTTGAGTTTGCCATCAAATCAAAAAGTATAAGCTCGAGGTCTCCAACCTCCTTCAGGCTCATACCATTTTCGCGTGCAGCCACCTCGACAGCTTTATCATTTTTAGAAAAATTGAGATAAAAGGTCTCAATTCCATGCGCACTCTTATTGGTGCTGGCGTTAGCGTGAATAGAGATAAAAAGGTCGGCATCTACCTTGTTGGCATAGGCGGTACGCTGTTGTAATGGAATATAAACATCATGAGTGCGCGTCATCAACACCTCGCAATTTAAATGTTTTTTTAGCCGCGCAGACAACAGCTTTGCCAGCTTAAGAGTCACATCCTTTTCATACAAATTGCCATAACCAACAGCACCAGGATCTTTTCCCCCATGTCCAGCATCGACAACAATTCGCAGTTTGCCCTGTTGTTTACGTGCAACATCGGGGAGATTAACGCGCATCGGTTGTTCATCTGGTACTTTATTCAGCAGTGCAGCTATCTGCTGTTGCCCTTTAGTGGTTGCCGTCGGTGCGCCTGGTACAGCTTGCAATTGGGGGATATCGGCACGTAATTGCGTTTCATTGCTATGCGCGATGTCTAAAACTATGCGTGGCGGATCATTTAACTCAAAAAAGTTATATTTGCTAAGCTCAGTCAGGTCACAGACCATACGCGTATATTCTCGGTTTCTACCAAGACGTATTTTTTTAACCGGCCCACGATTTATATTCTGTGCAGAGGAAACATTATTGCCAATTTGAGCACCGTAAATGTCAAAGTATAACCTAATTTGGCCGCTGCCATTTTGACTAGGAGCCAGAGTATTGACCTTAAATTCGCATTTTTGACTTAACTCAACTACCACTCGAGTACGCTTATCATCACTTTGATGACGCACCGCAGTGATCTCTTTTTTCCCAGAACTTAATTTTTTTTGCGGCGGCGTAAATCTAGTTGTAGCGATATCTCTAGGTAATTTACTCAACAGCAAACGTGCTTTACCGACCATATCACCATGAGAATACTCACTGATAATCTGCTCACATAACTCGCGTGCTGGAGCTGATTTATGCAGAATATCCTGCTGTATTTCAGCTTGGAGATACAGCGCATCATCAGCCAGAGAACTGGTATGGTAGGTAGTTGCCAGAGTATTAAAAGAGTCTACAGCGCGTTGCGCATCGGGAGTTATTCTTGATATTTCATATAGTTGCCGATACGATTTTCCCAATAGATAGTAGGCAGATGCCGCTTTATCATGAGTCGGATAACTGGCGGTAAAATGGTTTAGCTGTTTTAGTACCTTATCCCAATTGTGGCGATATTTCTGTTTAGCTGGACTCTTTATCAGCTGAATATAGGCATTGCGCGCAGCAGTATACTGACTCTCAACAGAGGCGCTGGCCGTTGCATAACTAGCTGAAATACCGCAGATAAAAACAAAACAGCTGAGCAGTAAAAACTGTACAATACGTATCATTCTCAACCTAATTTAAGAAAATTCACGATGTAAATCACATGATTTTTTTTAACTCATTTACTAAATTTAGCGCATCGAGTGGAGTTATGCTGTTTAAGTCGATACTCGATAAACGCTGGCGTAGCGGATCGTCGGCACCATTAAATAGCGACATCTGCGCCTGCATCGCCTCGTCGTTGGGGCTAATTACTGGAGTACGACTGTGAGCTAAACGCGGTTCGCCCGCACAGGTAAACTCTCCTTGCTCGAGATTACTCAATACCTCCTTGGCTCGATCTATCACAGCCTGTGGCAACCCTGCTAAACGACCAACTTGAATACCGTATGAATGGCTAGTGCCGCCAGCAACAATTTTGCGTAAAAATACTATTTGATCGTTCCATTCGCGCACCGCAATATTAAAATTTTTAATTTTTGAACGAGTTTTGGCCAAATCAGTCAGCTCATGGTAGTGGGTAGCAAATAGGGTTTTAGCTGCTACCTGTTCATTGTCATGCAAATATTCTGCCACCGCCCAAGCAATACTTACTCCATCAAAGGTGGAGGTACCACGGCCAATCTCATCCAGTATGATTAAACTGCGCTTGGTCGCGTGGTTTAAGATATGGGCAGTTTCACTCATCTCCACCATAAAAGTCGATTGGCCGCGAGCCAAATTGTCACTGGCTCCCACGCGAGTAAATATCCGATCCACTATACCAATATGTGCCGCTTTAGCTGGCACCAATGAACCAATCTGTGCCATTAAAGTTATAAGCGCTACTTGGCGCATAAAGGTTGATTTACCTGCCATATTTGGGCCGGTAATAATCAATAGCTGGTCAGATTCTGTGTCAAGATGCACGTCATTTGAGATGAACTCTTCTCCCAAATCCATACTTTCAATGACAGGATGACGCCCCTCTTCAATCTCTAGTTCGCTACCCTCATCCATGACTGGGCAGGCATAATCGCGCTCATGCGCTATAGTGGCAAAGCTCAACAGCACATCTAGCCGAGCGACTGCGCCAGCAGTTAATTGGATACGTCCGCTTTGTTGGGCTACCTGTGCGCGGATCTTTTGAAACAGATCGTATTCGAGGCTAACCAACTTATCCTCTGCGCCTAAAACCTTGTCTTCATACTCTTTTAACTGTGGAGTGAAATAGCGCTCGGCATTAGCCAGAGTCTGTTTTCGTTCATAATCGTCAGGAACTTTAGCAATTTGTGCCTTGGGTACCTCAAGAAAGTAACCAAATACTCGATTATATTTTACTTTAAGGGTATTGATACCGCTGCGCTCACGCTCAGTCTTTTCCAGTCTGGCAATCCAGCCCTTACCTTCACGCCGAATAAGGCGCAGTTCGTCAATCTGAGCGTTGTACCCATCACGGATTAAACCACCTTCGCGGATTACAAAGGGGGGATTCTCAGCAATTGCATCGGCAATGAGCTCTGTGATATCTGCGAGAGGATCTATCTGTTTCTGTAGTTGTTGGCCTAAATCTGAGGTAGTTTGTGCCAGCAAGGTCAGCAGGGCTGGTAACCTCTCCAATGATGCTTGGAGGGCAACTAGATCTTTGGCATTGGCACTGGCCATGGAAATTCGTGCTGTCAAACGTTCTAAGTCGTAAAACCCGTTGAGGCACTCACGCAATTCATCGCGCAACACCGGCACGGTTACTAACTCCACAACACAGGCGTGACGAGCGCTAATCTCCTGACAATCAAGCAGAGGTTGATTGATCCACTGGCGCAACTTACGCCCACCCATGGCAGTCACTGTCTCATCCATAGCGCCGAGTAGAGAGCCCTTGCGCCGCCCATCAATGAGAGTTGCAGTTAATTCGAGATTCCTGCGGGTGCTATCATCCAAGATCATATAGTCCGAGACATGATAGGTAGTTAATTGGTGGATATGTTTGACCCTCGACTTTTGCGTCTCCTCCACATAGTAAAGAGCGGCACCGGCAGCACAGATGGCATCTGGCTGTTGCTCACAACCAAATGAGGCCAATGAGTCGGTATTGAAAAACCGGCAGATGCGTGTGCGAGCCTCCTGGCAATCGAACACCCACTCCGGCAAAGTGTTAACTGCTTTATATTGCAGCACATCACGTAGCTGTTCGCTTATTGGTTGTTTGTCGACCTCGTTGACGACTATTTCACGCGGATTGATGCTGGATATTTCCCGTTTAACATCTAAAATGCCACTGCCCTGAGTTACCCGGAATTCGCCTGTAGATATATCTAAAACACAGATACCCACGCCACTTGCCGACTTAGAAATTACTAGCAGATAGTTGTTTTCATCTGGAGTCAGCAGGTCATTCTCTAAAACCATACCCGGAGTTACGATGCGCACCACTTCACGTTTGACGATCCCCTTTGCCGCACGTGGGTCTTCAACCTGCTCACATACCGCAACTTTATATCCTTGCGTTACCAGTTTGGCGATATAGGGTTGCACACTGTGATATGGCACTCCGCATAGCGGCACCTCATCACCAGCATTTTTATTGCGTGAAGTTAAGGTGATATCGAGAATACGTGCAGCGGTAACTGCATCATCAAGAAACATTTCATAAAAATCACCCATGCGAAAAAACAGGATCGCATCAGGATATTGACTTTTAATTTCTAGATATTGGCGCATCATGGGGGTAGGTGCAGACATCACAACCTCAATAAGAGTGGCTTTAGCTCTCTATGGCTGATCGATAAACCATAAAAAGCTAATGCCGATATAAAAACAGGTTATCGTCTCCAAAAGAAACTCTAACCTGTAGTTGAAAACGAATAAATCCTAGACAAGGTTTGCTATATTACTCGATAAATCGCCCAATTCTGTTAAAACGCGGCCAAGTTTTTTCACTATCCCATGACCAATATTTGATAAAAGCTTTACCTTTAATTTTGGAGCGATCAACAAAACCCCAGAAACGGCTGTCGTAAGAGCGATCGCGATTGTCGCCCATGACAAAATAGTTATCAACTGGGACAACTACAGCAGGCATAAAATCCCGACGATCACGCGGTGGAATTTGAGATCCAGGCAGAATAAGATCGGTCTCTTTATGTACTTCTTGGCTTAATACATACTGTTTGCCATTGACGTATACTTTTTTATTGCGCACCTCGACCACGTCACCAGGAACTGCAACAACACGCTTGATGAAATCTCGCCGCTCTAGCCAGGGTTTGCCCTCATCTTCAGGAAACTCAAACACTATGATATCGCCCTGCTGAGGATCTCGGAGCGGGAGCACAAACTTATCCATAAAGGGTATCTCGGTTCCATAGATAAACTTACACACTAGAAGATGATCACCAATTAACAGGGTGTCCTCCATGGAGCCTGAGGGTATTTTGAACGCCTGCACTACAAAGGTACGAATAATTAATGCCAGAATTGCTGCGACAAACAACGACTCTGCATATTCGCGATACCATGGTTTTTTACTTTTATTTTGTAGTGTATTTTCGGGCTGTTTTCCCATATTTGTTAATCCTTAACTTTAAGTATGGCAAGAAATGCTTCCTGCGGTAGTTCGACACTACCAATCTGTTTCATGCGCTTTTTACCCTCTTTTTGTTTCTCTAACAGTTTACGCTTACGGGTAATATCACCGCCGTAACATTTTGCCGTTACATCTTTGCGCAATGCTTTAACTGTTTCCCGAGCAATTATTTTGCCACCGACAGCAGCTTGAATGGCAACCACATACTGTTGGCGTGGGATATATTCTTTCATTTTAGAAACTAATTCGCGCCCACGCGACTGAGCTTTATCTTGATGGACAATCAGCGACAACGCATCGACTACATCACCATTTATCATTACATTCATACGCACCAGTTTACTGGGACGATAATCTAAGTGTTCATAATCTAGTGAGGCATAACCACGTGATATAGATTTAAGGCGATCATAAAAATCCATCACAACCTCATTCAGAGGTAATTCATAAATTATCATTACCCTGGTGGCGGTTAGATATTTGATCTCGCGTTGCACCCCGCGCTTCTCTTCACATAAAGCTAAAATAGCGCCAACAAACTCGTTCGGCACATGAATAGAAGCCAGAATAAAAGGCTCCTCGATTTTTTCAATGTTCTGCACTTCGGGCAGTTTATTAGCGCTGTCAACCTTGAGTAGTTCGCCTTTGACAGTAGTTACTTCGTAGACAACTGTTGGGGCGGTGGTAATCAGGTCGATCTTGAATTCACGCTCCAGTCGCTCTTGGATAATCTCCATGTGCAACAAGCCCAGAAAACCACAGCGAAAGCCGAAACCTAAGGCTACAGAGTTTTCTGGTTCATAACTGATAGAGGCATCATTGAGTTGCAGTTTTTCCAATGCATCACGCAATAGATCATACTCGCTGGTATCTATAGGATAAACCCCAGAAAAAACCATGGGTTTTACCTCTTTGAAACCAGTTAGAGCTTTTTCTGCCGGACGATGTAAATGGGTAATGGTATCACCAACTTTGGCGTCCTTAACAACCTTTATGCCAGCGATAACGAAACCAACCTCGCCCGCACTCAGGCTGGGGCGTGGTTCAGGAGAAGGGGAAAATACCCCAATCTTAAGCACTTCGTAGATGCCACGACTGGCCATCAGCTGAATTTTATCGCCCTTTTTAAGCTCGCCATCCATTATGCGTACCAGCACGATGACCCCTTGATACGAGTCGTACCAGGAGTCAAAAACTAGTGCCTTGAGCGGCGCATCTTTGTCCCCTGTCGGTGGAGGCACACACCTAACAATGCGTTCTAAAATTTCATGTATACCAATACCCTCTTTGGCACTGGCAACGATTGCGTCTGAGGTATCAAGGCCGATAATCTCTTCGATCTCCTCTTTGACACGCTCGGGCTCGGCACCGGGTAGATCAACTTTATTCAATACCGGAAAAATTTCCAAGTCTTCATCTAGAGCTAGATAGACGTTGGCTAAGGTTTGAGCCTCCACTCCCTGCGAAGCATCAACGACCAGTAAGGCACCTTCACAGGCAGTTAACGACCGACTAACCTCATAGGTAAAATCAACATGCCCGGGGGTGTCGATGAGATTGAGGATGTATTGCTTGCCATCGTCAGCTGTGTATTTCAGACAAACGGCCTGAGCTTTTATAGTGATACCACGTTCGCGCTCCAGATCCATTTTATCTAGGAACTGCGCGGTTTTTTCTCGGGCCGTTAGTGTACCGGTCTCTTCTAGCAGGCGATCTGCCAGAGTGGATTTCCCATGATCTATATGGGCAATGATGGAGAAGTTGCGAATGCAGTTTTGATTCATTAAATCCTCATGTAAATGCAGCTAGTTTTTGGAGCATGTAAGACTAGTCAGATTCATTTCCTTTGTAAAGAAATAATACTAATCATTTCAGCGCTACTGTCGATAAGAGGTAGATGATTTTATAGGCACCCTTAGCAACCTTAATGGCCCGCGCCCAGAGAGTGATCAGTAATGATAAATCAGCACAAGCCTGTTTCTGTATTGCGCCAACCTTATGTTAAAAACAGAATGAAACATTTTTTGGAAAATCTGATCTCCTTGCTGCTTATCTTAATCACCATATCCAGCCTGTGTTACGCGACCGCTAATCTGTGGTGCGCCAACGATGCCGACAATCTGCAAAAAGTTAAAACCAACACTCTGGTACCAGCTATATACATTCATGACATCAAGGATGAAGAAATCTCCCTATAGCTTAGACTCAATAGCTAAAATTAATAAATCAATCATCCCGATGCAATCTCTTGCTATCAGTGAAGCACAATGATATTTTTATATAATGAATATTATAACTGACATCAACTTCTTAGATTTTCGCGTTGCTAAGCTGGATTTTTGCGTCAATGATAATCCGTCTCACGCAAAACAGGCAACAGTACGCACCGAATTTAAAGTGCGCCATGAGTGCAAAGGCAACCGCCTAAAAGTTCATTTAACTATTTTTTTCAAAGACAAGGACGCTCCGTTTTCAATTCACCTTGAGGGAGTTGGATTATTTGAACTCCATAGGTCATTTACCGAAGCAGAGATAGAAGAACTTAGCCATAGCCACTGCGCTACAATGATGTTTCCATACATGCGAGAAACCATTGCTGATATCAGTAGGCGCGCGGGCTTCCCACCGCTGCATATTCCTCAAATAGATTTCAACCAAGTATTTAAGCAACAACTATCTCCAGCTAATATTCACACCCTGCACTAACTGTTTACCATCACCAACAAGATGTGTTTTTAGCATTGACACCATGTATTAATTTAATATATAACCATTTCGGTAACAATTAATGCCTATACTTTTCTAACCACTATAAGGAGATTAAGAATGAAAAAATGGATTTGCACCGTATGCGGCTATGTACATGAAGGCGAAAACCCACCAGATAGCTGTCCACAGTGCGGTGTTGGCCCAGATAAATTTGAGCTACAGAATGAAGATGACGAACTGGTTTGGGCCGATGAGCACCGTGTTGGTGTTGCTCAGGGTGTTGATCAGGAGATTCTCGATGGTCTGCGTGCCCATTTTACCGGTGAATGCACTGAAGTCGGTATGTACATTGCCATGAGTCGCCAAGCAGATCGTGAAGGCTATCCAGAAGTTGCTGAAGCCTATAAACGTATCGCTTGGGAAGAGGCAGAGCATGCCGCCAAATTTGCTGAACTGTTGGGCGAAGTGGTCAGCGACACTAAAACCAACCTTGAACTGCGGGTACAGGCTGAAAATGGTGCCTGTGCTGGTAAGAAAAAAATTGCTACCCGCGCTAAAGAGCTTAATCTGGATGCTATTCATGATACAGTACACGAGATGTGCAAAGATGAAGCGCGTCACGGGCAAGCTTTTCAAGGTTTGCTGAAGCGCTATTTCGCATAAACAGAATTATATAAATTAGTTAAAAAAACGCTGTCCCTACGGACGGCGTTTTTTTTTGCCTTAGGTGGAGGAAAATGTAATAATCGCTCTTTTTTGTTGTGGGACTCTCTGTCTTGCACACATAAATGAAACAGCGCGTCGTGCTTGTCTTTGAATATTGTATGCCGCTGTACATTTTATATCCGTTTACAACCTATTGATCTGGATAGCATTTTAGCCAATGAATATGTTAACGCAAAACATAGTTCCCCAAGTCTCTAATGCAAATATTATTGGCAGTTGGAGTAAAGATGGAGCGCAAACAGCAGTTCAGCCATCCCTATATGAGGCGCTGCATCATATAAAATGGCCGCTCTACTTAACCGCAGATAAAGATAGAGCCGCCATCTACACCTCTGGAGTGGCTCAACTGGGTCAGCAAGCAGATATAAACACCACCAGCAAGCTACTGGGCTATGTTCCGCCACTAACTTTATCCTCAGCGGGTGACCACAACTTTCTGTCCAGCCATCGATTACGATATCCAATAGTAGCAGGATCCATGGCCAAGGGCATCTCCTCCGCCCAGATGGTAGTTGCTATGGGCCAAGCAGGAATGCTTGGTTTTCTCGGTGCTGCTGGTCAGACTCTGGAGACGGTACAACAACAGCTCGACATTATTAAACAGGCGCTACCCGATGGCCCCTATGGCGTGAACCTGATCCATAGCCCTCAGGAAGTTGCCTTAGAAGAGGCCTTAGTCGATCTCTATATAGCTAACGACATTAAGCTCATTGAAGCATCGGCTTTTTTGACTTTGAGTCCAGCTGTAGTGCGCTATCGCTTGCATGGTATTCACCGTGACAGCTCGGGTAATATAGTAACGCCCAATAAAATAATTGCTAAAATTTCTCGTGAAGAGGTAGCCCAGCATTTTCTGTCACCAGCACCAGCTAAAATACTCAAAGTCCTTCTCGATCAAGGGGTAATTACCCCAGAGCAAGCCACTCTAGCAGAGCAAGTACCCATGGCGGAAGATATAACGGCTGAGGCCGACTCCGGTGGGCACACCGACAATCGCCCTGCCCTGTCGCTGTTTCCAACTATCTGTTCATTGCGTGACAGATTACACCAACAGTACAACTATGCGGTTAAACCCCGCATTGGCTTAGCCGGAGGCATCTCTACTCCACAGGCCGCCGCCGCTGCTTTTGCTATGGGAGCAGCCTATCTTGTTACCGGCAGTGTTAATCAGGCATGTATTGAATCTGGTACATCAGATGTGGTGCGCCAGATGTTAGCGGAAACGCGTCAGGCGGATGTTGCTATGGCTCCAGCTGCCGACATGTTTGAAATGGGTGTCGACGTTCAGGTACTAAAACGCGGCACCATGTTCTCCATGCGCGCCAAAAAGCTATATGAAATATATCGGCAATACTCCAGCATTGATGATATTCCCGCACTTGAACGACAGAAAATTGAACAGAACTTTTTTCGCGAACCATTAGTCAAGGTGTGGGAAGATACGCGTAATTATTTTCTCCAACGTGACCCCAAACAGGTCGAACGTGCAG
The DNA here is from genome assembly GCA_034006225.1 of Desulfuromonas sp. GTDB lineage: Bacteria > Desulfobacterota > Desulfuromonadia > Desulfuromonadales > Desulfuromonadaceae > Desulfuromonas. The sequence goes on along the minus strand of JAVETC010000008.1, from coordinate 51,995 downwards.
ATCGTGATCCCAAACACCTCATGGCGTTAGTGTTCCGCGCATACTTGGGGCAGGCTACATACTGGGCAAATGCTGGTGACAATAGCCGAAAAATGGATTTTCAAGTATGGTGCGGGCCAGCTATGGGAGCGTTTAACGAATGGGCTCACGGCAGTTTTTTGGAAACACCACAACAACGTAGCGTTGTTAGTGTAAACCTTAATATTTTATTTAATGCGCTAGTGCTGACACGGATCAATATGCTCCGCCAGCAAGGTGGCGACATTAGTATCGACAAGAATTTTCTTAATCCATTAACCATCGAACAAATCAAGGAGTACCTGCGTGATTAATTCGGGTGCAAATAAAAATAGCTCACAGCAAGCAACTACCACTGAAGTCACCAACATTCCACTAGCAATTGTTGGTATCGGTTGTCTATTTCCTCAAGCGAACAGCAAAGATAACTTCTGGGCTAACATAAAAGGTGGCGTAGACAGCATTACCGACGTACCAGAAACCCACTGGCGTATCGCTGATCTATATGATCCAGACCCCAAAACACCGGATAAAACCTACGGTAAGCGTGGTGGTTTTCTTGAGCCAATCGAGTTCAACCCACTCGAGTTCAGCATTCAGCCCAATATTTTAGAGGCCATCGACACCTCACAACTCTTAGGACTGATCGCTGCGCGCGAAGCTCTTAAGGATGCAGGTTACGATCCTGCTGGTGAGTTTGCGCGCGAGCGAGTCAGTGTCTTACTCGGGGTTACTGGTGCACTGGAGATGGTTATCCCCCTCGGGGCACGTCTGGGACATCCCTATTGGCGTAAAGCTCTAAAGGATGCAGGCATTCCTAACGATGTTGCTCAAGAAGTTGTGGAACGTATTGCGGACAACTATGTTTCGTGGCAGGAGAATTCCTTCCCGGGACTATTGGGTAATGTTGTTGCAGGCCGTATCAGTAAGCAGTTCGACCTCGGTGGCACCAACAGTGTTATCGATGCCGCCTGTGGCAGCTCGCTAAGTGCCGTACACATGGCCGCTATGGAGCTAGCCTGCGGACACAGTGACATGGTAATTACTGGAGGAATCGACACCTTCAACGATATCTTCATGTACACCTGTTTCAGTAAAACTCCCGCGCTCTCCCCGAGCAATATAATTCGTCCCTTTGATAGTGCCTCTGATGGCACATTAATCGGTGAAGGCTTAGGGCTAGTTGTGCTGAAACGTCTCGCCGATGCCGAACGTGATAAGGACCAGATTTATGCCGTTATTCGTGGCATCGGTACTGCTAGCGATGGTAAAAAAGGGGCAATTTACGAGCCTAACGCTGGCGGCCAGAAAAAAGCTCTCGTCAGCGCCTATCAACTGGCCAACATTGAGCCATCAACAATATCTCTAGTTGAAGCACATGGCACCGGCACTCGCGTCGGTGACGCCGCTGAGATTAAAGCGCTGCGTGAAGTTTACGGGGAAAGTACCGGTAAACCCTGGTGTGCCCTGGGTTCGGTCAAATCACAAATCGGCCACACTAAAGCTTCTGCTGGCTCTGCCGGTCTCATAAAAATGGCTCTAGCGCTATACAATAAAGTCTTGCCACCCAGTATCAATGTGGTACAGCCGCAGGAAGTTATCTCCAGTGGCAACACCCCTTTTTATGTCAATACTACCGCTAGACCATGGCTGGCCAGTCAGGATCATCCGCGGCGCGCAGCGGTTAGTGCTTTTGGTTTCGGAGGCAGTAATTTTCACTGCGTTCTTGAAGAGCATAATGCTGAGCGGCAAGGCAGCGACTGGAGCGGCGCCCCACAGATAGTTGCCTTAAGTGACAGCGATAAAACAGGATTAAAACAACAGTTACAGCACATAGCAGGTATTACCTCAGCGCAACTGCGGCGTTTTGCCGCTCAATCGCGGGCCAAATTTGACCATAGCGCAGCGCAGCGACTGCTGTTTATTGTCGAGGAGAAACAGGATTTAGCCGCTATTGTCAAGAACGCTGAGCAACTGATAGACGCTGGCAAAACCTTAGCCAACACCCCCAGCGGCATCTGGTATGCCGACGGCGTAGTTGCTGGAAAGATGGCGGTACTATTCCCCGGTCAAGGGGCACAGTACCCAGGCATGTTGGTGGATTTGGCCTGTCATGCTCCCGAATTTATCCAAGAGCTGCAAAGCGCAGATAAAACGCTACAACTTACCGAAGATCTTAGCGCCATTCTCTATCCCCACTCAATCTACACAGACGCTGATCAAGAGCAGGCTATGCGCAAAATTCAGGCAACTGAAGTTGCACAACCGGCAATTGGTACGGTCAGCCTAGCAGCGTGGCACTATTTAAACCACTTTGGCGTACAACCACAGGCTTGGGGTGGCCACAGCTATGGTGAACTGACGGCACTATGTGCCGCCGGCTGTTTTTCGGCCACCGATCTCTACAAATTATCCCGTTTGCGCGGCGAGTTAATGGCCGGTGATGGTAGCGACAAAGGGACGATGTTGGCGGTGTCGGCTGCGCTAGATAAAATTGAGCAACTTATTGCCGACGAAAAGTTGGATGTGGTGTTAGCCAATCGCAATACTCCATCCCAGGGAGTGCTATCTGGCTCCCGCGCCGAAATTGAGCGAGCAGCACTGTTATGTAAAGAGCGCGGTTTGCGTTGTGTTGCACTAGATGTCGCGGCAGCTTTTCACAGTAAACTAGTAGCTGCAGCGGCAGCACCATTTTTACAAGCACTACAACAAGTTACAGTGCAGCCAGCAAAAACTACCGTTTACGCTAATAAAACAGCTAGCCCATATCCTCAAGATAGCACGGCAATGCGCAGCGTACTGGCTGAGCAGATCGCCAGCCCAGTCGAGTTTGTGCAACAGATCGAAAATATGTATGCCGCAGGGATCACTACTTTTGTCGAAATTGGCCCCGGCGCTCGCTTGACCGGAATGGTAGGTAAAATCCTCAAAGGCAAAGAGCATAATGCTCTAGCTCTGGATTCATCAAGTGGCAAACGCTCGGGGTTAAATGATTTAGCACGAGTGCTGATTCAACTAGCTGCTATCGGTTTCCCCGTTGAATTAACCAAATGGGATGAAGAGTATGCCCAGCACCAATTAACTCTGCCCGAACCAATTGCACCGCGAATGACAGTCGCTATCTGTGGTGCCAACTATGTAAAACACAAGGCCAAGCGCCCGGCTAGTACCCGCAAGTTGGTAGATGCCAGCACTATATCTCAAGCTGCACCATCAGCAACACTACCTTCAACGCCGGCTACTCCGGCAGCTCCGGTTACTGCTCCCCTGCCCGCTCATCAAGCCAACCCAGATGCATTACGCTCCCTACAGGAGAGCATGACGGTGCTGCAGCGCATGCAGGAAGATACCGCTAAATTACACAACAAGTTTCTTGAAGGACAGGCCGCAGCAATCGATACCATGCGCTCATTGATGGATCACCAGATGGGTATTTCATCAGCTCCAGCGCTGTCAGCAGCTACTGTGGTAACACCTCCGCAAAGTATCGCTGCGCCAGCACCTGTACCGCCAGCTGTTACAGCTGCGGTAGCTCCGACAACTACAGCGCAAAGTACTCCAGGTGCCGATGTAGCTACCAGCCTGCTTGAGGTAGTGGCGGAGAAGACCGGCTATCCACAGGAGATGCTGGAACTCGACATGAGCCTCGACGCCGATCTCGGCATCGACTCCATTAAGCGAGTCGAGATTCTCTCGGCTATTCAGGAAAAGCTGCCCAACCTGCCAGCCCTGCAACCGGATCAGCTAGGCAGTCTACAGACCCTGCGTCAAATCGTTGAAGCCATGGGTAGCTCAGTTGCCAGCGCCGCTGTTGCCACATCTGCTGCACCTGCAGCCATGGCTGGCACAGCCGATGTTGCTACCAGCCTGCTTGAGGTAGTGGCGGAGAAGACCGGCTATCCACAGGAGATGCTGGAACTCGACATGAGCCTCGACGCCGACCTCGGCATCGACTCCATTAAGCGAGTAGAGATTCTCTCGGCTATTCAGGAAAAGCTGCCCAACCTGCCAGCCCTGCAACCGGATCAGCTAGGCAGCCTACAGACCCTGCGCCAAATCGTTGAAGCTATGGGTAGCTCAGTTGCCAGCGCTGCGGTTGCCACATCTGCTGCACCTGCAGCCATGGCTGGCACAGCCGATGTTGCTACCAGCCTGCTTGAGGTAGTGGCGGAGAAGACCGGCTATCCACAGGAGATGCTGGAACTCGACATGAGTCTCGACGCCGACCTCGGCATCGACTCCATTAAGCGAGTCGAGATTCTCTCGGCAATTCAGGAGAAGTTGCCCAACCTGCCAGCCCTGCAACCGGATCAGCTAGGCAGCCTACAGACCCTGCGCCAAATAGTTGAAGCCATGGATAGCTCAGTTGCCAGCACAGCTGTTGCCACAGCTGCTGCACCTGCAGCCATGGCTGGCACAGCCGATGTTGCTACCAGCCTGCTTGAGGTAGTGGCGGAGAAGACCGGCTATCCACAGGAGATGCTGGAACTCGACATGAGTCTCGACGCCGATCTCGGCATCGACTCCATTAAGCGGGTAGAGATTCTCTCGGCTATTCAGGAGAAGTTGCCCAACCTACCAGCCCTGCAACCGGATCAGCTAGGCAGTCTACAGACCCTGCGTCAAATCGTTGAAGCCATGGGTAGCTCAGTTGCCAGCGCCGCGGTTGCCACATCTGCTGCACCTGCAGCCATGGCTGGCACAGCCGATGTTGCTACCAGCCTGCTTGAGGTAGTGGCGGAGAAGACCGGCTATCCACAGGAGATGCTGGAACTCGACATGAGTCTTGACGCCGATCTCGGCATCGACTCCATTAAGCGAGTCGAGATTCTCTCGGCTATTCAGGAGAAGTTGCCCAACTTGCCTGCCCTGCAACCGGATCAGCTAGGCAGTCTACAGACCCTACGTCAAATCGTTGAAGCTATGGATGGCACAGTTATCAGTGAGGGTGCTACAGATGTTGAGCCTGTAGCAGTTACAAAAAAAAAAATAACTTCTGATCCACAGCTGCACCGCCAAATATTAAAAATTGTACCTATTTCTACCCCTAGAGCAGAACTCTCTTTGAGCGCACAAGCACCAATTTGGGTGGTAGATGATTGCTCATCAACGAGCCAGTTGGTAGTAACTGAGCTTAAAAAAAGAAATTATGCTGCTGAACTTATCAGCCCGACCCATAAAACTGTACCTGAGCAGTTGTCGGCTCTGGTAGTAATTGCTCCGCAAATCGGTACTGATAGCCGCTTTTTAAGCGATAGTTTCTTGCTAGTGCAGCGCTGCTCAAGCGCCCTACGCCACAACAGTGCCAACAAGCCCAGCTGTTTAATGACAGTTTCGCGTCTTGATGGTATGGCTGGATTTGATCGTCAAGCGCTAATTAACGACCCGCTCTCAGGTGGCCTAGCTGGAATTAGCAAAACTGCCAGCCATGAATGGCCAGAGGTGCAGTGCAAAGCTGTTGATCTCGGTAACGATCTCGATGAGAGCGCCCAAGCAACTGCCATTATCAATGAGCTGTTCACTGTTGGGCCACTGGAAGTTACGGTAAACGCTCAAGGCTGTCACACTCTGGAGCTTCAGCAAGCTAACTTAGCGCCAAGCCTTCCTAGATTAACTTTAACCAGTAATGATGTGGTTGTTGTGAGCGGCGGTGCGCGTGGAGTAACAGCGGAGGTAGCACTTGCTCTGGCTGAAGTTGGCAACCCAACCCTGTTACTGCTAGGGCGCAGCCCAGAACCAGAGAGTGAAGATAGTTGGTTGGCCAGTGCTAAGGATGAGGCTGCTATCAAAAAAGCTTTAATGCAACATGCACCACATCCGCTGAAACCGCGCGAACTAAATAGGGCTTGCGTGCAGGTGGTAAACAACCGCGAACTAACCTCCAACATCAATCGTCTACAACAAACCGGATCACAGGTACTCTACCGCAGTGTGGACATTCGCGATGAACAGGCGGTTAATATAGCCATAGCCCAAGCACGTAAGCTGGGTACTATCCGTGGCATTATTCATGGTGCTGGTGTTCTGGCTGACCGTAAAATAGAAGATAAGAGCGTAGAACAGTTTGATTTAGTTTATTCAACTAAAATAGGTGGTTTGCAGGCCTTACTTCAAGCAACACATGAAGACAATCTGGATTTTATCGGCTTATTCTCATCCTCAACTGGCCGCTTCGGACGAACAGGCCAGCTCGACTATGCCGTGGCTAATGAAGTGCTAAATAAGACCGCTCAAGCTTTGGCCAGACAACGCAGCGATTGCCGTATTATCTCCTTTAATTGGGGGCCATGGGACGGCGGCATGGTGACTCCAGCCTTAAAACGGCTATTTGCCAGCGAAGGCATCAGTGTTATTGATCTGCATGCTGGCGCGCAATATCTGCTCCAAGAGTTAGCTAATCCAGATGATAACGTTGAAGTTGTCATTCTTGGTGGCAGTAGTGATGATGGATCTGACGCGGAGAAAGCCTCTGTTACTTCAGCCGAAACGGAGCAGCCGACAGCTAAACAAACCTTGGCACATGCTCTACTCCCTAACAGCGTGTTACACCTTAGCATTAGCAGCAAAACCATCCCAGTGTTGCGGCACCATGTCATCAACGGCAAAGCGGTTGTGCCTATGGCGCTGCAAATAGAGTGGTTGGCGCAGGGAGCTATGCACAACAACCCGGGACTAATTTTTTCTGGCTTTGATAACCTGCGTATCCGCAGTGGTATTATTGTACCGACAAAATCCGTGATGGAAGTGGACTTACGTTACGGAGAGACGATTGTCGAACAAAACTCGTTTATCGTCCCTATGCAGATATGCAGCGGTACGGATAGCACTATCCATGCAAGTGCAGATATCATTCTGACTACCAAGCTCACTGATCAACGCCCCAATATTGAACCACTATTTATTGATGGTGGCGAACTCTCTTCACAGGCAGAGATATATTCATCGGGGCACCTGTTTCATGGGCCGCAGTTACAGGGGCTTAGTCAGATTGTCGGTAACAACAACGAGGGTATTATTGCCATCTCCCAATATGCGCCACAACCAGATCAATGGATGGAAAAGCCCCTGCGCAACAGCTGGATAGCTGATCCTCAGGTACTAGACAGCAGTTTTCAAATGATGATTCTGTGGAGTTTTGCACAAAAACAGCTGGGCTCATTACCATCCTTCGCCGGTCACTACCGTCAATATTGTGAACAGTTCCCTGCGGGTAATATCCGCATTCAATGCCGGGTTACCAAGGCTAGTCAACACAGTGCCAGCGCTAATATAGATTTTATTGATGCCCAAACACATCAGCTATTGGCGCGTATGAATAGTTACGAATGCACCATGACCGACAATCTACGCCAAGCTTTTATTAACAACCAATTGGCCTAACCATACAGATGAAGCTCTGTATATGAGAGTAACAATAGGGTAATTTTATGCAGACATATCACGAATGTATTCCCTGTTTTATCAAACAGACCTTGAGTGTTATGGATATGGTCAAACTCGGTGAAGCACGGCGCGAGGAGACTCTGCGTAGTGTTTTACGCATGATGAGCACCATTGACTTTAATCTGACTCCACCAGCTATGGCTCGTGAAATTCACGGTCTGATTCGCCAGGCCAGTGGTGTAGAGGATCCATATTTAGCAGAAAAACAGCGCGACCAACAGCTGGCGTTGCAGCTACTACCCCAGCTAGAGCAGGATGTGCTAATGGCAGATAATCGCCTCTCTGCCGCTGTGTTGCTGGCAATTACCGGTAACTGTATAGATCATGGTGTGTATCATGGTATGAGTGGTGAACAGATATTATCCAGCATTGAACAGGGGCTTAAAACTACGCTACAAGGGGATATTACCGCATTTGCTAACGCTATTAAGCAGGCAGATGACATCCTATATTTAGGCGATAATGCCGGAGAAATCGTTTTCGACAAGATATTAATTCAACAATTGCCGCTGGAAAAAACAACTTTTGTAGTGCGTGGCGGGCCGATTCTAAACGATGCTTTGCGCTCCGATGCCGAGCAAGCTGGCATCACCGAGTTAGTTACGGTTATTGACAACGGTGACAGTAGCCCGGGAACTATACTTCAATACTGCAGTAGCGATTTTGTTGAAAGGTTCCACAAAGCAGATTTAATCATTGCTAAAGGTCAGGGTAATTACGAAACATTGAGTGATACTGATGCCAATATCTTCTTTTTACTTAAAGCAAAATGTCCTGTTGTAGCACGCAATATTGGCTGTGAAGTGGGCAGTGCTATGCTGTATCAACCGCGAGCTAAATAACAAGCGCCAAGCTTACGCTAAAAAAGAAAGTATGTTATTAATTTAGTTGTGCGGCAAAAGTACAGATGTGCAGTCTAATGTCTGATGGAGGTTAAGATGACCGAGAAGAGAAATTATACCCGTGTCAACTATATAGAGAACGCTCAGATTAAATATGCTGATGGCGTGGCAGACTGTCGTGTCGTAGATATCTCACTCAAAGGGATTCTGCTCCAATTCAGCTCAGATTCTCTACCCCAGCTAGCAAGTGATCAAGAAGTGACAATAATTATGGCCCTTGAAGGGCGCGATATTTTTCTAGAGTTTCAAGCTAAAGCCAGCCATTTCAATGAGAATACCATTGGTTTCTGTTTTACCACAATGGATTCTGACAGCATCACCCACCTGCGCCGTTTATTAGAACTCAATAGCGGCAATCCCGCCGAAATAGACCGCGAATTGATCTTTATGGTCAACGGATAGTGTGCACGGCTATAGTTGCTTAACTGGAGCTATTCTCTAGCCTGTGCTGCAAATCTGCGGCCGACAGGGTCTCTTCTATCTGCCCCGGTACTGGTTCTCCTGCATTAGCAACAGCAATAGCATCCCATTGTGCGTCAGGAGTGGCCAAGTTTGGATCTGGCGAGATACTATACAGCGGTTCAGGTATCAACCTGCTCTCGAGGAGAAAATATATATCGGCTACATCCAGTTCCACTCCAACCACTTCGCAGCCACTGTGCAAGGCGGCATAGATGATCTGGCGACACTGCATCTGCTCGGGCAGATAACCCCACTCCCAATATACATTTACCGGCCAATAACGCCACGCCGACTTGCCAGCATAGACTACTGGAGCAGCAAAACACAGCACTACGCTCGCTTCATAAGCTGTCTCTGTCAATACAACACCAGTGGGTTTGACGGCATAAAGACGTAATTTATTGTTTTCACGCAGTCGTTGCTGGATAAAGTCAACGCTATCACCAACTGCATTATGAAATGATAAACAGGGGTACATAGCGACATCCCCACCGCTAAACCACTCCGGTTCTACTCCCAATAACTCATGCGCCCATGCGATACGCTCAGTCTCCCCTTGCGGAACATCATCGGCGTTAAAAGGGGTACGACTGAGTAACAACTGCCACCGGTGCTGATTAAAAGGAATTACGTGCGCGGTATCATCCTCTACCTTGTCGCTACTGGTAGCTGGCTGGCGGCGCAAGTAGAGAAAGCTTACTATTATTGCACCAACACATAATGCTACGGCTGCCCAAATAAAATATGCCACCCACTGCATAGGAAAATACTCCCGTATAATTAAGAAAAAACAGTTTGCCAAGCAGTTAGTTGCTTACACCAACCATTATAGCCAACTGTAACAACAGGAGAATTTACCAAATCGCTACTGCTTGAGCAATGTAAATATCGGTAATTTACTTGCGCCAAGATCGAGTTTCTGACAGTATGCAGCCCGACGCACATTGAGATACTAATTCAACTTTAGGAGCGTGTGCAATGTTAGTTAGTCTGGAACAAAAATCGGTTTTCTTGTTGGCAAATATAGTGTTACGCAGCAATAATTTGTCAATTCCGCGGCTGCTTAGTGGCCAAGCAATCCATCATCAACAGGGAACACGCCCAGACATGCTGTCATGGGCAATAGAGTATATTCTATGTTGCCCTGAAGATAGCGAAGATCAAGAGCTTCTGCATCACATTCATCTGCACCCTGCCCACCAGTGGACACCGGAACAGGCCAAGCGGGTCAGCCTGTTAGTAAAGGCATTTTATGCTAAATTAAATGCCGCGCGCTTGGTAGCTATTGGCGTGCGCTGGCTCAATTCTGGAGGCAGAACAATTATAGAAAATTACACCATTAAAAATTATGCAACCAGGTAAAGTTACCTCCTCTTAAGTAAACTGCACACAAAGTTGGATGATGAAATACAGTAAAGTCTATATAAACAGCATAAACTACGAACTACCTCCGGTTGTGGTCAGCTCTACTGAGTTGGAACAGCAACTGTCGCCGTTATACGAAGCTCTGCACATCACCAAGGGGCAGTTGCAGGCATTAACTGGCATCCGGGAACGGCGCTGGTGGCAGCCTGACACCCCACTATCTCAGGGTGCAGCCCAAGCTGGAGCTAAAGCCCTGCAGGCCGCCGGAGTGACTGCTCAAGATATCGGCGCCATAACCTATACCGGCGTCTGCCGTGAGTTGTTTGAACCTGCTACAGCATGTCGAGTTGCCGATGCTCTAGGTATTAGTGGTGAGGTGATGATCTATGACATCAGCAATGCGTGCTTGGGGGTTATGAACGGCATCATCGACATCGCCAACAGGATTGAACTCGGTCAAATTAGCGCTGGAATGGTAGTCTCCTGCGAAAGTGCGCGCGAGCTCAACGAAACTACGATCAGACGCATGTTGGCTAAAAAAGATATGGCGTTTTTTGCCCGCTCTATTGCCACCCTCACCGGCGGCTCTGGTGCTGTTGCGGTAGTGCTGACAGACAACTCATTTGCTAGCCCATCCAGCCACCGTCTGCTAGGTGGGGCAACTATGGCGCAACCCTGCCACCACCAGCTCTGCCGTTGGGGCATGGAATCACAGGGTGACGATCAATTCCGCCAATTTATGAATACCGATGCTGTAGCGGTAATGCAGCACGGAGTGGAGTTGGGCAAGAGAACCTGGCAGCTATTTTTGGAGACATTAAACTGGCAAACACATAATGTTGATAAGATAATTTGCCACCAAGTTGGTTCGGCACATCAACAGGCTATTTTAAAAGAGTTGGATATTGCTGCGGATAAAGATTTTAGCACCTACCCCTACCTCGGCAACATCGGCACGGTCTCTCTACCTATTACCGCTGCTATTGCGGCAGAGCGCAAGGTATTGCAATCTGGCGACAATGTGGCAATGCTGGGCATTGGCAGTGGCTTAAATTGTACTATGCTAGGAGTTGAATGGTGAAACGGCTATTACCCTTTGCGGGGAAATTTTTCCAACTGAAAGGTGGCATAAACTATCACTATCTGGATGCCGGTACAGGCGATCCAGTTGTAATGTTGCATGGCAACCCAAGTTGGAGTTTTTATTATCGGCATCTGGCAGTACAGATGAGTACTAGTCACCGGGTTATTGTTCCCGATCACATAGGTTGCGGCCTGTCGGACAAGCCTAAGGATACTCAATACGCTTACACCCTGACCAGCCGTGTTGCTGATCTGGAGCAGCTACTGGAGTCATTAGCAATTAAACAGAACATCACCTTGGTCGTCCATGATTGGGGTGGAATGATTGGTATGGCTTTCGCCACTAAATATCCCGAACGTATTGCCAAACTGGTTATTCTTAATACTGGAGCGTTTCACCTACCTAAAGACAAGCCTCTACCGCTGAGCCTGAAAATTTGTCGCGATACAGCCGTAGGCTCCTTTTTGATTCGCGCTGGCAATGCCTTTAGTAGCGCCGCGGCTTGGGTAGGCTGCAAGCAGCATCCGCTGCCACGCGCCCTGCGCTGTGCCTACACTGCTCCGTATAACAGCTGGCGCAATCGCATTGCCACTTTGCGCTTTGTCCAAGACATCCCCTTAGCTCCAACAGATCCAGCTTATAGCGAGGTAAGTCGTGTAGAAAAATCACTGGTGAAACTAACTCATGTCCCTATGTTGATTTGCTGGGGAGAGAAAGATTTCGTTTTTGATAAGCACTTTCTCGCTCAATGGCAACAACATTTCCCCGCTGCTCAGGTAAAAACATGGCGCAATGGTGGCCACTATATTCTGGAAGATTACTCCGATGAAGTAGTTCCCCTAATATGTGATTTTATCCGTACTAGCAGCACCAACGAAAAGTAATCATGTCCACACAAGCTACCACAAACATTGCCAGTTACTTAGCCACGCGCGCTCAGCAGATACCCTACTCTATGGCGGTCGTCTTTCCGCAAGGCAGAGATAGCCGCGGCCAAGTATGTTATACCCATTTCACCTATGCTCAACTGCACGCACATAGTGACCGCATCGCCTACACCTTGGCAAAAAATGGCGTTGAGTGCGGTCAACGCGTTGCGCTCATGGTTAAACCAAGCCTAGATTTTTTTGCTATTACCTTTGCCCTGTTCAAACTAGGCGCGGTACCAATTCTTATTGACCCAGGCATGGGGATTAAAAATATCAAAACCTGTCTCGAAGAGGCACAACCACAGGTATTTATCGGCATTACCCAGGCGCAAATTGCGCGCAAACTGCTGGGCTGGGGCAAGAGTTCAGTTAACCTGATATTTAGCCCTGCACGCTACTGCTGGCCTGGCTGTCTCAGCCTGCCTCAGCTGTTATGCCAGACACCGACGGCCAGTGAGTTCTCCTGCCACCAACCAATTGACAGTGAAACAGCGGCAATTTTGTTCACCAGTGGCAGCACCGGAGTGCCTAAAGGGGCAATATATACCCACAGCAACTTCAATGCGCAAATTAAGGCATTGCAGCAACTTTATCAGATTCAACCGGGTGAAATTGATCTATGTACCTTTCCCCTATTTGCGCTATTTGCTCCCGCCTTAGGCATGACAGCAGTGATCCCAGATATGGATGCCACCAAACCAGCGCAGGTAAATCCTCAACGTATTTTTGAAGCTATAGATAATTTCGGCATAACCAATATGTTCGGCTCACCAGCGTTATTGCGCCGCGTAGCCACAGCGGGGATGCACCAGCACCGCAAGTTACCTACCCTGCAACGGGTTATCTCTGCCGGTGCTCCGGTGCCAGCAACCGTGTTAGAGCAGTTCGGCTCTATGCTCAATAGTGATATTTCAATCTACACGCCCTACGGTGCTACTGAAGCGCTACCGGTATGCTCCATCAGCAGTAGCACAATCTTAACTACCACCCGTGAGCTGACCGATTTGGGTAAGGGCATTTGTGTTGGTACCCCAGTGGAGAATCTGGAAGTACAGATCATTGCTATTGACGATCAACCGATTAGCCAATGGCGCGACGATTTGTGCATCAAAGATGGTGAAATAGGTGAAATTGTCGTCAAGGGAGCACAGGTAACCAGCGGTTATTATAATCGTCCAGAATCTACGGCGTTAGCTAAAATACCCACAGCTGATGGTGGTTATTATCATCGCATGGGCGATGTAGGCTACCGCGATAATGAGGGTAAAATCTGGTTTTGTGGGCGCAAAACTCATCGGGTGCAAACTGCAACACAAACTCTGTTTACTATTCCCTGTGAAGGGGTATTTAACAGCCATCCTCAAGTTTACCGTACCGCCTTAGTTGGCGTCGGCACTCCGGGAGAGCAACAGCCTGTTTTATGCGTTGAGTTATTGAAACCAGCAGACATGGCTACCCAAAAGAGTATTGAGACTGACCTGCGCCACATTCAGCAGAAATTTCCTCACACCTCAGCAATTAAGTACTTCATGTTTCATCCAGCATTTCCGGTAGATATTCGACATAACGCCAAAATTTTTCGGGAAAAATTAGCACTATGGGCCAGCAAAAAAACATCCTAAAAGCACTGGTTACTGGTGGTGGTGGCTTTCTTGGTTTCGCTATTGTTGCGCAACTGCGTAAACTCGGCATTGAGGTGCACACTTTAGCGCGTAACTATTATGCCAAGCTAGATGAAGTTGGAGCTAAACAATTTATTGGCGACATGAGTGATTATGCTGTAGTTGAACGAGCCGCAATGGGCTGTGATACGGTATTTCACGTGGCAGCTAAGGCAGGAGTATGGGGCGATTTTGCCGACTATTATAGTGCCAATGTTGTCGGTAGTGAAAATGTAATCAGTGCTTGTCGCAACCTAGGAATAACCAAGTTAATATATACCAGCTCCCCCAGCGTAGTGTTTAATGGTAGATCTATGGAGGGAGTGAATGAATCAATACCCTATCCTGAACACTACCATAGCCCCTACCCACAAACTAAGGCGATTGCTGAGCAGCATGTAATTACTGCCAACAGTGATACTTTAGCTACGGTCTCCCTGCGTCCCCACCTTATTTGGGGGCCAGAGGATAATCATCTTACTCCGCGCATCATTGCTCAAGGGCGCGCAGGGAAACTGCGGCGCATTGGCAAACTTGACCATAAAGTAGATTGTATCTATATCGATAATGCAGCCCAGGCGCACATTCAAGCAGCTCAACAGTTGGACATAGGCAGTGACATCTCGGGGAAGTGCTATTTCATCTCTCAAGATGATCCGCGCAACTTGTGGGATATTGTCAATGCGATACTGGCCTGCGCTGAGGTCCCGCCGGTGATGCGTATAGTGCCAACTAAATTAGCTTATGCCATGGGTTGGTTACTGGAATACAGCTATAAATTGCTGCGAATAACCCGCGAACCACCCTTAACGCGCTTTGTAGTTCGTGAGTTATCTACAGCACACTGGTTTGATATCAGTGCGGCCAAACAGGATTTTGGTTATGCTCCCAGCATTAGCATTACCCAGGGTATGGAATCTTTGCGTAACTGGATACAGTATACAAAAAATACGACACATACAAAGACAACAAACACAACTGAATAAAATTCGCAGCGCCAAGTTATTATTAACTAGTTACCGCAACTACGGCACCAAGTCACAAGGACAAGTAGTTGATTTTATTCAACTTTGATTTACTGCCTAATTTATGTGCATTTAGCAAAACCTATCGCAAATTAAGCATGTTAGGTAGTTGTTAAATGAGTTTTCCAGCAGTTATCCACAAGAGCTGTGGACATAAAGAATGGTTATTCAACAGGGCATAATTTAATGAATCAACTTACCTTTAACGTTAAAATTTCATCCCAACAATACCTAAAATTTTACCAAGGTGTCGCCAGCTGGGTAAACATAGTTGCCGAAGATGGACGGCGTTTAAAGTTACCCGCCAAGCATCTGCGCCCCTTTCTTGGCCAAGATGGAATCAGTGGTCGTTTTTTGCTTATCTTTGACGATAAAAACCAGATGACAGAGTTGAAACGACTAGGTTAATAAGTAAAACTAGAATGTTTTACGAAAATAAGGAGCCTGTTTTGGGGTAACTTTGGGACCAGCATAAGGACTGTATGGATTTGGCACATAAGAGCCATGATAATGACAACGTTCACAGGGAATTGGGAAATTATCATCACTTTGTCTTGATGAGTCATGGCAACCACAGGAAGACAGCTGTGATGCTTTATACGGATTTGTCGCTCCGCCACCGTGATGAGTTGTTTTCCAAGAGTTAATCAATGCAGGTGTAGAGCTACCAGCCATCTCATAGTCATCTTTATGGCATTGTCTACATTGATTGCCACGATCATGATCCCCTGATCCAATCGTACCACTTAGAGCTTCACCATTAATTGAGCGGCGAATCAGATAGGAGTTTGATGAACCATGTGGCTCATGGCAATCCAAACACGACAGTACATAACCACCAGTTGACCCAAAAGGAGACCGAGTAACTACTGCTGTGGTATTATCATTCATGCCGTGTTTATCTCCAGCAATATCTCCCAGGCCTCCGTCACCACTTGTATCAGTCCAGTTAATGCTCTCAATATAACTAATGTAAGAGCCATCCACATGATTTAGATGATCACTTGTTGGTACTCTATTTTGATGACATTCTAAACAAAATGTATTGTAATCAGGTAGCGTTGAACCATCTGATATTCCGTTATTGCCAGGTTCATAAGTTGTTGTTGAAGCATAATAATATGGTGCTTGATATTTTGCTCCGGCAAAATCGGCCATACGTTCACCGAGGTTATCCCCATAAAGATCATTGTGGTCAGAAGGTAGAGAGAGGACCGATAGCGTTTGATCCTCGACATCAGAGCGATTAGCTTTGGCAAGATGCGGATTGTGACAGGCTGTGCATGGATTAGATTTAGCTGTAAAATAGGAGAAATCTGCAGGACGACTGTAGGTGCCGTTTCCAGCTACATATTCGTAAATATAATCAAGATTATGAATGGAACCGCTGGAGTTAAAAGCCTCAAGAATTCCTTCTGGTGAATCATTTACGTATCCTCCAAAAGTAGCAGCATAATCAAGATTTGATATCCCTCCAGACTGCACACTTGTTACTGTACTACTATGGCAATAGAAGCAAAAATTATCATCTTGACTATAAGTGGCACCACTAACGGGAACAGGGCTGTCTGAAAATGCAAGAAACGAGAACGGCGTAGTGAAGCCAGGGTCGGGTTCATCGCTACCAATTGTGCCATGTTGCTCGTGACAATGCGCACAATTACCTACCGCATAAGCATCTGGCATGCCGGTACGCTTAACATTTTGTCCATGAGCTGAAGCCGTATAATCACCAGTTGCAGCAAGGACAACTCCGCTTACAGATATTCCCCATAACAATAAAAATGCAGTTGAACAGAGCTTGGCTATTACGCGAGTATTCATAAAATGTTCCATTAGTTTAAATCAAACTTCTTCATACGGTAGCGCATGGTATCTCTACTCATGCCAAGGCAGTTAGCCGCCTTGGTCTGGTTGCCGTTGTAGCGCTCCAACGCCTGTTGAATCAGCACCTTTTCTACCTCTTCTAATGTTATACCTTCGCGCGGCAGATTGATGTCCAACTGCGCTTCACCATTGTGGCTATCTGTGTTGCTAGATAAAAGCCCTTTATCAGCATGTTCAGCTGGATTTTTTATCTCCGGTGGCAAAAACTGCTTGGTCAAGACACTGGAGTTATCCAGCATCATCATCCGCTCTATAGTGTTACGCAACTCACGCACATTGCCTGGCCAGGAGTACTCTTTTAGACATGCCATGGTTTCACTATCTATGCCGCTGCAGCGTTTTCCATACTCACTGTTCAGGCGACTGATAAAATAATCGACTAAACTTTGGATGCAGTCTATGCGTTCGCGTAACGGTGGTAAATTTATACACATAACATTCAAACGATAGTAGAGATCACCACGAAACAGGCCATCTTCAACTAGTTTGAGTAGATCCTGATTGGTAGCCGCAACGATTCTTACATTGACATTTAGACTCTCGCGGCCACCGACGCGTCTATAGCGTCTGGTTTCGATAATTTTCAAAATTTTTGTTTGCATAATCAGCGGCATATCGCCGATTTCATCAAGAAATACCGTGCCACCCTCCGCGCATTCAAATATCCCCTGCTCGCGCTGGGTAGCATCAGTAAAAGCACCTTTTTCATGACCAAACAGCTCATTTTCCAAGAGATTATCTGGAATAGCAGCACAGTTAACATCAACGAAAGGCGCATCATTGCGTCCACTATGATTGTGAATTGCACGGGCGACTAACTCTTTACCGGTCCCGCTCTCACCCAATATAAGAATAGTTTTACAATCGCTTTCGGCACACACTTTGGTCATTTTAAAAACATCAATCATCTTTTCCGATGACCCTATTAACTGATCAAAATCGCTATGCCGCCGTAATATTCTTTTGGCGCTATCCGTTTGTCTCCTCAGCTTTTTTTTCTCAAAAATTTGCGCTACACGATGCTCAACCACGTCTAGGTTAAATGGTTTACCTATATATTCATCGGCACCGCGTTTTAACGATTTCACTGTCGAGTCGAGATCAGCATTGGCGGTTATCATAATTACCAGCAGATTTTCATCCTCTTCTTTGAACTCTTGCAATAAATCCATACCATTTGCATCGGGCAGAGAGATATCTAGCAACACCATTCCAGGGTTAAACAGGCGAAACTTCTCCCGCGCTTCTCCGCCAGTAAACGCTGATGCAACTAAATAGCCGGCATCCTCAAGCATTTCTACTAATGCCCAATTAATCATCTTTTCATCATCAACAACTAAAATGCGTTCTTGGTGCATGTAGTTTTCTCCACTGTCAAAAATTTATACCGCAATGTGCATTAGCGCTAAATGATAACAAATATAATTTTAAGGTTGGTTTCATTGTTGCAGAACACCTAGAGCGACAACTGCACTGTGCACAAGAACTAACACGTGCAAAAAACTAACCACAATATCGAGGTTTTACTGATTTGCTCAGTTTTATCACATTTAGTCTCCATAGAATTAGCTCTGATGACGTGGAAGCAGAACCTCTGCCATCCAGATTAGCTTAACCGCATAGAGTGCAAAAGATGAATAACGGTCACTAAAAATGGTTGGATAATGGGGTTATAACTCTCACCCCATTATCCGCAAATTGGGGCATATCCCCCAACCACTACAACATATTATCCTTAAGTTGAGAAT
Organism: Desulfuromonas sp.; assembly: GCA_034006225.1. Taxonomy (GTDB): domain Bacteria; phylum Desulfobacterota; class Desulfuromonadia; order Desulfuromonadales; family Desulfuromonadaceae; genus Desulfuromonas. The sequence continues at coordinate 33,471 of JAVETC010000008.1, read as the reverse complement.
GAAAGATTCTATTTACCAAAAAAATAAAACTTTTTTAGCCCATAATTTTTTCTGTGTTCTAGTGCTGAGCACACTCATAGTTATGAGCGCAACTACATCCATGGCGCGGCCAAATATGGATACTGTGCGTCTGCATGCCATTCTGGATAAAGATCCCTATGAGCAAAAACTCTCCTACCCAACAACACTCTTTTTTGACCAACAAACTGAAGATGCTTACGTTGTAGATGCGGGCAATAGCCAGCTTATTATCTTTAATCGTGAAGGTTTTCCCCTCGATCAGGTGGGGAGAGGCCGTGGCCTGCATAACATATCTTCGGTACTACTACATAATGCCCAGCTCTATGTAAGTTGCGGTAGCAATAGTGATTACCCATCTGGATGCATCCATATTCTGGATAATGCTTTTTTCCCCACGCAAGATTTGCTGTTAGCCAAGCCCGACAACAAAAATGAGACTTTAACCGTCAAACAGGTACTGCTTGGCTTAAACGGTGCATTTTACCTGTTGTCCACCAGCGGCGTGGGGGTAAATGTCTTCGATAAGGATTGGCAATACAAACGCCAAATAGTGCCCCGCCAAGAGAGGTTGGGCATAGTAGATCCAGCCTCCATTGACGCCATGGCACGCGATAGTGATGGCAATCTATATTTTCTCAGTGAAGAGATGGGCCGGGTATTTGTTTACGACTATCAAGAGAACTTTATGTACAGCTTTGGAGAAAAAGGTGGCGATACCGGTAAGTTAGCTAGGCCACGTTCAATAGCTGTGGATAGCCACAATAAGCGCATATATATAGCCGATTATTTACGCCATACAGTTTTAGTTTTCTCCACTGAAGGTCAATGGCTGTATGAGATCGGCAGTAAAGGTAGTGCACCAAGTTATTTTTATTACCCCAGTGGTGTGTGCTGCGATGACAGAGGGACGCTATATGTTGCGGATACTTTCAACCATCGCGTGCAAATATTTACCATAGCCCCAACCAGTGCAGATCAAAACTAATATGGTGCTGACATTCCAGCATTTTTTATTAATTATCTTAGGAGGATAAACATGGAAAGACCAGGAAGAATATTCCTTTGCAGCTTGGTGCTGCTACTTTTTGCCAGCATGGCTGGCGCAACCGCTACGCCACTGGCCAACGAAGATTGTCTAAAGTGTCATGACGAAATAGTTGATACCCTAAACGCCAGGGGAAGCAAACACAGTAGCGCAGTCACATGCTTAGATTGTCACGTAGAACATCCACCCAAAGGGACAGAGGTTATTCCAGCCTGTTCTATGTGCCACGATCCCAGCGAAAAATCTCATTACGCTATAGATAATTGTACTACCTGCCACTACCCCCACTACCCTCTTGAGATCGACTTTGACAAGGTGGCAACAGTTAAGCCGGTATGCATTACCTGCCACGCTAACGAAGGAACTCAGTTAACTAACTATCCCAGTAAACATAGCGCTCTGGATTGTAAAGAGTGTCATTTAGAGCATGGGCAGTTCTTGGTGTGTATGGAGTGTCACGAACCACATACACCAGATATGCAATACGCCGATTGCATTGAATGTCATAAACCACACATGCCTACCGTGGTCAAATATCCTGAGACAATTCCATCATCATTTTGTAGTGGATGCCATGGGACAGAGACTGAGCTATTAAAAAATTGTACAACACTGCACCGTGACCTTGGTTGCGCTTACTGTCACAAGTCACAACACAAGGTTATTCCCCAGTGTACAACCTGTCACGGCATGCCCCATACCGCTATTTTGCACGAGAAGTTCCCTGACTGTTTGAAGTGCCATATCGATGCTCATGGTTTAGAAAAATAGCGTTACTAATCATCTATGCAACTAAAGAAAAAGAGGAGACTTATGAACAGATTGAAAAATTATACGATTGGGTTGATGGTACTCGGGCTATTGACCTCGATCTGGGGCTGCGTGGAACCAACAGCAAGGAATATGGGAACAGCAGTAGCTGAAGCTGGCAGCAAAGAGCAGGCGGTGGAGAGTGAAAAAGACACCAGCCCGTACGCACAAAAAGTTGTGCAACTAACAACGACAGATTGCGCCCGCTGCCACGAGATAGTGTTCAATACCATTCGTGACACCGGGGGCAAACATCAACTTGAATGTCGTTTTTGCCATGAGACATTTCATACCTTCCGCCCCAATACCGCGTGGAAAGATGTAGTACCTAACTGCGAAACTTGCCACGGTGAAATCCACGGTGCCGAATTCAAGGATTGTTTAAGTTGCCATGGTAATGCCCACGCACCTATCGCGGGCTTGGTCAACATGACCACCTTGGAACAGGATTGTGGCAACTGCCATAAACCGCAAAAGGCTGAAATCGTAGATTTCCCCAGCGCCCATGGCAAAATTCAGTGTAGCGATTGCCACCACAGCCGTCACGGTTATATTCCCGACTGTACTGAATGCCACGCAACTCCACACACCACCTTTGTCGATAACAGTGGCTGCATGGGTTGCCACCCAGTACACAAACCCACACAGATCCACTACACCGACGCCACACCAAATGCAGCCTGTTCCGGTTGTCATGCCAGCATTACCGAGCGCTTGATAACCACACACAAAAAGCATGCTGACTTACAATGCTCCTACTGCCATACCGAGACACATGGCAACATTCCCGAATGCCAACAGTGTCATGGTTTGCCGCACAGCAAGGCAATGTTGGATCAATTTAGCGGCTGTTTAGAGTGCCATGGTGATCCGCATGCCTTGGTATTCCCTGGTCAATAAACCCATTATGCGTGGGAGGGTTAAACCTCTCACGCACTTAATGAATCTATATTTCCATGACTCATAAGTCGTTTTCATTTTTAATATGTGCAGCAGGAATTTGGGTGATCCTGCTGCACTTTTTTACGCCACTGTGCTGCGCTGCCCCTCTGCGCTTAAACGGCAACTGGAGCACACCTATTGGCGACGATGATGGGCCGTGGAACCTTGGTCAAACCTACAACTTGGCACTGAGCCATGATCCAACCTCTGCAATAACTTTAAGTGGCAATTTTCGTTACGCCACGACGCAACAGCAAGGGCTAGATAAAACAAAAACCATAGCTCCATCGGCTAATTTTAGCCTAACGAATGACATCTTCCGTTTCAATATCGCAGGTGCGCAAAATGAGCGCCAGAGTGGTGACGACCCAACATCTATCAACCGTAACTGGAGTTGCAACCTCTCCTCCAACCTTAACAATCCTCTGTGGCCACAGCTACGCTTAAGTTACAGTGAGTCAAATAGTACCAACGATGCCAGCCCAGCTACAATCGACACTAATACCGAAAGTTTTGCTAGCAGTATTGACTATCGCTGGCGCTTTATCAGCATGTTGTACAACTATCGCACTAGCACCAGCACTGACGAAATAAGTGGCACGCAAAATAATAGCGACAGCCATGCTAGCAACATTCAGTTTATGAAATCTCTCTTTAACAACCGGCTCTCGCTCAGTGCTTCGCACCAATATAATATTAATAACTCAGAAACCAGCACCACTTTGGATAACGGAGTATTGGTGATTGATGTCAATTCAGCAGCAGCATTTGCCGCGCTTGACAATACCCCACTAACCGATCCCCTGACCGCCGTACCCCAGTTAAACGATGGTGATGAAACCACTGCAACCAGTGTGCAGATACCGACAGCAATGGATATGCTCAACATCGCTTTACAGATAAATCTACAAAATATCACTAGAGTAAAAATATATTTCGATCGTGAATTAACTCTTGCTACCCAGCAACGTCTGCACTGGACATTTTATACCAGCCAGGACAACAACCTGTGGACGGAGCTAGCACTGAATCCAACCTTGATCTATGCCGATGACTTGGGACGCAGTGTCGCCCAATTCACCTTTGCAAATACCATAACCAGCGTTAGGTATATCAAGGCAGTTCTGGATTCTGATGCTGGCTTTGATAGCGCCTATATAACTGAAATACAGGCGCAAGAAGAGATTAGTGATGTTAGTGTAGAGGACAAAGTGAGTAGCAAGAACACCACAGAAAATATCCAAGCCAGTGTCAACTACAGGCCATGGAGTCAGTGGCAGATCGGCTATAGCTTCAGTCGTAATACTTCCAACCCTCAGCGCGGCGCTAAATCGGTACAAGACAACCATTCACTAAGTAGTCATCTTGATCTTAATCGCTATTTTGCCCTGTCTCTAAGTGCCAGTGAAAATATAGACGAGGTAGAAGATTTAGCCACCGAGCGCACTAGATCCTATGCCTTTTCCTACCAGACATCACCACTGAACAATATGAATTTTTCCCTCAATGGGACGAGAAGTCAATACTACGTGGACAATGAACAGGAGCGCTTATCTGACAGCATTAGCACCAATCTATCTACGGTAATTTTGCCAGATTTAACAGCTAACCTCAGCTACACCTGGAATAAAAGCACCAGCTATGTGGACGATGTTACCAGCTCCAGTGACGGGTATACTTTCAATCTCATGGCGCGGATAAATGAGCGCGTCAACATCTCCTACTACTATAGCTACAATGAGACCTCAACCCATAGAGTAGCACTGGCGTATCGTCCTTCGGAACAGCTGTCATTCAATACCAGTGCCATGCTGGATGATGACACACAAAACTACTCCAGTTCAGTGCATTGGCGTGTAACACAAAAGATACAGACAGATTTTCTGTATAGCTTCAACTGCGCTGATACTGGCGACACCCATAATGGCCGTTTCAACCTATCTTGGAATTTAAGTTCATATCTCAGTCTACGCAATAGTATCGACTGGACAAAAAGTGACGATGACAGCAGTTGGTCTGGTCTGCTATCGGCCAGCTATAATTTTTAATCATGTTTAAGGGTATATCTTTTGCATTATCAGAGCTTGCGCTCACAATCTTGTCATTTAAGGCAATACCCGATACGCGCAAAGGGGGATTTCTGTGAATAAATATTTTCTACTTACATGCATAGCGGTTGCGCTCTTTTTATCCTGCTGCGCCTGTAGTAGCACCAGCCAGCACTTTACCAGCTCAGCAGTCGGATTGGGCTATATCAAAAAAGTTGCCATACTGCCGTTGGAAAATTTCACCAGCGCCAAAGGGATAGAGGATCGCAGTCGCGAGCTATTAACTACACGCCTACTCGCTCTGCAACTATATGAGGTTGTCGAAAAAGGGGAACTGCACAGTTTTCTCCAAGACGAGGTGCGCTCCAAAGACAAAGCCCTCATAGACCAACGCACAGCTAAAAGGATGGCACGCGAATTTAATATCGAGGCGTACCTGACCGGTTCAGTAGATGAATATACCGAGGTACGCAGCGGCAGCTACAGTTATCCGGTTATTGCTCTTACTTTAAGGATGGTAGATATAAGTACCGGCAAGATTGTCTGGCAGGCCAGCGCTGATGATAGCGGCTACAGTAGCGCTGGCCGACTATTTGGGTTAACCGCCGAGGGAACTAATGCGGTTCTGTTTCGGCTTATCGATAGACTATTAAACACCATGAGCGAAAATTGAAGATAAGTTGGTAATTGCGATGATCAGCTTAAAACGCATATTGATAATGGCACTATTTAGCTACTGCTGTGGGCTTGCTGGAGGTCAGCCTGCCCTAGCCTATCGTATTGCTCTATTGCCGGTAGCCGATATTACGCTGGAGCGCAACGGTGTCAACTTTGCAATCACCGAGCAGCTTATAACTCGGTTGCGTAATCACGGCTTTGAGGTTATCGATGAACAGGCAGTGCGTGCCTATATGGTCGAGCAGGGATTGCGCCATTGTGGAGAGATAAGCTCTTTTGCCTGCCGTAAATTAGCCTCCAACCTGCAGGTTGACGCTCTCCTGTTAACAACTATACTGGGTACAGACCGCGCTGCAAGACAGGTTACTATTGTCTCTACCCTGCTGCATGGGAAGAACGGACAAGCAGTATGGAGCACAACTCAGGCAATTCATCTCAATGATAAGCAACCACTATTTGGAATCGGCGCCACAACAGATATAGGTAAAGTGCACAGCAGGGTGCTACAAACAGTTGCCGCACAACTGCACAAGCAACTGCCGCAACTACCACAAGTAGACACTAGGGCTTTGTCTACAGCGCAAATAATCGATGTGCACATAAGTCCGGAAATCGTCCAAGGTGGAGCACCAATAACTTGCCGAGTAAAACTTGATTTTATCGGCCCCGCCCCAGACAGTATCCTTGTGACCAGTGCCAACCATAAAGCCACGCTCCAGCGTAGCCCTATTCCTAATCTATATGTAGGGACAATTACCAGTGCCACCAGCACGGGCCGGCATACGATAGATTTATCCCTGTCTTGGTTGTCATCGCACCAGCAATCTGTAGACAGGATTTGCGCGTATAGCGTAGCGAATGAACCGGCGAACCTGAGTCTAGATTTGCGCAGCGGTCTCCATATAGGCGATAGTTATGCCTTTAGAGAAAGCATTAAGATTGCTCCAAAACTAGAACCACCACGGCCCGTAGATATGTGGAGTTTTACCGTCTACAACAAAAACAACGATAAAGTATTCTATGAACAACAATTTTCCGACATGCCACTAGAGATGCGCTGGCGCGGCAATGATAACAATATGCGCCGGCTAGACAATGGCAACTATACTTTACAGTTTTTTACCCGTGATATTGCCGGCAATGAAGCTGTTGTGACCTCAAAGCTGTACCTCCAAAATACCGACATGGAGATGGTGAGCATCCACCAGAATGTTGATGATGGAAGCTATCAACTTGAGTTATTGCCAGCAGAGGATCTGCAGGTACCAGTGGATAATTGGTCGTTAACCCTCGAAACACCACAGGGGGATATAGTCTTCACCACGAAAGGTTATCAGTTGCCCGCAACGGTTGAGATACCCGCTGATGTCGCGCAACCAGGCCTGATATGCCAATTCAGCGCTTTAGACAAATTAGGTAACCACTACGATATAGCCGATGCGCGGTTAGAGACTATAGATAGTAGCTCAATGTTAGCGCAACTGCACTCACAGCAAAATTGGCAAGTGGATTTCTAATATGAGCGGATATATAGCCAAAATTACGGTACTGGCGCTGCTACTCTGTAACGCTAGTTGCGCACCAGAGAAAACACTTACCTCAATTATGATTCATGGTGACAGTTTCAAGATCGAGCGTTTAGTAGTTTTACCCTTTAGCAACAAAAGCAAGGAGAAACAGTTAGATATAGTAGCCACCCGCATCTGCGAAAATGTATGTAAGAGACGTGGCTATCAGCTAAGCAATGTGGCTGATTTGCGTATTTTTCTCCAGCGTAAGCAGCTGTTCATATCGCAACTTACCGAGCAAAGCACAGCCGAAGTCTTTAAAGAGATATCTAAAGAGTTACGCATTAACGCCATGATTAAAGGAAAGATTTTAGCGCTTAACTATATAAAGGTACAGGGTGAAGCATTGCCGGAGATTACACTGCAACTAGATCTATTAAATGCTCAGGACGGCACCACCATAGTCCGTTCTTTCGTTGATAGCAGCGGCGAAGATTATCGCACCGTACTGCGTTTTGGTGTGGTGCGCACGCCTACACAACTGCTGGAAATAATGATTAATAACACCGTAGAAAACTGGCAACATAAGGGAGTAATTCTTTGAATAAAATCATTTTGAGCTTGTTAACTATTGTGCTGATTAATAGTAGTGCTGGATTCTCTCTGGCATGGAATCTATTTGGCAGTGATGCGCCCCTACTAACTATCAATGAAACCAGCTATCAGATTGACGACTACATTAACTGGTGGCATGAATGGCGCGAATCGGCAGAGCTACCACAAACAGCTGATACCTATATCGATTGGCTGTTGCTGGCAACAGAAGCACAACAGATGCAGCTACAGGATCGCCAGAGCTATCAGGACAAAGTCAGCACATTTCTCAAAGTACGCTCACTAATGTTGCTAAAAAAAGAGGAAATTGACGATAAGACTACCCGCGCCGATGATGCAGAGCTACACAAAATTTACCTGCAGGACTATGCACCGCGTTGGCAGTTGCGCACCATCTCTTTTAAAGAGCATGCAGACCTGAATATGTTTCTTGCGGCCCAAGCCAATGCGCCAGACAGTAGCAGTGAGGAGATACTAGCCAGCATCGCGGTCGATGAAAAAGCGCGTATCCTGTCATCGCTAGTGTGGCAACGACCCAACAATCTCCCAGCACAAATCCTCACCCTGCTACAACAGACTAAAAATAGTCGTTTTAGCGCGCCATATCCGTGGAACAACACTTGGCAAATAATTGAGGTTATCGCTACTGAACCAGCATCAGACGCCGATTTTGCAAAGTTACGCGCCAACATAGCCGATAAAAATTTCAAGGAGCAACAAGCAGCATTAACAGCAAAATTAATGCACCAGTTGCGTGAAAAATATGCCGTCAAAATAGATCAAGAGCTGTTGGCTACCATCGATAACACTGGCGTGGCAGACGACCAAGCTCAAAAAGTCATTTTGGAACTGCTCGACCATAAAATCACTGCTGAGCAATTATACACCGCCGCCAAAAGACAATTTGACAGCTACGGCTCTAAACAGAATCAACAAGCGGCTTTTCAGCGGGTTCTGAACCAGGTGCTAAATGGCATAATTTCACAAAATCTAACCAATATCGAAGCTTTGGCACGTAACTATCAATTGCGTCCTCCACTTAAGGCGACTTTCGACTTTTACTGTAAACACCGCTTGATAAGAGAGCTAGAACAACAGCTCATAGTTCCAGCTGCCGACATAAGTGAAGAACAGATAAAGCAGGCATACCAAGAGCATAAACAACAATTTACTGGCCCCAGCAGCGTCAAAATTATGCGTGCCGAAACAACTGATGCCCAGCTAGCTGCACAGTTGCGTGAAAAGATGCGCCAAGGGGAGGATTTTGCAAGCATTATTGCACTACTCGGTCACCAACAACCACAGGTAGAACAAGTAGCACTAGCTCACCTCTCATTACCTTTACAACAACAACTGAAAAAGATGCAAAAGGGTGAAGCCGACATGGTAACTGAGGATGGTACCTTTACCTTTGTTCAGCTTATTCAGAAAGAGCACCAACAGAATATTGCCCTTGAGGAGATTAAAAGTGCTCTTAGCACCCAACTAAAACAGCAGGCTATGCAAAAAAAGAGGCAGGAGATTATTCAACAACTGCGCCAGCGCTCCAGCATTGAATTAAATCCACAGCAATGGCAAAAGTGCCTTGACCAATTAAAGAAGGAGAACTAATGCTAAAACAATTATTTCCTCCCTCACTGTTGTTCCTATTGACACTTACTCTACTCATTAGTGGCTGCGTCTCTTCGGCACCAACTCCGAAACGGGTAGTTAAGGATTGCCTCGATTGCCATGAAGAGTATCGCCATTTGAGTACGGACAACAATGTGCACGCACCATTAAAAGATGGTCAGTGCCAAAGCTGTCATCGCAATCATGGTTTAATCGGCGAAGCCTATCTTAAAGCGGATAAAAAAACCGTCTGTCTAGGCTGTCACAAAAGTGTCAGGGGAAATCAAGCAACTATCTCCATTCACCAACCGGTTCAACAGGGAGAGTGCCTTAAATGCCATCTACCCCATAACAGTGTAGAACCTGACCTGCTAATACAAGAACGTTATGAGTTGTGTTTTACCTGCCACGCTAGTCAACCCTTTGAGCTTAGCGTCAGGCATCAACCGGTAGAACAGAGCTGTGCAACATGTCATACTACTCATGCCTCGTCCCAGCCAGCGTTACTCAAGCAGTCACCTGATCAACAGTGCCTGAGCTGCCACAACAACACTGATACCATGCGCGCAAAACACGCTGGATATACAGTGGTTAAACGCTGTAATGATTGTCACTTAGTGCACTCAGCGAATAAAAAAAATCTCTTACGCGCTGCGGTACACGCCCCGGTATTACAGGGTGACTGCGCCAGCTGTCACTATGCGGCGACAGCTGCAGATCCATTTGCTCTAAAGCAACAAAATGCCAATCTGTGCAGTACCTGCCATCAATCTCCACACCCTGATAGCGCGAATATGGAGCAACATCAACCTGTGCGTGACGGTGACTGTTTTGCTTGTCATAATCCCCACGCCAGTGATTATGCCAACATATTAAAGCAGGCACCCGAGCGACTCTGTATTAGCTGTCACCAGCCCAGTGAAATGGCTCAAGGTAGTGTGCATGGTGCCTACAAGGAGGGTAACTGTCTAGGCTGCCATAATAGCCACGAAGCTAGCCCAGGGCAGAAAAAGCTCTTGGCTGCCCCGATAAATAAGCTGTGTAACAACTGTCACGATCAACAACAGCACACCAGCAGGTTTACTCACGCTCCAGCGGCACAGCAGCAGTGTTCAACCTGTCATCTACCCCACATTAGTGAGCAGAAATCACTACTAACTAAGCCGCAGCAGCAGTTATGTATTGGCTGTCATGTTGATGTGCGCAGTGATATGGCAAAACAGAATCTGCACGCTCCGGTAGCTACAGGTCAGTGCTCCAGTTGTCATAATCCGCACGGTAGCCGCGACAAACAGCTATTGCGCGCCCGAGGTAAAGCACTCTGTACCCCTTGTCATCAGGAGATGATTGACAAGGCGCAGGATCATAGCGGTGGGAACAAGGAACACAGCCCGTTTGCTAAAGGTCAGTGTCTTACCTGTCATCAGCCTCACTCCAGTGATTATCCAAATTTAGGCGTCCAGCAGCAGGACAAAACTTGCTTCAGCTGTCATAAACAGTTGATAAGTGACGCTCCGCATCAACATCAACCATTTGCACTGGGTAATTGCACCAACTGTCATCAACCCCATGCCAGCGCACAGGGTGGCTATCTGCAACAACCGCTGCCAGATCTATGTTTAAAATGTCATGATATCGACCACTACTGGAGTGATGGAGCGGCCCACGCACCAGCGCAGCAAGGTAACTGTGGCGCATGCCACAACGAGCATAGCTCCACCCGCAGCAACCTACTCAACAAAGAACCGAGCAGGCTCTGTATCGCCTGTCACAATTTGACGCCGCAGGAGCTTGCCGTGTATCACGGTGGCATAGCCCCTGGCGCAGAGAGTTGTCTAGGATGCCATGATAGTCACGGTGGCCCAGATCGATCTTTAACCTTTCCGCTCAAACACGAACCCTTCAGTAAAAAACAGTGTTCAGCTTGTCACAAGGGGGTGGCACCATGAATCTACGCGCCACGCAAAAAACTGCAGCTATGTTGTGTGCAGTCTCTGCACTGCTATTGTGCGCCAATATGGCTTGCGCAGCGACAAAGAACAGCTGTTATGCTTGCCATGATAAGGCGGCATTCACCCAAAAAGTTATTCACCTTCCAGTAGCACAACAGCGCTGCGATCAATGCCATAATCCGCATCTGGCTCGTTACGCTGGTTTATTGCATAAACAGGGTGCTGAATTGTGCGCTGGTTGTCATGCCAAGCTAACCAAGCAGATAAAAACGCAACAGTATGCACACCAACCAGCGCTGCAAGGTCAGTGCAACAGCTGCCATAACCCGCATGCTACCAATCAGACACATCTATTAAACGATGAATCGCACACACTTTGCCTTAGCTGTCACGATGAACTGCGCACACCTGAAAAATTTGTACATGCCCCATTTGCACAAGGAAAATGCGCAACATGTCATGACGCGCATAGCAGTGACAACCCCATGCTATTACGCAGTCAGGCAAACCAACTCTGTCTAGGCTGTCATCAAAGCACCAGCAAGTTAAGCACCAAGCACCTCAATCGTGATATGAATAAAATTGACTGCTTAGAGTGCCATCAACCTCATCAGGCCGACAATAAAGCGTTGTTGCGCGGCATCCAGCACCAACCATTTCAGCAGGGGAAATGTCAGGTTTGTCATAACAACAATAGTGGCACTAGCGCTATCTGCTTAACCTGTCATCCAGATATTATGGCCAGTTTTAATCAACCGCTGAATCACGTTATACCTGATAGCAACACCTCGTTTTGTTTCAGTTGTCATACCCCGCATGCCAGCCAGCAAAAAGGGCTACTGCGCGGCTATCCTGGCGAGGCCTGCCGTAGCTGTCATGAGGGCAAGTTTGAGCAGCGCAAAGAGAGTTTGCATCGCCATCCCAATGATAACAACTGCGTTGACTGTCATCAGCTTCACGGTTCCAGCATGCCTGCTATGCCCAAGGGCGATCGACAAAACAATGGTGATACTGCATGCTTAGGCTGTCATGAAAACCACAGCAACTTCAGCCACCCTACTGGCGACAAGGCTCATGATCCACGTAATGGCAAAGCGATGAACTGTGCCTCCTGCCATGATCCATGCAACGGAACTATTTACAAATATAACCTGCGCGGTACCAGCGACAAGGGGTTATGCATACAATGTCATGCGGGGTATTGATATGAAAAATATAACCATCCGATTAATCATTTTCCATCTGTGCGTAGTAACCCTATTGCTAGCCATGGCAGCAGTGACACCAGTTTATGCTAAAGCACCAGAATGGGTAAGTGAGCTGATATTCCCCGCGCCTCAGCAGGTGTCGGCACCACTAGCTATGGCCATAGACAGTGAACGCCAGCGCTATTATGTGGTGGATAGTCAAAAGGGCAAATTACTCTCTTATGCGGGCGATGGCGCAGCATTAGCTGACTTCGATGCCGCAGGAGCATTACAGCATCCAACAGATATGAGCTTTGCTCGTCCGGGAAAGTTATGGGTAGTTGAGCGCGAGCGCAACTGCTTGCTATACATCGACATGAGCAGCCAACAGGTTCGCGAATTTAGCCCCGTAACCAGCAGTGGTAAGCACATATTTATTGGCCATATTGCCTGCGACAGTGACCATAGGCTCTATGTCGCTGACAGGTTCAGCGGCAGAATATATGCCTTAGATGATAACTTGCAGGTTGTTTACGCTTTTGCCCCGCACTCAGGTGGTCATTTTATCGATTTCAAGATTGTTGGCAAACAGCTGTGGGCTTTAGAGCGCGAGCAACAAGCCGTCTACCAATTCACCTTAGACGGCAAGCAACAGCAGCGCATTACTCTGGATAGACCTTTACGCTTCCCCTACTCTATCGCCGTAGATAAAACGCGCCAATTATACATACTGGATCGAGCCAGCGCGAAAATTTTCCATTTCACCACTGCGGGAAAATATGTAGCGCAATTCGGCCAAAAAGGGTCACGACGCGGTCAACTTAATTATGCCGCGCAGTTGATGTTCGATTGGCAGCAGCGCTTGTGTGTAGTTAACCAGGGCAATGATCTCATTGAAGTTTTTAGTCAACAACATCAGTAATGGTAATCAGTTGAGCCGTGCCAACTTTCAACTGATTAAGGCTGTAATTATGACGCATCACCAGCACATAAAAATACTCATACTCTGTACCAGTCTGCTCTGTGCCAGCAGTGTCGGTGCCAAGGTAACCGGTAACTGCTCTAGTTGCCACACTATGCACAACAGTCAAAATGGCAGTGTTGTACACTGCACGCAATTACACGAGTCTTTGCTTAACAGTGATTGCCTCGGTTGTCATACCGGCACTAATAACGGCAGTAACAGTACCCCCTATGTACATAGTGTCCATGACCTGAATGATGACGGCGCCGCATACGGTGAATCTGGCATTGAAGGTACGACTTTAGCTGGAGGAACCTTCAAGTACCTGACAACAGAAGATAGTTATGGCCACAACGTTGTTGGCTTGGGCAATGCAGACAAAACTCTGTTTATCCCTCCGGGATATTCAGGAGGCTTACCTGCAGCAGACTCCACTACCCCTGGCGATGGCAACTGGCCAGATGGTGAGCAGATTACCTGCGCAGGCACTTACGGCTGCCACGGTTCCCATAATAGTACCAGCAATGCTATGGCCATTCGTGGTGCTCATCATCAAGGAGGAACTGGCAAGATTGTCCCAGGCAGTGATACAAGTCCTGCCGCCGGATATCGTATGTTAGTTGGTATTGCCGGCTACGAAGACAGTGATTGGGAGTATCAACCAACATCAACCGCCCACAATCAATATAAAGGTAGTGATGGCACCATCGATAATTCGACCATAAGTTACCTGTGCGCTCAATGTCATGGAGTATTTCACGATGGTAGCAATGGTTCCCCCTGGCTACGTCACCCTAGTGATTTTTCCATGAGCAGAGCAACTGGTTCTGAATATAGCAGTTACACTGTCTATCTACCGGCAACGCCGCTGGCGAGTACCGAGATACCAGACAGTGTCACAAGCGATATAACTTCTGGCAGCAGCGACATTGTCACCTGCCTGTCATGTCACCGCGCCCACGGCTCTCCATATTATAAATCCATGCGTTGGGGCTACGCCGAAAGCAGTGACGGCGGGCTATGTATTAATTGTCACACTTCAAAAAATTAGCTGGGAGCAACCATGACCAAGATTATCAAAAAACTTCTTTCAACTGTTCTCCTAGCAGTCATTGCACTAAGTAGCGGTTGCTTACCCGCAACGAAGGAACATACTGAAATCGATCTGACAACAGCAGCATATCTCACGCTGTTTCTCAACACGCCACAACTTGACTACCAACTCGATATCCGCCTCAGCGATATTGAGCTATATGCCGAAACGCTGTGGTATCCACTTGACTCAAGTACCATTCATACAGCCAAGCACTCTGCACTCTCAGCCAACACCACGCAGCAACTGCTAGCCGCTGGTGCTGTTGCGACAGGCAGTTTTAGTCGCATCCGCTTTAAACTGCAAATTAGCGACGATTCTGGCAAATTGCTGCGCCAAGAGCAGACAGAACTACCGCTACCCTCAGCACTAGAATTACCGGCTGGTGCCAGTAGTGCTCTATTTATCACGAGCAATATAGCGGCGAACACTCTTGACATCCCCATCGCGCAACAGTTTACAGTGCATGCTCAGCAGCGCCCATTAGCCGATGAATTGCTATATGTTCTGTGCCCAAAAATTCAAACTTTATATGTAGCACGAGTAAGCCCATGCCAAGTGATTGCTGCATATGGCGTCGGCAGCGGTATCATTGACATGGTTATCGATAACAGTAATCAACTGCTGTATCTACTGGATAGCCAACAACATTTGCTCCAACGCTTTGATACCATTGCTCAGAGCTTTACCGACAGAATCCCCCTGCCTTTAGCTGACGAGCCTCAGCACATAGGTATAAATGCCGATGGTAACGCTCTTTATATTAGCGACGCTTACAGCCAAAAGCTACTTAAGGTAAATACAGAAACCGGTACGCTGGTACAACAACAGGATATCAGTTACCAGCTTGGCAAACCCTACCCATTCACTCATCAAAATCAGGATTATGTGGCCTTGCTATCGCCACGTGAACAACAACTCACAGTTTTAAGCGCCTCTTCTCTCATAGTGCAATATACAGTTAATGCCGGTTTGCAACCCTACGATATTGTTTACGCCGATCAACAACTATTAGTTAGTGACACCTTCGCGCGCCAGATTCTGCTTATCAATCCCGAAAGTGGCAATATCAACGCGCGCATTGCCACTACGCAGATACCTGAAACTCTCTATGTAGATGATAGCAACAACAATATTATTATTGGCTCTCAAGGCAATAACACCTTAGCTTTTCTCCCCTTTGGGCAACAGCTAGTCGCACGGAGCACTAAGGTTGGCGGAGCAGTTGGAGACATTACTATGGCGACAGCGCGGCGACTATTATTTGCCGCGCTGCCCCAACAGCAGCAGATTAGTGTTATTGATCTACCTTCAGAAAAACAGATAACTACTATTAGTGTTGCTGCACCACCAAGCGTCATAGTTTTTCAAGAACCATAGTTGAGCGCAGGTTTTATTGGCGACCTGACTTACAAATTTTAGGGGACAACATTCTCCCTTAACGCCACCATGCTCCATTGAGCAATGGTGAATTTTATGCCGTAGCAAAGATTAGTGCTAATCCGGTATTTTGATGAAAGCAGTGAAAAGATGTTTAGGTTCTATAAAATTAGAAGTTGCATTGCAGCTGCCGTAATAACACTAACAACGGCAATATTGCCCGACTTGGCGTTAGGTAGTTGTATGGATTGTCATAATGATCTTTGGTTAGCTGCACAAGAAAAAAGTTATATCCATCAGCCAGTTGCCAACAAAGAGTGCACAGTTTGTCATCTGGGCAGTACCTCTACGAGTGCACAACAACCTCAAGAGCAGTTAATCACTACAGTAATTGCCGAGTTTAACCGCCAACAACATATAAATTGGCTAGCAGAGAGCTTTACTCCAGCGGTGCAACACTTTGCCTTGTTAGAGCAGAAAAAGGCCGACACAACCATAACTGTTGAAGCTTGGTCACCAGAGCGCGACAAAGTAAGTTTTGATCTTAAAATACCGCCATGGTCAACACTCGAGACAGTGCAACCATTTCCATCACTAAACATTAAGAACTTGCACCTAGTTGGTAACCACGACATGCTTTTATCTCAGGCTACTATTGGCTGGGAAACGACAAGTCCCAGCCGTTGCCGAGTAACATACACAGCGGCAGGTAATGATTATGTGCTTAATGAAGATGATCTTTTTACCTTGCAACACAGTATCGTTCTGCACAACTGCAGCAAACAAGATAGTATTCAACTCAGTTGCGCAGATCCATTCAGCCAACAACTCAGCACAGCAACAGCTGAAGTGTAATTTCAAGCAACTTCAACAAAAAATTTGGTTGGAACTAGTCGCGCCACTGAAATTTAGCGTTTCCATCGGGGCCATAGATAACGACATCCAAAACTTAAATAATCAACAACCAGCCGTTGAAATAAATGCACCACTGCCCGAACCACCAGGGGCAACAATAAGTGCAGATGAAATACAAGCAACAACTGACGAACATGAGCATCTGCTTGCGCCGCGCGCTATTAATTTAAATATATGTTATCGCTGCCATCAGAACATGCTCGGCTGGACATCACATCCGGTAGATGTAGTTGCCCCAGCTGGCATGATAATTCCTGCAGAATATCCTTTATTGAGTGGTGGTCTCATGAGCTGCATGACCTGTCATACGGTACACAGTAGCGATAGGGAAGATCGCCTGCTTAAAGACTCCAAGCGTGAACTATGTATTGGTTGTCACACAAACTATTAAAATTTATCTTTGCAGAGGTTTGCTATGAAGCAAAAAACGTACAGACGAAAACTTTTAAACTTACGCGTTAAACGCCAACTACAGATATGGCTCATTATCCGCGTCGCCGGGATTGTCGGTTTAACCTCTCTGGTAGCAGTTGTAATCCTGTATGGTTACGCTCATCAGGAGACCGTTAACTCATTTTATGATGCCCACATTAAAATACGCCGCGTAAGTGAGTTGCTGATTCCAGTGGTACTATCGGGCGGAGCAATAAGTATTATTAGTGGAATTGTCATGGCGATTTTTTTGCCACAAAAAATTGCGGGACCGCTCTACCATATCGAACGAGATTTAGAGCTGATAAAAGCTGGCAATTTAAGCCACAGAATCAGGTTGCGCTCAAATGACACCTTGCACCACTTCACTCAACAGATAAATCTCGCCACAGCCAGCATCGATAGTCAAATTGCTACAGCCAAACAGCTGTGCACAGAGTTGAAACAGCAACAGAATGGCCTTAATAACGAGCAACAACAACTGCTTGAGCAACTACATCACACCTTAGATAAATTTATCACTTCAGGTTTAGCTAAGTAATAATCCATAACTACTGCCCGCTCACCGTTGGGGGATAACCCGCAAAAAAGGGGCACATCCCCCTGTCACTTCAGATTTACACCTGTAGCTCAAAATACCACGCCGAACGAATGCGCATAACGCACTGTATTCATTACATAAAAACAACTACTACATCTTGGCAAGGTCATTGCAAATACTCTTTCTGTAAAATAATCATTCTATTTAAGACAATTCATTTCAATAGACAATAACTGCCACAACAATGAAAGCGAGGCCAAGATGATTAACAGAATTTGGGTAATTCTTATAACACTGTTGCTGCTATGTAGTAACAATGTATGGGCTACAGTAAGTGGGCAATGTTCTAATTGCCATACTATGCATAACAGTCAGAATGGGACCTTAGATACCACTCTTTCTGGAGACAACGTAGATAATGTCAACCGTTCACTCACCAAAGGCGATTGTGTAGGTTGCCATACTGGAGATATCGTTGACAGCATCGTAGATAAAATTCCGTATATTATGAGTACCAGTGGCAGTGAGTATGGACCAGATTATGCCGATGACGGTTCTTTATTAAATGCGGCAGCTACAAACACGTTGGCTGGTGGAACATTTAACTATGTGCGTGATGATGCCACTCAAGACAGTTATGCTCACAATGTGTCCAATATCCGCGCAGGTAAAGATTCGAACATGACTGACTTTACCCCGCCGGGTTGGGAAGCTACAACATTTGAGCCAGCAACAGGTGGTGGCAGCGAAAGCGTAAGCGCCGTTGCTGACTCATGGGGAACAACGCAATTAACTTGTGCCGGGACTAATGGGTGTCATGGCAATCATACCAATCCAGATGATTTTGGCGATATTCGTGGCGCTCATCACGGTGACGATTCAACTATTGATGGTTCTTCTGTAGCCAAAAGTTTTCGCTTCCTGCGCGGCATACTTGGACAAGAAGATGCAGAATGGGAGCTAAATGTCAGTACCGAGGCGCACAATATTTACTATGGTGTCGACAGAACGTCCACAGCTACACCTGGGGACAAACAAACCATCAGCTATCTTTGCGCTGAATGCCATGGTATGTTTCACGGTAGTGATGCAACCGATGATACTGGCATTATTTATGATGGTCCCAGTGTCGACAATGCCAATCCTTGGCTACGCCACCCTACTGATTTTTCACTTTCTACTACGGGAACTGACACTGAATATCTGGATTACGCCAAAGCAGATGCCGACGCAGCCAATGCAGACGGCGGTACCTTATATAACTACATTGCTCCCCTGGCATCTTCACGTAAATCCAGCTTTAATAATGATGGCAGTAACGGCATCACAATATCTAATCCATTCGCAACAACTGGTGACGATATTGTAACCTGTCTATCTTGCCACCGTGCCCACGGCTCAAAATATCCAGATCTTCTACGCTGGGATTATACTAAAATGCAAGCTAGTGCAAGTGGTGGATTTGCCAATAAAGGCTGTTTTGCTTGCCATACCTCTAAAGACTAATACTTAGTTCAACAAAAGGCGTCTGATTTAGGTCAGACGCCTTTCTTGCTTGTTGCAGATAAGTAAACTGCAATGATCCTATTCACATACAGGTCAACGACATGAAATCTGGTCAACGTATCATTTTTTGTTTTTTCTGTTGCATCGCCATTGTTTTTAGCATCTCGGGTTTTATCTACTTGATAAATAGTAACCACCTCAGCCCCGAGGGCTCCTACCTGTTAATGCCATCGGCTCTTACTGCGGCGGCACTTTCTGCGCTATACCTGGCTTTATATCTGCGCAACAGTGGTCTACAACATAACAACGATAAAAAACATGATTTGATGAGTGAGTTAATCATCAAAGCTAAAGACCTTATTCTGGTTATGGACACTAAGGGAGATATTCTATTCGTTAATGATTCGTGGATAGCCACCCTAGGGTATAACCATAATGAAGTCTCACGCATGAACATATTTGACATTGTTGCCGATGATTGCAAAGGTGATTGCAAAAAACATTTACAGGAGTTGTTAATCGGTGCCGGCAAGGGTTGTTTTGAGGTTACCTATGTAACCAATTCAGGTAAAAAAATAACCATGGAGGGTAACTGCTGTTGTACCTTTAAAAATAGCAAGCCATATATGATTCGAGGTATATTCCGAGATATTAGTCATCGCCGTGAGCAGGATGAAAAAATACTCAGAATGGCTTTTTATGACATGTTGACGGGCTTACCCAATCGCTATCTGCTAAATGACAGACTAGAACAGGCGATTCATCAAGCTCGGCGCTACCACCAACAAGCGGCACTAGTATATATAGATCTAGATAAATTTAAGACGGTCAATGACACCTACGGGCATACTGTCGGTGACACAGTTTTGCAAAAATGTGCTCTGCGCATGAAGGACTGTTTGCGCGATAATGATACGATTGCCCGTGTTGGTGGAGATGAATTTTTGTTGATACTCACAGGGATAAAAAATCAATATGATATCCCCCACATCATTGAAAAAATAGAAACGGTCTTATCTGCACCCTTTGTAATTGATAATTTACGCCTTAATATTTCGGCAAGTATGGGTACGGCAATCTACCCTATAGACACATCTACCCAGAGTGAGTTACAGACCAAAGCGGATGAAGCCATGTATGTAGCCAAACACCAGGGTGGCAACCGGCACTGTTTTTACAATGAACAAATCGCTGACAACAAGATACTGCGCATCGTCTAAATCTAGGCATTACCACTATAGCTAGTATTGGTCGCAGCAAGAGTTGTGGCTAAAACATTCTAATCAGCAATCAATACGGTTATGTGTTAGCTTAACCTATCAGTTATTCGACTAATTTCCATTAATTTAGGTATTTGTATATGTCGTTACGTCTCAAGATAATGCTGATGTTGTTTGCTACCTTGGCGGTTTATGGAGTGATGGACTATTTTTTCCATATCACTTTCATTAATAGGTCATTTTTACATCAGGAGGCAGTTCAAGCTCAGGAACATACCGATCATGCGCTGGCAATTCTCGACTATGAGACTAAAGGGCTGGATCTGCTGTGTAATGACTGGGCTGCTTGGGACGATAGCTACGCCTTCATAAAATCTCAGGGTAAAGATGCAGAATATATAAAATCAAATTTAGGTCAATCCTATTTTGTGTATAACAATCTGAATATTATCTACTATCTCGATATTGCAGGTAATGTTGTTTGGCGTGACTCTATAAACCATAACCATATATGCGATGATATTAACTGGGCCAATACCGCGCTAATTAAAAATACGTCGATAAGATCAGGCTTTCTCACCACCGCTAGTGGGCCGATGCTGTTAGTCGCACGGCCTATTACTGACAGCGATGGAGTTGAAGTTGTTAATGGTTATATTGTGATGGGTCGACTAATTACAGGCAGCACGCTGGAGGAAATCAACAGCCATATCCATGGAAACATTGAGATACTAGCACAAAATGACAACCAACCTTTATCACACAGCGAGCTGAAACAGTTGCGCGAAAGCGACAATATACTACTTAAGCCGCAGGAAAATACTCTGTTTATTTATAAAGGTATGGTGTGCATAAATAGTTCTTCCGATATGATTCTACAGTTAGCTATTACTCGGGTGGGCACGCTGCACGGCTTAGCAATGATCAACTACAATGCACTATCAAATATAATCGCCGGAATCATAACCATTGGGATATTCATCTTATTTATCCGCCGTAATGTAATAAAACCCATCAGTAGGTTAACCGAGCATGTCAACAGTATAAATACCGCAGACGATCTTTCCACCATCCCGCTAGCAACACCGAGCAATAATGAGATTGGTATACTGTGGCAAGGTTTCAACAAAATGGTACAGCGCGTTCAGCGCGACAGGTTGCGCCGTGTAGCTGCCGAAGAGGCCCTACGTGGTCAACAGCAACGCATTCAAGCAATTTTAGATACCGCACCGGATGGAATAATTACTGTTGATCAACATGGCATTATAGAGAGCCTCAATACTGCAGCAGCACGCATGTTCAATTACACTACAAAAAGTTTGGAAGGTGAATCTATATCAGTGCTAGCGCAAGACGAATATGCGCAGCAAATTATTGCCGTCTTGCAAAACTATCCCGACACCGATCACTATAAGTGTTTTGATTCTGGTTGCGAAATGGCTGGGCGTACCTACGATGGTGGCTATCTACCAGTGCATATGCGGGCTAACTCAGTTATCATCGGTGGACAGACACTCTTTGTATGGATTATTCGTGATATATCCGATCTAAAGTTAATGCATAAAAAGATTGAGCAGAGTAAACGTTTAGCAGCAATTGGAGAAATGGGCGCGTCCATTGCCCATGAGATAAGAAATCCATTGGCTGGGATAAGCGCTGCGGCACAAATGTTACTGAAAGGGACTAAAGATAATCCGCGCCATATTGAGGTGCTAAATGAGATAAATACCCTAATTGCGCGTATAGAAACTACCGTCAGCCAGATGCTCGATTATTCACGATCATGGAATCCAGTTAAAGCAGAGATATATCCTGGCCAACTGGTACAACAACTGATTAGCGAAGCAAAACATAAAAAAGAGTTTGCTAACATAGATTTCGAGCTCAATTGTGCAGCTGACCTTATCTTTGCATTAGATAAAGAGCGCATACGTCAAGTATTGTGGAATCTATACACTAATGCCGCCGAAGCCATGCCCGACGGTGGCACTATTCGCACGGATATTTTCTTGAATGAGCGCGTATTTATTATTACCGTCCGTGATGAAGGACAAGGCATTCCCGATAAAGATCTCGATAAATTATTTACCCCATTTTTTACCACTAAACTGTACGGCACAGGTTTAGGTCTGCCCATTTGTCAGCGAATTATAGAGGCTCATCATGGTACTATGCAGATTGACAGTAATACCGATGAAGGCACTACCTTTATTTTGCGCTTTCCTATTCAGCGCAACTGCGACGGTAGCATTGCATAATCTCAACACTTTTACGCTTACTCCAGAGAAATACCATAACGCATGTGTGCCATTCTGTTTATCAATCCTCCGGTCGTAAAACCTAGCGAACCACCAGCTGGCATTGCTAAATTGTGTGCCTGTTTACAGGGTACAAATATCAGCTATAGCGTTGTTGATGCGAACATTGAAGGCCTACTATATCTGCTTAATAACCATCCAACCGCAACAGATACCTGGAGTAGACGAGCCAGTAAAAATCTAAATTATCACCTCGGTGAACTGCGTAGTAATAAAATCTATCGTAATCATGGACGCTATCAACGTGCTGTTGCCGACATCAACCGCATACTAGAGATAAGTGCCCAACCATTTGATGTTCACCTCAGCCTGGGCAATTATCAGGACAGTAACCACTCACCGCTAAATAGCGCCGATTTACTCTGGTCGGCGCATAACCCAGAGAAGAATCTTTTCTACCCCTATTTTCATCACAGACTGCAACAGCTCATCGCCCAGCGCCAGCCAACACACATAGGTATGTCACTGAACTTTCTGAGCCAAGCGTTACCCGCTTTTGCCATGCTAGGTTATATAAGACAGCACTATCCTGATATTGAGATACTTCTCGGTGGCGGGTTGATTACCTCTTGGGTCAGCAGCAACAACTGGCAAACATTTGCCAACCCACTAGGGCCATTTACTGGCATTGTCGATAAAATATTTGTCGGCCCTGCTGAGCATGAATTATTGAGCTATTTAAACGCTAATAGCAGTACGCATGACTGCCCACCAGACTATGCACAACTGCCTAATAATGACTATTTAGCGCCGGGGATGATCTTGCCTTATGCCGCATCCAGTGGCTGTTATTGGAACAGGTGCGAATTTTGCCCAGAGCAAGCCGAAGGGAATCGTTATACCCCGGTGACTACCGAACAGGCAGTTGCTCAGTTGAAATATCTTATAGCTAAATATCGCCCCAAATTGGTTCATCTGCTAGATAACGCAATAAGCCCTAACCTCCTCACCGCATTAGCCAAACATCCATTAGATGTACCCTGGTATGGTTTCACTCGTGTCAGTGAGCAATTGAACGATTTAGAATTTTGTCTGGAGTTGAAAAAATCTGGTTGTATCATGTTGAAGCTAGGAATTGAATCTGGAGACCAGCAGGTATTGGATGCCATGGACAAGGGGGTAACTGTTGAACTTAACAGCCAAGTGTTGAAAACCTTACGTCAGGCGGGCATAGCAACCTATGTATACCTGCTTTTTGGCACCCCGAGTGAAACCGAAGAGAAGGCGCGGCATACTTTAGATTTTGTCCGCCAACATCATGAATGTATTACTTTTCTTAATTTAGCCATTTTCAATTTACCTGTCAGCAGTAGCGTGGCAGCAAACTTAAATCGGCAGCACTTTTATGCTGCCGACTTAAGTCTATACACCGATTTCAATCATCCTCTGGGATGGAACCGCCGCCCGATCCGCCAATTTCTTGAGCAGGAGTTTAAGCGTGATCCTATCATAGCAGCAATCCTACGCAACGACCCTCCCCTGTTCACCTCAAATCATGCTGCCCTATTTATCCATAAAAACTGAACAGGTTAAATCTTATTTTCCGGCAGTTGTGGCAGATGATTAAGCGCCGCGACATAACGGTTCAGATCAAACACATCACCGTTCTTCATTACATCAAAAACTTCAGACAGCACCACACAACCGATCAGATCTTTAGCAGCGCTGGGAGTAAAACCTTCGTTAATCAAGCGTACCAATGTCATGGAAGTTTCAGGTGGGTCATTAATTTCGACTTGCGTTTCAACAACTTTTAAAACGGCCACCTGAATTCGTGGATCAATTTCCATGCATCAACTCCTCTTTTCTATTTTTACTACGTTGCAATAACCAAACACAACCGACGAGACACATACCCGTAACATCGGTAAGAAAAGTCGGCCAATAGAGGAAAATTGTCGCAACTGCAAGCATTAACCACTCTGCGACAGAGGTTCTTCTAATCCAATACATCATCGTTAAGGATGAAAACGCTATAGTACCGAGAAAAGCTGAGAACATACTGGAAAAGACTCCAAAACCAGTAACGGGAATCTCTGCTGATAAAACAGGGTCGCCAGCTTCAATCATACCACCGACCTTGACGTTAACTGTTTCGATCAGCCCCTCTTTTTCGGCCTTAATAAGATGAGTCCCGGATTCAGTTCTTAACTCAAACAGAGTATCGCCAACGGAGAAATAATCTCCCTCTTTAACCTCTACCTGGGTAACATCGGCAAAACACGCATCATCAGGCAATGGCCCCATGGTCACATCCGCAGGTTTGCCCTGAAAAAGAATGGCCGGGGTAAAAGCAAACAGTAACGGCATAACATAGAGCAATTTAGCAAACTTGAATGAAGTCCAACCAGTCTTCCAGGGATCAGCTCGAGCTATAGCCGCTCCAGCATAGGCTGCGACACATACCGGTGGCGTAATGTTAGAATCTTGACTAAACCAGTAAACGATCATATGAGCTGCTAAAACAGGCACACCCATCTCAACCAGAGGCGGAACCGCCAAAACCGCAGTGATCAAATATGCCGCAGTAACAGGAACGCCCATCCCTAGCACTAAAGAGGCAAGCGCTACCAGAAAAACACCCGCTAGTAAGTTACCTTGCGCCAACGAGATAATAATATCTGAAAATTTAAGACCCACCCCAGTCAACGCTATGGTTCCAACAATGATACCAATAACACCTAAGGTTGCCCCAATAATCAGGGTGTTGTTTGCGCCTGTTAAGATGGCCTCCCAGATCTCTTTGATTCCCATCCGCGTCTCAGCGCGAACCCAACTAACCACTATACAAGATATAGTCGCCCAAAAGGCAGAAAAGCCTGGAGAACGGCCTAAAATCATCAATACGGTAATAATGACAAGTGGTAGAGCAAAATACCATTCGCGTCTTAGGACAATTTTCCAATTCTCATACTCTTCTCCTTTAACGCCCTGCAAGCCATTTTTTTTGGCTTCAAAGTGAATCATACAGAAGACAGAGAAAAAATAGAGTAGCGCAGGAACCACCGCAATCATCATAATTGTTGAGTATGGGGTATTGGTCAGCTCTGCCATTAAGAAACCACCGGCACCCATGATAGGCGGTAAAAACATACCACCAATGGAGGCAGCAGGCTCGATAGCTCCTGCTACATGCGGTTTAAAACCTGCCCGTTTCATGAGTGGAATCGTAAAAGCACCAGTTGATACGGTATTAGCAATGGCCGAACCAGACACAGAACCAAATAGTGCCGAAGCCATAACAGCAACCTTAGCTGGCCCACCAGTTGAATTCCCCGCAATCGATAAAGGCAGGTCAATAAAAAACTTTCCTGCACCAGATTTGTGCAGGAAAGCTCCAAAAAATATAAACAAAATAACGTAGGTCGCTAAAACATTTGCCATAACCCCAAATACGCCATTTGGAGTCAAAAACAAGAAGGTGCATAAGCGTTCAAAACCAAAACCACGATGAGCAATGACTTCAGGAAACAGAGGGCCGAAATAGCCATAAATCAGCATTGCAACACCAATCAACGTCATAGCCCAACCCAGAACACGCCGACACACCTCTAAAGAGAGTAAAATTCCCACAACCGACACCAATGCATCAAGCTCATTTTCCGCTCCGGCACGATAGTTTAAGTTCTCAAACTGAGAGATCCAGTAATAGATAACTAAAGCCGAGGTAAGCGCATACAGGACATCGGACAAAACAGGATTTTTTTCCCAACGCGCACGCAGAAAGTTATCCGTTTTATGTACCACTACAGTCAAAACAACAATTGCTAGCAGTAACGGCCAGAGCTGCAGCAACGACTGCATTGCCGCGCCAAAACCGTGCAGCGCATACTCATCAAAGATATGATGTATTCTCTGATGAAATGCTGCCGTATTCGCATAAAAAAAGACAACAGACACTGTTGCGCAAAAAATAGTACTAATCAGAAAAGATAGGGCAATCTGGATGCGCTGGCGACCTGCCGGATAAAGAAGAAAAACGAGAACATAGGTTGCAAAAACATAGACTCCGCGATGGTATTGCGTCGCCACTGCAGATAATCCTGCCGTATACAGGTAGAACAGAACCATTGTAGCACCCAACAAAGCCACCAACCATTTCCACGCGCCAGTTGGGGAACGGTGAGTTTTTGCATCCTTCTCCATCAATTCTTTAAGATTTGATTCATCTTCTATATCAATCTGTGGTAGCTCTGTCATTCCCGATCTCCATCTTGCATTAAAAGTAAAATAGCGGAGATATAATAAACTCCGCTATTCACATTACATATAAGTAATCATTTACTGAACATTGAAAAAGCTCTAATTCTTTTGCGCATCGGTAAGGGTTAAACCATTTTCAATCCAAAACTTTGCTGCGCCAGGACTAACAGGAGTAACAATACCGGTTAAAGCACTCTGAATAGACATTGCTTTAGCAGTGCTTTTTACCTTAACGAGATAAGATAGCCCTTTAGGAGAATAGATATCCTTGACCGCATTATAAACATCCTGCTCATTCAACTTGTGACGAGCTATCCACAAAGCAGAATCTTGGAATGTCTTGACATCGTAATCAACCCCAGCATAAGTACCAGCGGGAATAATTATTTCACTATAAAAAGGATATTCAGTAAAAAAGCCCGCTTTTTTACCAATATCAACAGTCGATAGAACCTTAACGCTATTACTCGCAGCCGCCTGAATAACAGCTGAATTAGGGAAACCTGCAAATACCCACATAGCATCTATTAAATGGTCACCAATTGCTGAAGCAGCTTTACTGTAACCGATGAATTCGACATTCATCTTATCCCACAATCCTATAGCTGTGAAATAACGTTGCGCAGCCGCCGCAGCACCAGAACCGGCACCACCAACCGCAACACGTTTGCCCTCCAGATCACTTACTTGATTTATACCGCTATTGGCTAACACAACCAGATGAGCTGGAGCACCATAAAGATAAGAGATAGCATCAACATTGGTATATTTACGCGTATCTTGAGGCAAGCGACCGTTGCGAGCTAAATATGTATCACCTGAGTAGGCAATACCAAAATCGGCATCACCGGAATTAACCCGACGAACATTTTCCACTGATCCAGCAGAAGCCATGTTTGAAACTTCAACATTATCTAAATCTTTAGATAAGCGCGAAGACATGCCATTAGAGAAATATTGAAACGTCCCGCCATCAGGCCCCCCTGAAAAAGCTAAACGTGTTTTACCAGCCATGACCTGGCTAGCAAACATCAAGGTAACAAGCGCAATAAAACACAAACACAAAATTCTTTTCAGTTTCCCCATAATACCCCCTCCAAATATGATGAACTCAACGACAAAGGCATCATCAACATTGACAAACCGCATTCGTCGCTATCAAAAAGACTGATTTTGAGTACGGAGAATATCTCAACCATAACGCGGGATCAACCTTAAAAAACAAAGAGCATAATGCTGTTCTTATTTATAAAATCAATCTCCTATGTAATATTGATCAAGATTGCAGATTGAAATATAGCATTTATGCACGTAAGATGCGGGGGTTAATTATTTGGATGATCTTCATGCATATACAGCAAAAAGAGAGAAATACAATGAGCAATAAAGTCAGTCGCGCTGAGCTTGAGTATGGATTACGATCGCTACGTCGCAAAAGGTTATTTCTGTGGGTAATGATCGCTATCTATCTACCGATGATATGGATAGTACTGGAAGTTTCTCAGTCGGATAAAACCACAGGTATTTTCTTTGGATTCTGGCTGGTTTTTGTGACCATAGCCGCCAACGTAACCGCCTTTGCCCGCTGCCCCAATTGTAAAAACCTGTTTCACATGAATGGTATGTTTCCTATGTATTTGCGCAACTGTTTACATTGCGGATTGCATATCTCCGGGGATGAGAGCAAAAACAAGTTTCACTAAGCACTGCATCCCCGCAGAATTATGTTATTTTACCGCTGGCAGCCACTCTGCATAACCAGCACTCTCCATCTCATCGAGCGGGATAAAACGCAGCGCCGCCGAATTTATGCAATAGCGCAAACCTGTTGGCGCTGGCCCGTCGTTAAAAACATGCCCGAGGTGGGAATCGGCCAGCTTACTGCGTACCTCAGTGCGAAGCATAAACAGGTGTCGATCCTGTTTTTCTACAATAAAATCTTTCTCTACTGCTCGCACAAAACTTGGCCAGCCTGTCCCTGAGTCAAATTTATCTTTTGAGCTAAATAGCGGTTCACCAGAAACAATATCCACATACAGACCAGCGGCTTTATTGCCATTGAACTCGTTGGCAAAAGGTTTTTCTGTTGCCGCTTGCTGAGTTACAGCATATTGCAATTTAGTTAGTTGTTTGCGTAAAGATGAATCGCTTGGCTTAACAAACTTATGTGCCGCAAACTTTTCATTCTGCAATGCTACCCCAGAGTTATTTGAGTTACTGTTGTTTTTACCCCATGCCTGCTCCAGAAATTGGTCCCGTCCAGAATAGTTGCGATAACTACAGTAGCGCTGCGGCGATTTTTCATGGAAGTTTTGATGATACTCTTCGGCCGGATAAAAGGCGCTAAAGGGTAAAATACGCGTAACTATAGGAACCGCAAAGCGACCACTGCTATTCAATTGATCCTTGGACTGTTCAGCCACCCGTTGTTGCTCTTTGTTACGGTAAAAGATAGCCGTACGATAATGCTCACCGCGATCGACAAATTGACCACCGTCATCGGTTGGATCTATCTGCCGCCAAAAAACCTCCACTAGCTGTGCATAGCTCACGAGGTTGGCATCATACTCAATCTCTACTGCCTCCATATGACCCGTTTTACCTGCAGCCACTTCATTATAACTGGGTTCAACCTCTACCCCGCCACTAAAACCCGATACTACCTCTTTAACCCCAGCAATTTTTTCAAAGGGGTTTTCCATACACCAAAAGCAACCACCAGCAAACGTGGCCTTCTCCCAGCGTGGTGCTGCAGCAACCGTTAAACTAGGTATTGGCAATAAAACCAGCAACCATGTTAGAACAGACATATATCTACGATTCATTTTTTTGTCCTCCATCGGGGAATATAACTCTTACTATATATAACCTATTTTGTTATATTTACAAGCGCAATAATATTTATTATCTATACAGACTCAGTAACTAGTACTTAGTGTCATAATTTGGGGTGTAGTTTAATTTTCTGCTAAAATCTATATATCCAAAAACGGCTTTCACGAACAAAGGAGATAAATAATGGACAAAAAAATTGAACAACTGTTTTATGCGGTTCTTGGTGGAGCCCTAGCGGTTAAGGAGAAAATAGAGACCAACAACGGTGAAATCAAAGCTTGGCAGGAGAAGAGCGAAGAGAGTGCGCGCACCTTTTTCGCCGAAATGGCGCAACGTGGGGAAGACGAGAAAGAGCAATTTAAGGGAATGTTTAAAGATATCCTCAAAGAGATTGTCGAGGAGCTGGATTTAGCAACTAAGGATGATTTAAAAAAGCTAAAACAGGAATTGGAAAAATAACCAGATGCGTCGTCTCTGCAACGCTATATATCTCTGCCGTCCTCAGCGCAGTTACGCAGTTTTCAGGTTTTTGATAACGGTATTCCTGCTGTTTCGTCGGCGGCAACGCTGGCTTATTTGGCGGCCGCTTAGTCCTGACGATCTGGTGAATAATATTCGCTGCCTCGGAGCTAGCTTTCTTAAGCTGGCACAGGTTCTTGCTACACGGGCGGATTTCTTTGATGGAGAATATCTGCAGGCCTTGCGGCAACTACATGACCAAATGCCAGAGATGAGCGCGCAAGATCGGCACAAGGCCTTCGCACGCTCATTTCCCGATCCCACTATATTTAGTCATTTTGACCAACACCCAATTGCCAGCGCCTCTATTGGTCAGGTGCATAAAGCGCAACTACGCGACGGAAAACAGATCGTCGCCGTAAAACTGCTGCGCGAAAATATTCAATTTCAGGTACACATAGATATAATCCTGCTAAAGCTGTTTTTGACGTTCTTCCGGCCGCTATTTACCGACCAAACTCGCCACTCTATTGAATCGGTATTGCGTGCGTTCACGCAAGTTATCCGTGAAGAGGTGAGCATGCTGCAAGAGTTGGCAAACTTGCAGCACTTTAGTCAGGTATATGCCGCAGAAAAAATTCGTTTTCCGCAACCCTACCCTGAATACTGCTGTGATACCGCCTTAGTAATGAGTTTCGAACAGGGAACCCGTTTTGATGACGCAGAAGCGCTGGCAAAGCTCGATATATCGTTTAGCGCACTTATGCGCCAATTGGTGATATTTTACACTGAGCAAATCCTCATAAAGGGCTACTTCCACGCCGACCCTCATCCAGGCAATTTGTTGGTCAGTCCACAAGGCGAACTCATTTTACTCGACTTTGGCATGGTCAGCCGAATTCCCAAACAGATGCGTCAAGCGATGATCTATGCGGTCAAAGCGGCCTATGAACGCAACTTCGAGCTATTGGTAAGTGCCACGCGCAAGATGGGAATTTTAACCGAAGAGTCAGACTTTAGCTCTTTGGGCGCAGTGGCTGAAAGTTTATTTGATGTTTTCGACAGCGAACACCTCGATGCTTCCAGTATGCAGGAACTTGCCTTTGGTATCCTTGACGTATTACATGATCAGCCATTCAAATTACCTCAGGATGTCATCTACGTAATGCGGGTTAGCTCTTTAATTGAGGGGCTGGGAACCCAGTACATCAACAATTTTAACGGTATCAAGGATATTCTGCCCATCCTGAAAGAGAATCTGCCGCGCGCTTTAGGTGAAGACAGATTGCCCATTGAAAAGATTAAGCAGGAGCTACTGCAACTACCTCTCACGGCCACCAAGGCGCGTCAAGTTATCGAACTAGCCGAACAGGGCGATCTTGTCGTGCGTATGGCTAGCTGCGACAGACAATACATGCTAGAGCACGTTGGTAAACAGCTACGCCGTATAACTCTGGTAATTTTTTATCTAGGTTTAGCATTCTACTTTCAACTGTTACCCCAAAGTTGGTCGCTTTACCCTTCTATCATCTGCCTACTGGCTGCCGCGCTAACGGTGTTTAAAACAGGCTAAATGCTAGTTTTTTCGGTTATTAACTATTTTTACGCACCGCATCACGAAAAGATTACAACGATGAGCTATTTTAATAGATGCTTACGCACAACAAATCTGCTGCTGATATTTTACTTTGCTATGCTGTTGAACGCTTATGCGGCTCCCAAAGCCGACCTGCTACCACGCTGGTTAGCTCATGACCCAAGCAGTACCATTCAGGTTGATCACTCCCTATGGAGCCAATTTCTCACCACCTACTTGGTCTCAGGCAAGCAAAACAGTGCCAGTTTATTACGTTATGCTCAAGTAACTCTAGATGACAAAGCCGCACTTAAAGAGTATCTGCAGACCATCAGCGCCACCCCTATGTCACAACTTAACCGCACCGAACAGAAAGCGAGCTGGATAAACATCTACAATGCCCTGACCGTGAATATTATTCTTGAGCATTATCCACTAGATAGCATCAAAGATATCAGCTCCAGCTGGTTCAGTAGTGGTCCATGGGATATAAAACTAATAACAATTGAAGGGGAGAATTTATCGCTCAATGATATTGAGCATAGAATCTTGCGGCCAATCTGGCAGGATAATCGCGTGCACTACGCTATCAACTGCGCGAGCATGGGTTGTCCTAATCTGCAACCACAACCATTTAGCGCTGATAACTGCGAACAGTTATTGAATAAAGCCGCCAAAGATTTTATCAACAGTCCACGCGCAGTAAGATTTGTTGGCGAAAAACTGGTTCTATCACGCATCTACGCTTGGTTTCATACCGACTTTGGCACCAATGATCAGCAACTGCTGCAACATCTACAACAGTATGCTGCGCCAAATCTGGCAGCTAAACTGGAGAAATATAATGGTTCAATTGACTACAGCTACGACTGGAGTTTGAACGCGGCCAATTGACGCGTAAAATCTCCAAAATCCACTTAGTGGCGCTAAACCCTATTTAGCTACTTTTCTAAATGGGAGCATAAGCAACTGAGGCAACATCAGCTTATCTGCATCACGATACCTACCAACACCAATATGAATGCGCTCTTGGTCCACCTGAGTTAGTAGCGTGCCAAACAGACGATCCCACAACGAAAAGATGGTTCCATAGTTTGTATTTCTCTCTTTTATGATTACCGAATGGTGTATGCGATGCATAGAGGGTGGTACAAAAACAAGCCACCACCAGTGTTCAAAGCTCTGAGGAACTTTCAGCGCACTATGTTGAAATTGCGCCGCCAGCACCAGCACGATTTCAAACATCACCAGCTCTTCCAACTTTACCCCCAGTACATAAATGAGGGTTATTCTAATCAGCGCAGATATAACCAATTCACCAATATGAAACCTAGAGGCTGTTGAAACATCCATATTCATATCACTATGATGCACCTGATGAAAACGCCATAGAGTCGGCATTGCATGGTTAAGCAGATGCCAAACGTAAAGGAAAAAATCCATAACAACTATGGTTATAAAAAATCGTGCCGCAGCTGACAGATCGATCAAGTCCGTAAACTGCTGTAAATAATTGGTAGGTAGCCATCGCTCCGGTTTGGTAAGTTGACGTTGTCAAAGACGTTTCACAAACCAAAGGAGAAGAAGCGATGGCTGGATATGATATTAACGT
>JAVETC010000046.1:0-19823 GCA_034006225.1 Desulfuromonas sp. | reverse complement strand
TTAATATCATATCCAGCCATCGCTTCTTCTCCTTTGGTTTGTGAAACGTCTTTGACAACGTCAACTTACCAAACCGGAGCGATGGCTACCTACCAATTATTTACAGCAGTTTACGGACTTGATCTGCCATAGGCCCCACCGAGGAAAAAACCTCCCTTACCGACCAAGGGGAACACGGCGTAACCGTAAGCACTTTGGAAAAAGGGCTGCACCGCTGCAGATTTATTAAATACTGCAATGGCCTGACTGCAACTGTCAGCCTGTGCCGGAGGAGCTATAGCCAGCGTCACCATCAGCGTAACCAACACCGCCAGAATACGAGAACCATTCATCATCATTACCTTCCAAATTTATTCCGCTGTCAGCAACAGCAGACTTAACATGTAAGCTCACCCGTTGAGCGCTTTTACATTCTAGCAAATAATTGCTTAAGTAACAGCTAAAGGATAGCACTGTTACTCCAGCCACTCCCCCGCTATTTTCCCCTCAAATAAGCAGTCATCTCAACAAAACCAAACAAAATGTGCCATGGTGGTCGGCTCCAAATGGGCTAGCCAACCTTAGCTGAGTATTTTTCTCAGCGGCTTGCTGTTTCAGCATTACAACTGCAGAGATATGGGTTAGAGTTGCCGCTATACGCACAGGTGCACTAGAAAATGTGCTCGTTTCCATCCCCCCTTACCGACAATAGGCTATCTATATGGAGACACCGGAGTCCAATAGAGAACTGGAGAAACCTTGGGAAGAGCTAGCCCGCCACATAGGAACCGATAATTCCCAACAAATCGTAGCTTTTCTGGACAGCCTAACACCAGCCAACACGGCACTAGCCGTTTCGCGGCTGAATACAGAAGAGCAAAACCATCTACTGACTTTACTCAGTCCCGAAGAGGCTGCTGAGGTCATGGAAGATATCTGCGACACTCAGGGCGCTGATCTACTAGAAGAGCTGCAACCGGAACATGCGGCAGCCATTCTCGAAGAGTTGGACAGCGACCACGTTGCGGATATCCTCGGTGAGTTGCACCAAGATTATGCCAACGCGATTATCGACAAAATGGCGCCTGAAGATGCCGAAGAGGCCCGCCAGTTTCTCGCCTATGCACCGGACACTGCTGGTGGCTTGATGGTGTCGGAATATCTTGATTTTCGCAGTGACCAAACCGTGCAGGATGTTCTTGATGAGCTGCAGGCCAACCGCGAAGAGTACGCATACTACAATGTGCAATATCTCTATGTCACTGATGATGCCAACCAGCTGCGCGGTGTACTGCGCATGCGCGACCTCCTGTTTCCGTTGCGCACAACTCAACTAGCAACCTTAATGATCAGCAATCCCTACCATGTAAAGGTAAACGCCGCGCTGGAGGAGCTACACAGCTTCTTTGAAGAACACAGTCTGTTTGGCGTTCCGGTTGTTGACGATGACATGCAGTTACTGGGCATTGTTTTACCTGAGAGCGTCGCCGCAGAAAAGACCAACCAGAGCACCGATCAATTTCTGGGATTTTCGGGGATAGTCGGCGGCGAGGAGTTCCGCTCCATGCCACTGCTGTCACGCTCCGGTCGCCGCCTCTCGTGGCTATCGCTAAATATTGTGTTAAATATAATCGCCGCCAGCGTCATCGCCTTTTATCAGGACACTCTAGCAGCGGTTATCGCTTTGGCAGTCTTCCTCCCCATGGTCAGCGACATGAGCGGCTGTTCCGGCAACCAAGCAGTAGCAGTTAGCATGCGTGAACTAGCGTTGGGGCTGGTTCGTCCAACCGAACTACTGCGCGTGCTAGCTAAGGAGGCCAGCCTCGGGGTCATAAACGGGTTGGCACTAGGGATCCTGCTTGGTGGTGTAGCCTATTTCTGGCAAGGAAATGCATATCTAGGCCTAGTAGTCGGCGCCGCACTGGCGGTCAACACCATTGTTGCCGTAGCCCTGGGAGGCTTGATTCCCCTGCTGCTGAAACGGGCAAAACTCGATCCGGCCCTAGTCTCAAGCCCACTGTTAACCACGGTAACGGATATGTGCGGTTTCTTTTTTGTCCTCAGCTTTGCATCACTAGTTCTAGATAAACTATAATTTTCTCGGATGATTTTTGTGTGTCACTACTTCACAAGCAGCGCGTTGATCATTATAGTGTACAGATACAGATCTAAACAACCCTAGATAACCTCTAACCCAACAAGGATCACACCCAATGAATTCGAATAATGTTTATGCGGGCGAGAACTCTATAGCACTAACCAACTTTTTCTTTCGCAAAGTTTATCTGTGGATGACCGCAGGACTGGCCGTAACCGCTTTTGCGGCTTTTTTCATGCTCTCCAGTGTGGCAGCACAACAATTTATTTTTGGCAATCGCTTCGTATTCTATGGCCTGATCATCGCCGAGCTCGGCTTGGTCATGACACTATCGGCAGCAATTAGGCGGATAAGCGCCTCTACCGCGACCCTGCTATTTATGCTCTACTCTGCCCTGAACGGCATAACCTTCGCCGCCATTTTTCTAGTCTACACCGGCAGCTCTATCGCCAGCGTTTTTCTCATCACCTCTGGCACCTTTGCCGCCATGAGTATCTACGGTTACGCCACCCAACGCGACCTGACCGGCTGGGGCAGTTTTCTGTTTATGGGACTGATTGGTGTTGTTATCGCGTCGGTGGTCAATATCTTTTTGCACAGTGAGATGATCTACTGGATTACCAGCTATATTGGCGTATTTATTTTTGTTGGCCTCACCGCCTATGATACCCAGAAAATCAAACAGATCGGCCAAGCAGGATTCGCCAACGGAGAAGATCAACAAAAAGCTGCAATCATTGGCGCATTGCGGCTCTATCTAGATTTTATCAACCTGTTCCTGATGTTATTGCGCATTATGGGCAACCGGCGTTAATTATAACGCCCAGCTTAACATTCCATTGATTTACAACCCCCTTGTCAGGAGAAAACATGAGCGAAATTACAGAGTATGATCTATGTGTCCTTGGTTGCGGCCCCGGTGGTTTTGCCGGAGCAATGCGTGCCTTCGACTTTGGTCGCCATGTGTGCATTATTGAGGGGGGAGAGATCGGCGGT
This sequence comes from Desulfuromonas sp., assembly GCA_034006225.1. GTDB lineage: Bacteria > Desulfobacterota > Desulfuromonadia > Desulfuromonadales > Desulfuromonadaceae > Desulfuromonas. Next base: position 16,750 of record JAVETC010000046.1, on the reverse strand, counting down.
GCCGGAGTTAGATGGGGAGCTTTGGCATCCAAAACCATGTGGGAACTCTCCAAAGATTACGCCACTGCAGCAAAAAGCAATCGTGGTTATCTGGCGAGGGATCTCCAGGTAGATTTTAACTCGGTCATGGCTACGGTTAACGAAGCAGTTAAGGAGCGCCAGTATCAGATGCTGTCGCAGCTAGAAACCTTTTCCCCACGACGCTGGCAGGGCAACGGCTCGATAACCTTATTGCGCGGTTGGGCATCATTTCTCGACCGTAACCAAGTGGCACTGCGCACCCCGTCTGGGGAGATTACCCCTATTAAGGCGAAAAATTTTCTCATTGCCACCGGCAGCCGCCCCCGCGCCTACCCCGGTATTATGATTGATCAAGAGCGTATTTTCGATTCGAACGGCATCTTGAGTTTAAAGCATTTCCCTAAACGGATGCTGGTTGTCGGCGCTGGCGTAGTGGGCTGCGAATACGCAACAATCTTTTCCAACTTTGGCCAAACCAAGGTTCATCTCGTGGACAACAAAGAGCGCGTTCTGCCCTATGAAGACGGCGACGTGAGCCGCTTTGTGCAACAGCGCTTTAATCAGCATGGCGTTGTTCTCCATCAATCAGCGACAGTAAAAGAGATCATTAAACGCCCTGAGTTTTTGCAGGTCGTGCTCGATTTTCCCGACGGCCACAGTGAGGTGCTCGAAGTCGATATAGTGCTATTTTCGGTAGGCCGTAAACCAAATTTGCAGTACCTAGATTTAGCCAAGGTTGATATCCATGTGGATAAGAACGGCTACTTAACAACTGGCGATGACTGCCGTGTGGATGGCAATATTTACTCCTGTGGTGATGTTACCTGTCATCCTAATCTGGTCAATATCGCCGAATTGGAAGCACGCATGGCCGCTAAAGTCATGTTTGGTTACAACACTCATCCGCTGAACTACCTCAACATGTCGGCCCTGATGTTTCTTAACCCCTCAGTGGCAACTATCGGCTTAAGCGAAGAGCAGTGTCAGGAGAAGAAGTTGTGCTACCGCGTAGCCTACGTTAACAACGCAATTGTAGCGCGTCCGATTGCCATGCGAGCAACGGCTGGATTTATTAAAATAATGGTCACCGATGATGCCGAGATGAAAATACTCGGCATGCGGGCGGCGGGGCCACAAGTATCCAACATAGTAATATCGATTGCACACTTCATGGATAACAATAAAGGTGTCGAGGATGTGTTGCGCTCGGTCTATCCCCACCCCAGCATTTCCGAAGCCAGCCAAGAGTGCTTGCGCTTATTGATGGGCAAATCAGTCTACAAAGCGCACGCTTTTCCTAATGCGATGCACGTACGCGCGTGGAGTCCGAATAATGGTTATATGGCCTGTATTTCCGCCCCAGGGCAACCATGCAAAATAGTTCCCAACATAAAACAAACTTAAGCGAAGATTTGCCCGAGCAACATCTATCTTGACATACTGTGCCACCGCTGGCACACTGCTCAGCATAAATTCTTACCGAAGGTGAACTATGGGGCAAATAAAAACCGTAAAAGAGCGCTGTCGCAAATGTTATGCCTGTGTGCGCAACTGCCCCGTAAAAGCCATCAAAGTAAAAGCTAACTACGCCGAGGTGATTCAGTCGCGCTGCATTGGCTGTGGCAAATGCATTGCCGTATGCACGCAAAAGGCTAAAGTCATTGCCGATAGCAGTGAAGAGACTCGGCAGCACTTAGCTAGCGCCAAAAAAACTATTGCCGTGCTCGGCTGCTCTTTCCCAGCTTTTTTTAACGATATCAGCTCTGGCCAATTGACCACCGGACTACGCCGCCTAGGTTTTGCTGAGGTTCATGAGGGCTCAATCGGCACAGAATTACTCGGACAGGCCTACACTGAGCAGTTGGAAAAGACAACTGACAAACCACTGATCACTACTCACTGCCCAACAATTGTCGACCTGATAGAACGCCACTATCCGCAAATGCTCAAGAACCTGATGCCGATCGTATCCCCCATGATAGCTATTGGGCGCTACCTGAAAGCGCTCAACGGTGCCGACACCAAGGTGGTATATATCAGTTCGTGCATCGCGGGCAAATTTGAGATTAACAACGAGCAGGTTGCCGGCGCAATCGACACCGTGCTCACCTATAAAGAGCTTAGTCAGATGTTTAACCAGCAACATCTAGACCTAACCCGCCTCGGTAGCACCCCCTTTGATGGCGTGCGTCCACACAAGGGCAAACTGTTCTCGATCACCGATGGCCCGTACCAAGTTTTCAATATTAAGAACGATTTTTTCAATCCGCAATATATCTCAGCCGATGGCGAAGAGAACGCTTTAGAGATAATTCGCGACCTGGCTGCAGGGCGGATAAACGCTCAACTGGTTGACATCAGATTTTGTAATGGCGGTTGCATTGGCGGCCCTGGGCATAACAATCGTTTAACCCATTTCACCAAACGCACCCTGATCCACAAACATTTCAACTCGGAACACACCAGCTATAATACCAAAAAAATATATACTGAAGAACATGCGCCAATTGATTTAAGTCGTGGATATCGCAACAAAAAAAAGCGGCTCGAACTGCCCAGTGGCGAGAGCATTCGTAAAATACTGCAACAGATCAACAAAGTGCGCCAGCAGGACGAACTCGATTGTGGCGCTTGTGGCTATTCCACCTGCCGCGAACTGGCCATAGCAGTGTTCCAAGGGTTAGCCGACACCGAGATGTGCCTGCCCTTTGCCCTCAAACGCCTGGAAGAAGATCGCATCGTTCTCGCGCAAAAGTACGAACTAGCGCAACATGCGCTGTCGCAGGAGTTTGGCGAAATTAGTATCGTTGGCAAAGACCACCACACCGTTGAGGTGGTAAATCTAATTCGCCAGGTTGGCCCCACCCCCACGACGGTATTGATTCGTGGTGAAAGCGGCACCGGCAAAGAACTTACCGCCCGCGCCATTCATCAGATGAGTCAGAGAACCGACAAAACCCTGGTTACTCTTAACTGTACCACCCTGACAGACAGTCTCATGGAGAGTGAACTGTTCGGACATAAAAAGGGGGCCTTTACCGGAGCCTTAGCTGACAAAAGAGGACTGTTTGAGGCGGCCAACGGTGGCACAATTTTTCTCGATGAGATCGGCGACATAACTCCCAAGCTACAGGCAGAACTGCTGCGAGTGTTGGACAGTGGCGAGATCAGGCCAGTAGGTGGCAATACCACGCGCCGGGTGGATGTGCGCCTCATTGCGGCGACGAACAAAAATTTAGAGCAAGGGGTAAAGGATGGCTGGTTTCGCGAAGATCTCTTCTATCGTCTCAATGTCTTCTCTATCAACATGCCCCCACTGCGCAACCGCCTAGATTCTTTGGAAGAGTTGGTAGAACAGTTTCTGCGCAGTACCAGTAAACGAGTCAATAAAAATATCGACAGCATTGATCGCCGCGCCATTGAGGCGATGCGCCAATACCGTTGGCCGGGCAATATTCGTGAGTTGCAAAACATCATTGAACGCGCCGCAGTTCTCACGCAGGACAACTGTATCCATCTGGAAAACTTGCCAGTAATCTTCACTGAATTGATCGGCAAGCAACAAGACGACCCCAATGCGCCGCCCGCCTCTTTCCGCCACTCGCTCAACAAACAGATAACGCTAGTGGAAAAAGGGCTATTGAAAAGCTACCTCGCCAAGGCAGATGGTAACATTTCAGAAGCAGCCCGTGCCGCGCAACTACCTCGACGGAGCATGTATCGTCTATTAGAGCGCCACAACCTCAAGGGCGACTCCTTTCGCTCACCGCGCGGGGATTAATCAATCTGTGCCACAAGCGGTACACCACTGTGCCACTCACGACACACACCGCAACAACCTGTGCCACAAGTGACACAGTAAATAGCCAGCCAGAGTGAAAAAACCAACTCCAAGCACCAACGCCTAAGCATATCTCGACCACTTTGTTGCGAATATATGGGCAAATATCCTCTTCAATTCGCTTTCACCAGAAAAAACACCCTAAAAACAGCAAAAAACACGTACGTACACCCATCTTGGCACGCTAAGTGCTTTTAGCGGTAGCCACTTGCTAATGACTCGGGAGCACACTATTTCACCCCCCTTTCGAAATACAACTCCCCATCCTTTACGCCACACTGGGACTCTCTCCCCCGTGTGGCGTTTTTTTTGCGCACATATTGTTGCCGCTAGAGTCAACAGCACATAGAACTTGCCGCCACTTTTCCCTTCATGTTATGTTTAGCGCGCTTTTTTCGTCGGCGTATATAACATTGCAACATTTCACATAATACCAAGAATAAATTTCAGGAGGGGCAACATGTCAGGACACAGTAAGTGGGCAAACATCAAACATCGTAAAGGTGCTCAGGATGCTAAACGCGGCAAAGTATTCACTAAGCTAATTAAAGAGATAACCATTGCAGCCAGAATAGGCGGTGGCGACCTCGATGCAAATCCGCGTTTGCGCACTGCTGTTGATAAGGCCAAAGCTGGCAACATGCCTAAAGACACCATCGAGCGTGCCATCAAGAAGGGGACTGGTGATCTCGATGGAGTTAACTATGAAGAGGGAACCATGGAGGGTTACGGGCCAGGCGGCGTAGCAGTGTTGGTAGAAATTCTCACTGACAACCGCACTCGTACTGTTGCCGACGTACGCCACTGTTTTACCAAACAGAATGGCAGCTTAGGTGTCGATGGTTCGGTGGCCTTTTTGTTTGATCGCAAAGGGGTAATTTCCTTCACCAATGACGCCGACTTTGATCAGATCTTCGAGGTAGCATTAGAGCATGGCGCTGAAGATGTCAAAGATGAGGGTGACAGCTATGAAGTCATCACCGAACCTGCTGATTTTCCTGCAGTGCGTGACGCTTTAACAGCCGCACAATTGGAGTTCACCTCGGCAGAACTGACCATGCTCCCACAAAATCAGGTGGAACTCGACATCAAAAAAGCTGAGCAGATGCTTAAATTGATGGAAAAACTAGAAGACAATGACGACGTGCAAAACGTCTATACCAATGCTGACTTCAGTGATGAAGTTATGTCCGAGTTGCTCGGTTAACGGCACAGATGCGCATTTTGGGCATTGACCCCGGCACCAGAATCACCGGCTATGGTTTAGTAGAGAAAGAGGGCAATCGCCTGCGCCATATCGACAATGGTGCCATCTACACCAATAGCAAGGATGACCTGCCGAAACGCCTGAAAATTATCCATAATGGCGTAGCCGAGGTTATAGCAAAATATCAGCCAGATGTTATGGCTATTGAGCAAGTATTTATGGCTAAAAACGCGATGTCTGCCCTAAAATTAGGGCAGGCGCGCGGCGCAGCTATTGTGGCGGGAGTAAATGCGCAACTGCCCGTGGCTGAATATAGCGCACTACAGGTCAAGAGCGCCGTGGTCGGTTATGGTAAAGCGGGGAAACCTCAGGTTCAACAGATGGTCAAAGCTTTAATGAAACTGCCAGAGATTGCCCAAGAGGATGCGTCGGACGCTCTAGCCGTGGCAATCTGTCACGCCAACAGCTGCAATCTTGCCAGCAGAATGCAGCGCGCTCTGACCCAAGAGCACACCAGCACCAAAGGGAGCCGTCGATGATTGCCCTATTAACCGGAACCTTGGTTAGCAAAGCCCCAGAGCGCATAATCCTTGATGTTAACGGCGTGGGCTATCAAGTTGCCATCCCGCTATCCAGCTTCTATAGCTTACCGGACGAGGGGGTAACCACGCTGCACATCTACACCCACGTGCGCGAAGACAGCTTGACTCTCTTTGGCTTCCTCAGCATAGCAGAAAAAGAGATGTTCATCCTGCTGCTGTCCATTACCGGAATCGGCCCCAAGGTGGCGTTGAACATCCTATCGCACATGTCCTGCTCCGACCTGCACACTGCGCTGATCAACGAAGACATCAACCACCTAGCCACCCTACCCGGCATTGGCAAAAAAACTGCCGAACGGCTAATTTTAGAGTTGCGCGACAAGGTGCGCAAGCTAAGCACCAGTTCTGAGTTGTCGGCGACCACACAGGCCACGGCGGCCAGCAGCAACAAAAGCGATGATGCCTTATCGGCACTTATCAACCTGGGCTATAAGGAGAAACAGGCTGGTGCCGCAATTGCCAAGGTAGATTTAGAGACAAACACCAGTATGGAAGCTATTCTAAAAGCCGCCCTCAAACATCTGAGTCGCTGACCCAGACAAGGCACCTGCATATGACCGAGCGTTTGATAACACCTGATATCTGTGCCGAAGATAGCAATTTCGACAATCCCTTACGTCCGCGCACCCTGAGTGAGTACATAGGTCAAGAGAAGGTCAAAGAGAACCTGACAGTGTTTATTCGTGCCGCTCTGCAGCGCAATGAGGCTCTAGATCACGTACTCTTCTACGGCCCGCCCGGACTAGGCAAAACCACCTTAGCCAACATTATCGCCAGCGAAATGGGAGTCAGCATTAAGAGCACCTCTGGCCCAGTTATCGAAAAGGCTGGAGATTTAGCCGCAATATTAACCAATCTGGAAGATGGCGACGTTCTATTTATCGACGAAATCCACCGTTTATCACCGGTCGTCGAAGAGATTCTCTATCCGGCGATGGAGGATTTTCAAATAGATATAATGATTGGTCAAGGGCCATCGGCGCGCACCATCAAGCTCGACATTCCCCACTTTACCCTGGTCGGCGCGACAACACGCGCAGGGCTACTATCATCACCGCTGCGCGACAGGTTCGGGGTCATATCCCGCTTGCAATTTTACACGGTAAAAGAGTTAGCCATAATTGTGCAACGCAGTGCCAACATACTCCAGGCTCCGCTCATCTCTGATGGTGCCCTAGAGATTGCACGTCGCAGTCGTGGCACCCCGCGCATAGCCAATCGATTGCTACGCCGAGTGCGTGACTTTGCCCAAGTAGAAAACAACGGTACGATTTCGGCAGATATTGCAGACACAGCCCTGACGCGATTAGAGGTTGACCACAGCGGTTTTGATCACATGGACTGTCTAATGCTCCAGACCATTATGGATAAATTTGGCGGTGGCCCTGTCGGTCTGGACACCCTGGCTGCGGCTATCGGTGAAGAAAAAGATACCATTGAAGAGGTGATAGAGCCATTCCTCCTCCAGCAGGGATATATTAACCGCACACCGCGCGGACGTATGGTCACAGAGTTGGCTTACCGTCATTTTCATCGTAAGCTACCAACGCAATCAACAATGTTTACCTTACAACCAGAATCTACAGATTAAAGCCTTAGCCGCGGAGCAATGGTCATTTAATGGACACAGCAACACGTAACAGTTTCTTACAACAACTTTCACACTGGGCCACAAAACATATCATTACGGGAAGTTCACCGTTTCGCAAGGCACAGGTACGCCCAAGAATTATCACCAGCAGCGCAGAGCAACAACCAGATCTGGTGTTCTGGATAAATAAAGATAGCTTTGTCTCTGGTGGCTTTATTCTGTGCGTAGACAACGACGATTTTGACCTTACGAGTGCCCAAGCTTGTGCACAGGCTCTCGGCTTAAGCTATTTTGCCAGCTGGAGTGCGCAAAAAATCACCATCTGGAAAACATCGGCGCGTACCCCCCACTTAGAGATGCCAGCGCCCAACAGTGCGGCAACTACCATAACTAATCCATTTGAGGATGCGCTCATTGAATTAATGGACCAATTTCGTACTCTAGCAGTACTGGGCACGAGACCACCACAAGAGCTATCTTACTGGCACTTAACCAATCTATTTTTGGCAACAACCACCAAGGCACAAACAGCTCTGACCAAGCACCTGCGCAGCCAACCTGGGCTGCACAACAAATATCTGCCAACGGCACAGAGTCGCGCACAAAACAAGATCCACCTGTGCATAGCACGCATGCTGGTTCTAACCTACTTCGAGCGCATCCCGCACAACCTACAACCAGAGAATCTGGATAGTGCACTCAAATATCTCATAAACGAACTGGGCCCAGGACACTGTCCCTGCCTAGCTATTCAACCTGGGGAGGCTGACCTCGATGAAAAGAGTGCCATAGCTCTCCACCACCTACTGCACCGCCTTGGACAAGTAGCAGTATTTCATGACGCTGAGCGTGCGCGTAAACTACTGGAGCAGCTGCTAATTCATAGTGCTCCATACGCTAACGCACCTGAGCACGTACCCTGTCAGGATAGCGATATCTATCTCTACTGTAACAACCTAGCCAAACCATCTGGCGGCACAGACACTACAATAGAAGTTGATACGCGCGCGCGCGCAGGGATAAAGTACCTCATTCGCCAGCTATCCAAGCTCGACAATAGTGCCATTCAGCTGCACAGTATATTTGCTTTGTCAGCCGATAAAACGCCGCGTACCATCACAGGTTTTCTCTACAACAATCAGCGTCCCGACATCAAGCATCGCAATAATTGGCTAAAAAACATCAAACTTGCATGGTCAGGTGCTATTGTCGACATACCACGCACAACACCAACTTGGGGCTATGAATTAATCTACCTGTTGGGCATCTTGGCTCCACAGGGGAGACTAAACCTCAGCGTGCCTACAGAGCTGTTCTCCAGCAACTTCAGCACCATGTTGGTTGAAATCATTCAAGCACACTGCACTCTGCACACCATTAGCCAGGGGCAGGACAGCACAATCAATTTTAACGCTACCAAAGAGCACGACATAATGGTGCAAACAAAACTCTCTGGCGATCAGCAGCGTAGCATAGCATGGTCGCAGCTAAGCACCGCCGATCCAGAGTTTTTTGCTCTGGCTCTCAACCTAAAAGAGCCGCTATTTCAATTAATCACCCAGGGCAAGCTAAAGTTTATTGCAAATCAGACAGATTGGAATCAAGCAGGGATTGAACTATATATTAAGTCGACACTAGCTCAGGCGCTACGCCAGCATCTAATACCCGCAAGCACCAGCAACTGGCAACCCCGCATTCCACTACCAAGTGCCGCGCTACTGGAAGATTTAGCCATAAAGGTTGCCACCACAGCCCGCCCTGCAGAAACCCTGAAGACTATTGACAAAATCATCAAACAGCAGCTCAACCTAAGCGCTGCAGAGCCTGCAATAGCGCCTCGCAATAAAAAGGCTACGCTTACAGTTCAACAAAACTCAAAAACGGTTACCAGTGAGTTGCGCCAAAAGTTGATAAATATAGCTGAGCTGACAGGAGTGCCGCAGTTTCCCGAACAGTACCTGTTCGACCATTACAAACCCGAGCTGGTTAGCTATCCACAAGCAACACAACCATGGCAGATCACCTCTGAATTTATGGGGACATTTCAACTTAGCCCCAATAGCCTAGAGGAGAACAAACCAACACTAAACGTAGATAACGAATATTTGGCTTGCGCTATCGTTCTTGCATCTTGGGGTGAGCTAACCGTGAAGCTACCGGTGGATCTCGCTATAGTAGAAAAAATCGTCAAACGCTATCTGGGCGATTTAAGCGAACTCCACCGCAGTATATGGAGCACCGCACACGCCGCTATCCCTAGGCATGAAACTGCCAACAGACTGGTAAATAAGAGCTGGAAGACACTAGGCCTACCGCCATGGAAGACAGTAGACGAGTTCCGCGCACGCTTTCTTATTCCCTAGCAACTAATCGCTGAACAGTGCTTGAAACATAGCGGCAAAGTGCTAGTATCTAGCTACTAAACACCAACGATAAGGAGACTATTAATGCTCGAAATCATTGAAAAGACACTCTTAACTGCACTGGGAGCAGCCTCTCTTACCCAAAAGAAAGCCGAAGAATTGGCAAGTGAACTCAAGCAGCGCTTCAACCTCAGTGAGGAAGAAGGTAAGGAACTGGTCGGCAAACTACAATCTAAAGTTTCTGAGCAACAGGTCAAACTGGAGCAGCAAGCCAACCAGGAGGTAATCAAGGCCTGTGAACGGATCGGCTTGGTCACACAACAGGACTTTGACGCCCTGGCTCAACGCGTAGCTAAGCTGGAAACCGATGCAGGGCAGCAATAATCTAGCGTGCTACCTCTGATCAATATTAACAGAAACCTACGCTCCCTTAACCGTTACCGTGAAGTTCTCGGCGTACTAGTAAACTATGGTTTTGGGCAAATTGTTGAGCAGCTTAATTTAGATTATTATCTGGAGATCGGTAGACGTTTGGTCAGCCGGAATCCCGAGATAAAACAACTTGAGCGCCTGCCGGCATCGGTGCGTCTGCGCATGGCCCTGGAGGTTCTCGGCCCCACCTTTATCAAGCTTGGACAAACACTGTCATCCCGTGCTGATATTCTACCCAGCGAATATTTAGACGAGTTAAATAAACTCCAAGATGCAGTACACCCTTTCAGTTTCGCCGAGGTTGGACAACAGATCAAAAAAGAGCTCGGCGCACCATACGAAACTTTTTTCGTAAACTTCGACCCGCAACCAGTTGCCGCAGCATCCATAGCCCAAGTACATAAAGCAAACCTACTCGACGGCACTGCAGTTGCGGTAAAAGTGCGCCGTCCAGGAATTGAAAAGACCATTGAGACCGACCTCGATATTCTACGCGGTCTCGCTGCCTTACTAGAGAAACACGGCAGTTTCGGCAACCTCTGTTCTCCAGTTGAGATTGTTCAGGAATTTCACCGCACTATTTATCGCGAACTTGATTTCACCAAAGAGGCTCACGCTTTTAGTCGCTTTCGCAACAACTTCGCTAACTCCGACACAGTTTACATACCTGAGATTTTTTGGGATCAGAGCACTGAAGCCATACTAACCATGGAGTTTATTAATGGCATTAAAATTTCTGATCGAGAAAAACTGGAGCAAGCAGGATACGATCTTAAAAAGATTGCCAGCAACGGCGCACAAGCATTTTTAGAACAATTCATTACCCACGGTCTGTTTCACGGCGATCCTCACCCCGGTAATCTCATGGTGCTAGAACACGAAACCATCTGCTTTCTGGACTTAGGTATTGTTGGCTATATAAATGACACCCTTAAGCAACAAATCGCCAACCTATTGGTTGGCCTGTACCGCAAGGATATCGACCTAATAACTTCGGTCATACTCACGTCACGTGCAAAAAACAAGGAGCTCAACCTTGAGGCCATGAAACGAGATATGGCAGAATTCATAGATGACTACTACCAGCTACCTCTAGCACGCATAAACGTGCGTAAATTCATCCACGAATTCATCTATATGATGCAAAAGCACCACATCAAATTCCCTTCAGAACTAATGCTTTTGGCCAAAGCACTACTGACTATAGAGGGCATCGCTCGGCAACTTGATCCCGACTTTAACTTGATTGAGCATATAAAACCGGCAGCCAGCGAAATGCTAAAACATAGGATTTCCGGCACAGCGATTCAAAAAGAGCTAACGCAAATAGCACGAGCTTATGCCGACGTAGCCAAGAATCTTCCACGGGAGATAAAAGAGTTACTCTACCGCATCAACAACAATAATTTCAAAATCGACTTGGAACATCGCGGCCTGGAGAAACTCAGAGCCGATCTAGATAAGGCGAGCAACCGCCTGTCCTTTAGTTTCATTATTGGCTCTTTGATAATCGGTTCATCTCTAATAATGCAAACAGACAGCGGTCCACACCTTTTTGGTCTCCCCGTATTGGGCATGTTAGGCTATACCTTTGCTGCAGCACTGGGGTTGTGGCTCGCGTTTGGCATCCTGCGCTCTGGGCGTCTTTAACAACACTGTAACAAAAACACCACAACAAATCTGCAACACTAGCAACAACATCAACAAACCCTACCCCATAAATACCTGCAATTACAGCACATTACACAAATTACACCATTGGCACATTTAGTGCATATATATCTGCGTTCGCTAAATTCAAACTCAAGAACAAAAAGGTTCTCACTTTATGATATGTCAATGCACGATAAACAAACCTACTCGCATCAGCGGTATCGGCCTACATACAGGCAACAATATCACTATGCGTCTGCATCCAGCCCCAGCTAATACTGGAGTTGTTTTTCACAGAACAGATGGCGAGCACACTCAATCCATAAAAGCTATCTCGGTCAACGTTGTTGATACTAAAATGGCAACAGTTATTGGCAACGGTGAATCAAGTGTTTCCACTATAGAACATTTTATGGCCGCATTAACTGCCTGCCATATTGACAATCTAAACATTTATATAGATGGCCCAGAAGTACCAATTATGGATGGGAGCGCCGCGCCATTTATAAAAATCCTGCAAAAAACTGGGGTTACACGCCTCAACCACAGCAGAAAGTTGCTGGTTATAAATAAACCGATAAAACTTGTTGAGGGTGACAAACAGATTAGTATAATTCCTTCACGGTTTTTCAAGATCAGTTTTGATCTGAACTTTAACCATCCCTGTGTGCGTCAGCAGCATCGTTCGGTTAACTTAACTCCAGAGTCACTGTGCCAAGAAGTGGCCGCTGCCCGTACTTTCGGTTTTTATGAAGAGGTTGAATACCTGAAATCAGTCGGTCTGGCACGCGGTGGATCTCTTGATAATGCTATAGTAATTGGCAAGGATAAGATCCTTAATCCAGAAGGGCTGCGCTACAGCGATGAATTTGTCCGCCATAAAATCCTAGATACAATTGGCGACTTCAGTCTGCTAGGCTTCAATATTCTTGGGCACATAAAGTCCAACAAAGCAGGGCACGACTTGAATCACAAGATGGTGGAAAAGGTTATTGCAACTCCAGACAGTTGGCGAATTGTAGAATTTTCTGAGGCCGATCTGCAAGAAGCGCTAAAATTGCCAGTACCGTTGCTGCAACCAGATTTTGCTTGGGCGAAGTCTTAACAAAAAAGTTTACAACTCCAATTTTTATCTTTAAGGCAACCTTTCGAGGTTGCCTTTTTTATTGAGCATTGCGCCTACATTTAATCCATGTAATGATGGAGAAACACTAAACCTTTTTTAGCCTAATTAAACCAATATGCCTAAGACCGACAACCAACTACCTGAACTGCGTAAACGCAGACGCGAATGGGTTCTAATCCTCATAATTGTCGCGCTGATGATTGCCTTTCCTTTTTTTGAACAGCATATCTATCAACGCGCAGCACAGGTGCATCTATCCAATAACATTCTGGTTTTAGCACTGATAAACATCAATATTTTACTGATAATATTGTTTCTGTTTCTCATCATCCGTAATTTATTCAAATTAATCATAGAACGCAAAAAGAACATTCCTGGGGCCCGTCTGCGCTCGAAGTTGGTTTTGACCTTTGTTTCGCTTTCGCTCATTCCAACAATGTTGCTATTTTTTGCATCCGCCGCATTTATAACTAAATCGATAGACAACTGGTTTAGTACTGAGATTGAGAACTCACTTACTGAATCCTTAGCAGTTGCTCAAACCTATTATCAAAACTCGGCAACCAATGCGCTATATTATGCCGATCAACTGGCAACTAGGATTAAAGAGGAAAAACTCTTAAACGATGATCAGTTGAGCAATTTACGCACTATGATTACCACCAAGCAAAAGGAGTATAATCTCGGAATTGTAGAAGTTTTTTCCGCCACTCACGAAGAGCTAGTACGCGTCTCCAATCCAGCAGTTCCTTTGGCCGAATTTACTAACCCTAGCTCCGAAGTGATCCAAAAAGCACTCCAGGGACAGCGCTTTACCCGCATCACACCAACAGGCAAAGCTGATCTGATACGTGGAGTGGTGCCGGTAAACTCTAATTGGAACGCCAAAGATATTGTTGGCGTTGTTGTGGTCAACTACCATGTGCCCTACTCACTAGTTAACAAAATGCAGGAGATTTCCTCATCGTACCAACAGTACAAGGAGGCCCAGCAGTTAAAAGCAAAAATCAAACAGGGCTATATTGCTATATTACTTCTTATTGCCTTGGTAATTATCTTTCTTGCAACATGGTTTGGCTTTAGGCTAGCGCGCAGTATTACTGTCCCCTTACAAGAGTTGGTCTTAGCCACACGAAAAATTGGCACAGATAACCTAGATGTCATCTTACCTGCTCCAGGCAATGACGAGATCGGCGTACTTATAGACGCTTTTGATAAAATGACCTCAGAGTTGCGCCAAGAAAAAATACGCATCGAGAAGGCACATAATGATCTACAGAACTCAAACCTAGAGTTAGATCAACGGCGACGCTACATGGAGATTGTTCTAAAAAATGTAACAGCTGGGGTAATATCACTAGACAGCGAAGGGGTAATAACAACCATCAATAAATCTGCTGAAAACATGCTTAAAATAAGCAGCAGCAAGGTGCTATCAAAAAATTATCGCGAGGTTGTCAGTGCTGAGCAATTGCATATTGTAAAAGGGTTTCTTGTTGAACTTCTGCGCTCAGGTAAAGAATCTATTCGCCGGCAAATCTCCTTGAGTGTTCAGGGACAACAGCTAGCACTGCTACTTACAATCACCAGTTTAAGGGATGAAAACAAACAATTCATGGGGACGGTAATTGTTTTTGATGACCTTACCCAACTGCAAAAAGCGCAAAGAATGGAGGCGTGGAGAGAGGTTGCACGCAGAATAGCCCACGAGATTAAAAACCCACTCACCCCTATTCAACTGTCTGCGCAGCGTTTACGTCGGCGCTATTTAAGCCAATTTTCCTCTCATGACGATATCTTCGATGAGTGCACCAAGATGATTGTAACGCAGGTTGACGATCTTAAGAATCTAGTCAACGAATTCTCCAATTTTGCTCGTATGCCTGCCAGCAATCCGTCTAAGCAGGATCTAAATAACATAATCAGCGAAACACTAGTTTTATATCAAGAGGGGCATCGTGATATTAGGTTCAATTTTATCCACAAGCCACTCCTACCAGCGTTGCAATTAGACAGGGAACAGATAAAAAGGGTAATTATAAATCTCCTCGACAATGCCATTCATGCTGTAGAAGAGGTCAGTGGGGTCAGAGAGATCACGCTGACTACCGAACTGATGGAGGAACTACAAATGATCACTCTCACTGTCGCCGACAACGGTTGTGGAATCCCCGACACTGACAAACCTCGGCTATTTGAACCATATTTTTCAACGAAAAAATCTGGCACCGGCTTAGGTTTAGCAATTGTCGCTACTATAATATCTGATCACAGTGGCTATATTCGGGTAAAAAATAACCACCCCAACGGCACCAAAGTTATAATAGAATTGCCGATACCTTTAGCAGATAAGACCCTATAAAATCCCAACGCAACAATTGAGGCATCCATGAAACTAATATTGATCATCGACGATGAAAAAAATATCCGCTCTAGCCTTAGCGGCATACTCCAGGACGAAGGGTTCTCCGTTAAAACAGCCGCTAACGGCCATGATGGCATAACAGCAGCAAAAGAAGAAAACCCGGATTTGGTACTGCTAGATATTTGGATGCCCGGCATGGATGGGATAGAAACCCTCACAGAGCTTCGTGCCCAGTTTCCAGATTTACAAATAATCATGATGAGTGGTCACGCAACCATTGAAACCGCAGTCACAGCGACAAAGCTTGGTGCCTACGATTTTATTGAAAAACCACTATCCTTAGAAAAACTGCTTGTGTGCGTCCACAATGCCCTCAAAGTTCATGAATTAGTCGAGGAGAACAAGACGCTTAAAGCGAAAATATCTCGTGATTACAATATAATAGGCAACAGCGCGATCATAGAGGATCTGAAGCAGCAAATAGCAATTGCAGCGCCAACTTCCGGTTGGGTGCTAATAACTGGCGAGAATGGTACTGGCAAAGAGTTAGTAGCTCAATCAATTCACCGCCAATCAAAACGCTACGATAAACCTTTCATAGAGGTTAACTGTGCTGCCATTCCGGAAGACTTAATAGAATCGGAACTGTTTGGCCATGAAAAAGGAGCGTTTACTGGAGCGACAACTAAACGCAAAGGAAAGTTTGACTTAGCCAATGACGGAACACTATTTCTCGATGAAATAGGCGACATGAGTCTAAAGACCCAAGCAAAGATATTACGTATTTTACAAGAACAAAAATTCGAACGTGTCGGTGGACAAAAAACCATAGAGGTTAATGTCCGGGTAATAGCAGCAACAAATAAAAGTCTAGAAGAGGAAATTCAAGCTGGTAATTTTCGTGAAGACCTATTCTACCGCCTAAATGTACTACCATTTCATGTTCCAGCTTTGCGAGAACGCGCAGAAGACATCCCAATGTTATGTCAACATTTCCTTAAATCATACTGTGATAAAGAGAATACGGAAAACAAGCATATAGATCAGGCGGCATTAGATATCATGCAAGCATATCATTGGCCTGGCAACGTACGAGAATTGAAAAACTTAATTGAGCGCTTAGTGATCATGACACCAGGAAAAGAGATTACCGCAAAATCTCTACCTGCAGAAATATACAAAGCACAGATTAAATCTGAAACAATTTTAGATGGCATAGATATAGACAGCTTCAAAGAAGCAAAAGAAATTTTCGAGCGCGAGTTCATCCGCACCAAATTAGCGGAATACGAGTGGAATGTATCTAAAACAGCAGAAGCTATCTCTATTGAACGCTCTAATCTACATCGCAAGATCAAGAGTTATGGCATAGATATAAACAAGGAATAAGTTACAGTTGTTATATGCATATATGCTTAAAACAAAAAAAGGACTCACAGGGTGAGTCCTTTTAGGTAAAAATTTCGGCGGCGACCTACTTTCCCACACAGTCTCCCATGCAGTATCATTGGCGCAACAGAGCTTAACTTCTGTGTTCGGGATGGGAACA
>JAVETC010000045.1:0-20163 GCA_034006225.1 Desulfuromonas sp. | reverse complement strand
CAGCAGAAACAGGGTGTCTCGATCAACTTGGCGGAACTTATCGCTCATGAATTTTCACCTTCGCAGGAATTTTAAATGCCCGGAGAGTTTAACATTTTACGTTCGGAAAGTCCGACAAACTGCTAGGGCGCAACTGAGTCCGCGTTTGTGCCAGACTGAGCTCAGGCGGCCGCCGAGAGTGATAATGTCGACGATAAGTAGCGGCCACAGCATAATAAATAGACTACCGACCCATTGACTCCACAACCACTCGCAGATTCCGTTACCGTTGAAATCTTTCAGGTGCAACATGAGGCAGATGCTGAAAATTATCCAAATCGTGCCACTGCCTATCCAGATCCAGCGTTTGAGGCTTTTGCGCTCTTCGGCCATGGTGGTGATGCGCCATGATAAATATAGGTGCATCAATGAGCACAGGCCGATAAAAACGATTCTAAACATAGTGGTGTGTCACCCGTAGCTTTTTCAGTCTGGTTTAGTTGTCGAGGTGGTTAATGTGACTGCTCTTGCGCTCACAAGCGGGCAGCTCGCTCTCAGGTATGGCTTTGCTGTACAGATATCCCTGGCCGTAGTCGCAGCCGAGTTGCTTAACCAGTGTGGCAATTTCTGGGCTATCTATAACCTCAGCCACCACTTTCATGCCTGAGCTATGCGCAAAACGCACAATTGAGGCGACCAGCTCCCTGGTGCTTTCACTCTGGCCTAGCTCCTGTACCAGTGAACCGTCAATCTTAACAATATCGGCATTCATCTTGGTTAGATAGGAAAAATTGGCGTATCCAGTACCAAAATCATCAATTGAGATGCGACAGCCCAGCTCTTTTAGCTCTTTCAGCGCCGCTAACGCATAATCGTAGTTGTGAATATTTTCTGTCTCAACTACTTCAATGACCATACGATCAAAAACATCAAAGCGTTTTGCTGTCTCCAGCAGGTATTGAAACGTCTCTTTGCGCAGCAGGTCATCGACATTGAAGTTGATAGAGAAGGAGCAGCTGCGGTTGCTGAACGCGGCGCATGCCTGTTGAATCATAGCATGGGTCATAAATACATAGTATGGCGTCTGCTGTAGTAGCGACAAAAAGGCGCCGGGAGCAATGATGCTGCCATCCTCTTTTTGCAGGCGCATTAAACATTCGTATTTGACCACGTTGCCGCTAGCCATTTCGACGATGGGTTGAAAAAAGGCTACGATGCGCTCATCGTTCAAGGCACAGCGTACCTCCTCAATCCAGATCATCTTCTCCTGATACTCCTTGAGATTGGCCGTGTCGGGATCGTAGAAATTAAATTGTAGGTTGTTGTGTTTCGCGCCCTTGTGGGCAATATCGGCACAGGTTAGCAGGTTCTTGTCGGCACATGCCAGCCCCACAGTTATTGCTAGGGGTATCGGAGTAGTTTTCTCTGCATCAGCATAAAATGGCAAGCTGGGGAAGCTCTTAACCAGAGCTGAGAAGCGCTGTGGTGACAGAGCTGCTTCTGTGCCGAGCACTGCAAAAAAGTCGGCATTAAGGCGATATAGTTTGATCTCGTTCTCAGCGAATTCGCGTGACAGAATTTCACTCATGTGGATCAGAGCTCTATCGCCGACTTGCAAGCCGTACAGTTTGTTGATGCCATGAAAATCGTTGTAGTCGATAAGAGCTAAGCAGGCAGCGCCATCAAGATATTCCAGATCTTTTATGAGTTTCAGGCGGCTACCAAGGGCGGTAAGGGAGTCCGTTGCAAAAGCCAGATTGAGCTGCTCCTGTTTTTTCAGTAGTTCTGAGATGTCTACACGCGCAGCGATATACTCGCGAATTGTGCCATCGCTTTCGGTAATAGGCATTATAACCTGCTGGGTGTAAAACTCGTGACCATCTTTGGCCAGGTTTTTTGTGGCTCCGCGCCATACCTTGCCAGCCTGAATGGTCTCCCACAGCACCTTAAAAACTTTACGTGGTGTACCGGGGTGGCGGAACAGGTTGTGCGGCTTGCCTATCATCTCATCTAAACTGTAGCCGCTGGTGCGTTGGAAGGTCTCGTTAGCGTAAGTAATTACCCCATCGAGATCGCTTTTAGAGACTAAACAGGAGAGATCCAGGAGTTTTTTGTACTGCTCTAATTCGTGCACCTCCTCTAGGCGTTGATGCTCTAAGCGCCTGATGCGCCGATTTATGCCCAGCACAATAGCCAGTGAGACGAGGAAGTTAAGCAGTAGCAGCCAACCGCCGGTGACCGATTTGTCGTGCCGTTCCTTAAGGATGCGTGCATCTATGGCGGCAAAGCCTTTGGTTAAATCGCTGCGATAAAATCCCGTGCCGACAATCCATCCCCAGGGTTTATAGCTGTCAACGTAGGCGATTTTTTCCTCTACACTGCTGTTTTTGCTTGGATTTTGAAACTGGTAAGAGAGAAATCCCTTGCCTGAATTGTCGATCAGGGCCGAGAGTTCCCTTAGTATGTGGGCGCTATCGGCGTCATAGGGCAGTGAACTCATATCTTCGTTGTATGGTGGATCATTTATAGCAAATAGCAGGGGCTGGCTCTTGGGGCCGACGACGAAATAGTAACCGTAGTTATTTTCTCCAAAACGGCTCTGCGCCAGATAGTGGAAGAGATCTTTCTGGAGTTGGCGTTCTAGGCAGTGCTTGGGGGTGGCTAGAGCCACGGTTGCGTCTAGAGCCGGAACTTTAAGCGCGACAATGATAAAGTCGTCAATCTCTTGGGCAATGGCTACAGCGTGTTCAGATTTTGATGCCTGTTCAACTAAAGTGGTCAGGGCTTGAGTGCTGTTTATTCTCGCTGTGTCTGCGCTGATAGTTGAAGAGTTCTCCAGCACTAGCGCCCCACTGTTGTCGATTAGACCGCACCAGACGGCATGGCGATCTTTGCACCACATGCTAAAGCACTGTTCGAGTAGTTGCTGGGGTGTGGTGCTGGCGCTGAGTGCGGAAGATTGTGCCAGGGCTTCCAGTCTGGTCAAAAGATCAGAGCGATAATTGTCTATAGCATCTTCACGAAAATGGTCGATCAGATTGATGACGTTGTTGACATTGTCGCGAATGTACTCTTTTTGTCTCTCAACATATATCGTACGTTCTTTGTTGATGTTTTCATCGCGATTTTTCAGTGGCAGATAGATGAGCACATAGCCAATGCAGAGCGAAAAAAAACACGAGATCAGCACAACCGAAATAATATTTATTGTTGTAGTGCGTAGACGAGACATAATAACTTGTGCATTCCTGATGAACTCTAAATAGTTGAATTGAGGTGCCATCTATGGCGGTCAACTAATGAAGAACTTAGTTTAATGTTAAATTTAGACTGATTAGCTCGCAAACTCAACTATTTTCGTCAAGAATAGGTAAATTCACTGGTTGCTGTTAGGAATGTATAGCTGTGCGCATAGAACTTTGCTATAACCACCAGTGCGTCGTGCACAGGGGTAAAAGAGCCGCCGCGTAAACATTAGTATAGCAGCGTCTATGAATTTATAGGAGGAGGTATATATGGTTTTAGCATCAGATTTAAAACGTGGCGTGGTGTTTCAGTTGGATGGAGCACCCTGTTTAGTGTTGGATATTAGCGTGCAGTCCCCAACGGCACGTGGTGGTAATACTTTGATAAAGACCAAGTATCGTAACCTGTTGACCAGCCAGGTGCTGAGCAAGGGCTTCAAGTCTGGTGATAAGCTTGATGAGGCTGATTATGGTCGCCGCAAGGGACAGTTTCTCTATGCCGCTGCCGATGGTGGGGTGTTTATGGATATGGAGAGCTATGAGCAGTTTGAGGTAACTGGTGATCTGTTTGAGGATGTGCGCGGCTACCTAATTGACGGTTTGGAGCTGACACTGGGGATATTTAATGATCTGTTGGTTACTATCGAGTTGCCGATGACGGTAGAGTTGAGTGTGACAGAAACAGCTCCAGCTATCAAAAATGCCACCGCTACTGCGCAAACTAAAGAGGCGGTACTGGAGACTGGGCTGTCGATTCAGGTGCCGGGTTATCTGGAGAGTGGCGAGCGGATTAAGGTCGATACTCGTGACGGGCGGTTTATCTCACGTGCTTGATGTCGCCAGCTGCCCATAAGTTGTAAAATAAAAAACGCCCAGAGTTGTTGTAGCCTCTGGGCGTTTTTTATTTTTATGTGTTGGTTAACTGTGGCGCTTGGGGATGAAAGGTTTGCTGCTCTTTTTTCGCGACGGTGCCGAAGGTTTACTGCGCTCAGCACGCGGTGCACTTTTCTTCCCGCTGTAGGGTTTTTTCTCTCGCGGGGCGCTATTTTCTGCTAACTCTTGCAGCTTAATATCGTGTTGACGCAATTTGATGCCCTGCAGTTGCTTGATCTCTTGTGCGCTAAGTGACTCAGCCAGATCAACGGTGCAGTGCTCAGTGAACAGGTTTATGCGTCCGATCGTGCGGATGTTGATGCGTCCCTCGTTGGTAAAGGCGCCGACAATATCGCGTGGGGTAATATTGTGCCGCCGCCCTACAGCCAGACGGTAGCGCTTCATCGGCTGATTGTCTTCTCTTCTGCCGCCGCGCTCTTTAGATCTGTTGCTAGAGCTTGAACCGCGCTCTTTGCGATCGTCAATTGATGGCATCTGCAGGTTGGCGAGCTTAGGAAATAGAGTGTTTTTTTCCTGTATTTGGTAGGCCAGCGCAGCGGCAATGTCGGTGATGTCGAGCGCTTCCTGGCGTGCCAGATCCTGTACTATCTCGCGTAGCGGCTCCAGCTGTTGATTGGCTAGGGTGGCTAACAATTTCTTGGTGAAATTCTCTATGCGTCTTGCCCCAATTTGCTCGCCACTAGGGATTTGCATGAGCGGTATTTGGCGCTTGGTAGCGCGCTCAATAGTTTTTAGCAGTCGGCGCTCGGGTGGGCAGACAAATAGGATGGCTTTGCCAGTACGTCCGGCACGGCCGGTACGCCCGATGCGGTGAATGTAGGCTTCGGTGTCAAAAGGGATGTCGTAATTGAATACGTGGCTGATCCTGTCCACATCTAATCCGCGCGCCGCAACGTCGGTAGCGACAATTATGTCGAGTTGCCCCTGCTTCAGGCGCTCGATAGTGCGCTCACGTATTTGTTGACTCAAATCGCCGTTGAGCGCCGCAACCGCGTGCCCCTTTGCTTCCAGACGCTCGGCTATTTCGACGGTGGCTGTTTTGGTGCGCACAAAGATGATAGTGCCATTGTAGTCATCGGCCTCCAGAATACGGCTGAGTACGTCGAACTTCTGGTTGCTGCGCATCATCAGATAAGATTGCTCAATCTGTTCCACTGTGGAGGTGCGCGAGGCGATCTGCACCTCTTGGGCATCACCTAAATATTTTTGTGCCACACGGCGAATGGCCGGAGGCATTGTGGCGGAAAATAGAGCGCATTGACATTTTGGCGGTGTAGCGCCGAGGATGGTCTCCACATCGTCGATAAAGCCCATACGCAACATCTCGTCTGCTTCGTCTAAAACTACAGCTTTTATGCGCTCGAGCTTGAGGCTACCACGTTTCATGTGGTCCATGATGCGCCCTGGGGTGCCTACGATAACCTGTACCCCGTTGTGCAGCGCTTTTAACTGCTGATACATGGGTTGGCCGCCGTATACCGCCAGCACTTTAACTTCACTTAGATATTTGGCAAAATCGTTGATGGCTTCAGCCACCTGTATGGCGAGCTCGCGCGTGGGCGCCAGCACTAAAAGTTGCGGGTATTTTTGGCTAGCGTCTATCTGTGTCAAGAGCGGCAGGGCAAATGCTGCGGTTTTTCCCGTGCCGGTCTGAGCTGTGCCCAGCAGGTTGTTTCCGGCCAATAACAGTGGAATGCACTGCTCCTGGATGGGGGATGGTTGTTTGTAGTTGAGGTCGTGAAGCGCTTTGAGCAGATTCTCTTCAATGCCTAGGGCGCTGAACTCTGGGGATAACATCATGGGGTATAGCCTTACTTTTGTTGGGTGTGGTGCTGGGGCGATTACTGGACCGCTTAATTTATACTTGAAATAGCCGTGTAGTATGACTGATGTCGCAACTAGAAGGCAAGTTAATATTTTAGCTCTTGTCTTATCGACGAAAAACAACGATAAATAAACCAGTTAGTTTGGTTTGTTGATGGTATTTATCGGCCATTTGCTGTTGTGTTGGTGCTGGAGTCATAGTAGATTTTAGTTTAGGTAAAAATAATATTTAGTATTGTTAAAGATGTTGGCTTGCATTTTAACTATGTTAACGAGGGGGGATACATGAACATTCACGAGTATCAGGCAAAGGAAATACTCGCTGCCTTTGATATTCCGGTGCCGCGGGGACGTGTCGCGGTAACGGCGGATCAGGTGGAACGCAAGGCAAAAATGCTGGGCGGCCGCTGTGTGGTCAAAGCGCAGATATATGCCGGTGGCCGGGGTAAAGCTGGTGGCGTTAAGGTGGCTTATCATCCAGAGCAGGCGCACGAGATTGCCAAAGAGATGTTTGCTAAGCGATTGGTGACGCCGCAAACCGGGCCCGAAGGTCTTAAGGTGCGGCGCATTCTGGTGGAGGAGACCATTGAAGTTGGGCGCGAATATTATCTGTCTATCGCTCTGGATCGGCAGAGCTCGCGCTATTGCGTTATCGCCTCGGCTGAGGGTGGAGTAAATATCGAGGAAGTGGCGATTAACACTCCGGAAAAAATTCATAAATTGTTGATTGATCCCTACACCGGTCTGCGTGCCTATCAGGCGCGTAAACTGGCTCATCTGCTCGGTTTTGAGGGCAGTGTTGCCGAAGACTGCGTGCAGTTGATACTCAATATGTATCGCTGCTGTTTAGATAAGGACTGCTCGCAGATTGAGATCAATCCTCTGGTGGTTACTAAAGCTGGCTGGCTGCTGGCGCTGGATGCAAAAATTAATTTCGATGATAACGCCCTGTTTCGCCATTGGGAATATCACGAGATGCAGGACTACTCGCAGATGGAATCACTCGAAATCAGTGCTGCTAAATTCGATCTGGCCTATATCAAGCTTGATGGCAATATAGGTTGTATGGTCAACGGTGCTGGTTTAGCTATGGCAACATTGGATGTATTATCGGAAAAAGGTGGTGAGCCTGCTAACTTCCTAGACGTTGGGGGCGGTGCTACGCGCGAAAAAGTGGCTGAGGCTTTCCGAATTATTCTTCAGGATAAGGATGTCAAAGCGGTATTTGTCAACATCTTCGGCGGTATTATGCGCTGCGATGTCATTGCGCATGGCATTATCGAAGCCGCCAGTGGTAGCAACTGTAATCTGCCCATCGTAGTCAGGATGGATGGCTCCATGGTTGAAGAGGGCAAGACCCTGCTGAACAACTCTGGACTGCATGTGCAGTGTTCCGATTTTCTCGGTGATGGTGCAGAACGCATTGTGGCGATGTTGAAAGAAGAAACCGATAGCGCAGAGTAGAGCGAGACCAGGAGAATATCTATATGTCTATTTTGATAGATTCAAAGACGAAAGTCATTGTGCAGGGGATGACCGGTAAAACTGGTCTGTTCCATACCAAGGAGTGCCGCGAGTACGGTACTAATATTGTGGCTGGGGTTACTCCGGGTAAAGGCGGTATCCACGTAGAGGGGATTCCGGTGTTCGATACCATGGAGGAGGCGGTGCGCCTTACCGGTGGTAATGTGTCGATGGTGTTTGTGCCACCACCGGGCGCAGCTGATGCGATTCTCGAAGCCTGTGCCGCCGGTATTGAACTGGTGGTCTGTATCACTGAAGGTGTTCCGGTAAAGGATATGGTGTTGGCACGCAAAGTTGTTGCCGATAGCAAGACGTTGTTGATCGGGCCTAACTGTCCCGGTTTAATTACTCCGGGAGAGTGTAAGATCGGGATTATGCCCGGCTATATCCATAAACCGGGGAAAATCGGGGTAATCTCCCGCAGTGGCACCCTGACCTATGAAGCAGTGAAGCAGTTGACCGATGTCGGGCTGGGTCAGTCCAGCTGTGTCGGTATTGGTGGTGACCCGATTATCGGCATGAAGTTTATCGATGTGCTGCAACTTTTCAATGAAGACCCAGATACCGAAGGGGTATTGATGATCGGTGAAATCGGCGGTAATGCTGAAGAGGAGGCCGCAGCTTGGGTTAAGGAGAATATGACCAAACCGGTAGCTGCCTTCATCGCCGGGGTTACTGCTCCTCCGGGTAAGCGCATGGGCCATGCTGGAGCTATTATCAGCGGGGGCAAAGGACGCGCAGAGGATAAGATCGCCGCCCTGAGTGACTGTGGTGTAACCGTGGCCACCAGCCCTACAGGGATGGGGCAGGCAATGTTGAAAGCGTTGGGGCGGGATTAACCGCTACTTTAAGCAAAGTTTATCCGTCAATCTTCTCTGGGCGGACTCTGTTTGATATTGTATAAGGATGCGCCGGATTGACTATTGATCCGGCGCATCTGTTTGTTGGTGACATGCACGCTGGCGGTCGTGTCGGCGTAGCTACCCTGGTTAACCAGTTAGCCTGCTGTGTACAAATTTATTGCTGGCATTTCTCGGCAAAATACGGTGTGATACGCGCCATGTTTTTATATTCCCCTAAATATATGTACGACTGGAGTCAGTCGTGAACCTGTTTCGTCAACTGTGGCCGTGGGTATACCCCTATCGGCGCAAGGTCTTGTTGGGCATACTGTGGATCATTGCCACCAATATCCTGTTGCTTGCCATTCCGCAAATGCTGCGTCTGGGTATTGCCGCTATTGAAGATAAACAGTGGCACGATGTGGTGTTCTATGCGGGGATGATCGCTATATTGACCTTGGCTGGCGGCGCTATTCGAGTGTTGTCGCGCCTATGTTTTTTACATACCGGGCGGCGTGTTGAAGTCGATCTGCGCCAAGCTATGTTTGAACGCCTGCTCTATCAACCTGCCCCATTTTTTAACAATCACCGCATCGGTGATCTGGTGTCGCGCTTTACCAACGATCTGATTAATGTGCGCATGGTGGCCGGTTTTGGTCTGGTGTCGATCGCCAATGCCGTGGTGGTATATGTTATATCGTTAGGATTGATGGTGTGGATGTCACCATCCCTCACCTTTGCCGCGCTGCTGCCGTTTCCTATTATGTTGCTGGCGACAAAATGGATAAGCCGCCATCTGCTGCACTACTCCGCGCTGGTGCAACAACGCCTAGGAGAGCTGAGTGTTGTGGTGGAGGAGACCCTGCGCGGCCAGTCCAGCCTGCGCAGCAGTGGTTTTCAACAGGCTCACTGCGACAAATTTGCCCAAATTAATAGCAGCTATCTCGCATCGTCGCTGGCTCTGGCGCGCATGCGGGCACTGATTATGCCGGTGATGAGTATCGTGACTCCGTTTGGCATCTTAATGGTGCTCTACTTTGGCGGGCAGCAGGTTGTTGCCGGTACTCTAGAGCTCGGCGATATGGTTGCCTTTAACGCTTATCTCGTACAATTGACCATGCCAACTATCCTGCTGGGGTGGATTATAACCTTGGTGCAGCGCGCCGCAGTAGGTATGGAGCGGATCAATTTACTCCTGGAGTTAAGCAAGCCCAGCCAGCTGTTATCGGCGCCTGAACCAGCGCAGAAGGCACCGCATATTGAGCTGCGTAATTTGAGTTTTGCCTACGCTAAGATGGCTCCTGATAATAGTGGTAAAGCCAGTGTTGCTCCGCAGGTGTTGCATAGGGTGTCGTTGGATATTGCTGCCGGATCTATGGTGGGTATTGTCGGGACGGTGGCCAGCGGCAAAAGTACCCTGTTGCATGTATTAACTGGGCGTTATCCTCTGGCGCGTGGACAGGTATTTATCGATGGTGAGGATTTGAGTACGCGCTGCGTGCAACAGCATAGCCAGATGCTGGCCGCGGTACTGCAAGAGGGGAAATTGTTCAGTGGCTCGCTGTTGGATAACTTCCGTTTTGCTGCGCCGCAGCTGTCGACACAGCAGGTTGCTAAAATAGCTGATACCGTAGTCTTTAGCGCTGAGATCGAGCAGTTCCCCGACAAATTTGCCACTCTACTTGGCGAGGGTGGTTTAACGCTGTCTGGTGGGCAACGCCAGCGGGTCGGGGTGGCGCGCGCCTTAGCCCGCAATCGCCCACTCTGGCTGCTTGATGATCCGTTCAGCCACCTGGATTCACACACTGCTTCACAGCTGTGGTGCAATTTGCGTCAGGAGCTGCGCGGGAAAACCGTGGTACTGGCCTCCAGCCGAGTGTCAATTTTACAGGATGTAGATCATATTGTGGTGCTAGATAAAGGTGAGATTGTCGAGCAGGGCAGTTACGCGCAACTGTTGCAGTTGGATGGCGAATATGCCCGTCTGCTGCGTCGCGAACAACTTCATCATCAGATGGAGGTGTTATGAGACAGCTACGCAGTGATGAAATAAGTGGTCGCCATTTCGATCTGGCAATTCTGCGCCGTTTTCTGCCACGTATTCGCCCCTATTGGAAAAGAGGGGTTGCCAGTTTAGCCTTGCTGCCGCTGGTTTCGCTGGTGCGTGTTGTGCCGCCGTTATTGATCAAGCTAGCTATTGATAACAGTATAATTCCCGGTAAATTAGACGAGTTGTGGTCAATATCGGCGCTCCTGGTAGGCTTGCTGCTAGTTGAGGGGCTATTGGTCTTTGGCCAGTCGCTGCTAGTGCAGGTGGTTGGCCAGCATATAATGGCCGATTTACGCCGCGATAGTTTTGCCAAGCTGATGCGCCTGCCGCGCAGTTGGTACGATTGGCAACCCTCGGGGCGTCTGCTCACCCGAGTGACTACCGATGTTGAGAATGTCGGCGAGCTATTCGGTTCGGGGATTATCTCTGCCATTGGGGATATCGTCACCCTGCTGTTGATTTTTGTCATTATGCTGAGTATCAACTGGCAATTGGCGCTGATCTCCTTTGCGGTAGTGCCAGTTTTGGTGGCAATCATCTATTTTATTCGCCGCCCGATGCGTACGGTCAGCCGTCAACTGCGTGCTCGGCAAGCGGGGTTGAATGGTTTTATCTCCGAACGTCTCAGCGGTATTGCTGAGGTACAGATATTTGGTCAGGAGCAGCGGAGTGCTACAGAGTTTGAGCAGCTGCAACAGCAGTATCGGCATAGTTCATTAAATTGGGTAAGTTTGGAAGCGGTATTCTATGCCAGTGTTCACATCTGTGGCAGCTTGGCTGTAGCGGCTATTTTGTGGCAGGGTGGCAGTGCGGTAATGCACAATGTTACTACCTTTGGCACTCTGGTGGCCTTTATTGAGTATTCGCGTAAATTCTTTATGCCGTTGACCGAACTAGCCTCAAAGTTTTCGGTATTGCAGACCAGTAACTCGGCCTTGGAACGGATTTTTGATCTTCTCGATCAACAAGAGGAGCCGCAGGGCGATCTCGATGTGCCTTTATCCCCAGGCAGTATTGAGTTTAAACAGGTGCATTTTTCCTATGTGTCGCAAGATCCCAATGGCGCGGCGACGGCGGTGCTCAATGGTTTCGATTTATCCATAGCGCCGGGACAGTGTGTGGCTCTGGTCGGAGAGACCGGTAGTGGTAAAACTACGTTGACGCAACTGTTGCTGGGCTTTTACCAGCCCAGCTCTGGCCAAATTCTGTTCAATGGCACTGATGTTACGCACTTAAATCGGGAGCAGCTGCGCCAGCAGGTGGGTTGGGTATCGCAGGAGCCTTTTTTGTTCTCCGGCTCGGTGCGTGACAACCTCGATCCTGAGCACAGAGTTGCCGATGAGTATCTAATGGAGCAGCTACGTCAAACTGGTGGTCAGGCTGTGGTTGAGCGTCTTGGTGGCCTAGATAGCTATCTGGATGAGCATGGCAAAAATCTCTCTAGTGGTGAGCGTCAACTGCTGTGTTTAACGCGGGCGCAGATGAAAAATCCGCAGGTGGTAATTCTCGATGAAGCCACCAGCCACCTCGATGGCGATAGTGAGGAGCTGATCTATAACGGCATGCGTGCTGTAGCTGGTGGGCGCACTACTCTGATGATTGTGCATCACTTGCGTTTGGCGGTTGAGGCCGATCTGATCGCGGTGCTGCATAATGGTAAAGTGTGCGAGCAGGGGACTCATCAACAGTTGTTGGCTCAGCAGGGGCGTTACGCACGTTTGTGGCAAATTCAGCAGTTGGAATACAACCGTAGTGTTGCCTCTGAGGTAGATGGCAGCACGGGGCAGGAGCAGTGAGCTAATGGCGCGACATAAAAAAATCCGTTCTACCGCACCGGTAGCTGGTCAAGAGGGGTTGATTGTCAGCCATTTTGGTGTCGAAGTTCTGGTGCGTTTTGCCGGTGGAGCAGGCGGCTCTAGTGAAGAGCGCATGGTCAAGGTCAAGCGCAACTCAGGACATGTAGTTGGCGATCAGGTGCGGGTGTGTGGCGAGGTGTTACAACGCCTAGAGCGGCGTAACTGTCTGCGTCGTCGTGACGCTATGGATAAAGAGCGCATCATTGTCGCCAACCTCGATCTGCTCGGCATTGTTGTCGCTCCTAAACCGCAAACCCCAGCTGGTTTCTTGGAACGAGCGGTGGTGGCTGCCCGCGCGAACAACATTGAACCCTGTCTAATTGTCAACAAGTGTGATCTAGCGCTGGCGGAGAGCTTGCGTCAACAACTGAGCGCCGATTTTCCCGCTATCACACGCCTGTTCACCCTTAGTGCCCATAGCGGTGTTGGTCTGGATGCGTTGCGCGCATATATCGCTGAGTGTGGGCGGGCAGCTTTTATCGGCGTGTCGGGAGCGGGTAAAAGCTCGATCATGAACGTTCTTGCCCCGCAGGCTAAGTTAGAAATCGGTGCATTAAATGACGATGATCATGGCTGCCACACCACCAGCTTCTCTACTTTGATCTCTCTGCCCAGCGGTGGCGAATTGGTAGATACTCCCGGCTTTCGCGATTTTGCTCCGGTAGATATCAGCAGCGAAGAGATTGCCATGTGGTTTCCGGGCTTAATGACAATTATGCAACAGCGTCCATGCCGTTTTCGCAACTGTCGCCATCGTCAAGAGCCTGGCTGCTCGGTAAAACAGGCGGTAACTGAAGGGCAGCTCAGCGCTGAGCGCTACCAGCTGTATCTGAACACTCTGGCCGATTTGGAAGGGTTGGAGCAGGCCGGAGCAGAGCGGCGCAAACCCTTTTAATTGCAACCAATTGCCTTGGCCGACAATGCCATGCCCGCTTTGCTATCTCTTCTTTTCCAACACCAACACGTAGGGTGCGCTGCGGCGATTAGCCGGTTGCAGGCGCAGCACATCCCATATTTTACTATCCAAGGCGCAGCACAGCTCTTCAATAGCGGCACACTCATCTAATGCTCCACCGTGGCCGGTATATAGCACAAGTGCCATGCGGCCGCCGACAGCTAATAATTGTGTTGCTTGGCGCACCGCGCTACAGCTGGTGGTAGTGGCTGTAGTTGTCGCGTGGTCCGCACCGGGTAGATAACCAAAATTGGCGATTATCCCCTTCACTTGCCGTTCGCTATCCCCATAAAGTACCTGTTCCAGCTGGCTGTGGCAGCCGTGGTAGAGAGAGACCCCTTGGGGCGAGATACTCTGGCCATTCTCCAATGTATGAACAATAAAACCCTCTGCGCTAAGACGTTCACTGGTGCTGTCTATGGCTTGCTGTTGTACATCAAAAGCCAGCACGCGTCCGCTATTGTTAGCCTCAACCTGCTGAGCCAGCCACAGGGTGTCGTGGCCGCGCCCAGCAGTTAGATCGATGACGAAATCGCCGGATTGCAGCACCGCGACTAAAAGTTGGTGTGCCCATTCGGACATATTCGTTATGTCGTTCAAGTAAGTTTTCATAAATTATTCCCTTAACTCATTGAAAAGATAGCGTGCAATATTGCCATTCTAGCTTTTTAGCGCTACAGTGCCGATATGAAAACATCTACTATACAAGAAAATAGTTCCAGTGCTATCTCAACTGACCAGTTGGATAAATACTCCTCAGCACTGACGTTGTCTGATATGGAGATCTTTATCTATCCTGAGCTGCTTTACAGTTTAGTACTGGCCAATATTATGTCACCGGTGGTGTGGCGCTGGCGCGATGACCCGTGGTTTGCTGGGTTGGAAAAGATGAATCCGTATCGCCGGGTGTTGCGTTTAAAGCAGTACATCATGGAGAACTACGATTTTAATCTTGATCTGGACTCCTGGGGGCTAACCTCTAAAGATACTGAGTTGGAGCGCTTTAGCGGGATGATGGAGCCCGAGACCATTGCTGCGAGCAATGCCCTCTTTGGCTATACTGGTGATCAGTACTATTTTGATATGGATATCCGCCGTCACTTTGGGTTGGATAAATATGCTGGCGATATTATCCCCTATTGGAAAACTGAAACAGTTGAGGCGATGGATGCTTTCTGTTATCGAGCCGGTTATGCGCGTGGCGCAGGGGAGTGCGTGTCGCTGTCGACGCTGTACGCAGCTGCTCTGTTTGTAGTGGCGCAGATTCCGCTAGAAGATATATTTTTGATGGCGACGCCGTTGCACTCGCAGAATTTTATCGATCTTAAAGGTGGGGTGATCACCAATAATCGGCGTATTGTCACTAAAAATATGTGGTTTAATGGCACCGAGCTGTCGGCGCGCGCACAACGGGCGCTACGCAATGAGCAGGTGACTATGGTGGCGCACTGCAGCGGCAATATTCATTCAGTCTATCCGCAGGTGAGTATTGATGCTAGTGCCTATGAGCGTTTTAGCTCTAAATTGACCAATTATCTGCATGCTGATTTGAGTCGAGAGCTACTGGGGAACTTTTTGCGTGAGCACAGTGAGCTGCAAAAATGTTTTCAATTGCAATTAGAGCATCATGGACGGCAGCGCTGGGTGGCGCTGGAAAAAGTATATAGTTACGAACAGGGCAGTGCCTTTCGCGTAAGCAACAACACGCGGGACAAATTACTTGCTTCTATTGATGCCTTTGATTTACATTTTGAGCCGCTTGATGGGCGCATCTCCTTGATCTCATTTGAAGAGTTTTTTCAGCGTTATCCTCAACTGGATGATCCCGATGAGATCGCACGTCGGCTGAAGGCAGAATTTTCCTGTCAGCATCAGAATGCGCCGCAATTAATCGCTCAACTGCGCGAATTTTTGACTATTAAACCTCGGCTGCCACAATATCAGCACAAGCAGATGCAGCATATAGAGCCCATAGTTTTGCGCGCGGATATGGCGCGCGAGGAGATGATCGCAGCACTGGCAGCACAGCGTCAGGTTAATCCTACGGTTGATCTGGCTTTTTATGCCGCTCGAGATATGCAGTATTGCGATTGGCGGCCTTTTATAAAAGCTGCAATGGAGCGTAGTCCGGTGGTGGTTGAGGCAACCAAAGATTATGCAGATGCGGAGTTGTTGACGCTGTTTGCCGATATGTGCAACGAATCAATCTACTCGGCTGGGCGCTTGGCGCAACCGGATGAAGTGTGGAATTTCCAGCGCGGCGATGGTGTTGAACGCGCATTTTGTTTAGCCAATATCTGGAAAAAACGCCATCCTGAGGCGCTGCTATCTATTGATGTAACACCGCATGCGGTGCAGCTTACTATCGCAGGCAATACGCTGGAATGGCCTAGCAGTAAAGGGTTGGTACATCAGAGTACTTGTTAACTACGGTACCTGTGAAAACATAAGGATTCTTGACGCAGCGTACTTTTTTAGTTATGTTGTTAAGAAAGATGACTGGACAGGTTATAATTAGCCTGTACCTAGTTGGTGATGCTAGATCTATTAAATCCGACACGGAGACAAGGCTGAATTTATGGACAGAATTTATCTCGATAACAACGCGACTACCATCGTTGACCCGCAGGTGCGTGAGGCCATGGATCCGTTTTACTGCCAGATGTATGGTAACCCCAACTCGCTGCACTCTTTCGGTATTGAGGTGCGTCCGCATCTGCATCGGGCGATGGAGCAGTTGTATACCGGCATTGGCGCTGGCGATGATGACGATATTATCGTCAACTCCTGCGCGACCGAGGGCAACAATACTGTTATCACTGGGATGTATTTCAGCCTGCTCAAGGATACACGCAAGAAGCGGGTAGTTACTACACAACTGGAACATCCATGTATTCGCGAAGCCTGTCGTTTTTTGGAGCGCCAAGGGGTGAAAGTTACCTATCTTGCTCCGGATAGACAGGGGATGATCACCGCGCAGATGGTTAAAGAGGCTATCAGTGATAAGACTGCGCTGGTTTCGGTGATGTGGGCCAACAACGAGACCGGTATTGTGCTGCCGATTAAAGAGATAGCTCAGGTGTGCAAAGAGGCTGGTGTCTACTGCCACACTGATGCGGTGCAAGCTATCGGTAAAGTTCCAGTGAATTTGCAGGAGGTTCCGGTAGATTATCTGACCTTTAGTGCGCATAAATTCCATGGACCCAAAGGGGTAGGAGGTCTGTTTGTGCGCAAGGGGGCGATGCTCCCGCCACTGTTGCACGGTGGTGAGCAGATGGGTGGTCATCGCGCTGGAACCGTTGATGTCGCTGGGTTGGTAGGCATGGGTAAAGCGATGGAGATCGCTGTAGATAGTTTAGAGTTTGAGAATACCGAGGTGCGCCGCCTGCGCGATAAACTCGAAGACGCTTTATTGCAAATTGATGATGTGATGTCGGTTGGTCAGCGCTCGCTGCGGACACCTAATACTCTGTATGTGAGTGTGCGTGGCGTTGAGGGTGAAGCCTTTATCTGGGATCTAAATCAGAATGGTATTGCCGCTTCAACCGGTAGTGCTTGTGCTTCCGAATCTCTGGAAGCCAGCCCGATTCTCATGGCAATTGGTGCAGATAAAGAGTTAGCCCACACCGGGGTACGTTTAAGCCTGTCGCGGTTTACTACCGAGCAGGAGATTGATAGAACCATCGAAGTGATCAAACATGCGGTAGTGCGGTTGCGCCAGATGTCGACCGCGTACTAACTTTTCTGGCCAATATTGGTTGGTCTCTTTGGTCTAGCATATAGAGTCAATTCGCCATCAAGCTGTGATGCGAATGATTAATAGGAGTAAAAGTATGGCTAAAAATGATCTTATTGGTGGTTCATTGTGGGAGCAGTATTCAGAAAAAGTTTCTGAACGGATGAATAACCCACGCCACTTTGGCGAGTTGACAGAAGATGATGCTAAGGCGATGAACGGTCGGCTGATTATTGCCAACGAGGGTGCGGAATCCTGTGGTGATACCGTGCGCCTGTTCTGGATTGTCGGCAATGATGACGAGGTGATTAAAGCGGCCAAGTTTAAATCTTTCGGCTGTGGTACTGCTATCGCCTCCACCGACATGATGGCTGAGATGTGCATCGGTAAAACCGTGGAAGAGGCGACAAAAATTACTAATCTCGATGTTGAGCGCGCTCTGCGTGACACCGAAGATCAGGCGGCGGTTCCGCCGCAAAAGATGCACTGTAGTGTCATGGCCTACGAAGTGATTAAACAGGCGACAGCTATCTATCGTAACGTCGATGTCGCAACCTTGCAGGAAAAAGATATCGTGTGCGAGTGCGCACGAGTCTCTCTGCAGATGGTAGAAGATGCTATTCGTATCAACAATCTTACTACCATTGAGGAGATCACCGCCTACACCAAGGCTGGAGCGTTCTGTAAATCATGTATTGAGCCTGGCGGCCATGAAAAGCGCTCCATATATTTAGTGGATATTTTAGCACGTGTGCGTGCTGAGATGGAGCGCGCCGAGAATCCCGAAGGCGTAGCGGAAGATGATTTTGCAGCTTTCTCAATCGTTAAACAGATCAAGCTGATTGAGGCGGCACTAGATCAATATGTGCGCCCGGCTCTGGCTGGTGACGGTGGCGGTTTGGAGTTAGATGATGTACGCTTAGCTGATGATGGCTTGATTTACGTGCACATTAAATATCAGGGTTCGTGCAAAGGTTGCGCAGGAAGCACCGCTGGAACCCGGAGCTTCGTACAGAAAAGTTTGCAAGGAACGGTAAGCGACAAACTGCGCGTGGTTGTCGAGTAGAGTTGGGAGATATAGCTGTTGGGTGAATTATCAACAGATGGGGAGAGTAAGAGATCATGGCACTGTTATCAATACTGCACTATCCGGATCCACTTTTGAGTAAAAAGTCTGCACCCATCACCGAATTTGATGACGAGTTGCGCACGCTGGCAAAAAGCATGGTAGAGACTATGTATGCTGCTCCTGGAGTTGGCCTCGCGGCACCGCAGGTGGGTATTTTGCGGCGCATCGTGGTAATTGACTGCGGCAGCAAAGAGCAGCCGCAGCTGATCGTCGCCGTCAATCCCGAGATTGTCGAGCGCGATGGTGAATCATGTGAGGAAGAGGGCTGCCTGTCAGTACCGGAGTATTATGCCAGTGTTAAACGCAGTGCTTGGGTGCATGCACGCTGGAACAATCTTGATGGTGAAAGCGTGGAATTAAAGACCGATGGCCTGCTGGCAATCTGTTTTCAGCATGAGATTGACCATCTCGATGGCAAGCTGTTTGTTGATCGCCTGTCGTCATTGAAAAAAGGGATGTTCCGTAAAAAATATAAAAAAATTATTGAGCACCAACAGGAGAAGCTGTGATTGCAACTCAAGATATTCGCACCGTTTTTATGGGAACTCCGGAATTTGCGCTGGCAACTTTTCAAGGGTTAATCGACGAAGGGTTGAATATTGTCGGGGTGTATACCCAGCCTGATCGTCCTAAAGGTCGTGGTAAAAAATTGGCGGCATCCCCAGTAAAAGAGCTGGCATTGCAACACAATATCCCCGTTTTTCAACCCAATAGGCTGAGGAACGAAGCCGCTGTAGCCGAATTGGCCGAGTTGCAACCCGATCTAATCGTGGTGGTTGCTTATGGGCAGATCTTGCCGCAGGCGGTGCTGGATATGCCTAAATATGGCTGCATCAATGTCCACGCTTCGTTGTTGCCGCGCCATCGCGGTGCGGCTCCGATAAATCAGGCGATAATCTGTGGCGATAAAACCGCAGGTGTTACTACTATGATGATGGATATTGGTCTGGATACCGGAGCGATGCTGGTGAAACGTGAGGTTGCTATCTCGGCCAACGAGACGGCAGGTCAACTCCACGATCGGCTGGCGCTGCTTGGTAGCGAAGCCATGGCAGAAACTTTAGCGCGGCTATGTGCTGGCACCTTACGCCCAATGCCGCAGGACGACAGTTTAAGCACCTATGCGCCGATGATGAAAAAAGAGGATGGCTGTATCGATTGGAGCCAAGATAGCCTCAGTATTCACAATCTGGTGCGTGGGCTGGATCCATGGCCAGCTGCCTATACTCTGCTTGATGGCGAAACCTTGAAAATTGCCGACACCCATGTTTGTGCCGGCAGTGGCCCTGCGGGCACTATCCTTAAGGCCGACAGCAATGGTGTAGTTGTTGCCTGTGGTCAAGGTGCATTGAACATAGGTGAGCTACAGCTGCCAGGTAAAAAACGTTTGCCAGCGGCCGATTTCGTGCGCGGGCGAGCGCTGACTGTGGGCACTAAACTTGGCTAGCGGCTAATTTATCTCATCGCCTTCCTTCCTAATTCACTAAAATTGCTCAACTAATATCTGCCAGAAATTATCTAACACGCGGTGCTAAAGGTTATCTTTAGCACCGCGTGTTGGTTTTGCTTACAGCGGCGGCAATGTTTCCGTAAAAACTCGCTGCGCTCAGACAGTTTACGGGCAACCTTCTCGGTGACATTCATTATGTTCGGCGGCACCAAAGGGAGGGACAGGTAGCCACCAACTCTTGGTAAAAGCCAATACATCTGCACATTAACAGCTACCACGATAGCAACAAAGCAGCACCGTCCGCTGCCCTTAAAAGGGTAGCGGTACGCAAATATCGTTAAGTGCATCTTAACTTTTTACAGAATGAAATAGAGAGATGCCGTCCGCAGGACGACCCTAAAGCCATTTTTGCTTACTTTTTGGGGCTTAGCAAAAAGTACGTCGCCTGCCGGGGCGAAACCCGGCGGTATTGATTGTGAAGTTGGTTTTAGAAGTTATGCTTGAGTAATGTGATCAATTTTCATCAGGCGGATAATAACACTCAGCGGCTAAAGTAACCCGGTGTCGCGCCACCGGACTGCGCCATCCTTTTAGAGTCATCCAAAAGGATGCAAAACATGACCCACAAGTTGTCTTGCCCTTCGGATACCCTCACTCCACTCGCTTACCCCGAGAAGCC
>JAVETC010000080.1:0-3182 GCA_034006225.1 Desulfuromonas sp. | reverse complement strand
AGGCAGAAAGGTATCAACACACACTTGAGTAGATGAATTCAAATCGAAAATGAATTAGTTATGTCAAAGAACTAGTATTCTCAATGGCTTACGTTGTTATTATATTTTTCAACCGGACAGTAGTGTTGTAGCACTACTATTTTTCTGTTCTTCTCCTGAATCTAGCGCCTGAATTAACGCTAAGAAGTTTTGCAAAGCTAGCTGGGTAGCAGCTAACGCAGCCGGTGGCTGCTCGTTGGCCAACTGCTGCTCGAGCTCATTTGCGCACTGCTGCATCTCCTCGGCACCGAGTGTTCCAGCGGCACCTTTTAAATCGTGAGCTATAAAGCGCGCTGCTCGGTAATCTTGTGTATCTATCTTGTGCTGGAGTTTATTGCTACTTGGAGAGAATTGAACATAGAATTTTTGTAGCAGATTACGATACAGTTCAACATCATTGCCGCTACGCCTAAGAGCTGCGGTGACATTGATTTGTGGCAAGGCGTGGCGCAAAGCACTGCAATTATCTTCGCATACAGGTGCCACAGAGGTAGCTTGGGATAAGTCGGGTAAAAAACGCTGTAGTTGGTGGTACAACTTTTCTAGTTCTATTGGTTTGGATACGCAGCCATTGAAACTAGCCGAGTCAAATTGCTGCTCAATCTCTATCTCCATATATGCAGTCATGGCGATTATCGGCACATTGGCTTTTTGTGGCTGTTCCAGCCGACGGATAGCCTTGGCTGCTGTTATCCCATCCATTACTGGCATCTGGATATCCATCAGCACGAGCGCAAAATCAGCAGCAGCTATTTTTGCCAGAGCGTCAGCCCCATCTACAGCTTCAATAACCTGTAGGTGTAGATGTTCGAGCAGGGTACGCACCATCTGCCGCCCCATCTCATTGTCTTCCACCAGCAATATCTTTGTAGATGGTATAGAGCTACACGTTGCTATTTGGGGTGAAGATGTAGAACTCTGCATTAGCAATATTCCTCCATACCCACATTTATGCCATAGATACCAGATTATTGATACTTACAGTTACACTCTAGGGTTTTGTTCTCTACTTTCGTAATACTTATGTTTAGAGTCGTACATAGCCTGATCTACTGCTTGTAACAGGCCCTCAGCGGTGGTTGCGTTTTCGGGATAACTGGCCATACCGAGACTACAGGATGAATTTATAGATAGCTGGCCTAGCTGAAAAGGTTGTTCAAAGGTGTGCATAAGGCGCTGCTCTAACGCCTGCGCCTGCTCAGCACTGCTATTAGGCAGCATTACGACAAATTCATCGCCGCCCCAGCGACACAGGATATCGCAGTCACGCAAAACCGAGTGCAAGCGTCGCGAAATTTGGATCAGCAACTCATCGCCGACCGGATGGCCATGAGTATCGTTGACCAACTTGAAGCCGTTAAGATCCATAAGCACCAAAGTAAGCGTGGTAACCTCATCGCCAACCGACTTCGCTAGCTCTGCGCGCAATCTTTCATTAAAGTAACGTCTATTGTTAAGACCGGTTAAAGCATCGCGATTGGCGATATCATTGATCTGGGCCTCCTGTTTTTTTCTGTCGGTAATATCCACAGCAAAATGGAGATAGAGTTCACCTTTCTCCTCATCGTCTACCGGACACCAGCAGATCATATCCCACTGACCATTATGGCGCTGGCGCTCTTTTATCAGTAAATTTTTACCTTGGCTATTTTCTGGCACCGGACAACAGTTATTGACTTCACCGACCACAACTCCCATCTCTAACGCTTTGCGGTTGGCAATTACCACATGATGATTGGAGAAACGCGCCAGTATCGCTGGGTAGGGTAGCGCATCGATAAGAGTTTGATTAAGTTTTTGGGCTGCGACAAACTTCTGCTGCTGTTCCAGATTTTCTAAGGCAAAGGAGACATCGCTAGTCATCTGCTCGAGCAAACTTATCAATTTTTCACTAAAGAAATCACCCGTATCAGCATAGAGTTTAAAAGCTCCAATTACCTTATCTTGAAATCTGATTGGAAATGCAGCAGAAGAGCTGATACCGGCACGCTGAGCCGGTTCGTACCATGGAGTTCCGGCCAACTCTTGCAAAAAATTCTCCACAATAATTGGTCTATTTTCGCGGATAGCAATACTGGTGGGGCCGCAACCCTGTTCACTATTTGGATCGATGGAGACAATAATATCGTTAACATACTGTCCCATGCTACCGGCACGCGCCACAGATTCGACCTGCTGAGTCTCTTCATTAACTATACCCACCCAGGCCAACTTAAAACCACCATAGCGCACCGCTATTTGGCAAGCCTTTTCAAACAATTTTTGCCGTGGCAACTGTTTAACAATGGCATAGTTAGTAGCCACCAACGCATTGTATAGATTATTGCTGCGACACAGCTCTTCTCGCGCCATATCATTTAACTTTATTCGCTTAAGTATATATTTAGTGGTGGTGGCAATACCGATGCAGCCAATTAACCACAACACCAGCAAACTGATTGCAATACCAAGCTGTTTCTTGTGCAATGTTGCCTTTATCGGCAGCAATGGTACTGAAACACTGAAGGCCCCCATGGTAGCATTGGAATTTAACGATGTATTCTGGTGGCAATCAAGACATTGAGGCCCAGAGGGAATAGGACGGATTACTCGATAATAGGGCTCACCTTCAACAGTTGTTAGTGCGGCGATAGTTTCATAGTTATCTATGCTAGCTTCAAGCTGCTGTTTTTCCCAGGTATCGGGACTATTTTCGGGATTTATCGGATCAAGACCTGTTATGCGGCTGTAGACACCAGCCGTCTCTATATTGCTCTTGTTATGGCTCTGCATCTGACTGAGCAACTGCGAAGTAACAAGATGCTGTAATCTTAGCCCAGTGTTGGTTACTAGCTGATCTGGGCCTTCATGTTCAGTTGGAATATAAATGCCGTCATTGTTAAAATTCCAGCGCCGAATGTTATCTATATTAGCAAAAGAGAGCTCCGCCGAATGTTTCGCCAAAGCTAGCAGCTCATCATTGTGTTGATAATGGTTAAACAGCAGCGCTACCACCAATAATGCCAGCCAGATTATCTGGTCAAGTCCGAAATGTGCTGTAAATTCTCTCCGGTCATTGACGTTTTTAGCTTGCTAGGGCAACCTTATTACTGCCCTGTTCAGCCGTTTTTTGGGCTTCTGCCCATTCC
The DNA here is from genome assembly GCA_034006225.1 of Desulfuromonas sp. GTDB lineage: Bacteria > Desulfobacterota > Desulfuromonadia > Desulfuromonadales > Desulfuromonadaceae > Desulfuromonas. The sequence goes on along the minus strand of JAVETC010000080.1, from coordinate 15 downwards.
TTAAATTCATCCATA
>JAVETC010000079.1:0-3206 GCA_034006225.1 Desulfuromonas sp. | reverse complement strand
TATGTTCAGTCACTACGGCCCAATCAAAACGGGTGAAGTGACCAGCCGTCAACAGGGCGTATTGGTGTCTATGGCGACGGGTAAAGCATTGACTTACTCGCTGGAAACTCTGCAAGAGCGCGGTAAGTTGTTCTTGCTGCCAGGTGAAGAAATTTACGAAGGCCAGTTGGCAGGTATCCACAGTCGTGACAATGACTTGGCAATTAACCCAACTAAAGCGAAGAAACTCGACAATATGCGTGTGACGGGTAAAGAAGAAACGACAGCCTTGGTTCCGCCAATTCGCTTTACGCTGGAGCAAGCACTTGAGTTCATTGAAGATGATGAGCTGGTTGAAGTGACGCCGAAGTCTATTCGTCTGCGTAAAAAATATTTGAACGAAAACGACCGTAAGCGCCATAGTCGCAACAAAGTCTAACCCGTTCGTTGTACTAAAAAACCCGCAGCGTAAATCTGCGGGTTTTTTTATGGCTGACCGATAGGCACAAAAGCTCGGCTTGGGTGCGCTGTGATACAGCCCGTTTCTGCATCGATACGCTGAATCTGTGTGTTTACTCTGTGCACTGAGATATGCAGATTTTCAGCCGCCTGCTGAACTTGAATGCTTGAGTGTTGAAGCGTCATCAGCGTGTCATGCATTTGTTACAGTGCTGACATCTTGCCGAGTTAGGCTCAATTTTTATTAAGCTAATTGATGAGGCTAAGTCATGAGTCAGTTTGAGCAGCAAGATGAGTTGAACCATCCGCGCACTGAAACGCCGCAGTTCACACAAATGATTGAGCGTGGTTTGTCCCGACGTGGTTTTCTTGGCGGTAGCGTAGCCTTAGGTGCGGCAGCCTTTTTTACGCTGACGCCGATCGGTCAGTCGATTGCTGCTACGTTAGCACCGGTTGGCAGTTCTTTGCTGGGCTTTAAGGCTGTGCCCGCCAGTACGACTGATACTGTTGTGGTACCAGAGGGTTATCAAGTCGAGCGTTTGATCTCTTGGGGTGATCCACTTTTTGCAGATGCAGCCGAGTTTTCGAATCAGCTTGGTCAGAACACCGCTGCTCAGCAAAAGCGTCAATTTGGTGACAACACCGATGGCATGAGCTTGTTTCCAGTCGATCAACATACAGCGATTCTGGCGATCAATAATGAGTACACCAATTATGAGTTGATGTTTGCTCATCAGGGTAAACGTATGACTGCAGCTGATGTGCAGTATGCGCAGGCCGCGCATGGTGTGTCGGTGCTGACTCTGGTGAAGAACGAGCAGGGCTGGCGCTTTGACAAAAGCGGTGCATTCAATCGACGAATTGATGCCAATACGCCGATGGACATCAGTGGTCCAGCGCAAGGTCATGCTCTGTTGCAGACTCAAGCCGACCCGCAGGGAAAAACGGCTTTAGGCACCTTTAATAACTGTGCCAATGGCATGACGCCGTGGGGTACTTATCTGACCTGCGAAGAAAATTTCAATGGTTATTTTGGCAGTGATGCTCAGGTCGATCTGAGTCCAGCCTTTGTTCGTTACGGTATTGCTGCTGAGGACGCGGGTTACAGTTGGTATAAATTTGACCCGCGCTTTGATTTGGCTCAAGCGCCAAATGAGCCGAATCGTTTTGGTTGGGTGGTGGAAGTCGACCCACATAATCCTCATGCTAAGCCAGTTAAACGTACCGCTCTAGGGCGCTTTAAGCATGAAAATGCTGAGCTGGTGATTGCAGACGATGGGCGAGTGGTCGTGTACTTAGGTGATGATGAGCGTGGTGAGCATATTTACCGTTTTGTCAGCCGTAGTCTCTATAATCCTGCTGATCAGGCGGCCAATCGTGATTTGCTCGATGATGGCGAGCTTTTTGTGGCTCAGTTTAATGAAGATGGCAGCGGTGAGTGGTTAAGTCTTGCTCATGGCCAAAATGGTTTAACAGCTGAGAATGGCTTTTCCAGCCAAGCGGAGATCCTCATTCATGCACGTCTGGCCGCGACTCAGGTGGGTGCGACGACGATGGATCGGCCTGAATGGATCGCGGTACACCCGCATGAGCCTGTGGTGTTCTGCACTTTAACCAATAATAAAAACCGTGGACTCAATGATAATCAGCCCGTTGCGGGTCCTAATCCGCGTGCAGAAAATCACTACGGGCAAATAGTCCGCTGGCGGCCAACGGCAGGGCAGCATACGGCCAAGGGCTTTCAATGGGATTTGTTTTTAATGGCAGGTAATCCTTCCGTGCATACTGGAACAGCATATGCTGGATCGAGTAATATCACTGCAGATAATATGTTCAACAGCCCTGACGGGATTGGTTTTGATCAAGCTGGACGGTTGTGGATTCAATCTGATGGTAATTACTCGAATCAAGGCGATTTTGCCGGACAGGGTAATAATCAGATGCTTTGCGCTGACCCTAAGACAGGAGAAGTGCGGCGTTTCTTAACAGGTCCGGTTGCGTGTGAGATTACTGGACTGGCTTTCACTGCTGATCAGAAAACTTTATTTATCGGCGTGCAACACCCTGGTGAGGAAGGTGCTCCATCACACTTCCCTATGGGCGGGGACTCAGTACCACGCTCTAGCGTGATGGTGATTACTCGTACAGATGGTGGGGTTATCGGCGCATAGCTGTATCAACCCACAGCAAAGCAGGAGTGCTCTCCTACTTTGCTGTGGGTCACGCCAGAGCACGCGTTAGTCCCTTGCTGTTAATCGCCCCAGCGTCCAGGTGAATAAGAAAATACTGGCAAAGACAGTGTCCAGCGGATTGCCGCGAGGCGTAACGCTAGGCCAAAGCTGAAAGATGCCAAGGTGTTGATATCGTCAGATACGCCCAGTGATTTTAAGTACAAATACACAACGGCAACGACTAAGGACACGCTGGCGTAGAGCTCATGACGCAGAACTTGAGGTGTGCGATTGCACATGATATCGCGCAGAATACCGCCGAAAATACCTGTGGTAATCCCAGCCATAATAATCACTGGCGTTTCATAACCAAGCCTTAATGCCACATTGCAGCCAATGATGGTAAAGGCCACTAAGCCCATCGCATCGAGGATCAAAAAGATCTGGTTGAGTTTGTGCATAAAGCGTGCGACCAGCATGGTGGCCAGCCCGGAACCTATGGTCAGGTAGATGTAGGGCGGGTGTTGTGTCCAGGTTACGGGGTAATTACCCAAGAGCATATCGCGCACAGTGCCACCGCCCAGCGCGGTGATAAAC
>JAVETC010000078.1:0-3225 GCA_034006225.1 Desulfuromonas sp. | reverse complement strand
TAGAGTGACAAAATATGAGCCTATCTATTTTGTCAAGAATTATTTGCAGATTTCAAAAACTACTTTTTGATCCTAAATGCTCTTACTTTTTAACCAGACCCTGAGGATTATGTGCAAAGGTCTTGATTTATACGTATATTTGATTCATCAACACATATTGAAAAAAATTCCTTGACAGGTTGTTTTGACTGAGCCACAAGGCTCCTCAGGTTTAAGTAGCGAGCAGACCCAGCATTTAAGCTGCTTGACAATATAATTGTAACTTGTTGACAGAATATTTCTTAACATTAATTGTGTGACTCTTGGATCGTGAGCATTTGTTGGGTAATGACCGATTCGGACGAGCAAGCATCAAGTTGAAACAACAACAAATTGTATAGGAGTCCGAAATGAATAGAATTAGTTTCTGCGTTTTATTTTCTGTTCTCTGCTCGTTACTCGCTGCCGCCACCTGGACCGGTAGCGCAAGCACAAGCTGGAGCAACGCCTCCAACTGGAACCCGGCATCTGTGCCCACCTCGTCAACCGACGTCACAGTCCCCAACGTGACCAACAAACCGGTCATCAATGCCACTGCGACTTGCCGGGATATGACCATTCAGACAAACTCGAGCATTACCATCAGTAGCAGCTACAATCTGACGGTCAACGGCACCATGGCAGTTTACGGCGCTCTGAACATGAGCAGTACCGGCGACCTATATGTAACGGGAACCACTTTCTTTGAATCCGGCAGCACGGCCAATATCACCAATAGCGGCGCAGCTTTGTATTTGAGCTACAATTTGCAGTTCGGAGCAGGCTCCAATGTGCAAATGACCAACGGCACAGTTCATATATGGGGCTCTCTGGCCGCCACTGAACTCGCCAATTACAGTTCCCTGACCCAGATACACGCCCTGAATGTTGCCAAGAGCACCGGAACCAGCTTCTCCATCCGCACCGGCGGCCAGCCTTTCACCGTCAACAGCCACATCAGCAATCAGGCAGGCAACACTTTCTATAACTATTATACCGGAAATATCACCTTGAGGGGCAATATCAGCGACTACAACACTGACCCTGCTTACGGCATCAAATGGGACAACGGCACTCTGATAATGGATGGCACAGGTCCGTCCATCGGGGTGCGCAGCACTACCTGCTACTTGAAAAACCTCACTTTCAGCCAGAGCGGAACCGCGCAGCTTACCTATCCCCTGACCCTCAAAGGCAAGTTGCGCATCGAAAGCGGTGTCTTCTATCCTCAGGCACACAATATCACCCTCGCTGGGGATTGGGAGAATGTTGTGGGTCCCGCGGCTTTCACGGAAGGCACCACAGCGCGTGTGACCTTCAACGGAACCAGTCACCAATTGTGCAACTACTCTGAGACCTTCAACATCCTCGAGGTCAACAGCGGCGCCGCTTTGAGGATCAACGGCAGCAGCGCTGTGGTCACCTGTGCCCAATATGACTGGACTGCCGGAGGAATTGATGTGCTGGCGGGCACCTTCACCGCCAACGATTTGGCGGATAGCGGCATCTTTGGCTCCTACTGGGTCAATCCCGGCGGTGTCATCAACCTCACCAATAACGACAGCTGGGTGGACCTCAATGGCAGTATGACCTTTACCAACGGCGGCACCATCAACGTTTATGGCGGCATCGGAACCTCTGACTGGAGTTACGGCGGCAATGCCAATCTGACCATGAACGGTCCCGGCATCCTCGATTTTAAGAATGTGGGCATCAATATCTACAACTCCGGTACCTATACTTTAAACTGCAGCATAAACGACTGGGATGCCGAGATTCGCACCTCTGGCAGTTTTACCTGCAACCGCAGTTCCTTCGCTCCCGAAAAGGGATGGCTGGTAATGTATGGCTCAACGGACGCCACGCTGACCATGAGTTCTGGCTCGCTATATGGTCTGCGGATAAGTAAAACCGTCACCCGCGAAGAGGCAACCACACCCCAATCCAGCTACATCACCGACGCACGCACCGGCATCAGTCGCGAAGTTACCCGTGCCAACACGGTTAACCTGGCTACCAATGTGGCCTGTGCTGGATCTTTAACGATTGAATATGGCACCCTCAATCTGCAGAGCTACCAGATAAGCTGCTTCAGGGCGCGCATTTATGGCACTTTGAAAATGAACAACGCCGCCGCCAGGTTCACTGCCAGCAACCAGATCATCTGGCAGGAAACCGGTGTGGCGGACATTTCCCTGGGAACCTTGGAATCACAGGGCTCCTGGACAGCCAATTCAGGCTCCAATGTTATCCTGCCCATAGCGGTTGACACCTATCTCACCGGAATCGGCAGCTCAGGAATCTATAATGGCACTCCCACTATGCAGTTCGGGAATCTCATCGTCGGTGCTTCAGGAAGTAGTGGCACTTACACGCTATCACTAACCCATGACGTTACTGTTGCTGGAACTCTGACCGTAGTTGCGGGCAACGAACTGGATCTGGGCACGCTCAACCTGACCGTGAACGGCGTGCTGAACCTGAACGGCAAGCTGGATATCCACGCCACCACGGCAACGGTGCACGGCAAGCCCTATCTGGAAACCACCAGCAACCTGACCATCGACAGCGGTGAATTCTACTGCGACGAAGGGAATATATTGCCCCGAACCACCTATTTGAAAGGCATACTCTCCATCAATTCCGGCACCCTGATCTTGGTCCATCATTCCCTCGCTGTAAACGCAGGTTCCACCAATACCATGAACAGCGGGATGATCTATTGCGACGGGATAAACGCCCAAAACGCAGGAACTTTCCAGCCTGCAGGCGGAACAACCGTTCTGGGTTACCTGACTTTCGGTGGTACTTCTAGTGTCTCGTCAAGCATCGATTGTCGGATAAAGGCGTTTCAGTTTTGTTCTTGAATCTTGAGTAGTGAACTGCCAATTTATCTGGCATTTCTTATTGTTTCTTGCGCGTGTCCAAGCATCAACTTCTCTCTCCAGTATCTCAATGTCTGGGATTCTTCTATTCAAACATTGTTTTTGCATCACATTGAGCTCAATTTCTGCCATGTTTAGCCAACTCCCATGTTTGGGGGTATAAATAAACTCAAATCTATCAATCAGAGCCTTCGCTACCTCAGGTGGAAAAACTTCATAGAATGAACCCATTGTGTGGGTTCCATAGTTATCCATGACCAAGGTTATTTTGCTGGCATCTTTGTACTTATCTGCAATTGATTTCATGAATACAGCCCAGTCA
>JAVETC010000044.1:0-21972 GCA_034006225.1 Desulfuromonas sp. | reverse complement strand
GCCAAATAAAACGTCAAGAGGTGCCAAGCCGCGCGGCGCGTTACAAATGTGTGGTTAAAACAAAGAGGTAGTTTGATCAGTTTTTATGGTGGGATAATAACCCATCCCCCTTCTTTGGCGTAGACCCGATATTCGGCTTTGGAAAAGAAGCAAAATTATGCGACCGAATATCAATCATTGAAAAAGGTGGGCACCGGATGGGCACCATTTGGGCACAGACAAAAAATGGCTAGCTGGAAACCAGCTAACCATTTGTAATTATTGGTGCGCAATGCAGAATTCGAATCTGCGACCTTCGGCTCCGGAGGCCGACGCTCTATCCAGCTGAGCTAATTGCGCATAGATTGTTGTGTATAACTTAGAATGCTACTAAAAGCAATCGCATTTTTTAATTCTTGCGTTGCTATAAATCGTTCAATGCCTTATCCAGTTGCTTCTTTTTTATCTTTTCTAATAGCGTGGTGCGCTTAAGGTTTAACAATTCCGCGGCCTCTTTTTTATTGCCACCGGCTTGCATCAGTGCCTGAAGAATCAGGCGATCCTCAAATTCGCTGACACGTGAATTAAAGTCTGTTGGATTGTTATTGTTTACAAAACTGATAGCTTCTTCGGCATTAATACCGTGGAGATATTTTTCAGGAATATCTTTTGGCTCAACCGTATCTCCTAGGTGTAAAATTGACAGGCGTTGTACCAAGTTTTCGAGCTCGCGGACGTTGCCTGGCCAAGGGTATTTTTCTAAAAAGCTTATTGTTGGTTGGGCAAAAGTGAAAATATTGCGGTGTTTACTGGTGCAAAAGCGCTGAGTAAATGTTTTTAATAAAATTGCAACATCGTCACGTCTTTCGCGCAGTGGTGGTATTTGCAGTGGAATGACATTTAGTCGATAGTAGAGGTCCTCGCGGAATGCTCCCTTTTTTACTGCTTCGTCGAGATTGCGGTGGGTGGCTGCAACAATGCGCACATCAGTTTTAATGCTTTTAACGCTGCCAACTGGTTCGAACTCTTTTTCTTGAATTACCCGCAGCAACTTTGCTTGCAATGCGGGTTTCATGTCGCCAATTTCGTCGAGAAATAGAGTTCCACCCTGTGCGTGCTGAATACGGCCTTTTTTGTTATTTATGGCGCCGGTAAAGGCCCCTTTTTCATAACCGAATAGTTCGCTTTCGAGGAGTTCTTCGGGTATTGCTGCGCAATTTATCGGGACAAAATTGTTGTTTCTTCTTGGGCTTAATGCATGTAAGGCTTTAGCGACTAGCTCTTTACCTGTACCGCTCTCGCCTTGAATTAATACTGTGCTGTCTCCATCATCGCCTAGACGCCTGATTAAACAAAAAAGTTGTTGCATTGATGCCGATTGCCCGATTATGCCTTGAAAGCTATTGTCGGGTGGTATCGCAGTATTTTCTCTTTTTTGCGATTGATGCAATTGCAGTGCACGGCAGATAATCTCAGAAAATTCCCGTTTGGCAAATGGAGCGTGCAAGAAAAAATGTGCTCCAGATTGCAGAATTTGCTTGGTGGGCAAGGAGCTGTCTTCGGGAATAATTAGTACTGAAATTACCGATTCATACTGTGAATTTATTGCACGAAAATTTTCTAGACTAGTGTGATTATCTGTTGCCAAGCAGTAAAAAAATAGAGATATGTCTTGGCTGGCTAAAAAATCATGCGCCAGTTCGGGCGTATCTGCTTCCAAACACTGACTGGTAAGTTCAGCTGTTAGGTCGTTGATAAGCTCGTTTCTGGTTGCGCTGTTACTATCAAACAGAAGAATGTGGGGCACGGCTACTTCCAGAGGTGAGGTCTAGGTTACTTAAATTTATTGGGTCTATTGTCTCTGTTTGCTGCGTCAATGGCAAGTGATTTTCAGGTTTGTTTTAGTTTTTTCACAGATTTCTTCCACACTGGCTGGTGTGACGAGAATGTCTGATGCTCCGTAGCGTACTGCTTTGAGGACATCGGATCGTGTCCACTGCGGGCCGGCAACAATGAGGGGGGATTCCTGTGGGATCTCGGCGCGAATTTTAATCATCGTGGCAAAGCTCTGCTCAGTAACTTTGGTCATGACAAAAAAAGTACCTAAGACAGTTTTTTTGCGCAAATCGTTGAAGCTGTCGGCGCTGTTGAACACGAGTGTTTGCTTATCGCTGGTAGATAAACTGTCGACAAAATGTTTGCTCAGTGGCTCATCATCGCAGACGACTACAATGACTTGAGTTTTTTCTACCCCAGCTTCGGTGGCGCTGGGAGAATCTTCAGGTGCTGTTGTCTCGGTTGGTTTAGCTGTTGTAGTGGATTCCTGCTTGGTATCGTTGGCACTTGGTTTAGCTGGTTTGTCTGGTGCTGTGCTGTCTGTTGATGGCGCCGGGTCTCCCCAGCCACTCTCAGCTGGTCGTGGTACCATGTGAAGCAATTCTACTGGCGCCAGAAAGGATATCTCGCTTAGTTCGCGGGTTTTACAGGATAGTGTGCCGCTGGCGATATAGTACTCACCCGGTGGGAACGGAGTCGGATCATCTAACTGCACTTTGCTGGGGGTAAATAGCTCTTGTGCGCCTTTTTTAAGATGAAGTTTGCGCGGATATATTTCATCGAAATTTTGGACTAATCCTCCACTTACGATGTTAGTTACTTCACCAAAGGCATCGGCTTCATCTTCGCCGAATTCATTGGCGCTGATGTGCTTTTCCATCTCTTCTGCTGGCAGCATTATCATTGTGCCAGCAAGATAAATTGCATCTTTTAAGTCGGTTAAAAAGTATGCTGTGCCCTCTTGCTCACCACTGACCACCATTTGGGTAGCAATAGTTTTTTTACCCGGTTTGGCGAAAAACTCATGTTTGCTGGTATATCTAGTTGTGATTCCCTCAATGCCAATTTCTAGCCCTAGCATTGCGCCGATCTCTTCGGCGCACTGTTCAAGGGCTGCATGAAGAACGCGGTCTATTGTCTCTTTGTCGACTAAGTCTGTAGCGCTAACTTCTGGAGTTGGGGAGTTCTCTTCTTCTGGCTCTTGTTTTTCAACTGGTGATGCCTGTTGTTCTGTTTGGCTATCTGCTGTGTCTTTGTCCGCAGTTGGTTCAGTTGCGGTTTCTTTCTCTGCGCTACCTTCGCCTATGAGCTGTGCTGGGATGATAACTTCTAGGTTGTGCAGTTCGGCATCTTCTAGTTTTATGCTGCAGCGGCTGTATACATAGTCACCTTGCGGAAATATGTTGTCGCTTTTGGGATCAACTTGGGTAGGAACAAAGTCTGCAACTGAGGTGCGCTTGAAATGGTAGTTTTGTGGATGCAGATCCAGAAATACGGTAGTGTAAACGCCGGCGATAATGTTGGCGACTTCGCCGAAGGCGTCAGCTGCTTCGCCACTGAAATCGCGAGTCTTGCAATTTTCTTCAATCTGTTCTTTGGGCAGCATTATCAGAGTGCCGCCGAGGATTACGGAATCTTTTAAGTCGGTTATAATATAGGCTTCGCCGTTGTTGTCACCTGAAACAACCATGGTGGAGATAACGGAACGCCCACGACTTATAGCTAGAATTTGCTCTTTGTTAAGAATTTGCAGTTGCGGTTCAACAAATTTAATTGTTGTACCAAGGAGTGCACCAATCTCTTCAGAAAGCTGGTCTTGTATTGTGGTGAAAACACTTTCAGCAACAGCAGAAACTGACACAGGGATACCTATTTATTAGTTTTAAGCTTGAGTTCAACGAGAAAATCACCTTCATTAAGGTGAAATGGAACAGTAGTCCATGATGCGTCATCCATGCCACTGATGCGGTATGAACGTCCAGCGAGTACGGTGGGAATCGCTAAGTTTATTTGAATTCCCTGCTCTACGAAACCATCTTTTATGCCCCCTAATACCATGTTAGCTAATTCGCCGATAGTATCCTTGACATCATCATCAACGGTGTCGATATCGACACCGAGTAAGGCGGTGGTAATGGTAAAAGCTACATTTTGCGGACAGTGAATGGTGAGCATGCCCTGCACATCTCCAGCGAATCCGAGCATGCCAGAGATGCTTGTCTGAAAAGTGTAAACTTTTTCAGACAAGATTGCTCCTGTAGTGATGGGGATCATTAGCATCGAGTCAAATACTGCTTGGGTGCTATCAATAATTTGTTTTTGCAGATCTAAATCCACATATATCTCCAGTTAGGGATTGCAGTTAGCCTCGAGTGCTTGAGGCTAAGATGCTAGTCGTTGCATTGGAGTTGTAGTTCAACCAAGAATTGTCCGGCATTAGTATCAAATGGAACCACTACCCAGTCGGCGTCGGAAACACAGCCCATAGTGTACTCTTCACCATGAATGCATGACGGGATGGAGAGAGTGACTTTATTGCCTGCTACATCAAGAACCATCTTAATGTTGCCCGCGAGCATATTGGCTAATTCACCGATGGCATCGGTAACATCATCGTTTACTTCGTCTACGTCCATACCTAAGAAATTGCTGGTGATTGACATGGCTACAGAATCGGGTAGATGAATAGCCAACATTCCTTTACAGCTACCAGCCAGGCCAATAACACCAGAGATTGATCCCTTAAATTCCGTTACGCTTTCACTTAAGGCATCACCTGGAGTTATCTCCATCATGATCATTGTTTCAAATATCTCTTTAGTGGCGCCTACAATATTTTCAAGCAGATTCAAAATTGGTCCTCCACGTAATGTATCAGTTGTCTCAAGGTGTTATCCTTTAGAGAACGCTGCTGAGAACCTCATTGATTTTATCGGGAGTGAATGGCTTTTTAATATTGCCTGCAGCTCCAAGAGCTTTGGCTTCGCCGATAATGTCAGCTCCGCCCTCGGTGGTGATCATAACTACGGGAATGTTTTTGATGGCAGCGATCTCTTTTTTCTGCCGTAAGAACTCCATGCCATCCATGTTTGGCATATTGATGTCGCTCAAAATAAGGTCAACGTTCTCTGTCTCCAGTAGGGTCAAGGCTTCTTGCCCATCGCCAGCCTCAAGTATTTCATCAAAGTCTAAGCCGGCTTGACGCAGGGAGCGTGATACAATTTTTCTCATTGTGCTTGAATCGTCGACAATTAATACTCTTTTTCCCATGGGACGTGTTCCTTTCGGTAGGTTATTGATTAATCTTGCAGTAGCGCTTGTAAACTATCTAGGTCTGCTGCTTTAATCTCTAGGGTTATGGGGCAATCTTCAGCAATATAATTAAAGACGAGCTCAGATCCGCCAACGATCTCATCGCTGAGCTCTGGTAAGCCGAGAGCAAACTTTGTTTCAGGAGGCAATATTGCGGTCATCAATAAACCCGCAACCGTATTGAGAATTTCCGCCAGCAGATCCTTGATGAGCTGGTCATCTAGCTCTTCGCGCTCCATGGCGTACATGTTCTCTGCCAGTTGGTACAGTAACTCTTGCGAGGAGTTCAGGTGCATTTCAAACAGAACTGGCTCTGTTACGAGAAGATTTACCCCCATCAGTTGCTGGTCGAGCTCCTCAATTTCTTCAGCACTGCACTCATCAACACTGGTAAAAGCCATATTTTCCAGTGTTTCTTCCATGACTTCGGTAACTTTAGCCTGTAGTAGCCTGTGTAGTTCTTCCATGTCAGCCCTCGTTTGCTGCAATTAATGGTGCAAGTATATTGCTTAATATTGCTGGATTGATTGGTTTATTAGCCACGGCAAAGGCACCCATTTCCATGAGTTGTTTGCATTTTGCCTCATTGCCGGCACTGGTAATGATAAGTACCGGTAGGTCTATAAGTTTCGGGCTGGCTTTAACCCATTTTAGCAGTGTCTCTCCATCCATAACCGGCATATTTAGGTCGCTGACTAGCAGATTAACCTGATTTTGCTTGACCAATCCCAGCGCCTCTTTGCCGTTAACCGCTTCAAGAAATTCTGCTTCAGAAAAGCCAATAATCTCTAAGCAACGCTTGATCATCATCCGTGCTGTTGCTGAGTCATCAGCTATGACAATTGTTTTCATGCTAGTTGGTCTCCTCTGCATCAGTCATGGCGTTACGCAGGGTGTCAAATGCTTCATTGACCTCGAGCATAACCATTGCCAGCTGTTCTGATGATAAATCGAAATATTTGGCGTAGTTCTGATCTAAATGGTATTGCAGTGAATCTGAAGCCTGACTACCACACATCATGGCTACAATACAACCGAGGTGTACGGCATAGACTAAAGATTTATACTCATCCGGTGCTGCTGCCGGAGTGTGGTGGTAGCGTATTGCTGCGATCAGTGGCTCTGGTAGTTCCCAGTTTTTAGCAAGTTCATAGCCGGCCTCAGTGTGATCGATGCCTAGCAGTTCACGCTCACCAGCTAGATAGTCGATGACTTCGTCTGCGTCTATGCCGGACAGAACCTCTTGCGCACTATTGGTTAAAAAATCGGAGAGTACGGCCTTGCCAACAGCATGCAGAATACCTGCGGTAAAAGCGACATCCTTATTTAGTGGTTGCTTGGCGTAGGTAGCAATTTCCCGCGATGCTATAGCGGTGCGCAGGTCGTGGTTCCACAGCTCACTTTTGGGGCCGTCATAACCGTGCAGCTCTTTGTGGAATAACGCACCAGTACTGTCCTCTAGGGCTATGCCCGCAATCACGCGCTCACCCAGATAGCCTACTGCTCTATCTATAGTGGTTACCTCGTGAACTAGTCCGAAAGCTACGGAGTTGACGATTTTTAGGACTTGTGCTGTTAGTGCTGCATCACACTTTACTATATCTATAACCTCAGCGAGTTCGTGATCAGCTTTTGCTGTTAATTGTAGTAGTTGGGAAGCGCTTGGTGATAATAAGGGCACTTCTTTTATGGCAGCTATGATCTCTTCTTTGCTGGCACGTTGCGTCATGTTATCCCTCACCAGTTAAAGCTTCCAATCGCCACGACCTGGCGATGATAGCGTAATTTCACCTGTAGAAACGGCGACAGAAACTGTACGGCTGTATGTTGCTCCCAAGTCTTCGGCAACCGAGCCGAGACCGTACTTCCATAACACTTTTTTAATGGATAACGCATTGCGTTTGCCAATATTAAAAGTATTGTTGGGATCCATTATTTTGGCTCCGCCAGCTAGTTTGACAATAAATCCACGACCGTTAGGGTCGCAGCCCATTGTCGACATTTTTTTCAGCAGGGCAGGGATGCCAGTATCCGCAAAATATCCTGGGCGCGTTTTTACTTTTTCCGGATTTATTTTCGATTCTGGGAGCGCCACATGAACCATACCTACAGTTCGTGTCTTGGGGCACATTAAAATGACGGCAACACAGGAACCAAGAGCAAATGTTTTCACTATATCGCCTGGAGTTTTAGAGGCCCCAAACTCACCCACCCCTAAGATCAGATTGCTCATATTATTTTCTTTCTGTTAGCAGTGAAATGACTTTAGAGGCGATATTCTCTATGGGTACCAACTGCTCAGCGCCACCCTTGTCGAACGCTACTTTGGGCATGCCGAAAACGACGGATGTTGCCTCATCTTGGGCAATATTGCGCGCTCCCGCCTGTTTCATGGCTAACATGCCATTGGCTCCATCTGAGCCCATTCCTGTTAACATTACTCCCACAGCATTGCGGCCAACATGCTTAGCTACGGAATTCATCATAACATCTACTGAAGGACAGTGCCCGCTAACTTTCTCTCCAGGATAGCATTTTACTTGGTAGATTCCACCGGAGCGCTCAACTTCTAGCTGTAGGGCGCCTGGTGCAACAAGAATTAGCCCCTGTCTGATGCGGTCACCGGTTTCAGCCTCTTTCACCTCCATGGCGCAGAGTTGATTTAAACGCTCGGCGAACATTTTGGTAAATCCTGGTGGCATGTGTTGCACAATCACCACGCCGGGTGCATTGGCTGGAAATTGGGTGATAACCTTTTTGATAGCTTCAGTACCGCCAGTAGAGGCCCCTATAGCAATAACCTTGTCGGTGGATTCGGCTAATGCTTTGCTGGACAGTGTGGATGCTGCTTGGTGTGGTTCTATGCGTCTATTTTTCCAGTGTGCTACATTTGCCCGCGAAGCTATCTTAATCTTGGCACGTAGTTCGCCTAACATGGCGTTGAGTCCCTGTGCCATGTTGGATGTCGGTTTCGTGACAAAATCAACAGCACCAGCTTCCAGCGCATCCATGGTGATCTGTTTGCCGCGTTGGGTGAGCGAGCTAACCATGACAATTGGCAGGGGGAATTGTGGCATAAGTTTGCGCAAAAAAGCCACTCCGTCCATACGTGGCATTTCAACATCCAGAGTGAGGACATCTGGTCTCAGTTTTATGATCTGATCCCGCGCTATATATGGATCTGCAGCGGTGCCTACAACTGTTATGTCGGGATCCATGGAAAGTCCCTTGCTCAGAATCTGGCGAACTAACGCCGAATCGTCTACTACTAAGACGCGAATTGCTTGTGCCATTAATCAAGCCCTTTCTGATATGCGGCCGGCAGCAGATAGTGAAACAGTTCGCTGTCTCTACCGAGAGTTTCAGAGTGACCAATAAAAAAATATCCTGCTGGTTCCATGTTGTGATGAAATCTCTGTACCAGCGCATTACGTGTTTGTTGGTCAAAGTAGATCATGACATTACGGCAGAATATTATTTGGAAAGGTTTTTTAAAGGGGAACGTTTTATTCATTAAATTGAAACGGCGAAAGGTCACCTCCTGGCGTAACTCATCACAGACCTGCATTTGTCCATTCGCGCATTTTTTAAAATATTTATGCCGTAGGTTCTCGGGCAGAGATGAGACCTTGTCGGCAGCATAGACGCCTTGTTGAGCTTTTTGTAAAACTTGCTCAGAGATATCTGTGGCTAGAATGCCAGCGTCCCACTCTTTATAGTGTGAACCGAGGTATTCATGCATCAACATTAATAGGGTGTATGGTTCCTCTCCAGTAGAGCAACCGGCACACCAAATACGTAAGTCTTTGCGCTTTTGCTTTGTCAAGTCTGCGCATACGGCCGGTAGGGCAGTTTTGTAAAAAAAATCGAAATGGTCTTTTTCGCGGTTAAAATATGTGTAATTGGTTGATACGAGGTTAATCAAATTGCTAACCGCCGCACCGCTAGTATCAGTTTTGAGATGCTCATAATAGCTTTGAAAACTGCCGAGTTTTTTGTCGCGTAGCATCTTTTGCAAACGCCCGACTAAAAGAGAGCGTTTCTCGTCGGTGAGATTGATGCCAAAACGATCATAAATCAATTTGCGTAACGCATTGAATTCCTGATCTGTAATTGCCATCATGGCTGAGTTTTGCTGCATTTCCACAGTTATAAAGTCTCCTTCAGCTCTAGAGCTACTAGCGCATTTCAACCAAATTACCAACGTCCAGAATTAAACTTACATCACCGTTGCCTAAGATGGTGCAGCCGGAGCAGCCCCGTACATTGCCGATATATTCTGATAAGCCTTTAATTACTGTCTGTTGCTGTCCCATGATCTCATCTACCAGCAAGCACACACTGCGATCCTGATATTCCAACACAATGAGAATGCCATCTGTCAGGCCGGTGTTGTCTGGCTCGACATCAAGTAGTTCGTGCAAACGGACAACTGGAAAGAAGTTCTCGCGCACACGTACCAACTCTTCAGAATTTGGGGTGATGGTGAGGGCTTCCGGTTGAGGTCTGAACGCCTCTTTTATGGACAGGATTGGAACAATGCATCTGGCGCTACCAACTCGTACCAGCATGCCATCTATAATTGCCAATGTGAGCGGAATACGCAGTTTGATGGTTGTTCCTTGGCCAGGAACACTCTGGACATCGACCTTGCCCTTGATTTTTTCCAGATTTTGTTTGACTACGTCCATGCCAACGCCGCGGCCAGAAATATCGGTAATCTTTTCAGCGGTAGAAAACCCAGGTTGGAAAATCATATTGTAGATTACGCGGTCACTTAAGTCTGAACCGTCACCATCGATAAGGCCATTTTTAATGGCTTTGTCGATTATTTTTTGTTTGTTAAGACCGCGACCATCGTCCTGGAGGGTTATCCATACTTCTCCCTCTTCGTGACAGGCGTTGAGTTTAATTGTTCCGGTTTCGCTCTTGCCAGCAGCTAGTCTTTCTTGGGGAGGTTCGAGCCCGTGATCCATCGAGTTGCGGAGAATATGTACTAATGGATCAGTAATTGTTTCGATTACCGTCTTATCAACCTCAGTTGCTTCACCGGAGAGCTGCAGGTCGACTTTTTTACCCGATTTAACAGATAGGTCGTGCACCAAGCGAATCATGCGGCGGAACAGGCCAGAGACTGGAATCATGCGGATGATCATGGCCATCTCTTGTAGTTCGCGCACTAGCTTGCCCATCTGCTGGGCGGCCTTGTTGAAGCTCTCTAACTCTAGGCCGTCCAAGTCAGGGTTATGAATCAGCATGTTTTCTGCAATAACTAACTCACCAATAAGGTTGATTAAGCTGTCAAGTTTTTCCAGGTCGACGCGGATGTCCTGTTTTTTTAATGGAGCTGGTTTCGCTTTGGCTTTAGGTTTTTGTCCTGCCTGGCTGCTCTCTTTTACGCGTTCCTGTGAAGAGAGTGCTTGATTAACGTCGGCAGCAGAAGCTTTGCCCATCTCAACGAGCAGGTCGCCAATTGGCTGGTTTTGTTTGTCAAGAGCTTGGTCGATAGCGCTTTGATCCACCACGCCCTGTTCGACTAGCACTTCTCCCAAGCGTGGTGCCGGTAGAGCTTTTAACGCGGCAATGTGCAGATCGAGTTCTTCAATGGTATCTTTGCCTTCGCTACCCAATGAGTTCATGCCTTCGCGTAGGCCATCAACTGCTTGAATCAGAGTTTCAAACGGGTTGTCGCTGGCAAAAGAGCCGCCACTTTTGACAATGTCGAGCACATTCTCGATCTGGTGGCTTAGCTTCTCTAGGTTGGCATAACCAAAGAAACCGCTGTTGCCTTTAAAGCTGTGAATGTTGCGAAAAATACCTGGAACATAGTCGGGGTTTTCAGGATCTTTTTCCCACTCTAACAAAGCTTGCTCCGATGCTTCGATAAGCTCATCGCCCTCTTGAACAAAGCGCTCAATCATCTCGGAGGTGATCTCTAGTTTGAACTCATCGACAACCTCTACATCTTGTGTTGCGTCATCGGTTGCTACTTGCTCTTGGGTGCTATCCTCGCTAGGTGCGGTCGTGGTTTCTGACGTTGAATCTTCCTCTATAATTGGTTGTGACTGCGGTTCTTCCATGGCGGTATGAAACTTGGCAGCCATAACCTTGCTGTCTGCAGCCACCCCTTCATCGTTAAAGCACTCGTCTACACAGTCCAGCGCCTCTTTCATGAAATCGCAGGATTCACATAGCAGGCTGACGTGAGTGGGAAGCAGCACCATTTTGTCTGAGCGCACCATGTCTAAAAGACTTTCAGCTGCGTGAGCGACGCCGGTTATGTTGTTAAATTCCAGAAAGCCCGCGCTTCCCTTCATTGAGTGGAATAGACGAAAGACAGCATTGATCGTTTCGTTGTCTGTGCTCTGCCCAAGTTCAATGATCGTTGGCTCTAGCTGCTCGATCATGTCGCGACTCTCTTGGGAAAACTCTTGAATTATCTCTATTTGATCGCTGCTTAGCTCTTCTGTCATGGCGTATTCAGTTCTCCGAAAAAGTGAGGATGATGAATTGGTTATGAATCTAGTTGCTGCGATTCTGAATCTGGTCAGGCGCCTAATTTTTCTATAATTTTTAGGTTTATTTGCTGGAGCCTGTGACGCAGTGAAATATTATAATGTAAAAAAGAAAATTTCTGAAATTGTTTTTCATTTTTTTGTGTAACTATCCCGAGTGCTACTGTCAAAAAAATGACTTTAGCCTAGTTTAGTCATGGACGATTGCTGGGTTGGGGTGGCTGAGATATGTGCGTTTTGTGGGGTTGGGGCGTATTTTGTGCTGTGACCAATAGCGGTAAAAGGCTGTGGCGTGTTTCTTGCATTATACGGTAAGACTGCTTGTGTTTTTACAGTGTTATCCTGATTGATCCAAACCGGTGTTGGCGATTATTGGTAGCGGGTTCGCTACGCTACGGTGCAATAAGCTTAATGGTGCTGCTTGAGTAATCTGTTAATAAAATATTTTCTTTTAGCCAGCTTGATTATGGTTTTTATCGGCCCTGGGCTGCTTTGCGCTCAGGATGGAGACTCTCTGTTGTCTGTTACGAAGCATGATGAAGTTAATATGACCAGATTTGTTCTGCAATTCAACCGTTTGCCAGAATATCTGATCAAGACATCTGGGCAGCGTTTAGAGATAAATTTAGCAGACACCTTTGTTGCCGCTGATGCGGATTGGCCGCGGACTGATGAACGATTAGTGCAGATGCTTGTAGGGCAGGCAAAGGATAAGCTGGTGTTATCCTTTTTGTTGCGTAGGCCACCGCATTTTGTCAATGGTACGAAGGATGAGAATCGCCACCGAATAACTATTGATGTCCATTGGCAGCAAGGCCAAAAGGGGACGCGTCCCGCAATAGCTAGTAGTGTGCTGGGCCAGCCATCAGTTATGGAGAATGGTGGGGTTATCAGCCGTAGTATCTCTTCAAAGTATCGTGGCCGCTGGCTGGATTTTTTTACAGAATACGAGTCGTCGGTTAAATTGTCAGTGCCGTTGACCTATACTAACGCGCCGTTTCCCTGTCTAGCGCTGTTTGAAAATGTCGACGGAGTATTGCCGCTCGAAGTGCAGAATCTGGCGCAGCAGCGGGAGTGGAAGTTGGCGTTGCTGGCCATGGATAATGTGGGACTGGATGGTACGCAAGGGGCGAATGGGGTACGTTTGTTGCTGGTGCGAGCAGATATACAGTGCCGTGCTGGCAAGGTTAAAGCTGCACGCCGTTATTTGCGCCAGGCCAGTGATGCCATTGATGAACTTGCCAAAACCGACGAGGCTCTCTCGGGATGCTTGGAATTGCAGCAAGCTTATGTCGCGAGCGTGGCCAGCGCCAGTCCGTATGAAGTTTCGGCTGAATTGGATGCGCATGTACACCGCTATCCAGCGTCGGCACAACTCTATTTCGATTTGTTGCAGGCCGAAGTGGCTATTGCCGTGGGGGATGTTGAGCGTTGCCGTGCCCTTTTAGATGCTGGCATGCTCATTGATGTAGGTAGTGCTGATCCCTATTATCGGTTGCGCCGTGCTGATTTGATTTTTTTGCGTGGCGATATGGAGGGTGCTGTTGAACAGTACGCTGCCGTAGAAGAGCTCTTTCAAGCCAGTTTTGATGCTGGTACGACATTGCCACCGTTTTCTTTGGCAAATTATGCGGTGAGCTTGTATCGAACTCAGCAATACGCTGGTGCTATTGAAAAAATAAAACAGTTGATGCCTCAGATTGCCGGCAACGAAGAGCGTGACATGGCACGCTACATTATGGCCTTGGCACTGCTGCATAGTGGAGAACTGGATGCTGGCTACGACCTGCTGCATCAAATAGCCACAGGAACTGTTGGTGCAAGCCTTGCGAAAGGCAAGATCGCTGATATGGGCATGCAAACGACTGATATCTATAGTCGGCGGCGTGCACTGCAGGAGTATGCAGACCTCGGTGCGCAGTGGGTAGATCGTCAGTTGCGTGCTGAGATGCAGTTTAAACACGCGCTTGCTTTGCACATTATGGGCGATGATTTGGCGGCTATTGATGAGCTAGATAAGTTTTTGCGCATCGATCATCTAAGCTCTCTCAGGGCTCATGCGCAGGCGTTGTTAGCAGAGTTGTTACCGCCGGTTATCCACCAACTGGTAGCCGATGAAGAATATTACGCTGCCCTATTAACGGTAGAGAAAAACCGCGACTTGCTGGTTGCTACCAGTAGAGATTTTGGCTTTTTAATAGAGCTGGGCCAAGTATTCACCCAGATGGAGTATGCCGAAAGCGCAGAACGCCTATATCTGTATTTGTTGGATGTGAACGATGTTGGCGATAAACAAGAGCAGGTTTATGCTCCGTTGTTAATGTCGTTAATGAAGCTGGGTAACTATGCCAAAGTTATCGAATACGCTCAGCGCTACTTTAGTGCTTACCCGCAAGGTGAAAATCGCGCAGCTGTGTTTTTGCTGCAACTGCAGGCTATGCTCGCGCAAGAGGATGTTGACGCTGTTATGACGCTGTTGCGTGCTGCTGACCGCCCGCAGTCTAAACAGATAAATCGCTTGGCCGCCAAGCTGGCTTGGGAGGGTAACCTTCTATCGTTGGCACGGCAGAATATTGATGCAGTGGTAGGGGATGATTTCAGCAGTGCAGCACCTGAAGATCAGCTATTACAGGCGGAAATAATGTTGTTACAAGGTGAGCCCGATGCGGCATTGCTGCGTTATCGTAACTTAGATAGTCTGCCTGAGTTTGCCGAGCAAGCTAATTATCGTGAAGCGAGTATTTTGTTACAACAGGGACAGCGGCGAGCAGGATTAAAACTTTTGCAACAATTGGTCGACACGGGTAATGAGGGGCCGTGGTGTGTTTTGGCTCAGGAGACACTGAAAATTGAACGTTTTGATCGCTGAAAGGATAGGGTATGTCGAGCAGAATATTTACTGATAAGGCTACGTTATTACTAGAGAAAAACCTAAACTTGCGTTTGCAGAATCAACAACTGATTGCTAGTAACGTTGCCAACGCGCAAACTCCTGGTTATTCAGCGAAGCGACTCGAGTTTCAAAGTGCATTGCGCCAAGCTGCCGATAGCGCTGAGCATGGTATGACAGTCACAGATCCAATGCATATATCTCCTAGTGGTGGTTCGATAGAATCGGTACAGGGGCAGGTCAAAGAGGTTAATAACAGCCAGGGGATTGGCGATGGTAATAGTGTCGATGTAAATCAAGAGATGGTTTTGATGGCGCAGAATCAGTTGATGTATGAAGCATCGGTTCAGTTACTGAATAAAAAAATGAGCATCATTAAATATGTGGTGCAGGGTAATTAAGCAGGAGATGCTGTATGGATGTGTTTAATTCGCTAAATATTAGCGCTTCGGCGTTAAAAGCTCAGCGTATACGTCTGGATACTATTAGTTCCAATATGGCCAATGCTGAAACTACAAGCACACCGGAAGGTGGGCCGTATAAGCGTAAAATGGTGGTTTTTCAACCCCAGCAGATGTCCTTTGCTGATCACATGGCCAATGCTCAAAATAAGACTGCAACTGGAGTGCAGGTCAGTCAGATAGCGGTTGACAATAGTGAACCTAAGTTAATATATGATCCTAGCCATCCAGATGCCGATGAGCGGGGCTATGTTGCTATGCCTAATGTAGATATCTTAAAAGAAACAACTGATATGATGCTGGCCACTCGGGCCTATGAGGCCAATGTTACCGCAATAAAGGCGGCTAAAAGAATGGCTTTAAAAGCTTTAGAGATTGGTCAGTAGAAAAGGGGGTAATTTTATGCAGGATATTTCCATTGCAACCCATTTACAATCATTAGTCCCATCGTTAGATCAAGCAGAGCAGAAAAGTGAAATTGGTTTTGGCGAAATGCTTACCAAAGCTATTGATGAGACCAATAGTGCTCAACTCAAGGCTGACAAGGCAACTGCCGACTTGGTAACCGGGCGCGCCGACAACATTCACGAAGTTATGTTGTCAATGGAGGAGGCGGATATCTCCATGCGCATGTTGGTGCAGATGCGCAATAAAGTTGTTGATGCATACAAAGAGATTATAAGCATGCAGGTGTAAATGGTGGCTTCTCGTATAACTATAAAAAGCAATATTATCTATAATGGGAGTAGTAAATATAGATGGCTGATCTAAAGAGAAAAACTATATTCACTGCTTTAAACAGTTGGCCCTTATCGCGCAAAATTAGTCTTGCTGCTGTTGGACTATTTTCATTGTCCCTGTTCGCGCTGATTATTTTGCAGACACGGCAATCCGATAACCAGCTGTTGTTTGCCAATTTGGCGCAGGAGGATACTGCCGCCATTGTTAGCTGGCTGAAGGATAATAAAATCGCCTACGAGTTAGACAACAGCGGCGGCTCTATTTATGTTCCGGCCGATAAGGTGTACGAAACCCGTCTTGAACTAACTGGGGCTGGTTTACCGCAAGGTGGCGGAGTTGGCTTTGAAATCTTTGATACCCAAAGTCTAGGCATAACTGATTTTGTGCAAAAGGTTAATTATCTGCGTGCTCTACAGGGTGAATTGGCTCGCACCATAGTCTCACTTTCTCCAGTTGCGGCCGCGCGGGTTCATTTAGCGATACCGCAAAAAAGGCTGTTTAAAAGTCAGCAGCAGCCGGCTACGGCATCAGTAGTTGTTAAACTGGTAACTGGAGCTCGGCTGCAAGATTCACAAGTGCGTGGTATCGTAAACTTGGTTGCTGGTAGCGTTGAGGGGGTCGAGCCTGAATATGTAACTGTAGTTAATGCCGCAGGTAAAGTCTTGTCGAAGCGCCCAGAAGAGGGATTGAACGGGCCGATGACTCCGGGCATGCTGGAGTATCAACAGGCGGTTGAACGCCAGATGGAAAAACGCGCGCAAGATATGTTAGATCGCGCGTTAGGCACTGACAATTCATTGGTTAAAGTTACCGCTGTTTTGGACTTTTCTCAGGTCTCTAAAATCGAGGAGCTGTACGATCCTAAAAGTGCCGTGCCCCGTAGCGAGCAAACCCAAGAACAAAAAGAGGTAGGTGCTACTGGGGTTGGTGGTGTGCCCGGGGTACAGTCAAACTTGGGTAGCGGTGCCGCCTCGGGGGGCGGAACTGCTCCAGGGAGTAGCAATAGTGCCGAGACTACTAACTATGAGATCAGCAAGGTGGTAAATCGTACAGTGGCTCCAGTCGGGACAATACAGCATATGTCGGTTTCCGTCTTGGTAGCAGATGTTCTGTCTGCTGAGGCTGATGCCAATGGTGAGAAAAAATTGGAGCCACGCTCAGCCCAAGATTTGCGCACTATTGAGAAAATGGTGCAAAGTGCTCTAGGTATTGATCTGGCGCGCGGGGATCAACTGAATGTGGTGTCAATGCCTTTCGCTAATGAATTTTATGCTCAGCCGGAGATTCCTGAAACTACCTTGACGGATCAATTTATTACTTTCTTGCCGCTGGTTAAATATGTAGTAGGTTTTCTTGCTGCAGCTCTCATCTATATACTGATGTTGCGACCGGCGCTTAATACTCTGAAATCTGAGGCGACTGTGCAGCACTTTAAAACGGTTAAAGAACTTGAAGCGGAAATGGCCTCGGGCAAGAGCACGCCAGTTCAGGTAGATTCAGTTGAGCAGATGCGTCAAGAGATTCTTAAATCGCAAAATGCCCCAGCTAAAGTTATTCGTACCTGGATGGACGAAAGCTAAAAGATATATTTTAGGAGTGTTAAGTGGAAAAAATGGTTTTAAACCGCATGAGCGGGCAAGAAAAAGCTGCGGTGCTGTTACTCTGCCTTGGTGAGGCGGCTACGGCTGCGGTATTTTCCGAGCTTAATGATAAAGAGGTGCGCTCCTTAACGCGTATCATGATGACGATAGAGCATGTACCGGCGGATATTGCCAATGATATTCTGTCAGAGTTCCAAAACGAACAGAGAAAAAACATTGGAATGTATTTTAAAAGTGATGAATTTGTGCGTAACGCCATCACTGGTTCAGGAAACGATCAGGCCGAACTTATCCTGAGTGAATTGATGAGTGGTATGGATGCGCGGCCGCTGGAGACTGTTGCCACCATGCAGCCTCGGATGGTAGCGAGTCTGCTGGAGAATGAGCATCCGCAGACCGTCGCCCTAGTTCTGTCCACTCAACGTTCTGATCACACCGGCAAAGTACTGAAGTTTTTACCCGACGACCTAGCTGGCGATGTAATGTATCGCATTGCTAAAATCGACAAAGTTTCCCCCGAGGTTATAGCGCAGATAGAAGAGGCGCTGCGGCGCGAAATTGGCGGGGTTAGCAGTAAAGAGCAGCAGGAAGTCGGTGGCATCGATAAGGTTGTCGATATTCTCGGGCGCATGGAAAAAGGGTCTGATCGCATGATTGTCGATAAAATTGAGATCAACGATCCAGAGTTAGCAGAGTCCATTCGCAAGAAGATGTTTACCTTTAGTGATATGGTGAACATTGATGGACGCGGTATGCAGATGATTTTGCGGGAAATTAACAACGACACTTTGACCTTGGCGCTTAAAACTGCTCCCGATGACTTGAAAAATCTAATTTACTCTAATATCTCCAATCGTGCGGCTGATATGATTAAGGAAGATTTGGAAGCCATGGGGCCGGTGCGCTTGTCTGACGTAGAAGCGATGCAACAGAGCATTGTAAAAGTTGCGCTGAAACTTGAAGAGGAGGGACAGATAGTTATCCCAGGTAGAGGTGCTGGTGATGAACTCGTCTAAAATAATTCGCAATTGCACCACGCTTGAGTGCCAAAATGTTGTTATGGCTAACCTCGATGAGATTGTTGAGTCCAAAGCAGGCAGTTTTGTGGTGCTCGATAGTGCCAAGCTCAGTACGATGGAGGCCACCGAAGCTAAGCCGGCAAAAATCGCTAAAGCTGGTAGCGTGCCAGCAGCACCTCAGCAGGAGCAGCTCGATAGTGCTGCTCAGGAGGCGGAGTTGCAGGCTGCTTTCGAACGCGGCCATCAAAGTGCTATCGATGAAGCAGATGCACAACTGCGCCACGCCACGCAAGCCTTGGCAACGGCGTGTAACGAGATAAACGGCTTGAAAGAGAAAGTATTGCAGCGCAGTAGTGACGATATGTTGCGATTAGTGTTGGCTATCGCTGAGCGCGTTGTGAATGCTGAATTGTCTATTAATCCTGAGGTGATTTCCCGAACCGTTCAACAGGCTATTCAAGCCGCTGTCAGTGCCGAAGAGTTCCGCATTAAAGTTAATCCGGATGATCTCCAGGTGGTACAGGAGCGCAAGCCATTGTTTGTCGCCAGTCTCAGCGGGTTGAGCCATATCGAGTTTGTTGCCGATGCTTCAGTTACTCGTGGTGGCTGTCTGTTGGAGTCACCTTTAGGTCGCGTCGATGCAACTATAGAAGCGCAACTTAGTGCTATAACCAAAACGCTACAGCAGGCGATCGGAATCGACTGATGGCTGATTTGGAGCAACTGGTACGTGGATGCAACACGCTGCGTGTGTGGGGTAAGGTAACTAAGATTGTCGGTTTGGTCGTTGAAGGTTACTGTCCTACAGCTTCGGTTGGTACTATGTGCGAAATTACGCCACTGGATGGTTCAGAGGCTGTGGCTGCCGAAGTAGTTGGTTTTCGCGATGGGTTAGCACTGCTAATGCCATTAGGAGAACTGCGTGGGTTGGGGCCAGGTAGCCTGATCCGCGTATTGCGTTCCAGTGCAACTATGCGTGTTGGCAGTGAACTGCTCGGGCGCGTGGTCGATGCTATGGGGTATGCCATCGATGATATGCCGCAACCGCACTGCGACCAAGAGATGCCTATCTATGCTCTGCCGCCCGGGCCAATGCAGCGGCGTAAAATTGCTAAACCTCTCGATCTCGGGGTTCGGGCAATTAACGGGTTACTAACCTGCGGGCAAGGGCAACGTCTGGGTATAATGGCTGGCTCTGGGGTAGGTAAAAGTGTCCTACTGGGGACTATGGCCAAACACTCCCACGCCGATATTAACGTGATCGCCTTGATCGGTGAGCGTGGGCGTGAGGTGCGTGAGTTTATCGAACGCGATTTAGGCGAGGAGGGTCTAGCTCGCTCTGTGGTGCTAGTGGCTACTTCTGATCAATCACCGCTGTTACGTATGCGTGGTGCTTTTGTTGCAACTGCCTTAGCTGAGTATTTTTGCCGTCAGGGACACAATGTATTAATGCTGATGGACTCCGTGACACGTTTTGCCATGGCCATGCGTGAGGTAGGCCTGGCTATTGGAGAGCCACCAACAACCAAAGGTTATACTCCTTCAGTCTTTGCTACCCTACCAAAGTTACTCGAGCGTGCCGGAAACTTTAAACAGCAGGGGAGCATAACCGCGTTGTATACGGTGTTGGTTGAAGGCGACGACATGAATGAACCAATAGCTGATGCTGTGCGTTCAATTCTTGATGGTCACATTGTCCTGTCCCGTGATTTAGCGGCGAAAAATCACTACCCCTGCATTGATATCCTCCACTCTGCTAGTCGCGTCATGCGCGATATTGTTGAACCGGAAGATATTAAAAATGCTGGTAAAATTCGCGAAATCATAGCGACCTATAAAGAGGCTGAAGACTTGATCAATATTGGTGCCTATGTAAGTGGCAGTAATCCTAAAATTGATTATGCTATTTCCCGCATTGATGCGGTTAATCAGTTTCTCTGTCAAGGTATGGACGAAAGAGATACCTTGGAAGGGAGTAGGTTGGCAATGAGTCAACTTATCCTTGATCGGCGCAGTGAGAGCCGCGAATAAAGCGCCACTTCTTACCTATAGTAACGATTCTGTAAATTAATTCCTTACGATTTTCCATTGTTCATCCGAAAAGAAAACCATTGGTTTAACCATATTCCAGTTGCTGACAGCTTGTTGTGGACAGAGATGTGTAGCTTTCACTGACTGATTGATGAGAAAGGTTGGTATGAAACCATTTAAACTGCAGGCGGTATTAGATCACCGTCAACGGCTGGAAGATTTAGCTAAACAGACGCTGGCCGAGGCAATTCAGAAAGAGCAGTTGCTGATGAGTAAAATGACCGATGAGACTGGTGAGTTGGCAGAGATTTGCCGCAGTTACGAAGAGCGCCAGTCTATTGGTATGCAAGGGCATGAATTTATGCTGTATGAAAATCGCATCAGCCATAAGCGTCAACTGTTAACTAAATTGGATCGCCAGCTTGAAGAGGCTCGACAACAGGTGCGGCGTACGCGCCAAGCGTTGGCTGACGCCAGTCGGGAAAAAAAATTGCTAGAAAAACTTAAAGAGAAAAAGACCGAAGAGATAAAGCAAGAGCTTAATCGTCAAGAGATGATGCAGATAGATGAAGTGGCTATTATGCACAGGAATGGAGAGAGTTGATGGACTTGAAGAGCAAGATTGTCTACACCATATTTATCTTGATTATTGTGGCAGCGTCTGGTGTTCAGGTAGCCAAAGCCGCGTTAGAGGACATGGCTGGTGATGAAGACCAACTGGCTGCAGAAGATATAGGCTCAGTGCAAGAGCGACGCATTATTGTGCAGCTACGAGAACAAAAGCTAAAAAATGAGCAACTAGCTAAGGAATTGCAAAAAGAGAAGATTGAATTAAACCTGCTTCGCATTGAAGTCGATAAGAAACTCGATGAGCTAAAAGCGTTGCGCGTTGAGGTCACAGAACTGCTTCAGGAAAAAACAGCTCAAGAACAGGCAAAAGTACAGGAACTAAGTCAGATGTATAACAAGATGGACCCAGCAAGAGCCGCTATAATTATCGGCCAATTAGATCAAGAGTTAGCTATCGGTATTTTAGGAAACATGAAGTCTAAAAGTGCCGGTAAGGTTTTGGCAAATGTAGAGGGTGAAAAGGCGGCACAGCTAAGTGCTGCATATGCAACACTCAAGGAAGATTAACCGTTGTGCTAGAAAGCATATTGATAACGAGAGGAGCTGGCGTATGCAATCATTGGCAGGAGTAAAATTCTCCTCAGCGCAAATGTCTGCATCACCTAAGGCGCTTAAGTCCAGTAGTGAATTTGCTCCAGCTTTGAAGCAAGCGACACAGGATGCAGAGCGTGACGATGAGATGGCCGGAGCTGCCAACCTGTCTGCACCGCAAGAGTTGACCAGAGAACCAGAAGGTAAAACTTCTAAAGGCCAAACTGCTGAAGGTAAGACCGCTGATGGTGCGACTGCTGAGGGTGCGACTGCTGAGGGTAAGACCGCTGAGGGTGCGACCGCTGAGGGTCAGACCGCTGAGGGTCAGACTGCTGAAGGTCAGACTGCTGAAGGTCAGACTGCTGAAGGTCAGACTGCTGAAGGTCAGACTGCTGAAGGTCAGACTGCTGAAGGTCAGACTGCTGA
>JAVETC010000043.1:0-22312 GCA_034006225.1 Desulfuromonas sp. | reverse complement strand
GTATGGACAGCGCCACAACAGAAGGTCGGGACAAAAACAAGTTATCTCAGCTGATTTCAGCATCAACGTCTCAATGTTGTCGGGTTTGATTTGCTGGTGGCAACCAAGTCCGACAAACTGCTAGTTATCGGGATAATTTTATGTGCGCTGGCAACCGTACAAGGCATGCGCGCGCCGGTTGTAGTCAAACACAGCATTGCTATTGAAAACTTGCCGCCTGCTTTGGACGGCACCACTATTGTTGCCGTCAGTGATCTCCACTTGGGAGCTCTAATAAACAGCGTCTGGCTCCAAAACAGGCTGCAACAGATTGCCGAACTCTCTCCCGACATGGTGGTATTCGTTGGCGATATCTTCGACACCTCGGGGCAACAGGCGCAACCATTTACCAAACTGCTGCGCACCATACAGGCACCTCTGGGCGTGTGGGCGGTAAACGGCAACCATGAATTTTACGCCAGCGGCAGGATAGAACTCTTTGGCGCGGCCAACATCCGGCTATTACAAAACAGCTGGAGCACCGTTGCGCCGGGACTAACTCTGGCCGGGGTAGACGACCTGAGCATCGCCAGACGCCAACACCAAGATCAGAATATTCTCGCCACCACACTGGCCGAGCGTCCGCAGCAGTGCACAATATTGTTATCCCACAGCCCACTACTAATTGAGCAGGCAGCAGATAGGGATGTCGACTTAATCATCAGTGGCCACACGCACAATGGGCAGATCTGGCCATTTAACTACTTGGTTGCTCAGCGCTACCCCTATATGCACGGACTTTACCGCATTGGTAACACCCAACTGCTGGTGGGCGCGGGCACAGGAACCTGGGGTCCACGCATGCGCCTGTGGCAACCAGCGGAAATTATACAAATTATTCTAAAAACCCAAACAGCTAAGATATAGTTAAAGCAGTGCAGCGCAAAGCACTACAGTGTAACTACGCACTGTAAATAAGCTCGCTATATCGACAAAAATCTACAGTATATTGTGCACAATAAGTAACAAACACCGAGCTATGCAAAAAAGCAGTGGAATGAAATATCAGCAGCTAAATCATATTATAATTGACAATAGCAGAGAAAGGCGGTAGACAGATGAACTAAGTTTGGTACTAGTTCGTGTATATAAGTATCTTTTCCCGTATTACCCCAATGGATCTATCCTATATTTTCCTATCACTCTTAAATCGAGAGGCATGTTGCGCCGCGACTTTTCGTCAGTGCTAGTGGCTGCTCAACGGCAAACTAAATGACAAAAACAGAAGAGACAAAAACCACAGCTAAAACCCCAGCAACAAAGACAAGAACAGTTAAGCACCAAAAAGAAAACGAAGAGTGCGCCATGCACCTCAAAGATCTTAAGAGCAAAAAGATCACTGAGCTGACCACCATTGCCAACGACCTAAAAATCGAAGGTGTTGCCGGCATGCGCAAACAGGACATTGTGTTTGCCATCCTCAGCTCTACCGCCGCCAAAAAGGGTGCGATCTTTGGCGAGGGCGTGCTAGAGATTCTGCCCGATGGTTTCGGCTTTTTACGCGCCACCGACGCTAACTACCTGCCAGGGCCAGACGATATTTACGTCTCGCCTTCACAGATCAGGCGCTTCAGCCTCAGAACCGGCGACACGATCTCCGGTCAGATCCGCCCCCCTAAAGAGGGCGAGCGCTACTTTGCTCTGCTCAAAGTATCCGAGATAAACTTTGAAGATCCCGCCGTAGCGCGCAAGAAAACTCTGTTCGACAACCTCACTCCGCTCCACCCTGACCAGCGTCTGACCCTGGAGACCACTAGCGACAATATCCCCATGCGGGTAGTTGATCTGGTCTCCCCTATCGGCAAAGGACAACGCGGACTAATTGTTGCACCACCACGCACCGGTAAAACCGTGCTACTGCAAAATCTAGCTAACTCCATCACCACCAACCACCCCGAAGCCTATCTGATTGTACTGCTGATAGACGAACGCCCAGAAGAGGTTACCGAGATGCAGCGCTCAGTTAATGGTGAAGTGGTCTCCTCAACCTTTGACGAGCCAGCTACCCGCCACGTCCAGGTTGCCGAGATGGTGATCCAAAAAGCGCGCCGTCTAGTCGAGCATAAGCGCGATGTCGTCATCCTGCTTGACTCCATCACCCGCTTAGCGCGCGCCTACAACACCGTAGTCCCTCCCAGTGGCAAAATACTCTCGGGTGGTGTCGACTCCAACGCCTTGCACAAACCCAAAAGGTTTTTTGGTGCCGCGCGTAATGTTGAGGAGGGGGGCAGCTTGACCATTATTGCTACCGCCCTGATCGACACCGGCAGCAAGATGGATGAAGTTATCTTTGAGGAGTTTAAAGGTACCGGCAATATGGAACTGGTACTTGATCGCCGCCTGGTTGACAAACGCACCTTCCCAGCAATCGACGTTAACAAGTCCGGCACCCGCCGTGAAGAGCTGCTACAAGACACCACCACATTGCAACGCATGTGGCTACTGCGCAAAGTTTTAACCACTATGAACGTTGTCGACAGCATGGAATTTTTGCGTGAAAAGCTGGTGGAAACCAAAGACAACCAAGAGTTTCTTGACTCCATGAATCAGTAAATAGACAATTAACAACTTGCATCAACACTAAAAACAGTGTATGTAACGCAATTACTCGCAACGAGTTCATTTTGCCTGTACCAAGCCAGGCGCACAATAAGGAGATCCACCATGAAAGAGGGCATCCACCCCAAGTATGAAGAAGTAACTGTAAAATGTCACTGTGGCAACAGTTTCGTTACCCGCTCTACCGCCTCTAAAGACGGCGAGCTGACAACTGAAATCTGCTCAGCCTGTCATCCATTCTACACCGGCACACAGAAACTATTAGATACAGCAGGTCGTATCGAGCGTTTCCGTAAGCGGTACGCGAAGTAATACCTCAGCGGCCACTTAGGCCGTTAATTAAGTGTATGCTTCAACCCATTGGATCAGCCGCAAGATGCTTTTTATCTCTTGCGGCTGTTTCTCGTTGATTAGACCCCCAACCCGAGGCTGCCCATGCTTGTTCAGCTGCTGAGTCATACACCACAGCCCGAAAAAATAGTCGCAGCGGCGGCACGCCTGTGTTATTCCGATGCCGGCATCGAAGATCTCCTCGCTGCGCCAGCCCAACAACAGGCGCGCCTTATTGAAAAAATCCTCGCTTTAGGACATTTTTCGGTACTTGAGCACGTCAGCTTCAGTTTTGCTATCGAGGGAATAAGCCGGGCCTGTTCACACCAATTAGTTAGACATCGTCTCGCTTCGTACTCCCAACAAAGTCAACGTTACGTTGCCAACAACACCCCTTTTCCCGCGGTTGAACCGCCGTCAATAGCTCAGCACCCAGCGCTGCAACAACGCTACCACGAGCTATTTGCGCAGACACATCAACTCTACGCCGAACTGCTGGAGGCTGGTATACCCGCTGAAGACGCGCGCTTCGTTCTACCCAATGCCACAGCAACCAAGTTGGTAATGACCATGAATGCCCGCGAGCTCCACCACTTCTTCAGTTTGCGCTGCTGCCAAAGAGCACAGTGGGAGATTCGCGCTATGGCCAAAAAAATGTTGTTGTTGTGCCGCACAGCAGCCCCGCAGCTATTCGCCAATGCTGGGCCGGGCTGTCTGCGAGGCGCCTGCCCTGAGGGTGCTATGTGCTGCGGGCAGACAGCGCAAGTACGAGCGGAGTACGCAGATACACCCGCAAGTTGATTGCGGCATAAATTAAGCAACGCAGCATTACTTTTACGTGTTTTTAACAGGATGGTTAACCCGTGGCTATTTTTGACAAGCTAGAAGATGTTATTGATCGTTTTATGGAGGTGGAAGGTCTGCTTTCCGACCCCAGCGTATTATCGGATCAGAACCAATACCGCGAGCTGAATCGTGAGCACGCCGAATTAGCAGAGACCGTCGAAGTCTACCGCAACTATAAACAGGTACGCCAGGAGATAGAAGATAATCGCGAACTGATGCGTGACGAAGATCCTGAGATGCGCGAGATGGCTAAAGAGGAGTTACCCGCTCTCGAAGCGCAGGAGGAGGAGCTAAAACAGCAGCTCACCCTGCTCATGCTGCCTAAGGATCCTAATGATGGCAAGAACATCATTTTGGAAATCCGTGCTGGCACCGGCGGCGATGAAGCCGCCCTATTTGCCTCAGACCTGTTTCGTGCCTACAGCCGCTACGCTGAGCGCCATCGCTGGAAAGTGGAAATTCTCAGCTCCTCGGAAGCAGGCATTGGTGGATTCAAAGAGGTTATCGCCATGGTCACCGGACAAAATGTCTACTCGCGACTAAAGTACGAGAGTGGTACCCATCGTGTCCAGCGTGTTCCAGAGACTGAAGCGCAAGGCCGGATTCACACCTCAGCCTGTACTGTCGCCGTACTGCCCGAGGCCGAAGATGTCGACCTTGAGATCGACAACGGCGATCTACGCATTGACGTCTATCGCGCCTCTGGTGCTGGCGGCCAGCATATCAACAAAACCGAATCGGCAGTGCGTATTACCCACATTCCTACCGGAGTGGTGGTCTCCTGCCAGGACGAGAAGTCGCAGCACAAAAACAAAGCCAAAGCTATGAAGGTACTGCGCTCGCGCATCTTTGATGCTATGCAGGCGGAACAAAACGCCCTAACGGCTGCCGACCGCAAAAATCAGGTAGGCAGTGGTGACCGCAGCGAGAGAATTCGTACCTACAACTTCCCGCAGGGGCGCTGCACCGATCACCGTATTGGCCTCACTCTGTACAAGCTCGATGCGATCATGCAGGGAGATCTAGACGAAATTTTTGAAGCCCTTACCGCCTACTATCAAGCGGAACAGATGGCCGGACAGGACGACTAGTGACCGAGTGCTGGACGGTGTTGAAAGTAGTGCGCTGGACCACTGACTACCTTACCAGTAAGGGGGTTAGCAGTCCCCGCCTAGACGCTGAGCTACTCGTTGGCCAAGTTTTAGCTAAAGATAGAGTTGGCCTGTATCTGTGTTATGACCAACCGCTGCAGGCTGATGAATTAGCACAGATTAGACAACTAGTTGGCCGCCGCGCCAACCGCGAGCCGGTGCAGTACATAATCGGCCACAACGAATTTTGGTCGCTACCCTTTAAGGTAACGCCCAGCGTATTGATTCCCCGCGCTGACACCGAAATTCTGGTCGAAGAGGCGTTGCGCCTGCTGCAGGAGACCCCGGCACCACAAGGCCCGGTATTAGATGTCGGCACCGGTAGCGGCGCTGTCGCCATTGCCGTAGCTCACGACAGGGTATATGCGCGCACAACTGGCACTAAACCCAGCGCCGCAGTACCAGAGCGCAACTCAGAGACTGAGCGCCTGCAGGTCGATGCCATCGACATCAGCGCCGCGGCACTGGAGATAGCGCAACACAATGCGGCAGCTAATAAGGTAACTCAACAGGTACATTTTTATCTGCAGGATATGGCTGAGCTGAAAAACTTTGTCGCCAACCGATGTACAGATGGATATCAGCTGATATTATCCAACCCGCCCTACATAAGTAGCGCGCAGATGCTGGAGTTGATGCCTGAAGTTGGCCAGCACGAACCAAGTTTAGCGCTAGAGGCGGGCAGCGACGGACTCGACTATTATCGTCTGTTATGCAATCAAGCGCTTGCCTGTCTGCAACCTATGGGCTGGCTCGTGGTTGAGGTGGGCGCTAATCAAGCAGCAGCGGTTACAAATTTAATGGAGCAGGCGGGGCTGAATAACAGCTTCACCCGAGCTGACTACGCTGGGATAACCCGTGTAGTTGGGGCCCAAGCACCAGCTGGCTGTCTACCTAAGCCAGACAACGAGGCATAGCTTGAACAAAATAATAATTCACGGCGGAAAAAAATTGCACGGTACAGTTCAGATCAGCGGCGCAAAAAATGCGGCGCTGCCACTGCTCTGTGCCACCCTGCTGACCAGCGGCGAGCACGAGCTGAGCAATGTTCCGCAACTGCGCGATATCAATACAGTATTGCAACTTCTCGAAACACTGGGAGCCAAGACCAGTTTACAGGGTAATCAAGCTAGCGTTAATGCCAATCACGTAGCCAGCGTAGAGGCTCCTTACGACCTCGTAAAAACCATGCGCGCCTCGGTGTTGGTGCTAGGGCCACTGCTGGCGCGTTTTGGCAAAGCGCGCGTCAGCCTGCCTGGCGGATGCGCTATCGGTGCACGCCCCATCGACCTACATCTTAAAGGGCTGGCAGCCATGGGTGCCGAAATAACTCTCGACCACGGTTATGTCGAGGCGCGCTGTGAACAACTTAAGGGTGCAAAGATCTACTTCGACACCCCTACTGTCGGTGGCACCGAAAACCTAATGATGGCAGCCACCCTAGCTCAGGGCACTACTGTATTGGAAAATGCCGCCTGTGAACCTGAGATCGTCGATCTGGCGCTGGCGCTAAGTAACATGGGTGCCAACATCAGCGGCGCGGGCAGTGACACCATCACCATCGTCGGCGTCGACCGGCTACAACCGATGCGCCACCGTGTTATGGCCGATCGCATTGAAGCAGGCACATTTATGGTCGCAGCAGCCATGACCGCAGGCGAGGTACTTATCGCCAATGCTGACCCCGAATGCCTGGAGGCGGTCATTAGCAAACTGCGCGAAGCTGGCGCTACTGTTGAGATAAAGTCTGCGGGAATTCAGGTGAGCGGCACTACCGCAATCAAACCTTTACAGATCAAGACCAGCCCGCATCCTGGCTTCCCCACCGATATGCAGGCACAGTTTATGGCGCTGCTCACCTTAGCGCACGGCACCAGCATTATCAGTGAAAATGTTTTTGAAAACCGTTTCATGCACGTATGCGAGCTGCAACGACTGGGCTCAAATATTATTATCGACGGCAAACAAGCTATTGTCGAAGGGGTGGATATGCTCCGCGGCGCCCCAGTTATGGCCACTGATCTACGCGCCAGTGCCTCACTGGTACTGGCCGGTCTCGCGGCAGAAAACACCACCGAAATTTCTAGAATTTATCATCTTGATCGCGGTTATGAGCGCCTAGAAGAGAAGCTGTTGGCGTTGGGCGCTGATATACAGCGCGTATCTGTTTAAGAGTGAGGATATTATGAGTGACTACATCACCTTTGCCCTACCTAAAGGGCGTATTTTGCAAGATTCAATGGAACTATTTGCCCAAATTGGCATCACCTGCCCAGAAATGGAAGAGAAAAACCGTAAGCTGGTTTTTGAAAACAAGAAAGATAAATTTCGTTTCATGGCCGTGCGTGCCACCGATGTGCCAACCTATGTTGAATACGGCTGCGCCGACATCGGCGTAGTAGGTAAAGATACCCTGTTGGAGCAAAATAAGGATCTTTACGAACCGCTGGATCTCAACTTCGGCTACTGCCGTCTGGTAGTTGCTGAGCCAAAAGAGCTGAGCGAAAAAGATGACCCCAGCAGTTGGTCCAACATTCGTGTAGCAACGAAATATCCCAATGTTACCGAACGCTATTTTGCCAGCAAAGGGATTCAGGTAGAGCTGATCAAACTTTACGGTTCCATCGAACTGGCACCACTGGTTGGCCTATCCGAGCGTATTGTCGACCTAGTCTCCACTGGGGCAACGCTGCGTGACAATGGCATGGTTGAAGTAGAGACTATTGCCGAGATCACCACCCGCCTGATCGTCAATCGCGCCAGTTTGAAAACCAAGCATGAGCGCATCAGCAAAATTATTAACGATCTGGAGCAGGTTATTGCCGCCACTCCTAAAATTTCCGTATAGACAGGGTTTACCATGATCAAATTACTCAATTTTGGTGATACTGAGTTCGCTGCCGCCTTCGAACTGATAGAAGAGCGGGCAGCGCATGTCCCTGCTGATATCGACTCCACAGTACGCAACATCATTGATGACGTGCGCCAGCGTGGTGATGCCGCATTGCAGGAGTACACTCTGCGCTTTGATAAACTTGATTTGGCCACCCAGGGAATCGAAGTCAGCCGCGCAGAGATTGACCAAGCGCTACAACAGGTGTCGGACGACGATCTGGCGGCGCTGCGCTTTGCCGCTGAGCGTATCCGCGCCTATCATCGCCGCCAAAAGCAAGAGACTTGGCTTTCCACCGATGAGGAGGATATCGTCCTCGGCCAGCTCATTCGCCCCCTCGCCCGAGTGGGTATCTATGTCCCGGGTGGCAAAGCCGCCTACCCATCTTCGGTACTGATGAACGCCATTCCGGCACAAGTTGCCGGAGTTAAAGAGATCGTCATGGTGGTACCTATGCCCAACGGTGAGGCGAATGCGCACGTATTGGCCGCAGCACACATTGCCGGGGTGCAGCGTATATTCCGCATCGGCGGCGCTCAGGCTATCGCAGCCTTGGCCTATGGCACGGACAGCGTACCACGGGTAGATAAGATCACTGGCCCGGGCAACATCTACGTAGCTACGGCGAAAAAGATGGTCTTTGGTGAAGTGGATATCGACATGATCGCAGGGCCAAGCGAGATCCTCATCGTCAACGACGGCAGCGGTAACGCGCGCCATCTGGCAGCAGATCTACTCTCTCAAGCCGAGCACGATGAACTAGCATCAGCAGTACTGTTGACCACCAGCGCGACCATGGCCACAGCGGTGCAAGCCGAAGTCGAGAAGCAGTTGCAGCTGTTACCACGCACCAGCATCGCCCGCGCCTCTATTGATAACTATGGGGCCATTATCGTAGCTGAGCAGATAGAGCAGGCACTGGAATTATGCAACCGCATCGCCACTGAGCATCTGGAGTTGGCGGTCGACAATCCATTTGAACTCTTATCGCAGGTACATAACGCTGGAGCTATCTTCATGGGACACCACACCCCAGAGGCGCTGGGTGACTATCTGGCCGGCCCCAACCATACTCTACCCACGGGTGGTACTGCGCGCTTTTTCTCGCCGCTGTCCCTCGATGACTTTGTCAAAAAATCTAGCCTAATCTGTTGCTCAGCAGCTGGATTAAAACGGCTCGGGCCACAAACTGTGCAAATCGCCCAGCTAGAAGGGCTTGATGCCCATGCCCGTTCCGTTAGCCATCGCTTAGAAGATGCATAATGACATCGGCAATAATCGCAATAATAGTAACAGTCGCCACAGGATAAAGGAGAGTGAGCATGTCACGTACCGCCCACATTAACCGTCGCACCGCCGAAACCGCTATTGATCTGAGTTTAGATCTAGATGGCCGCGGCAATGGCGATATTTCCACCTCGGTGCCCTTTCTCGACCACATGCTTACCCTGCTCAAAGGGCACGGTTTTTTTGACCTAAATATTCAGGCTAAGGGTGATATCGAAATTGACGATCACCACACCGTCGAGGATATGGGAATTTGTCTTGGGGATGCGTTTAAACAGGCTCTGGGCGACAAACAGGGGATCCGCCGCTACGGGCGCTGCACCATGCCCATGCACGAATCTCTGGCCTCGGTGGTGCTCGACTTTTCTGGGCGGCCGCACCTGGTGTTCAACGTTGAACTACCCAAAGCCAAAGTCGGCACTTTTGATACCGAATTGGTGGAAGAGTTTTTTGTCGCCTTCTGTAATCACGCTGGGGTCAATATGCACATCAACCTCGCTTATGGCAGCAACTTACACCACATTATCGAAGCTATATTTAAGGGCTTTGGTCGCGCCCTTGATGAGGCCTGCCAAAGTGATCCGCGTATCAGTGGCGTAATGTCTACCAAAGGCAAATTAGAGTAGAGGATGAATTAGCGCCCCCACTCCAAAGGGCACTAACACCATTCTCCATCTATGGATGGCTAGACTGTCGCCATTTAAGCACCAGACGACATCTCCATGGATGCCACAAATTTACGGAATTAATGGAAGAAAATTGATGATAACAATTATCGATTATGGCATGGGCAATCTGCGTAGCGTAGAGAAGGCCTTTGAAAAAGTAGGCTTTGCGGCGCAAATAACCGACGATCCGCGCCGCGTAGCCACAGCGGAACGTTTAGTTCTGCCAGGTGTTGGTGCGTTTTGTGACTGCATGAGCAATCTACGCACGGGTGGTTTTATCGATCCTATCAACGAATTTGTCGCCTCCGGTCGCCCCTTTCTCGGCATCTGCCTCGGGCTACAACTGCTCTTCAGCGCCAGTGAGGAGTTTGGTAGCCATGAAGGGCTTGGTATTATCCCCGGCACAGTAAAACGTTTTGCCAGCGATATGCCTGTGGCCAGCACTCAGACGCTGAAAGTACCCCACATGGGCTGGAACCAGATAAAGCATAGCGATATCCCCCTCTTTAAAGGGGTAAAACAGGGGAGCTACGTATATTTTGTCCACTCATTTTACGTGCAGCCCGATGACAGCAACGTCATCGCGGCCACCACTGACTACGGTATTGATTTTTGCAGTGCCATCTGCCGCGACAACGTAATGGCTACACAATTTCATCCAGAGAAGAGTCAACTGGTTGGGCTGAGTATGCTCAAAAATTTTGGAGAACTATAGATGATTGTTATCCCCGCTATTGATCTGAAAAATGGAGCATGTGTGCGTCTGGAACAGGGGTTGATGGAGCGCGATACTCTATACTCCAACGACCCGGCAGCACAGGCGCTAATCTGGCAGGAACAGGGCGGCGAATTGCTGCACATCGTCGATCTCGACGGCGCCTTTGCCGGCACGCCAAAAAACCATGCTGCCATTGAAAGCATTGTTAAGGCTTTGGATATCCCCACCGAACTAGGCGGCGGCATCCGCGACATGGCCACCATCGAAGCCTATCTTCAGCTGGGTGTCAGCCGCGTCATCCTCGGCACCATCGCCAAGGAGAATCCTCAATTTGTGCGCGAGGCCTGTCGCGCCTTTCCGGGGCAAATTGTCGTCGGCATTGATGCCAACAAAGGTCTGGTTGCGGTACGCGGTTGGGCCGATGTCACGGAAAAACGCGCTATTGATCTAGCCAAAGAGATGGAAGATTTTGGCGTCGAAGCTATCATTTATACCGACATAGCTCGCGATGGCATGATGCAGGGGCCAAATTTGCAGGAGACCGGTGATCTGGCCGCAGCCATCTCTATTCCCGTTATCGCCTCCGGTGGCGTATCCAGCCTCCAGGATATTAGCAACCTGCTCAGCATTGAAGCCAAGGGTGTTAGCGGAGTAATTACCGGCAAAGCTATCTATACTGGCGCTCTGGATCTGGCTGCAGCTGTAGCGCTAACCAGAAAGAGAGGCTAAAAACATGCTGACACGGCGTATCATCCCCTGTCTGGATGTAAAAGATGGTCGCGTGGTCAAAGGGGTGCAATTTGTTGATCTCATTGACGCTGGCGACCCGGTTGAAGCGGCTATCGCCTACGATAAACAGGGTGCGGATGAACTCACCTTTTTAGATATAACCGCCTCCAGTGATAAGCGCGGCATAATTCTCGATGTGGTACGGCGCACCGCTGAACAGGTGTTCATGCCGCTGACCGTTGGCGGTGGCGTGCGCGAAGTAGCGGACATTCGCAATCTGCTCAACGCGGGTGCCGACAAAGTTAGCATCAACACCGCAGCAGTAAATAATCCGGAGTTTGTGCGCAGCGCCGCCCAGCGCTTTGGCACGCAGTGCATTGTGGTGGCTATCGATGCACGCCGCGTAGCTGGCAGTAATCCGCAACGCTGGGAGGTCTACACCCACGGTGGACGCAATGCTACCGGCATTGATGCTATCCAGTGGGCGCTGCAGATGGAGGAGTTCGGTGCCGGAGAGATCCTCCTCACCTCCATGGATTGTGATGGCACCAAGGATGGCTACGATATCGCTCTCACTCGAGCAATCAGTGATGCGGTGAATATTCCCGTCATCGCCTCCGGTGGCGTCGGTAATTTGGAGCACATAAAAGACGGACTAACCAGCGGTGGAGCCAGTGCCGCTCTAGCGGCGAGCATTTTCCATTTCCGCGAATATACTATCAGCGAGTGCAAGGAATATTTACAGCGTCACAATGTTCCAGTGCGCATCTAAAGGAGTTAGCATGAGCCTGCTTGAGCAGCTTAAATTTGATAAAGATGGCCTGATTCCCTGCATCACCCAGGATGTCGAAAATGGTGAAGTATTGATGATGGCGTACATGAATGCCGAGGCGGTACGCAATACCTTGGCGACCGGCAAGGTGCACTATTACAGCCGCTCCCGCGCCAAGCAATGGATGAAGGGCGAATCCTCCGGTAACACACAGAGCGTGCACGAAATTCGCTACGACTGTGATGGCGACACCCTGTTGATAAAAGTCGAACAGATAGGCGCTGCATGCCACACTGGCCGACGTTCATGTTTCTTTAGCGTAGCTGATGG
This sequence comes from Desulfuromonas sp., assembly GCA_034006225.1. Taxonomy (GTDB): domain Bacteria; phylum Desulfobacterota; class Desulfuromonadia; order Desulfuromonadales; family Desulfuromonadaceae; genus Desulfuromonas. Next base: position 9,990 of record JAVETC010000043.1, on the reverse strand, counting down.
CGAGCAGATCACCATCGCTGGAGAGGTGGACGCCAGCACCGCAGAGGCCTATGGCAAGCAAGATATTCTCGATGCGGTCTACCATGTAATTCAGGATCGACGGCGCAACCCCAGTGAAAAATCTTATGTCCACTCCCTGTTCACTAAGGGGCTGGATAAAATTCTGAGCAAAATTGGTGAAGAGGCCACCGAAACCGCTGTTGCCGGCAAAGGTGGTGAACGCGATGAGATCGTCTACGAAGTAGCCGACCTATTTTTTCACACCCTGATTCTTCTCGGCTATTACGATCTGCCGCCAGAGCGTATTTATGCCGAGCTAAGACGCCGCTTTGGCATGTCGGGCATCGAAGAGAAACAATCGCGCACAAAATAAAAACAGTGACACATCAGAACCACCTACAGGAGATATCATGAGCATAGCACAACGTCTTACCGATGCGATGAAAGAGGCCATGAAGGCCAAACAAAGCGAACGCCTAGGCGTAATTCGTCTGGTGCGCGGTGCCATAAAAAATGCTGAGATCGATAAAAAAATCACCCTGACCGACGCTGACATTATTAGCGTCATGTCTACCCTGCTCAAGCAACGGCGCGAGTCAGCTAAAATATACCGCGATAACGACCGCGTAGATCTTGCCGAAAAAGAGGAGCAGGAGATTAAAGTACTGCAGGAGTTTTTACCGCAACAACTCAGCAGCGAAGAGCTGCAGCAACTAGTAGCTGCTACCGTTGCCGAACTCGGAGCAAGCTCGATGAAGGATATGGGCGCAGTGATGAAGGTTATCAGCCCAAAAACCCTGGGGCGCGCCGATGGCCGCCTGGTAAGCGAAATGGTAAAAAGCTGTTTAGCGAAATAACCTACTGCTGTTACGAGGATCAATATGAATGCGCTGGATATAGGAATTTTGGTGATTTTGGCGCTGTTTGTCGTCAAAGGGGCACTGCGTGGACTGATTAAAGAGATCTGTTCATTAGTAGGTCTGGTCGCGGCAGCTGCCATCGCTTTTCATTATTATATTCCGGTGGCCAAACAGCTCGAGGCAATAACGCCGTTGCCAACACAACTCTGTGTGGGCATTGCCCTATTGCTGTTATTTGTGCTGACTATGATTATTTTCGCCATGTTAGGTGCACTTTTGTCACGGTTTGTTAAACTTCTGTTTTTAGGCGGCCTCAACCGTGTCGTCGGTGCAGTGTTTAGTTTACTGCAAGGCACCCTAGTGCTAGCGCTGGTGTTGTACGGGCTATCTCAAGCGAGTTTACCACCAGCAGTGAAGCCGCTATTTACCCAATCGCAGCTATGTCCACCCTTCGTCCAACTGGGACAGGCCGTGGTTAAACACAGCAGCAAGCTATTCGACAAGGTGGCGTAACCAAGCTATGGATGTTTAATGCTACAAGCTACGCTGCAGGTTTTAGAATTTAATAAAATTGTCTCTTTACTGGCACTGTTTACCGTAACCACACCTGGCAAACGCTTAGCCTCTAAGTTACAGCCACTCCAGAAGCGGGAGATGGTCGACACGTCACTGCAGTGCATTGCCGAAGCACAGGCGCTGTTAGATGAACACGGCGCGCCGCCTCTCGGAGGGAGTTGCGACCTCAGCGACACCCTAGAGAGAGTACGCACTGCTGGCGCGTGGTTATCCGCTACGGCGTTGCTGGAGGTAGCGGACAGCTTAGATGCTGCGCGGTTATGTAAACGCTATTTTAGTGCTGAACTAATGGCACCCCAGTTAAGCGCTGCGGTACTTGAGTTAGATCTACAAGCTGAGCTGCGCGATCTAATTCGCGCCAGCATCGGCCCTGCAGGCGATATTTTAGATGGGGCCTCGTGGCAATTAGCCGATTTACGCACGCAAAGTAAAACCGCTCGCAGTCGCATCCGTTCTGCACTCGAAGCACTGCTCAGCGACAGCCACTTTGATGGCGTATTTCAGGAACATATTATAACCGAACGCAATGGTCGCTATGTCGTGCCAGTGCGTGTTGACTTTCGTGGGCGCGTCAAGGGTTTCGTCCATGACGAATCATCCAGCGGCCAGACGCTGTACATCGAACCGGCCACGGTACTTGAACGCAACAACAACCTGCAAGCGTTACTGCGCGAAGAGCAGCGGGAGATCGAACGTATTTTACAGCAGTTGGCAGCAGCGGTAGGCGCAGCACGCCAACAGCTAGCCACCAACCAGAACATTTTAGCGCGTTTGGACTACTATGCCGCAGCGGCACGCTTTGCTCGCGTAACTGGAGCCAAGGTGCCACAGATAACCGCCAAACGCCAGTTGGAGCTATTACAGGTACGCCACCCACTGTTGTTGATCGACAGTGCTGGTCAACCACGCCAGCAACCGGTGGTGGCGATAGATCTGCGCTTAGGTAAAAAACACGATACGCTGATAATCAGTGGACCAAATACCGGCGGTAAAACTGTTGCCCTAAAGACCGTCGGCCTCCTGTTTTTGATGGTGTCCGCAGGCTTGCCAATACCCTGTGATCCTAAAAGCCGGGTCTACTTATTTGACAAAATTTTTGCCGATATTGGTGATGAGCAGAGCATAGAAGATAACCTATCCACCTTTTCTGGGCATCTGACCAGAATCCGGCGGATTTTACAGCAGATAGACGGCAACTCACTGGTGCTACTCGATGAAGCCGGTACTGGAACCGACCCATCTGAGGGCGGCGCCTTAGCTTTGGCAGTGCTAGATCGCTTGCGCGCTGTAGGTGCACGCACGGTGGTAACTACGCACCTCAACATGATTAAAAGTTATGCCTATCTGCATGAGCGGGTAGAAAACGCCGCCGTGGAGTTTGACCCACACACGCTAGCGCCTACGTATCGCCTGCACTATGGTGTTCCTGGAGCCAGTAGCGCCTTTACAATCGCCCGCACCATGGGCATACCTGCAAAAGTGCTGGCTCAGGCAGATAGCTACCTTGGCCGTGAAGAGCGTGATGGCCTCGCCATGGTAGAACAGCTGAATCAGCTGCGTACCCAGTTGCAACATGACCGCGATGAGGCCCAGCAGCTGCGCGAACAGGCCGCACTGGAACGCGAAAAGCGGCGCAAGCTGCTAGTCGAGCTAGAAAATACGCGCACCAAGCTATTAAACAAAGCCCAACGCCAAGCACAACAGCTTGTCGCGGACACCCAGAGTCAGATGCGCCAACTGCTCAAGCAGGCGCGCCAGCAGGCGCACGGCAGTGATACAATCAGTGGTGGGCAACAACAGGCAGAGTTGATGCGCCAAGTGCGCGAGACAAAAGAGAAATTACACTCTACTCCGCAGCAGATGCGCTCACAGCACGCGATACCAAAAAATTTAACAGTTGGTGAACTGGTACGCATCCCGGCGCTAAACGCCGAAGCACAGGTTCAGCAGATAAATGGCAATGAGATAGAATTAACCTGCCACGGCAAATTGATGCGCTTGGCATTGAAAGCTCTAGAAGCCTATGAGCCACGGCGCTTTGCTCAAGCAGGCACAAGGACATCCAGTGTGCAGCGGCACACTGAACACAGTACTTTTAAGCCCCAGATAGAGGTGATAGGCCTACACGTTGAGGATGCCATAGATCAGGTCGAACGCCTTATTGACGACGCCCTGCTCCAGAACTGGAAAGATGTCAGTGTCGTTCATGGCCGCGGGACTGGCGCACTGCGCACCGCCATCGCTGAGCTACTGGCTAGGCACCGCGCGGTTACTGCCTTTCATGCTGCCGATGACAACAGTGGTGGTTCTGCAGTAACGGTAATTCAGCTTGGGGATTAACAGAATAACAGGCTAGGGGAAATTAATGAACGGACGCATTGCGGACGACTTGATCATGCAGATACGTGAACGTGTCGACATTGTCGAGCTAATTTCCAGCTATGTGCAATTAAAACGCTCTGGTGCTAACCATTTAGGGCTCTGTCCTTTTCACCACGAGAAGACACCGTCATTTAGTGTAAATAGTGCCAAGCAGATTTTTCACTGTTTTGGCTGTGGCGTTGGTGGTAATGTTTTTAGCTTTTTAATGCGCATTGAAGGGCTGGCCTTTCCCCAAGCGGTACGCCGCCTCGCCGAGCAAGTGGGGATAGAGATACCGCAGGATGAACCAGATGCTTTTGAGCTGCAGCGTCGCAAAGAGCGCGAGCAACTGCTGCATATATATAATGTGGCGACAGAGTTTTATCACCAACTGCTGGTCAACGATCCACGTGCCGCGCAAGCGCGTGGCTATATCAGACGGCGAGGATTTACCAGCGACATAGTGCGGCGTTTTCGCCTCGGCTACGCCCCCGATGGCTGGAACAATTTATGCGAGCATTTTCAGCATAAGGGGATAGACGCTGAGCAAGCTAAGCAGCTCGGGTTAATTCGCACCGGCAGCGAAAATCGCCCTGATTACGATATGTTTCGCCAGCGGCTACTGTTTCCGATCGACGACACCAGCGGCAATATCGTCGCCTTTGGTGGCCGGGTGCTAGATGACAGCCTGCCTAAATATATGAACTCGCCAGAGTCGCCACTCTACTACAAGAGCAGCATACTCTACGGGCTCTCGCAGGCGAAAAACGACATGCGCCGCCAGCGCAAAGTAATCGTGGTTGAGGGCTACTTCGACCACCTTGCGCTAGTGCAGGCCGGCATTGAAAATGTTGTAGCCACCTGCGGTACAGCACTGACAGTTGAACACGCTAGAGTATTAAAGCGCTATGTGGATCAAGTGGTACTGCTATTTGATCAAGATCAGGCTGGGCAAAAAGCCTGTTTCAGGGCGATGCCAGAGCTACTCCAAGTGGGGCTACAGCTACAGACTCTAAGCCTGCCCGCTGGTGATGACCCTGACAGCTGTGTACAGCGTGAAGGGGCTGAAAAATTTGCTCAGCGTTTAGAGCAGGCGCAATCGGCGTTGGAATTTTATATGCTCAGCCTGCTGCACAGTAGCGCGGGCAATGCCGAACAACAGGCACAGGATATCACCGAAATAGTACGGATGATCAGCCATGTGCCCAACGAGATAGAACGGGATCTGCATTTAGGTGCCTTAGCACGACACAGCGGAGTCGAACGCGAGTTGCTCAATCGGCAACTTTCGCGCCAGCAACCGCTGTCGGCAACACCGCAAAAAAATCTCGGCCATAATGCGACCAAGACAGCACCAGTAGTAGAGCCGCCAGAGCAGCAGCCCGATTACGAGGCAAACTTTGTGGGTCAAAAAGCCCAGCGCAAACATCCAGCAGCACCACGGGAAGCCGCACTACCCAAAGCGCAAAGATGGCTGCTCAGTTTAATGCTTATTGATGAACAGGTCAGCCAATTGGCACTAGAGACAGGACTAGCAGAACTTTTTGACAACCAGGACTGCTACTCGTTGGCAGAAAAGATTCACCAAGCATGGCAACAACAGTCTAAACCAGATGAGACACTGCTTGACTGCTGTCACAGCACGACACAACAGACGTTATTAACAGACATTTTAATTCGCGGCGCGGAGCTGCCTGATGAAAATATAGACGAGATATTCGGTGACTGCCGATTGGCGGTAAAACAGGGACGGTTAAAACAACGTAGAACAGAGCTGCATGCGCTTATGCGCGAGGCCGAACAACAAAATAATTCGGACCGCCAGATAGCCTGCCTACAGGAGTTGACACAAATTAACCGGCAACTGAAGAATCGCAACAATTAGCAACATCTAGCAACTACGACTGCCTCGGCAGTTGACAGGAGAACGATATTTATGGCGAAAAAAACAAAAGAGGAAGAGTTTCAAATACTCATTGAGACAGGAAAGGAAAAAGGCTTCCTAACCTACGAGGAGGTCAATGATGCTATTCCTGAAGATATGGTCTCACCTCAGCAACTTGAAGAAGTGATGAGTATGTTCGGCGATCTCGACATCGAGATCATCGACTACGATCAAAAAGATGATGACACTGACAGCAGCAATGAGAAAACCAGCAAAGACAGCAACGACGATAGCAAAGAGGAGAGCCCCAGCTTCGAGGCCGGTGTCATCGGCCGTACCAGCGATCCCGTGCGTATGTACCTGCGCGAGATGGGTCAAGTCTCGCTATTGACGCGCGAAGGCGAAGTAGAAATTGCCAAGCGCATCGAAGAGGGCGAAGGACTCATTACACAGGTGGTTTTGCGCACCCCGATAGCACTAGATGAGATCATCTCCCTCGGCAATGACCTAAGTGAAGGCACCATCGGTATCTCCGACATCACCAAGGACTATGATGAAGAGGAGGGTGCTGAAGCTGAGGAGCGCCAGTACCGCCGAGTTCTGGATATTATCGCCCAGATAACGGCCAAAAAAGCTGAGTTGGAAGAGCAGCAAACACTTGCCACTGAAGGTAGTGCCGCCGACAAAAAGCTGGCTTTAGCAAACATAGACGAGATTAAAACCGAACTTTGCAGCTTAATGCGCCAAATGCGTCTAAAAGAGCAGACCCTATCTAAAATCGCAGTACGGCTAAAAGAGCTCTCAGTTCAGGTAAAAAAAGGGTTGAGTGAAGTAGAAGCCTGCGAAAAAGAGCTCGGCTGTTCGCACAAAAAGATCCGCAGCTATCTACGCCGCCTGCATAAAAGCGATGAAGAGAGCGCTAATGTCACCGCCGAGTTGGGCAAAAGCAGTGAGCAACTTTTAGTCGTCGAAAAACGCCTCAAGGGAGCACAACGCAAATTCAAACGGGTTGAAGATGAAACCGGCTTTACTGCTGAAGCCTTGTTGGAATCCCTCAAAGAGGTACACCGTGGTGAGTGGCGCGCCAAGGTTGCTAAAACCGAACTGGTAGAAGCCAACCTGCGCCTAGTGGTCTCCATCGCTAAAAAATATACCAATCGCGGGCTACAATTTCTCGATCTAATTCAAGAGGGCAATATTGGCCTGATGAAGGCGGTGGATAAATTTGAATATCAGCGCGGTTACAAGTTTTCTACCTATGCTACCTGGTGGATTCGTCAGGCGATCACCCGAGCCATCGCCGACCAAGCGCGTACAATTCGTATTCCCGTCCACATGATTGAAACTATCAACAAGCTCATCCGTACCAGCCGCCAACTAGTGCAGGAGCTGGGACGCGAGCCGGTGCCCGAAGAGATCGCTGAGCGCATGGATCTACCGCTGGAAAAAGTGCGCCGTGTCTTGAAGATAGCCAAGGAGCCCATCAGTCTGGAGACACCAATTGGTGAAGAGGAGGACTCTTCACTCGGCGATTTTATCGAGGACAAAGGAGCCGTTTCGCCACTGGAAGCTGTTATCAAAGGCAATCTGTCCGATCAAACCGCCGAGGTGCTATCAACCCTTAGCGAACGCGAAGAGAAAGTTCTGCGTATGCGTTTCGGTATCGGCGAAAAATCGGATCACACCCTTGAAGAGGTCGGTCAGGATTTCAGCGTAACCCGCGAACGTATTCGCCAGATTGAAGCTAAGGCATTGCGTAAATTACGCCACCCCAGTCGCGCAAAACGACTTAAAAGCTTTGTCGATACACCATAAATGGATATGAATCCTTGACATGGTCCTGTGTTTTTTGATACATATATCGGGTTCAAGGAAACAGCAGAAAATATATGACGCGGGGTGGAGCAGTTTGGTAGCTCGTCGGGCTCATAACCCGAAGGTCGGAGGTTCAAATCCTTCCCCCGCAACCAATATAAACAACAGCCGATGCGCTAACTTAGCGCATCGGCTGTTGTCGTTTTAGGCGCACTGGTTTTGCCCTGTGACGTTGCTGTGACAAATTTGTGACGAAAGTAATTTTTCAACATTGCAATTAGAGCCTTATTCCACTGCTTTTTAGCGCTAATTCAGATACCCTCACACCGCAATCTAATACCTAAACTGCGCAGATTCCTGCTCCTAGGCTAACTTACGCGGCGCTGCCGACAAATTGCGCCCAGATTACAAATAACTGTTGCATATCCCGCGATCTTTATCTATATTGATAACGGTTTTCAATATCATCTATAAATAAATAATCTTATCTACTGCAAATAAATCCACTACCCTTAGCAGCATAGTTCTGTCCACTTGTGGTTGCAGTATATAGTCCAATTGATAACAATATTCAATTTCACATAAACTGTTAAGCTGGAGGATCTATGTCAATACCACTACCTTTACAATGTCCCTGTGTCAAAGAGGGGAATACCGCCCCTTGTCAGCGCACTGCGTGGTACGAAATTGCGGGGCGTTATCCTGAACCGCGCCAGTGTGTAGCGGCTTTTTTGACTCTCGGCACGGCGGAGGTTATTGCTGGGGTGAAACCGGCTAACCTGCTGCGCATTAGTAATCGTGCTTACTCCTGTGGGCGCAATATGTATAAGTTGTGGCAACAACACGGTGAGGAGTTATTAGCAAACTCCTCGCTAGTGGCGGCTACTCTGCTTAGTGATACCAACGGCGTGCTTCTGCTTATCTATTCACCGGCTCTCTTACAGCGCCGGCTTAACAGTCGCAGCGCGCGTACTTTTTTAGCGTCGCTAGACTACCGTGATCCGCAGCATCTTGAGACTACTCTTGCTGACCTAGTCAGCCATTTTGTTGATGGCGAGTTCCCGCATGAGATCGGACTGTTTCTCGGCTATCCGCTAAAAGATATCAGCGCTTTTATGGGACGCTCGCAGCTAGAGGTTACAGCACAACGGTTGTGGAAAATATATGGTAAGACGCGACGCAGCCATGCGCTGGCCGACCTGTATCAGCACCAGCACCAACGGATTGTCTCTCTTTTAAATAATAAACGCGGTAGATCTGCCGAGCTATTAACTGCGGGGGTGCTGTAACATGGGCAACACTTCTCACGAAATCTCAGCACTACCTCTGCTCAAAGAGCTTAAAAGCAGCACCATAAGTGCTCTGCTGGAGCGCGGGCGCAGATCTTCATTTGCGCACAAAGGTATGATTCTTAGCCGCGAAGATCTCTCGAGCCGGCTCTATTTACTCCTTGAGGGTAAGATGAAGATGATGCGCCCCACCATCGGTGACGAGGAGTCGCTCCAGCAACGGTTAACCAGTGGCGATATATTTTGCTCAGCTGCTCTGGCTTCAGGTAGAGGCTGCTGCAGTTATGCCGAGAGTCTGTCACAGGTGCAACTGCTCAGCTGGCCACATCGCCAGTTTCGCCAACTTATGGAGAACGATCCACAACTCCACAGCAACCTTATACAGCTACTGGCAAACCAAATAGAGGAGGAGCGCTCCAAACGCTGTCTGGCGCAATGTGTCAATGTTCGCGCCAAAGTTGCAACCCACTTGCTAGCAATGATGAACAAGCATGCCAGGTTAGCCTCTAGCGCAACCCCACAGATTGACCTTCGCCCTATTTCACTCACGGCTCAAGAGTTGGGTATGGCGCGCGAAACTATGTCGCGCACTCTATCTAAATTTGAACAAGCAGCAACCATAACCTGCCAACGCGGTTTAATTAGCATTCAGGATGCACAGCAACTGCAAACTATTGCCGCAGGGCTAGACTGTGGATGCTGTCAGCAGCATATCCATCTGTAACTTTTTTTAGCCGCCAGCTATTATATTTTAAGGAGCAAAGATGACTGATAGCATCAAGCCAATTTTTTTAGATTTAGATATCGAGGAGTGCCAGCCCATGCCAGTAACGCCAAGCGCTCAACACCACAACAAAGCCTGCACCTGCTCGGGTAAGTGCCGCATTTGCCGCTGCGCAGAGAAGAAAAGCATTAAGGAGAGAGCAGAGAAAAGCGAGAAGAGGTAGCGGTTAACTAGCTCCGAGCAGAAATGTAAACTTTGAGGTACTAACTGTTTCAATTGCAAAATTTAGCTTGGATTTGTATCCTGCAAACAGCGGTGAAATTGCATGAGAATTTATAGTGCCCGAAGTTGGCGCGATCAAGTCCGTAAACTGCTGTAAATAATTGGTAGGTAGCCATCGCTCCGGTTTGGTAAGTTGACGTTGTCAAAGACGTTTCACAAACCAAAGGAGAAGAAGCGATGGCTGGATATGATATTAAC
>JAVETC010000042.1:0-22571 GCA_034006225.1 Desulfuromonas sp. | reverse complement strand
TGGATGAATTTAAGGAATGGGCAGAAGCCCAAAAAACGGCTGAACAGGGCAGTAATAAGGTTGCCCTAGCAAGCTAAAAACGTCAATGACCGGAGAGAATTTACAGCACATTTCGGACTTGACCGTTGGCGCACAGCGCCGTTAGCTGTTTAGATATCGCAACAACTGTTTTTTTACTTAAATTAGCGAATAGGCACTACTTTATGAGCGCTAAAAAACCAGAACTAATAGCTGCAGATATGACAGTACTGGATATTGTCGGCCAATACCCTGCAACGGAAGCGGTGTTCCACTCCTACGATGAGCAAGCGGGAGAGTGCGTATGCTGCCAGATGCTCTTTGAATCAGTACAGGATGTGGCACAAAAATATAATTTTAAGCTGGCTGAAGTGCTGACAAAATTGAACGCTGCGGCTAACGAGTAAAGGCTGCAGAAAAAGCAGAACTTAGCGCATTTAAGTTAGCCGACACCGATTACCCCTCTACCCCAGCACCCGCAAAATATCTCGCAACCCGCTACAGCGCCACATTGTCACCCGCCCCGCTATGTAGCCCGCCAAGATATCTCAAAGTCTAATTTAACAGTTAAACTCCCAAGCCGAGCACCAGTCTCGGCCTGAGAGTAGTGCTGATATTACCAGCGGCTGATAATACTACAATAGACCATACGCCCTGGCTCGTAGACGATAGGTGGTGTAACTGCGGAGCCACTGACCGCATCGTATTCATAGGAGTTGGCCACGGCATAGCTCTCATCTAACAGATTTTCTACGCCCAGATGCAGTGACCAGTGTTGTGAGAAGTGATAACTGGCAGTCAGATTAAGGACATCCCAATCGGCTAGGTGCACCTCCCCAGCGTCTTCATCGACCTGACTGCAAGTGCCGGAATGCAGCCATTCGGCACGAACGGCCCAGCGATTTTTCTCATATTCCAGCCCGAGGCGAGTTTTCCACGGCGGAATTTCGCTCAGATCCTTATCTTCATTATTGGCAGGCTGGTCATCCTTGCGCCCCCGTTGCCAAGCGTAGGCGGCATCGACCGTCAGTCCGGTCACAACCTCTTTGCTCCAGCGACTTTCAAATCCATAAATATGGGCATCGATATTGACCCAGGTTTTGGCTGTTGTAGCCTGCTGATAGATATAATCATCCAGTTGCGAATAAAACCCCTTGAGCGTCCACTGCCCCCAACGCCCATCCAGCGTCACGCCGAGATCGCATTCATGGTTGATAGTCGGATCGAGATCGGGGTTGCCGTAAAAGTTTGCCGAACCCTGCAGATAGCGCTCCGCTCCTGTAGGCAGGCGCACACTGCGGCCAATACCGGCAAACAGCCGACTGAAATCGGTTGGATACCAGCTGGCAAAGAGATAGCCACTGACGCTACTGTCGTGCTGACGGTTAGCATCACTCATAGCACTGCTAAACACCAGCGGTTCATGCGTTTCCATGGTGGAATCGTCGTAACGCACCCCGCCACGCCAAGTGATGGGACCGGTGAGCACACGCGCCTGAACATAACCAGCCCACATGTCGTGGTCGACATCGGGAATAAACTGATCGTTGATCAGGACATCGGTATCATCGTTGTAGGCATCGGCCCGCCAATCCTGATGATCGTGGGTTAGGCCAAGGGTTACTGCGCCCCAATGGCGCTCTATACTGTTACTGACCGAGGCACCGCGAAAGGTTGAGCGCGCTTCGAAACGGCGATGAAACGATGGCAGCCCGGCACCAACTAGATCCCGATAGCGGTCAAAGGGGTTGTGCTGGACATCGTGATGATATAGGCGCACCTGCAGATGATCGCTGTATGGACACAGCTCGAAGGCATCATAGTGCAGCTGAGTAAGGGTGGTACGCTCTTTTTCAATATCCACGGCTACACGCGGCGTCAATACATCTTCAGCCTTGCCGTAGGTGTGGGACAAAGTCAAACTGTGTTTTTCATTGAGGTTCCAGCGCAGTTTCCCCCACACGTCCTGCTTGGTAAACGCCTCCTGATCTTCTCCCTGTTGCGAATACGGCCGACCAGCGGGGGCAAAATCGGTCAATTTGCGCCCATCTCCATCTTCGTATTGGTCCATTTGCGTCGCTGCATAGCCGAGCAGAGCCTGAAAAGTCTCATTCCCACCAGTGAACTGAACGGCGCCGCTGCGGTAATCAAAGCTACCGGTTTTCAGCCACAGTTCAGCCTGTTCTTCACCACTGGGATCCACGGTTTCAACACTGATAGCACCGCCGAGTCCACCCTGACGACTGACGTCAAATGGCCCTGGCTGCACATTGACCTTGCGCACCGCCAGCAGTGGCACGTGGGACAATGCTGGATCTTTGCGACTGCCGCAAGCTCCCTCGATCATGGCATTGTCATACAAAATGCGTAGATTGGCTTTACCGAAACCGCGCACAGCTACCTCATTGCCGTAGCCACTCTTGCGAATCAGTGTAGTACTAGCCGACTGCTGACTAAGCAGCTCCGCTAGCTCGACCACATGCTCGTGGCGTAACTCCTCTTTATTTAATTGCTCTGCATCGTTGTCCTTATCGGTGGCAGCTGTCACCAAAATGGTTTCCAACTCGATAATCTCTTCTGCTTGAGCAGCAGTGATTGATGCTAAGACATATAACATGGCCAGCAGGTAAACCACACCCTGACCTCTCCATGGCAAAGTAGAAGCCATTAGTCCTCCTCTCAACACGCTTGCGCGCATTTACATTGAATTTGCAACATGCCTATTTATTCATAGCGCTGTTGCAATATCCTGACAGTTCGGATTGTTATTTAAACCCAAATCAGACAACGGGAGGAGCACGTGCAGGAGTGGAAGCTAGGTGGTACTGATGGGGGACGCGCTGCTTAAATCGAGCATTGCAGCGCTCTGTTGGCATAAGTAGCCTAATAGTATATACGTCATCGGCTATGTTCAGGTGATGGATGGTCAGGCAGTAGTCGTGCAGCGGACAGGGGGCATGATGGTGGTGTTCAGCGTTGTGGTAGCTCGTAGCATAATTATATGAATTATCATGCTTCTGGTGAAACAGTGGATGGAGCAGATGCACGCCTATGGTCAGGTAAAAAACGGCTAGCGCCGCCACCCACAGGTTAAACCTTGGAACAGACTGACGCTGTCTGAGCGCTGATGCCATGCAATAAACTCCTCTACCAATCAAGTGCACATATTGTAGTGGTCATAGAGAGAATTTACCAGCCGTTTCACCGCGCGATGCCTATACCTTAAGTTTGTTTATGTTCTACCTCTCATTCACCTGTTCCAGCTGCTAACACTTAAACTTGCGAGCCCAACGCATAGCACATGGCAGGCAGACAATAACAAAAGGTCGGAGCCTGTGGGGACGCCGACCTTTTGTTATTGTAGGTTTATTTGAATGTCTGGTTAAAATTCGATGGCCAGCTGAGCCGTGACGATATCGGCTTCGTCGTCGGTTTCGTACTCGTCATGGGCAAATTCTATAGCCAGTGAGGTGGCCGCAAAAATCTCGGCGCCAACGCAGGCCATGTAGCGGCTTTCTGGCAGGAAATCCCCGGCATTATCCGTGCCCTGATACGCGACGGCAACAGTGGTGTCTTTACCCATAAGTTCAAAGGTATAGCCAGCTTCTAGGTTCCAGCTGCTAATGGCATCTTCTTCGACTTTGACGCCGTCAACAAGATATTCAATGTCGTCAATTGCACCGACATATTCTGCGATCAGGTTAAGACCGCCCATCTCGGCGACGACATGAGCTCCGAAGCCACCGACATAGTCATTCAGTTCCATCGTGCTATCATCTTCTTCCGCTGCTTCTGCGACGGATTCATCATATAAATCGCCTAAACCGTCGGAATCAAGCAGGTTGTTGATATAGCAGATGCCGACATCGAGAGTCATGTTGTCGTTCTCCAACGCATAACCGACTGTGGCGCCGAAGTTGTCGACGTGGTTGTCGTCATCATCGGCTTCTTCGATGTCACCGTTGAAGGCGTAAATGCTGCCGTACATACCGTTGATATCAAAGCCGACCAATACCGCACTTTCGCGCGTTTCACCCAGTTCGAGGGTTAACGGATCAGAGATCATGTTGGATGAGAAGTCACCGAAAGGGACGTACATTTTACCGGCCATCAGATACAGGGGCAGAATATCTTCGCCGTCCAGAGTGATAAACGCTTCATCGACATCTACAGGTTCGGTGTCGTCTTCCTCCCACAACAGCAAGACGTGGCCACTGACATGTTTGACCAGATCAACATCGACACCCAGTTCGACAGTTGCCAGCACAATATCACTGGAGTCTTCATCTTTTTCGCCAGGATCATCAAAATCGAAAGATTCGTAGCTTGCTTCGATTTCAACCAGACCGCTTAAGGTAATGCGCTCTGACCAAGAACCGAGAAGCGCACTGCTCTCAGCAGGCTCTTGTTGCTCAAGTAAGCGCTGTTCTAGGGCTGTAATCCGCTCTAAAAGTTCATAGTTGGATAAATCGCGCGCACTAGCAGATGATCCTACTAGGGCAAAAAATACAATAAACAGCACCGAGCGTATTAACCTGTTCTCCATCTCTTCCTTCTCCTCAGTATAAAAAATTAAACAACCTCTAGTGATCACGGCAAGAACCTCTTGCAACCTCCAAGCTGCACATCCTGACCACCTAGCATTTACACCGACAATAACCTCTTCACCGCTGCGCTGATGTGACCAGAGTCACATTGGCTAATTAAAGTTGCCAACAGATGATTTAACGAACAGCAAAAAGATAGGCTAACGAATAATTTCACCAACGTGACCGCAATCACGAACTAATTCCCTAAAATCTGTAAGAGTTAGCTCGTCAGCACTTATCACACCTATTTTTGGAGATCAATATCGTGTCTATAGCAACTCAACAACTATCCTTAGCCGACCTCAGCACTGGTCAACATGGGGTCATTCAAGGGTGCCAAGCTCAGGGAGCGTTAAAGCTTAAGCTACTCAATATGGGATTTATTCCGGGCACTCAAGTAACGATGATTCGTAATGCCCCGCTACGCGACCCTATTGAAATTGGAATCCAAAACTACCTGCTCACCCTGCGTCGCAGCGAAGCTAGGCTGATCAAGGTAACATCTCATGATTAATGTTGCCCTTGCTGGCCAGCCCAATTGCGGCAAATCGACAATTTTCAATATGCTCAGCGGGGTCAAGCAACACGTAGCCAACTATCCCGGGGTCACCGTCGATAAAATGTCTGCTCAGGTTAAACATAACGACGACAGCTACCAGATTGTTGATCTACCTGGAACCTACTCCTTCAGCATGTTTTCCCTTGAAGAGCAGGTAGCCAAGACCTTTTTGCTCGATGAGGAGACCGATGTCATCGTCAATGTGGTAGATGCCTCTAATCTGCGCCGCAATCTCTACTTAACCTTTCAGCTTTTAGAGCTTGGCAAACCTATGGTGCTGGTTCTAAACATGATGGACATTGCCGCTAAGCGAAAAATTAGCATCGACATGGAACGCTTAGCTACGCTACTCAATGTGCAAGTTGTGCAGGCGACAGCTTCGCAGCAGGTTGGTAAAGCCGAAATTATGGCGGCCATAGCAACAGCCCGCAAGCAAGAGGACGCTGCGCTATTTAAGATCAACTATCACCAGTTTGAGCCATACATTGCCAAGATCGAAGAGCAGATTACCCTTCAATCGACAATAGCCCGGCGCTGGCTCGCCATTAAAGCCCTTGAGGGCGACGCATTAATTATTGAGAAAACAGGGATCAAACAGCAGTTAATTGATGAGTTCAACGACGAGATCCACCATCGCTATGATCTGGATATTGATCAAGGATTTGCCCGCTTACGTTACGACAACGCCGATATCCTCTTCCATGAGTGCGTAAAAGAGCAGCGCAGCGCACAGGAAAATTTAACCAATAAGGTTGATCGCATTGTCCTCAACCATTGGTTAGCGTTTCCTGTGTTGGGCGCGATCATCTATCTGATATATCAGCTAGCTATTGTCGCGGGCTACCAGCTAACCAACTACACCTGGCCGATTTTAGCGGCAGTTAAAAATTGGATTGTCAGCTGGCTACCACAGGCACAATTTATTGATGTGCCACCCATAACCGACTTTGTGGTGTGGATGGTCAATAGCACTATTGCCCTACTCAACTATGTGCCGATATTTTTTATTCTCTTTGCCCTCATCGCCATTCTGGAAGATGTTGGCTATATGCCACGCATGGCGTTTATTCTCGATCGGCTGTTTAAACGCTACGGCCTGCACGGCCAATCGACTCTGCCCTTAGTATTGGGCGGGGCACTGGTCGGTGGCTGTGCGGTTCCTGGGGTGATGGCTACCAAAGGCATTGCCGATGAGCGCGCCCGCTTAGCCACAATTCTCACCGTGCCCTACATGAACTGTATGGCCAAGGTGCCCTTTTACACCCTGTTACTCGGAGCCTTTTTCCCAACGCAGATGACTTTGATGATGTTCTACATCTCCACGGTCACACTGTTTATCGCTCTAAGTGTTGCTCGGCTGATCACCGCAACCTTTCTCGCTAACAGAGAAACCGCGCCCTTTATCATGGAGTTGCCCGCCTATCATCTGCCAACGGTTAAAGGGGTGCTGCTCAGCGCCATGCAACGCGTTTGGTTGTATATCAAAAAAGTGGTTACCATTGTTCTGGCTGTAGCAGTAGTACTATTTGTCTTGCTGCAGTACCCGGGGATTCCTGACCAGAGCATGAGCCAGCTGCGTCTGAGTGCAGAGAAAGCTCTGAGTGATTTTGACCATAAAGCGCAAAAGACAGCTCACTACCAACGGGTTGATGAACAGCAGGAGGTATTTGCTCTCATCAACCTTTATGACCAGTACAAAGCACAGCGCATGCTCACCAGCACTAAAGAGGCTGTTGCTTCCTTGGATCAAGCGTTTTTGGCTGCCAACCCCGAGCTATTTCCACTGGTACGACCAGAAGATGGTGACGCCAAAAAAATCAACAAAGAGGTGCGCAAGTTATCCAAGGTGAGTAAAAAAATCCGTATGGAGATGAAAAACGAGAAGATCAGCAGCTCATTTCTGGGCATGTTTGGCCGCGCACTCGAACCAGTGTCACAGTACTGCGGTTTCGATTGGCGCATCAACGTGGCATTTTTGAGCTCCTTTGCCGCACGGGAAAGTGCAGTAGCCACCCTTGGTTCTATCTACGAAAAAGGCCAGCAAGATCAACGCGCGGAAAACGCTCTTGCCAGCGATGGCGCCTATACCCCACTACATGCGGTAGCAATGTTGATCTTTATGATTCTTACCCCGCCCTGCATTGCTACCATGGTGGTAGTTAAGCTGCAATCCGACTCGTATGGCTGGATGGCCTTCGCCATTATTTTCCCCATCTCCTTGGGCTTAATCTGCTCAGTACTATTTTTCACTATGGCAACACAGCTGGGTTGGAGTGGTGAAGAGATGATGCGCTATTTCTATTTAAGTGCAGCAGCCATTGCTATTGGCCTAGGAGTAAGTAACCGCAAAAAACCTGAGTGGAGCGTGAGCGAGTAGCTCTACTCTTTAATTTCCTAATCTATAACGAAAGGTTAAACCCATGAAAAAACAGATCTGCACCCTCGTAGTCGCCCTTACTCTTGTCGCCGATAACGCCTTGGCCCACACCGCGCTCATGTCATGTTTTGATGAGGGCGATGGCACCATCACCTGCGAAGGTGGCTTTAGCGATGGCAGCAGTGCCAGTGGCGTAGAGTTTTTGCTTATGCAAAACGGGAAAACAGTTCTTAAAACTAAACTGACTGAATACAGTGAAGTTAACTTCAAGAAACCGACTGGGGCCTATCAAGCCGTCTTTAACGCTGGTGAAGGGCATAAAGTGTATGTCGAGGGTAAAGATATTATCGAATAACCCAATATTTCATTATCAATCAGGACACCACAACCATATAACCATCAAGGAGAGAACGAATGAGAAAGGTCTATTTAACCCTTGCCATGAGCCTACTATTAAGTAGTACCGCCTGGGCCCACTTTCAAATGCTCTACACCCCTGAATCTGCCTTAGCGACGGGGACAACTATCGACCTGCGTGAAGTGTTTACTCACCCTTTTGCTGATGAGCACACCATGGATATGGGCGCACAACATGACAGCAAAGATGTCAGCCCCGTAGAAGCCTTTTATGTGATCAACAAAGAGAAGAAGAGAGACTTGCTCACCACCCTAGAGCAGATCACTTGGGCGGGCGCACACAACAGTGCTATCGCCTATAAATCACAGTATAAAGCCCAGCGTATGGGCGACCACCTGTTTGTACTGCAGCCAGCACCTTACTATGAAGCTGGTGAAGATATTTACATTCAGCAGATTACTAAAATGATTGTCAATGTTGCTGGCGCACCAACTGATTGGGATAGTGAACTCGGACTTAAGGCTGAGATTGTGCCGCTGACAAAACCCTACTCAATCTGGACTGGCTCAACCTTCACCGGCATTGTTAAGAGCAACGGTAAACCGGTTCCGTTTGCAGAGGTCGAGGTCGAATACCTAAATCGCGCTGTCAATCTCGCTACCAACGCCATGGGGTCATCCTATGTTGAGGCTCCGCAAGATAGCTTTATCACCATTGGGATTAAAGCCGATGCCAACGGCCAGTTCACCTTTGGGCTGCCACGCGCAGGCTGGTGGGGATTTTGCGCCCTCGGGGCCGGAAGCGATACGCAGTACAAAGGTAAAGAACTAAGCCAAGATGCTGTTATTTGGGTACAGGTTCACGACATGAAATAGCTAGATGGACAAGCCGAGCGTGTAATACGCTCGACTTGTCCATCTGAACGAAGAGGAGCATTGATGGAAAACGGACTTATATGGATTTGCGCTGGTGTTGCGCTCTATTACCTGTACCGAAAACTGATTAAAAAAAACGGTTGTGCCTGCTCTGGTAAACAGGGCTGTGCAACACAAAACACCGGTCAGAGAATCTCAAAAGAGACGCTATGCAAGCGGGGGAAATCTTGAGGAGTGAACATCCGGCGGATACCGTTATCCAGATCAAAAAACTCAGCCACAGCTATGGCAAAAAACAGATCTACCATGATCTTAATCTCACCATTAAAGCAGGAACTGTTTTTGGTTTGCTCGGCAAAAATGGCGTCGGCAAATCGACCTTAATCAACATCCTTATGGGTTACCTTGAACCAAGCGCGGGTCAATGCGTAGTGTTTGGTGAACCCTCACACTGCCTCAGTGCCAATACGCGCCAGCGCATTGCCCTGCTGTATGAAGGCTTTACCAGCTACGACTATATGTCGATACAACAGGTGGAGCGTTTTTTTGCCCCCTTCTACCGGCGCTGGAAACAAAATATTTTCTACGATCTAATTGACAGGATGGATGTTCAATTGGAGCAAAAGCTCTCCTCACTCTCTTTCGGCCAAAAATCACAAGTGGTACTCGGGCTACTGTTTGCTCAAGATGCCGACCTGCTCATTCTCGATGATTACTCCATGGGCCTCGATGCTGGCTACCGCTGTCTGTTTATCGATTATCTTAAAAATTATATTCGCGATACCAACAAAACCGTCCTCATCACCTCGCACGTTATGAGTGACTTAGAAAAACTGGTGCAACAAGTCGCTATTGTTGACCGCAGTAGCGCAGTCTATCAAAGCAGTATGAGCGACTTTTGCCAACAATTTCACTGCTATGAAACAGCTAAAATTAGCGACGAATTTATTAGTAGCTATACAGAAGTTCACCGCATTGAACACAAGCTAAATAGCACACGGCTGTATTCATTTATGCCCCACAACGAGCTAGAACAGCACGTACACCACCCCCTCACCAAGGTGGATATCTGCTTTGAAGAGCGCTTTCTTGGTTTTGTAGGAAAATACTGATGGTCTATAAAGCAATTTATAAAAAAGAGTGGTTCAAGCTGCGCTGGTCGGCCCTTGCCTTGTGCGTTGTTGCACTAAGCAGCGCAAGCTATTTTTGGTTCAATCTCGATTTCACTTTCAAATCAATCGAGCCTGAATCGATGATGTGGTATCGCTTTGCTCAACTAGAAGATAAACCTTACGCCAGCCTCGCGCCGTTTTTTCTATTTAGCGCACTCGTCATTGCTGTAGCGCAATTTCTCCCTGAGATCATCCGCAATCGGGTGCGTATTCTCACCCATCTGCCCTGTCCACTGCGTACCGTTGTCGCCCATCACCTCATTGCTGGTAGCCTGAGCATCTTTTCAATCAACACCCTGATGACACTCGCGCTTATCACCATCATCCGACGCTACTATCCCGACGAAATTGTGCTGGTGGCCGCCAAAGATTGCCTGTTCTGGTCGCTGCTCGCCCTCGCTCTTTATCTCGGCCTTAGTGCAGCAATCATTGAGCGCAATCGCTGGCGAAAAGCGTACAAGCTATTGTTTCCGGTACTATTGAGCTTACTCTACTTTAAAAATCGTTACGCCAGTCAAGACCTTATTCTCATCGCCTTGATTTTGTGGCTTACCCTCCCCGTATACGACAGCTTTCTCAGCGTAAAAGTGCAACGAGTAAAATCAATTCTATACCACCTCAGCATCGGCGCTGTTTGCCTACTCATCGTCAGCGTCGGCATCACCCGCTACCAACAGGAATATCGCCATTTTGTGGAGCAATACTACATCTTTTACTCACCGATAATTAACGACTTTATCTACCAAAAAAATGGTCAAGGCCATCAATTTAGCTACGGCACACAAACCACCACCTTCGATCGTCAGGAGTACGAACATCTTCTGCCTTTTGTCTACTGGAAAAACCTCGATATTCAAGGGAAGCTGCCATTTACCCTGCATGGGCAACAGTACGATAAACAACGGATCAAGGCCGCACGCTTAAGTTTGCAATACCACCCAGCCAGCCTCGACACCAAAGAGGTTGCCCTCTATCCCCTGTTCAACCCTATTAGCCATAAAGGCGTCATACCCTTTCCTGAAGAGGTGTTCGCGATAAAACACGACAGAATTGTTGTCTACGATTGTGAAACAATTCAACCAGAGCCACTACTGACCGAACAGACCAACGCGTTGCTAAAACAACAGCATGTTCAATTTCCCATCGACACCATGTGGGGTAAAATTACCAACATGAAACCCTACGATTGGGGCTATTTTTTCAAGGACAATTTGGGGAGACTGTTTAACCTCAAACGGGGAGACAACACTCTCACGGTCAATGAGGTTCTGGTGCCGCAGCAGGTTGGTGAGATCGTTCATATGCAAATTTCAGAAAACCGCCAACAAAACGTCTACGGCTACGCGATTAACCACCTAAGCCAGGTATACCTCATCAGCTATCCTAACTATAAGTTTATCCCATTAAGACTTGATGGATTTGACTACCAAACCATGACATTTCACCTAATTTCCGACCCTATACAGTATATCGTCCGTTATCATGATGATAAGATATACCACGCAGCGTTGTTTAATAGAGATTTTCAGTTCTTGAAAAGTGTTACTTTGGACTCTGCCAGCTCACAATTCAGCCATTAATAGTTAACTACAGCAGCACTTGAATTATAATTCATGCCTAAAGAAGAGCTTAAAACCATGAAAACCTTAATATGCTATTCGAGCAAAACGGGTAACACCGCCAAGATTGCCCAAGCCATTCAGGCTGCGCTACCTCATGCTGATCTGCACTCTGTAGATGAGAACCCCGACCCAGACAATTACGAATTGATTTTTGTTGGCTTCTGGGTCGATAAAGGGACTGCTGACGATAAGGCGAAAAAGTATATGCAACGCCTTAACCAACAAACAGTGGCTCTATTTGCCACCCTAGGGGCAAACCCTGACTCACAACATGCCAGAGATAGTTTAAACAAAGCCGCCCAACTAATTCCCGCCGGTAATATTGTTGCACGCTTTATTTGCCAAGGAGCCATCGACCCTAAACTCACCGCAAGAATGAGCACCATGCCTGAAGATCATCCGCACGCTCCTGATGCTGCGCGCATTAAGCGCTGGCAGGAGGCCAAAGAACACCCAAATAGTAGCGATTGTGCCAACGCCGCCCACTGGGCGACAACCATCGTGAAAAAACTAAGCCACCACCAACCTACCCATCTTGTTGCCAACAAAGCGCGGAATTAAGCGTTCAACACAGTAGTATTAAAAATGCCCACGCTAAACACAGCGTGGGCAAAAAATTCAGATTAGCGGACAATTAACTACAAGATAATTATGTCTCATCTATGGGATTCTTCAAGTAGCGATAGTAGCTATCATACTGATAAATCGCCGCTAGCGGGTTGTGAGCAAGGAGTCTATCTTTGCTGGCCAGCACGGTATTGTACGCGGTGGCGTATTTGAGGAACAGGGCATCGTGACCAACACACAGACCGAAAACTACATTCAGATCTGACTGGTGATAATTGGCGGTCAGTGCCTGCAAAATCGGATTACACATAGCCTCAAAATTTTCCTGATCTATCTGCTGTTCGCGCAGCAAGCCAATCTCCTCTTTTGAGACGGCTCCAGCTTTGCACATGACCGAGATAGTTTCAAAACCGTTATCGGTGAAAATTTTATGGATGATCTCCGCCTCTTTGCGTAGCCCGAGGCAAAATACTAAGCAGATACGCTTGAATTTCATTTTGTGGGCAAACTCAATAGTCTCCTGAATACGCGGTTTGATAGGGTGCACATGGGCGTAACCCTGTTCTCTGCCGCCATAAGCTTCAGCCTCCTGAATAGATGCCTGACGTACCATCTCCATTACCGCTGGATCCTTGAGAATTTCCAAGGTCTCTTGGATAATATCTGGCGATCTCGTCGAGGGACAATTGCTCGGAGCCTTACCCTTTTCTTGGCGACAAAAACGCTCAGCAACTGCGATGGGGCAAACCGCGCAGGTTGGCGCTGGCGTGGAAATAGGATTTTTTCCCATAGTGGATACTATCCTTTCTTTAACAGATCGATTTCACAACATATTTTCAGGTTATTTGTTTAGCCAGCAGGGCTTGCGTCTTTCTATAAATGCAGCAACCCCCTCTTCCGCTTCATCCCCAGCACAGATAGCGGCAAACATATCATCCATCATATCCAGCTTCTGATCGTAATTGTCATCAAATAGTCGATTCAAACCCTCTTTACCTATACGCAAGGCAATTGGGCTCTTCTTCACCAGTTTTTCTGCTAATTGCAGTGCTGCAGCTTCCTGCTCGCCGTCGGGCACAACCTTATTTATCAGTCCAAGCTTTTCTGCCTCGGTCGCACTAATCATTTCGCCAGTAAGTACCATTTCTATCAACTTCTTGCGGCCAATAACTTTAGCCATCGGTGCTGCTGGGCCCAGACAAATTAGACCGACATTTATTGCCGTGGTTCCAAAAGTAGCCGATTCGCCGGCAATGGTTAGATCTGACGCAAAGGCTAGTCCCGCACCATTGGCCAGAGTGTAACCATGGACTGCCGCAATAGTAATTTTTTTCATCTTGGCCAGGGTGTGATAAAAAGCATCAATACCGTACAGAAAATCGCGATACTCGCCGTGGCTCTTGTTGTTAAATTGATCGAGTGAAATTCCGGTACAAAAGTTTTTGCCCTTGGCATTAATAATGACCACCAGCACCTCAGCATCATTTTCCATTGCCCACAGTGCAGCATCCAGCTGCTGGGCAAAGTCTGGAGTAAAAGTGTTCATTGCCTCAGGTCGGTTCAACGTGATAAACCCAATACGATTTTCTGTGCGCGTTAAGATCAAATCTGCAGCCATGTTCTCCTCCTCAATGTGAATATTACTTGTGAGTAACTACCCCTTATCATCTTGCTGCGTGTTGCCAAATTCACTCATTACATGGTTCACATCCCAACCCCTATCGCCATAAAGTTGCGAGTCGCGTAACTCTGCCAACATCAGCTGTTCTAGGTCATTGATCCGTTGGCGCGCCACACTGATAAATTCCTTCTCGTCATAGCGTGCTGAGCGCAAAGCTACCATGGCATTGGCATCGTGATGGCGAAACATTTTACTGGCACGATGCGCCTGAAAGGAACGAAAACCTAAGCTGATTAGAGCATCGGTGCCCAATCTCAATGAAGTATCAAGGGTGTCGCGATAGACATGTTCGATTCCCTCATCTAGCAATTCGAATAGTTCCGTGCGCCCCTCGGTGCGGGTGAAAATTGTCAGGTGCGGATAGTTCTCTTTGACCATGCGCACCAGAGGCAGGATAGTTTCCTGGTTACTGATAGCGATAATCAAGAGCTTAGCCGTCTCTGCCCCAGCAGAGTGCAGTAATTCATGTCGTGATGCATCGCCGTAAAACACTTTAAGCCCGAGCTTACGCAACACCTCGACACGATCTGAGTCGTGCTCTAGTACAGTTACCCCAACCCCGTTAGCGCGCAAAAAACGTCCGACGATGCTACCAAAGCGCCCAAATCCGGCAATAATAACGGGGTTTTCCTCATCTATAGTGTCAGCAATAAGCTCCTCTTTTTCATGCACCCCAAAGAACGGCTGAAGAAACTTTTCGTTTATAATCAACACTAGTGGAGTGAGCGCCATGGACACGGCAACCGCCCCCACCAGAGGATTTGCCACCTCGCTACTGACAACCTGATTCTGCACCGCGAAAGAGAGCAGCACAAAAGCAAATTCTCCACCTTGCGCCAAGGAAAAAGCAAAGAGTAGATTCTGGTCGCTTTTGATCCTGAATATGCTGCCAACAATAAGGAGTACCGCAAGCTTTACGGCAATCAAACTGGCAACAATGATGGCCATTTTCCCCGGTTGCTGTGCTATCAGAGAGAAATCGATAGACGCCCCCACCGAGATAAAAAACAATCCCAGCAATAACCCCTTAAATGGGGCGATATCACTCTCAAGTTCATGGCGGTACTCACTGTTCGCCATCACCACCCCGGCAACGAAAGTACCCAATGCCGGACTGAGGCCAACTTTGGTCATCAGCATGGAAATGGCGATTACCAACAGCAACGCCGCCGCCGTGAACAACTCGCGCAGGCGCGTTCTGGCGACATAGCGCAAGAATGGGCGCATGAGGAACATGCCGCCGCCGATTATCGCCGCGATAACCCCAGCCACCATCAACGCCTGTTCCCAACCAGACAATCCGACAACCCATGTACCTGAGGTTGGTGCTAGTGGCACAGTAGATAAATTTGTTATATCCGCAACTGCTAAAACTGGCAGAATCGCCAACATGGGGATAACGGCGATATCCTGAAACAACAGCACGGCAAAAGCATTCTGCCCGGCATCGGTTTTCATCCACCCTTTTTCGTTCAGGGTTTGCAGAACAATCGCCGTCGACGACAGGGAAAGAGTCATCCCTACAGCCACAGCCATCAGCAGCGGCAGACCAAAAAACATGGCAACTGCCGTCAAAGCGCCGGTGGTCAACATCACCTGCAAACCACCCATCCCCAAGATAGGAACACGCAGCCGCCATAACAGCGCAGGACGCAACTCTAAGCCGATAAGAAAGAGCATCATCACCACGCCAAATTCGGCGAAGTGCATCACGTCCTGCCCCTCTTCACCAACCAATTGCAAGCCAAACGGACCGATAACGAACCCGGCGATAAGATATCCGAGCACCGATCCCAGGCCAAAGCGTTTAGCTAGTGGCACCGAGACAACTGCAGCGGAAAGATAGACCAGCGCAGTATAAAAAAAACTATCTCCTTGCATCGGGTTAGTCCTTTACCGCAGAAATCAGAGTTGCCAGATTTGCATTAATTTTCTGTTGAGCCTTGGCACCAGCTATATCCAAGCGACCATCACGCAGCGCTAGGAGAAGATTTCGATAGTCATTACCATGCTGTTTTATCGCTTGCGGAGTAATATTGCGCGTACCGTGAACCACAAAAGGTGGTAAAAAATCCATACCACACACCCGCGCCACCTGACGGATTGGCGCTAAGAACTCAACCATGGTATTACCGTGGAAGCCATCATGTTGAAATAGCTCCTCGCCACCGCCGGCGCTAACCACATTAAACAGTTTTTTCCCCTTCAGCGCATGGCCGGTCACACCATAGGCCCACATATGCTGAAGCACTAAATCCATCCACTCGCGTAAAATTGCTGGGACACTAAACCACAGCAGCGGATGATGAAAAATTATAATATCATGCTCGATCAACAAGTTTTGTTCGTGCTTAACATCTATGTAAAAGTCTGGGTAAGTCTCATACAGGTCGTGAACGGTTACCCCCTCTAACCCGCGAGCATACTGTATCAACTGCTTATTAAGCCGAGAATTTTGCAACGCCGGGTGGGCGAAGAGAATAAGTATTTTATAACTTGATGATTTTTGTTCTAGTTGCATTATCGGTATGAGTTGCCAAATTAGAAGGTTGTGGAGAAGTGCGTGAGCAATTGCTAGTAAAATGCGCACAGCGCCGCTGATGCAAGCAAAACTTTAATAGGTTTTTATTTTGTACTATGCAAGACTTTCCTGAGTTTGTAGGACAGTTCTGGCAGGTCGAGAGGTTTCATACAAAAGTCATTGATGCCCAACTGATGCGCCTTTTCCTCGTCGATTTTACTGCTAAAACCCGTGCAAATTATAATGGGGATATCAGGGCGCAGCTTTCTCAGTTCATCTACTAACTCTCGTCCCGACATCACCGGCATGGTTTGATCGGTTACTACAACATCAAAGTAATCTCGGTTGGCACTAAAAAGTTTTAGCGCTTCGCGACTATTAGACATGGCAGTGACTTGATAACCTAGAGCCGACAATAGCCGTTCTCCAAGAGCTACCAGCAGCTCATTGTCATCGACAAACAACACCTTCTCGCTTCCATGCTGCAGCTCCATCACTTCTAGTGATTCCTCATCCACCTGCGCCGGTAACAGGACAGGGAAATAGAGCTCAAAAGTAGAGCCCTGCTGTAAGACGCTAGACACTTTGACCATGCCACCGTGTTGCTCAACTATACCATGTACGCTGGCCAAACCCATTCCTATACCTGCACACATCTCCTTGGTAGTAAAGAATGGGTCAAATATTTTGCTTATAATCTTTTTGTCTATGCCGCAACCGTTATCCTGCACACTGAGCTTCGCATAACGACCAGGTTTACAGGTGGAGCGCGCAGGGATTTCACTTTGCGCCACATCAATACTATCCAAGCTGATCGTCAATTGCCCACGTTCATCCATAAAAAAAACCGCATTATTACACAGGTTCAACAGTGCTTCCTGAATTTGCGATGGGTCGCCATCTATAGTGAGGCCAGCGCAATCGTGACAAATTGTTTGCGTGATATGCACGGTACTCGGAATAGTTGCCGTCAGCAGGTGAATCGTTTCATCGATAATCGGTGGCAACGGTAGTGACGCCCTATTCTGTGTCCCTTGGCGGCTATAAGTCAAAATCTGGCGGATCAGATCGCGCGCGCGCAGGGTAGCAATCTGAGCATCATTGAGCATTTTAACAATATTATCATCTTGCTCTTTTAGCTTGGCTAGCTCAATATTACCGAGGATCATCGACAGGTTATTATTAAAGTTGTGGGCAATACCTCCAGCCATGGTCCCGATAGCTTCCATCTTGAACTTTTGCCGTAACTGCGCTTCCAACTCTTCCTTATGCGCATCGCTGCGCTTACGAGCACTGATATCCTGAATAGTTCCTACCAAGCGATATGGTTCACCCTGCTCATCGCAGATTATCTCTGCACGTTCGTTGACAAATTTTTCATTATTGTCTGAAAGCTGCAGCCGATATTCGATCTCATATGCTTTTTTACTGGCTAGAGCTTGTGCATAGCTAGCAACAACATCCCCTCTATCCTCGGGATGAATTTTATCTATATAGGTATCTCGTGAGGGAATATAGTGCTGCGGGTCGAGCGCCAAGATTTTATAAACTTCGTCAGACCACTGTAGCTTCTGTGTTTGCCAATCTAAATCCCAACTACCAATTTGAGCAATGCGCTGGGCATTATTGAGCTTTTTTTCGCTTTCGCGTAGGGCTATCTCAGTCTTGCTACGCAACTCCACCTCTGCCTGCAACTTAGCGGTGCGCTCTGCAACCATGACCTCTAGACGTTGGTGATATTGCTGGAGCTCTTTTTCATCGCACTTACGTTTTATGGCAAGTTCAATAGCCATTGGCAGAATTGTCAGATAGCGCTCATCAGAATCCTTAATGATGTAGTCGCAGGCTCCAGACTTCATAGCTTTAACCGCTATCTCCTCGTTACCCATCCCAGTGGTTATAATAACTGGGAAATTTGCCAGTAGATCAAACAGGTCAAAGCAATTACCGTCGCCGAGGCTGTAGTCAGCTATAACTATGTCAAACTTGGAGGTTTGCAGGAGATCTCGCGCCTCTGCAACACTACTAGCCATGGTGTAGCTATAGGATAGTTTTTCTTGCACGACAAAGCGTTCAAAAGCCATCCTATCCACCAAGTCGTCCTCGACAAAGAGGAGTTTAACCGCAGTTTTTTTCATATAGTTCTCTCTGGCTAGCGTGAGAAGTTATAATTTCGACCTCATACTTATGGCGCAGTTATTAGGTACACTAGTCGGGCAACTCACTGAGACTCCAGTACAGATCGATGGTTTTGACCACCTCAACAAACTTAATATAATCTACCGGTTTTATCATGTAACCGGCAACGCCCAAATTAAAACTATCCAGCCGGTCGCGCTCTTCTTGAGAAGTGGTCAGGATAACCACAGGAATCATTTTGAGGGCACTATCCTGCTTAATTATTTGTAAAAATTCGATACCATTCATTTTGGGCATATTTACATCCAGCAGGATGATACCGGGTTTTTCGTTATTGGCATCGGCTAAAAAAGCCAAAGCCTCTTCGCCATTGGTGGTTACATCCAAACGGTTACTCACCTTAATTTCGCGCAGTGCCCGCTTAACCGTCATGGCATCAACCACATCATCCTCAACCAAAAGAATTGGTCTAGAGTGTCTCATCTGCTACTCCCATCTTCGGCAAAGTAAAAAAGAACGTGGTACCGCTGCCAACAGCCGATTCCAACCAGATTGAGCCACCATAGCGATTAACAATTTTTTTGACTAAACTTAGACCTATGCCGGTACTCTCATGGTCATCACGGGCGGACAGTGTCTGAAATATTTTGAAGATTTTAGCATAATATTCCGATTTAATCCCCGGGCCATTATCGCGGATACTAAATGTCCAGCATTCATCATCTTCACTGCACCCAACCTGTACCAACCCAGGGCTTTTATCCATAAATTTTACCGCATTGCCAATCAGATTTTGAAACACCTGGCGCATGCGGGTGGCGTCACTTTCCAGGGTTGGTAATTGATTGGCAATAGTTACCTGCACATCGTCCGGTGGAGCGATATCTGCAATAACTTCGGCTACCACTAAATTAAGATCCAGCAAGCCACTTTGCTCGCGAACGCGGCCAATGCGGGAGTAGTTTAAAATACCGTCGATGAGAGCATCCATGCGTTTTACCCGTTGCAAAATAAGTTCCATCTGCATTCTGCCATCGGCGTCAAAAAACTTAGAGTAGTCGGTGGCAATCCAGTGGGTAAGCTGGCTGATGGCTCGCAACGGTGCCTTGAGGTCATGGGAGACAATATAGGCAAATTCAGTCAACTCTCTATTGACTTCGGTATACTCCTTATTGGCTTTTTGCACCGCTACAGTGGCGCTAGTGATATCGGCTAAGGTATCTTTAAGTGCCAGTTCCGAGGCTATTAGCTTTTGCGTTTTTTTCTGTAGCGCCTCGGTGCGCTCGGCCACACGTAGCTCTAGTTCGGCTGATAACTGCCTGAGGGCGTCTTCGGCCTGAGCGCGTTCAGTAATATCTAGGCCAAAAGAGATAGTCCCGATAACCTGTTCATCTTCTTGTAAGATACTATTTTGCCAAGAGATGTAGCGCTGCGCTCCAGATTTAGTAACGATGATATTTTCATAAACTTTGGGCATTGTGCCCCGCCCAATGTTACTAGTAAACATCTGCCACATCCTGTCGACTTGTTCGGGTGCAACCACAAGATCAAACCATTTTTTTCCGCTTAATTCCGCGCTGGTGTAACCGGTAATCACTTCAGTGGCGCTATTCACCTGCACTACCCGACCCGACAGATCCAGTTGTAGAATAATAACATTAGCAGTCTCAATAAGTTTTTCAGTAAACTCTTTAGCTCTGCGCAAATCCTGCTCTGCCCGCTTTTTTTGGTCACATCGGTTAAATATACGGTCAACCCCTCCGGTGCCGGATATATACGACTTTCAAACCAAGAGTCGGAAGGAGGATAATACTCTTCCAAGGTAATCTTATGCTGGGTGTTCAATGCCTTTTGATAAACATTGTGCAGGGGAGAGAAAACTCCAGCAGGAAATTCGGCACCGATATATCTACCCAGCAGTTCCTCAGGATTCTTATGCCCCAGCATTTTTGCCGCCTTCTCGTTGACATAGGTAAAGTTTAACTTATTATCCACCCCTGTCACTCCATCACTGATGCGCGCAAAGACACTGCTTAACAGTTTACGCGCCGCTTCAGTCTCGTTAAACAGCTGTTCACGCTCTCGTTCAAGCTGTTTTAAATGGTCGATGTGGCGAGTAACAAGCAAAATAAGCTGTTCACCATTTAAATCAAAAAGACACCCCGATAGCAGTCCGACCATGGTGAAGCCGTCTTTGCGGCGAAAGGCGACCTCAAAGTTATCCACTTTGCCATTTTGTGCTAACTTAGCCACCAAACGCTGGCGATCTTTGGGATCACACCAAATTTGAATATCTGTAGCCGAACGCCCAATGACTTCATCGCGCTCGTAGCCGGAAAAGACGGTAAAACCGGCATTCACATCAACATATTCTGCATTTTCGACACGAGTAATGGTAATTGCATCAGGACTAGTATGGAAAATACGCCGAAACCACTCTTCCCGTTCTCGCAAGGTTTTTTCAGCCCAGTGCCGCCGTCTATCGGTACCCATAAGTAGGCCAATAAAAACGGTAGCGGTAGGAAAGATCACTATGAAAGCAGGGGTAATCTGCGTAATTACCTTAAAGCCCATAGGGCTAGGCAGGAGGATAAACGACCACAGAAGCATAGCAATATCGGTAACTATTCCCATAAGAAAGAGGCCGAGAATTCCCAGTTTTTCTGGCCGGCCATGCATGCGATGCAAGAACAAGATGCCGATAAGAACCGAGCTTATAATTGTCGCTATTCCGGGGATAGTGCCGACACCGCCCAGATAGAAACGGTACATGGCGGCGATCGCCCCCGCTATGCAGCCGACAGTCCATCCACCAAATAATCCGGCGACGGACAACACGATCGAACGACCATCGTAAATTACCCCTGGCGCATAGGACATGGGCATATTCATGCCAGCGACAGCCACCGCCCCGCACAGAAATCCCATGGTAATTTTAATCCACAGCTCATTTATCCCTTTTATGCGTGCCAGAACACCATAAAGAGTAGATAGAACCACCAACAAGGCAGCATTAAGCAAAAGGTCATTTATCATTGTGCTACTCCGCCACGCGCCCAGCTTTAAGGTTGGTAAGCCGCTTCAAGTACTATTAATCCCCACAAACATACCATATTTGGGCAAATTAAGAAGTGGCTCATCCGGCCGCAACCAATTAAATAGAGACAAGTAGCCAATAAAGTTTTCACCTACAGTTGCACTGATACCTGAATTTGGTTGCTTGTGTATCTAAGGAACTCTCCCCAAACACCCCACCGCATAAAAAAACGGCGACCCAATAGGATCGCCGTCAGCAAACACCAAAAATACATCGAAATAAATAACTCGTTTACGAAGCTGCGTGTCCCGCTCCAAACAGCGGTGCCAGCTTCTTCCAAAGAGTGGAACTCTTCTGCTCACTGGCCTGCTTAGCGCACTCCAGAGCCAGTTTAAGCTCTTGGCAATCTTCTGCATCATTAGGTTCTAGAGCATGATAGAAGATGCCTGCGGCTCTGGCCTGGCGTAGGAAGCCTTCGGTGGCGTTATCGGCGAGAAGAATGATCTTCATATTCTTCTGCAGATGTTTAAATACCGGAATAACATCTAAGACATTGCTGTTATCAAAGCTCTCACCAATAATTAACACTGCTGGGTGTTGCTCACTTAACAGTTGGACAGCTCCCATAAGGTTACTTACCTGATAGGGAATACCACCAGCTTGTTGCACTACATCATTTACCCTTGATGTGGTAGCGCTACTGCCTTTATAAGCTGTCATTACTGGGAACATGATATCTCTCTCCCTCTTGGCTCTGTTGAGCATATTGGCCAAGGTGGTGGTTGATTGTTGTTGCTCTAGTCGCTGTGTGCTGACATTGGGCTACCCATGTAAAGGGTATCTGCCGCCCGGATGGCGGCAGTTAAGTACCCATGGATGGGCTGCACGGTCCTTGGAATGGGTAGTGCAATGTCAGCTTTACTTCAAGTATAAAGATACCTACTTTCCACGTTAGCTGTGCTGTGTGTGAAAAGTAGGTTGTTGTTGCGGTGGATATTAATGGCTTTTCTGCTGTGCCTCTTCTTTAGGGCTGGCAACTGCTTTAACGATACCTAG
>JAVETC010000077.1:0-3449 GCA_034006225.1 Desulfuromonas sp. | reverse complement strand
CGGGGTACCCTCAGCAGTAGGGGAGTTGTTGATGTGAGTGCCTGGTTTTATTTGTGTAAATCTACGTGATTTGTGACAAAAGCTGGCTTGGGGTTAATATCTTCAGGGCGTGCCGTGCCCGGGCAGGATGACAGGCTGTCAATATCCGAAAAATTGGAAATCTTTACAGTTCCATCCGGAAAACGTGCCAGCACTTCAAGTTCGCCACCCATTGCTTCAATATGATTGCGCAGAGTTGATATATACATATCTGTACGCTTTTCAAGCTTGGCAACCGAAGGCTGTTGTACGTGCAGCATTTCTGCAAGCATTTTTTGCGTCAATCCACGTGCTTGGCGCAGCTCATTAAGAGGCATTTCAGCCAGCATGACTTGTGCTTTTGCTTCAGATCGCGCACGGGATTCCGGAGACATCCTGGTACGCAGTTCAGTGAATTTATTAGCCATTTATCAAGCCCTCCTTTTTAAGTTGCTGCAAATGGTCATCATAAAGCCGGTCGGCAACTGGTATGCTGGTATCATACCAGCGGTTGTTTCCGGTCTTGTCACCACCTATCAACAAAATTGCACACCGGCGAGGATCAAAAGCATACTAGCGTGCGATAAGGACGACCTTCTGTTGCGTTCTTAACTCACGCATCTGGTTATGTTTGGAGCCATTTATGCCGCTGCTGTACGGAAAACCAAGGTTTGGTCCAAGTTCTTCAAGCAAACACACTGATGCTGCCACAGATTCCTGTTCTGATTCGGATAGCTCGCTCCACCAGCTGCCAAACTCATCTGTATATTCAACATCCCAGCCCATGGATTTATATATATCTTCCGCACAATATTCTGCCAAGGGAATATAATCTGACATTTGCCATGTTGTTTTATAACTCCCCCTGTCCCCCTCTTAAACGATGAAGCTATCGTAGCACTCCTTATGCACCCCTCTTCCTCTGCGAAGCCATAAGCAATAGGTTGCTGTTTGCCCTACATTTACCAGAGTACGTACATACTTCTTATATAATATAAAATAAATCCGATATAATAAATGGTAAATATTATTTGCTATTTATTTTGCACGGCAGGCTTTTCATATAGTGGGTAATGGTGTACAGTTACATTATATTATTTATTATTTCTTTTATATTATCAGGGTAGCCATGAGCAAGTTCATCAAAGTCATTTCAGTGCTGCAACAAAAGGGCGGGGTGGGCAAAACCACCATTGCTGTACATCTTGCCACCCAGATTAAAGAGCTGTTTCCCCATCTTAAAATCGCACTGGCTGATGCCGACCCTCAACGCAGTGCCACCATCTGGCTGCGCAGCGGTGAGCAGGATAGTGGTGTGGAGGTGCATCAGGTTGCCAATGATATAGAAGGGAAATATTTAAAAGATGAGCTAGCCACCATAGATGCGGATCTGGTGATTGTGGATTTACCCCCTGCCATTGCAAATATATCAATGCGGGCAGCCCTCTACTCTGATCTGATTTTGGTGCCGGTTGGAGCCAGTGCACTGGATATTGAAGCAGCCCGCCACGCTGTGGAGGTCTGTAAAGAGGCGATTGCACTTGATCCCTCTAAGCGGTTTTTGCTGGTACCCAATCGTGTACAGATGAATACCGCTGCCGGACGGGAGCTGCGTAAAGTATTAAGTGCCTGGGGACCGGTTTCAAAGGCAACGCTTTGTCTACGTGTGGCATATGCCGATTCGGTAATGCTGGGGGTGGGGATTAACACCTTTGCCCCTGGCTCGCCAGCTTATCAGGAAATCGGTTTTCTGGCGGAAGAGGTTGTAAAAATGCTTAAGTTGAGGTGAAAAAATGGCGTTAAAACGTAAGTCCCTTGCAGAGCTACATCAGGAGGACCAGGCTGTGGTGAACATTGTTGGTCGCCCCTTTATGCCACCTCCACCCCCCACAGAGAACAATTTGGCAAATAATATTTCGGAAAAAAGAAATGCTAAATCCGATTTCGTAAAAATGTCCATAACAGTGGAGCCAGAGCTGTTTGACGCAGTGCAAACATTATCCATATCCCGCAGGGCACAAAAGCAAGAGTTTACCTTCTCGGCAATTATCCGTGATGCTTTGAAGCTCTATCTGGCACAACCCTGATGCTGGGCAATACCAATCCTTTTATGCTTAGTCCATCCACCCTTAAGCTGGTGGAAGAGGCAATGGTCATTGAAGCCGAAGATGCCAAAGCTGCCGGTGCCCTGGGTTTTATGGCACGAATGCTGGTGCAGGCCACCATGCCCCACCGTGACCCTGGCGCAGTCACTGCCTGGGGGCGCAGAAACGGTGCCTTTAGCCTGGTAATCCAGCCTGGTGTAACCATTGATGCCCGCACCCATGCCCCTGTAACCATTGGGCTGCCCTTTGGTAGCCTGCCACGGCTTTTGCTGGCGTGGATATCCACCGAAGCAGTACGCACCAGAGAACCGGTGGTGGTGCTGGGGGATACCCTTTCCTGTTTTATGCGTCAGCTTGATATGATGCCCACTGGCGGACGTTGGGGATCCATCACCCGTTTGCGGATGCAGATGAAGCGGCTTTTTTCCGCCTCCATCTCTTGCACCTATGAGGGTGAAGAGCATTGGGCAAATGCCGGTTTCAGAATCGCCGATGAAACACACCTTTGGTGGGATCCCAAAAACCCTGATCAGGCAGACTTGTGGCAATCCACCGTAACTCTTGGGCAGAAGTTCTATCAGGAACTGATTGAGCATCCTGTGCCCATTGATATGCGGGCATTAAGAGCTTTGCGCCGCTCGCCCCTGGCTCTTGATCTTTATTGCTGGCTCACCTACCGGATGAGCTACCTGCACAG
The DNA here is from genome assembly GCA_034006225.1 of Desulfuromonas sp. Classification (GTDB taxonomy): domain Bacteria; phylum Desulfobacterota; class Desulfuromonadia; order Desulfuromonadales; family Desulfuromonadaceae; genus Desulfuromonas. Next base: position 629 of record JAVETC010000077.1, on the reverse strand, counting down.
GGATACAACAATCCCCTGGGTAAGCCTGCAAGCCCAGTTTGGTGCAGACTACAAACGGGAGCGGGATTTTAAGCACAAATTCATCCAGACCTTGCGCAAAGTACTGACTGTTTATCCTGCAGCACATGCCACCCCGGCAGATAAAGGCTTACTGCTAAAACCCTCCCGCACCCATATCAGTCCATAAATAATATTTAATTTTTACTATTTAGCATTTCTTAAAAAATAAATATTATAGATTGGCGTGGTGGTGCAAACAATCTTTAACAGAGTTTTGAAAACTACTGCGGAGGTTGTCTACTTCGTTGCGCAGTACTCACTTCCTCGGCTAACTAACCGTTACATAACGACCAAGCATCTGTTTCAGCATCACAAACCATCCTCCAGCGTGCGGACTAACTGGGGTGGTTTGTCTTTTAATTCAGAACTTGGAACTAATATAAGCTTGTCACTCAAAAAGCCTTGCTCCTTTATTTTTCTTATTCTAACCTTTGTCCATGATTCCAGATCATGACAATGCCTATAAGCTGCTTTTTAGCCACGCAGAAATGGTTGAAAGTCTGATTCGTGACTTTGTACCTGAAGCCTGGGTTAAGACCCTGGATTTCTCCACTTTGGAAAAGCAAAAC
>JAVETC010000041.1:0-23420 GCA_034006225.1 Desulfuromonas sp. | reverse complement strand
CAACAATTATATTCATAACTAGCTAGAAACATAGGAGATAATATTTAATCAGGCCGCAAAGGCTCACCCCTAAAACCACCCTTAGTGCATATAACAAATATGCATTAGGATGGATATTTAGTAGCTAAAAGATAGGCAACAAACATATATTCTTAATAAATAAGGCAACTTAGGAGATAAATATTTAAAATATGCGTGGGGATGTTTTTTGTATATTTATTTTTGTCGGAAATTATCTGCCGACCAAAACAAATATCCTTGTTCCACGATCCAGACAAAACACCCCACTTAGACGTTTATATTGACACCGTGGCCGCGACATCATAGGTTTAGAGCACATATTGACCCTGTTTATACCAATTTAACTGGAGTGTTTATGCCTTCCACAACGACATCTCGCCACTCCACGACTCCCACCACTGCCCCTCAAGCGCTGCTGCGCAAAAAACTTTTCCCCTGGATCTTTTAGTAGCTGCCCTGCTACTAACTCTAATAGCAACCTATTATATGCAGGCTAGTGTTAAAGTCGCCGCCCAGCAGGAGTTCGACTTTCGTTGTCGTGAATTGCAGCAATCGATTGCAGGTAGGCTTGATGACTACGCACGCACTCTTCAGGGTGGAGCCGCCTTCTTTAATGCAGCGGGCAATGTCAGCCGTGAACAGTGGCACATTTTTGTTAACGATCAAAACATTGAACAACAACTGCCGGGTATTCAAGCCATAGGGTTCAACTTAGTGATCTCCCCCAAGGATCTCCAGCAACATATACAAGATATCCGCGCCGAAGGCTTTCCCGAGTATCAGGTTTTACCCGTAGGCAAGAGAGAACTTTACACCGCGCTGATCTATCTGGAGCCGTTTTCGGGGCGCAACCTGCACGCCTTCGGTTATGACACCTTTGCTGAACCGGCGCGTCGCGCCGCTATGGAACGGGCGCGCGACACTGGCGATGCTGCAATGACGGCCAAAATCACCCTGGTGCAAGAGCGCGAGCTCGCTGTACAAGCGGGAATATTGATCTATGTTCCGGTGTACCGCCAAGGATTGCCGATTAAAACGCTGGCACAACGTCAAGCGGCAATTTATGGCTGGGTGTCTGGCCCATGCCGCATGAATGACTTAATGCAGGAGATATTGAGCAGTGAACCACTGCCAAACGCCGATACTGTGCAGCTGAAAATATATGATGGCAAGCAGCTGGTGCCCAAAAATCTGCTCTATTCCAACCAGCCCCAGAGAGCGCAAACTGAGCTAGCACCACATGAGCGGCTAACTAACAAGCTGCTACTCGATTTTAATGGCCACCTCTGGACCCTTGAATTTTCTCAGCACTATCACGCACTAGCGGCAGTATCATCTAGCCGCGTATGGTTAACACTGATCTTCGGCACGATCCTCAGCTTGGTTGCTTTCGCTTTTATCCGCAATCAGCACAACGCCACCATAAAAACTCAGCGGATTATAACAGAGCGCACCGCAAGTCTAGTGTCGGAGCGCCAGCGTTTGGCAAGCATTATCAGTTGCACCGAAGTTGGCACTTGGGAGTGGGACATACAGACCGGTGTAGTAATTATCAACGAACGCTGGGCCTCTCTCCTCGGATTCACCATAGAGGAGCTAGCACCTGCATCTATCGACACCTGGCGGAGCAGAGTACACCCAGACGATCTCAGTGTCTGCAATAGTTTGCTGGAAGAACATTTTAGCGGCAATCTCGAGCACTACTATTTTGAAACACGGATGCGGCATAAAGATGGCCATTGGGTCTGGGTAGCCGATAGCGGCAAGGTATCCTCTTGGTCCAAAACTGGCGAACCCTTGCTGATGTTTGGCACCCATACCGATATTACGACCAGAAAAGAGCACGCGAACAAGATAGCATTTTACAACCGAGTAATAGAGAGCTCCCTAAACGAAATCTATATCTTCGACAGCCAGACCCTACAAATCATTGAGGCAAATTATGGCGCGCGCCTTAACCTCGGCTACTCTTTAGCTGAACTGCGTACACTGACGGCTCTAGATATCAAACCAGAATTCAATCAAGAATCATTTGCCACTCTGGTTAAACCTCTACTAAACGGCACCACACAGACAATCATCAACACAACCAACCATCTGAGAAAAGATGGCACTACCTATCCAGTTGAAGTTCATCTCCAACTAATAGACGATGAGCCTCCAGTATTTGTCGCCATCATTTTGGATCTCACACAGCGCGAAAAAGCCTATTTGGAGCAGGAACGCTTGCTGCGCGCGCTTAATCAAAGCGGGGAAACTATTTTCATTACCGACCATCAGGGGACAATTCAGTATGTCAATCCAGCATTCACGCACATAACAGGCTACACCGCCGAGGAGGCGCTAGGCAATAATCCCCGTATGCTGAAGAGCGGCACACATGATGCTGAATTTTATCAGCAGATGTGGGCCACGCTAACCAGTGGCAACACTTGGAACGGCCGCCTAGTTAACAAGAAGAAGGATGGCTCTTTATATACCGAAGAGGCGGCTATCTCTCCGGTAAAAAATGCCGCCGGAACTATTGTCAATTATGTCGCCGTTAAACGCGACATCAGTGAAAAAATCATTGCCGAGCAGGAGCACAACCATCTCGAGGCTCAGTTGCGCCAGAAGCACAAAATGGAGGCAGTGGGGTATATGGCTGGGGGCATGGCGCATAACTTCAATAACAATCTATCCATCATTCTCGGCAATATAGAGCTGGCGCAACTCAAGATGTCTGGCCATATTGAAGTTCTATCCCTGTTACACAATGCCAAAACAGCGGTGCGCCGCTCACGGGATCTGGTCAAACAGATCATTACCTATAGTCGTCAAAATAAGTTGAACAGAGAGACCATACAGTTAGCTGACATCATTAGCGAAACCATCACTTTGCTGCGCGCTACTCTGCCGACAACGGTTGAACTGAAAAGAGTAGATAGTCACGCCAGCACCAGTGCTTTTATTCTTGCCGATGCCTCACAAATTCAGGAAATTTTGATCAATCTGTGCAACAACGCCGTGCAAGCCATGCACGAGATCGGAATACTGACGATCGGCCTCGATCTTGTGCAGATAACCAAAAAGGATATCCCCGCCCAATACCCCTGCCAACCGGGACAATATGTTCAACTAAGAATTGAGGATACTGGTTGCGGTATTCCTGCCACTATGGTGGATAAAATTTTCGACCCATTCTTTACCACTAAACAAAAACACGAGGGTGCGGGGATGGGCTTAGCTACAGTGCAAGGAATTGTGGTGCAGCATAATGGTCTCATTAAGGTAGACAGTATTCCCGAACACGGGACAACTTTCAGCCTCTACTTTCCCTGCGTTGAAACTAGCGAACACCAAGCACCAGCCGTCCCACAACGCCGCTCCAGCCGTGGTGGAGAGCATATTCTCTTAGTCGACGATAATGAGAGTCTGGCCGAGCTAAACGAAAAACTTCTCGTCTCAGCTGGCTATACAGTAACCTGCATGACTGACAGTGGCGAGGCTCTTAAACTGTTTACCGCAAATTCACACCGCTTTGATTTGGTTATAACAGATCAGACGATGCCCAAGCTCACTGGGCAACAGCTCATCCACAAGCTAAAACAGATTCACCCTCAGATACGCACTATCCTCTGCACTGGATACAGCAGCAAAACAGATACCCAAACCGCTGAGGAACTTGGCGTCAATGCTTTTCTGCTCAAGCCATTTGATTTAGCAGAGCTATCGCAGACAATCAGACAAATTCTCGATAATAACAGCGCCTCTACATAGGCGCCGAGTAAATTAAAAACCTTGTAAAAGCTACAAACAAACACTATTCTATTTTTAGTAGATTTTTCTCGGGTCTGTTTTATTTACTGAGGCTTACCGCGCTAACTGGGGTTGTCAGCATAGATAAAACTAAGGCAAATATTAAATTTGCAACAGCAGACTGTTGATGCTTGCTCAAAAGAAGCTATACACAGGGTCATGCCAGTTGGCGGAGAAAGGGAGTGGGTTATGAGCGAAAACTTAGACCAGTGCAACTTTAGAGGGCTAATCGAGAAAACGCGTAACTATCACTATTTTGTTGAGTCGGAAAAGGTAACAGAAGAGGTTTTACGTGAACTGGTTGATCTTGCCCGGCTAGCTCCATCCACCAGCAACCTGAACATGCAGCCGCTGCGTTTTCTTATCTCCTGTGAAGAAGAACGTAACAACAAAATTTTTGACACACTATCCTGGCAAGGATACCTGCGTGGCTGGGGCGGCCCCATTAAAGGGGTAAAACCAACGGGCTACATTATCATCCTCGGCGATAAAACAGTGTGCAGCAGCTATGTTGCCGATCAGGGTATTGCCGCACAATCCATTCTTCTCGGCGCTTCCTATCTGGGGCTGGGTGGCTGTATTGCCGCTAAAGTGCAACGGCGCAAACTGCGCGAAGAGCTCGATCTGCCGACGCGCTATGAAATTCTGCTGGTGGTAGCTATCGGCAAGCCCGGTGAGAAGATCATTTTGGAAGCGCAGGAGGCGGGCAGCGACGGTTACGGCTGGCACGATGAGAAGGGCAACTACCATCTGCCCAAGCGCAGTCTGGACAGCGTAATTCTAAAATACTGATAAGCAAAATAAACATATAGCTTAACCAGCAGGGCTGATGGCGTAACAACTATCAGCCCTGCTGCTTTATGTAGTTTGCTGCAGCTTTAGCTTACAAATTAAACAGCACAACATAGCTGGCTAGCAGGATAGCGACCCACAGAGCAATACTCCCTGTTGGCCATGAGCGCGACAGCACACCGCGTGGCCCATGGTGACGAAAGACAATCTTAAAACCACGAATAAAAGATGAGACCGCCATGCTGCGTCCGCGTAAACCCAGAGCAAACAGCTGCAGCACAAAATCCTGCCATACAATAAACAGTGGCTTACGCAGCAACCAATCGGTATCTAGCTGACGCTGTGGCATCACAGAGAATAGGGGCAAAGTGGCAAAAAATAGCAGTGCAGCAGGTACTAATAGCTGCAGTTGCTCGACAACATGGCTAAGACTGTAGGGGTGATAACTTCCAGCAAAGGGTAACAGCGCATACAGCTGCTGAGGAAAAACTCCCACGAGGACACAGACCCCAGCACCACCACCTAGAGCCACCCTGCTCAGTAGCGCGGGATCTCGCCCCTGCTCTACTGCGGCACTCTGTTGTGACTGCAAAAAGGTCAGCCACGGGAAACGCACCCCAGCATTAAACACCACGGCGGCACTGCAAACGGTCAATATTATCCATGACCACAGCAGCTGCTGCTCACTAGCCGCCTGAATTATAAGCGATTTGGTCACAAAACTTGAGGTCAGCGGCACGCCCATGCTGGCAAGAGCTCCGACGATTACGCATGCAGTCGTCCACGGCATACGGCGCGCCAGATTCCCCAGATCAGCCGCCTGATCTTTGCCCACACTGAGCAACACACTGCCCGCCCCCAGTAACAGCACAGTTTTATACATGATATGAGCAAAAGCGTGCGCCGTAGCTCCATTAAGCGCCGTCGGCGTACCAATACCCACCGCCACAACCATAAATCCAACCTGATTAACCACACTGTAGGCCAAAATGCGCCTGACGTTGGTTTCGCGCACAGCATACACCGCGCCATAAACCGCCATATACAGACCGACAGAAATCAACAGGGTCGTGCCAGCAAAGTAGCTCAGCAGCACATACACTGCAGTCTTGGTGGTAAACGCGGCGAGAAAGACCATGCCACTAGGACTGGAGGCCGGGTAGGCATCGGCGATCCAAAAAGAGAGCGGCGGTGCGCCTGCATTGACCAAGAAACCAATCAAGATCAGCCAGCGCGCCAAGCTATCGCCGTGAATAATCCCCAGCGTTAAATCGGCGCCGCTAGCGGCCATGCCAGCTATCCCCGCCAGCAACACCACGCCACCAAACAGATGCACCAACAGATAGCGCAGACCGGCGCGGCGGGTAGCTTCACCGCCAGCAACATGAGACCAGATAACCATTGTTGATGCCAGCGCCATCAGTTCCCAAAACAGAAACAGGGTGACCAGATCTCCGCACAGCGTCACACTAATGGCACTACCAGCATACACAAAAGCGCTGGCCAGCTCAGCCCGGCTCGCTGATTGCAGGGCAAACATCCCCCCTAACCACAGGGCAATGATAAATGCCGTGGCAAACAAGCGCCCAGCGCTGGTGACATGTAACAGCTGGAGATTAAAACCGGCGGCAGCACATGACCACTGCGCATCGGCAGCGTAATTCCACAACTTCAGCAGCGCAACTATAGGCATAGCCAGCACCAGCAAGCGCTGTCCCCAACCATGGGCGCAGGTCAAAATACAACCAGCCAAAATCACCAACACTCCAGGAGTTAAACAATAATCCAGAGCAGGACTATTTATCATAATAATCCTCCTTACGGCTTAACACTGCTCCGAGCACCAGAGCTAGACCAATCAGAGCTAAACTCCCCAGCAGGCTGAGCACCACATAGCGGGCAAAATCGGGCAAGATACACTCCACCGAGTGGTGATGCACCACCAAGTCTAATCCGGCTAAGCACAGAGTAATTACCGCCAAAACTGCCATTAAGCGCCTGCGCAGAGAGCAATGTTCAGAAGATTTTTTCATCGGCCAACTCCAGAAAGTTGCGCGGCTAAATGCAGAGGTATTTGTGGCCAGAAAAACAGCACCAAGGTCAATAGAGCCGTTGCACACAGCGCCACCACCATCGGCCAAGGTGCTTCACCATGGTCATGGTGTAAGTGTTGCACCTCTTTTTTGAAAAATGCGGCATAGACAATGGGTAACAGGTAACTGGTATTGAGCAGAGTGCTGCACATGAACACCGCCACAATCAGCAGATTATCGCTACTCATAGCACCCTGAAAAATGTTCCACTTGGAGATAAACCCCGCCGCCGGTGGTAGACCAATCATAGACAGCGAAGCAACAGTGAAGGCCAGCATAGTCAGCGGCATACGCCGCCCGATGCCGTTGAGTTCACTTACCCGCGTTTTGTGCGCAGCGGTATAGATAGCTCCAGCGGCAAAAAACAGGGTGATCTTACCAAAAGCGTGTGAGGCGATGTGAAAGGCCGCACCGGTAATAGACTGCGGAGTAAGCATAGCTACCGCCAGCGTGATATAGGATAACTGACTGATAGTGGAATAGGCCAAGCGGCGCTTAAGATTATCCTGACGCAGGGCGATTATCGAAGCGGTAACGATGGTAAAACCAGCAATATATATCAACACCATATTACTACCGGTATTCAACAACAGGTCGGCACCAAAAATATACAGCACCACTTTTACCATGCAGAACACCCCAGCTTTGACCACAGCCACGGCATGGAGCAGAGCACTTACCGGCGTCGGTGCCACCATCGCTTCGGGTAGCCAGCGATGAATCGGCATCAAGGCCGCCTTACCGATACCGTAGGCGAACATCAGCAACAGAACAGTTACCAACACAGGAGAGAGATCCTTGGCCAGCAAGCCTCCCGCTGTAAAAGTGGTGGAGCCAGTCAAATGCCACACCCAGATGATTGCTGGCAACAACAAGCCCACCGAGGTGCTGATGAGGATGCCCAGATAGACCCGCCCGCCACTAATAGCATCGTGATCCTGTTTGTGAGCTACCAGCGGATAGGTCGATAGCGTTAACAATTCGTAAAAGACAAACAGAGTGATCAGATTGCCCGCCAAAGCTATCCCCATGGTACTCGCCAGAGCGATGGCAAAACAGATATACAGGCGCGTTTGATGGGACTCATTATTGCCGCGCATGTAGCCGATAGTGTACAGCGAGGTGATCAGCCATAGCAGGCTGGCGATGCTGGCGAAGAGTAAGCCCAGCGGCTCCAGTGCCAGGATAAACGGCAAACCGGGCAGTGGTTGAGCGACAACAATTGGGGCGAGATGCAACGCATCGGGACGAAGATGCAGCGCAGCAACTACACAGAACAGTCCCAGCGCCGTAGTAATAGTCACCCCTTCGCGCAGGTTGGGAAACCGCGAGCTGGCGGCGATAAATAGAGCTCCGCAGGCCGGGATCAGAATGCATAACTCTAGTAACACCGTAGTCGACATCACATTCCCCCTAACAATAAGGCGGCGGCGCGCTGAGCAAAATTGACCGGGATAGAGCTATCGATACCAAAATAGATATTCGCGATAACCATCAGCCACATAGGCACGAGCAGCGATAGCGGTGCTTCCCCCACCTCCTCCTCTTCCAACTCCAGCAGAGGATTAAAATAGGCGGTTTCAACCACCCGCCACACATATATGACCGCCAGCAGCGAACCGATCAGGATCAGGACAATCACGTCCCACCAGCCGCGTTCCATTGCCGCCTGCACCAGCATCCATTTACTGACAAAACCGGCGGTGCTCGGCACCCCCATCAGGCTCAAACCACCGATGACAAACGCCGCCATGGTAAAGGGCATGCGCCGACCTAACCCACGAAAATCGGTGAGATATACCGACCCGACGCGATAACTCACCGCCCCCATGGTCATGAACAGCAACCCTTTCATCAGGGCATGATTAAACATGTGCAGAATGCCTGCGCTCAGACCTCCGAGATTCGACAAGCTCAAACCCAAAGTCATATAGCCGATTTGCGCTACACTTGAGTACGCCAGCATACGCTTGATGTCGTACTGAAAAATTGCCACCACGGAGGCGATAATTATCGCGGCCAGCGATGGAAGTAAAAAAATCTTCCCCAGCGACACCTGAAAAATAGAGCCGCTGCCAACCACGCTGTAACAGAAACGCAGCAACATATAGATGGCTACTTTGGTGGCGGTAGAGGCTAAAAAGATGGTTACCACCGAGGGGGCATAGGAGTAGGCGTTGGGTAGCCACAGATGCAGGGGAAACAGCGCCAGTTTAAGGCTCAGGCCGACGGTGATGAAGGCAAATGCGGTCAATAGTGTCCGGTTACTGCTACCGATAATCTGATTGGCATGTAACTGGTAGGAGATATCTTGAATGTTCAAGCTACCGGTCAGACTATACAGCAAGCCGATACCGATGAGAATAAAAGTGGCCCCGATGGTGCCCATCACCAGATATTGATAGGCCGCTGTCAGAGCGCGGCGGCGCGACCCCATACCGATCAGAGCGTAAGAGGATAAGGATGATAACTCGAGAAAAACGTACATATTGAAGGCATCGCCGGTGACCGTTATCCCCAACAACCCCGCCAGACATACCAGCAACAGACTATAAAAATATGGCTGCGATGCGGCATCAATCTCCTGCTGCACGCTCTTGAAGGCGTAGGGCAGAACCAGAGCGCTCATGCCTGAGACAATGAACAACACAAAAGCGTTGAGGTAGTCGATATAGTAAGTGATCCCCCATGGAGCTGGCCAGCCACCGATATCATAACTCAGTGCGCCAACGGTAACCACCTGCTGAGCGATCAACAAACTAACTGCAAAGCTAGCCCAAGTTGCTGCCAAAGTAATCAGCCACGCCAGGCGGCGACTAGCAAATATGATGCATAGCGGTGCGGCCAGAAGTGGAATTATAACCTGTAGAATGGGGAGATGGTTCATAGGGAATCATCCTTAGCGCGAATTTCATCTTCCTCAATGGTGCCGTAGCGTTCATTGATGCGCACCGTCAACGCTAACCCCACTGCGGTAGTGGCCACGCCGACAACAATAGCGGTAAGAATCAACACATGAGGCACCGGATTGGAGAACAGCTGTCCTGGCAGAGTATGTTCGCTATAGATGGGCGCAGTGCCACCGTTAATCTTGCCCATGGAGATATACAGGAGAAAAACTGAGGTGGAAAAGACATTCAGGCCGATCAACTTCTTGATCAGATTGCCACGCGTGATAACCACGTAGAATCCCGACATCATCAAAAAAATAGCCACCCAGTAGTTGTAGTGTCCTACCCAGTTCATACCGACCTTCCGCTACGATTACCCAAGGCATAAAACATAGTCACCATGATGGCAAATACCGTGATTCCCACCCCGAGCTCGATAAGAAAAATACCCAGATGTTGGCCGTGCAGTGGCGCATGCGCCAGCACATTGTAGTCGAGGAAATTTCCTCCGAGAAGCATGCACAGTACCCCGACCCCGCCGTACAGCAGCAGACCCAATACCGCCAACAGGCGCAGCGCAGTGGGAGTAACCACGCGCATAGCCGTCTCCACATTGAAGATCATGGCATAGAGCATGATGGCACTGGCAAATATCACCCCAGCCTGAAAACCACCACCGGGGCCGTAATCACCATGAAATTGCACATACAGGGCAAACAACATAATTAACGGAATAAACATCTTACCTACGATGCGCAACACCAGATAGTCGGCATTGGGAACCTTGGGCGCTGACGACAACGGCACCTCTGGAACAGAGGTAATCTGTGCGCCGCTTAAACGCACCTTAAACTCCTTGCGGCGGTTAAAACCCAACAGCGCCACCAGCGCAATGCCGGCGGTAAAGATAACCGTCGTCTCGCCCAGAGTATCGTAACCGCGATAGCTAGCCAGCACCGAGGTGACCACATTGGGCGGGCCAACCTCTTGGGGAGAATCGACAATAAAACGCACTGCCATGTGCCGATGAATAGCCGAATCTGGGTCGCCGAACGCAGGGAGATCCATAGTGCCGTACACCAGAACCGCGCCGGTAACTGCCACCACCATTAGCGCGACATAGGGCTGGTGGGCAGGGCGACGCTCCCGGGTATGAGTTAGCGACAACGCGCTGAGCAGCAAAATAGAGGAGATACCGGTGCCAACAGCGGCCTCGGTAAAAGCCACATCTACCGCATCCATGGTAATGAACAGGGACGCAGATATGAGGCTAAAAATGCCCAACAGCATGATGGCGCAAAAAAGCTTACGGATATAGACAATGACTATTACCGTCACGCATAAAAGTGACAGCAGAACGATATCAACAGCAGCTTCCATCAGCGTTTATCCTCTCGCCCCAAGATTGGGGTAATCCCCTTGTGTAGCGCCGATTTCGCCAAGGCGTGAGTAGCGGTGGTGCTGGTTATTACCAAAAAGAAGAAGATAAAGCACAACTTGACGCTCACTAGGGTAAAACCAGACTGCAGTATCAGGGCAAAAAGGATCAAAAAAGAGCAGGCTGAGTCCGTCACCCCAGTTGCGTGCTGCCGACTAAAAAAGTCTGGCAGTCGATACAGGCCAACGCCACCGCTAATGCCCAGAAAACAGCCAACAGTCAAAAACAGCGCTGTCAATATGTCCAGAAGATCGAAATCCATCAGCAAATTATTCCTCCTCCGGCGGGGCACTACCTTCGTGGAGCTGACGCTCAAAAAAGCGCAGCACCGCCAAAGTGCTTAAAAAATTAACCAGAGCATAAACTATGGCAATATCCAGAAAATCGGGTCGGTCGGTCATAAAACCAACCACAGCTATAAGCAAAACGGTCTTGGTACCAAACATGTTGACCGCCAATAGGCGATCAAAGGCAGTAGGCCCCACTAACGCCCGCACTAAGGTCAAGGCCATTACCACCAAAATAGCTAACGCAGCTGCTGCATACATAGATTACTAAACCCCCAACTGGCTGATGCGGCGATCCATCTCACCGCTGAGTAGATCCTCAGCTGCACTCCAAGTTAGCGCGTGCACCTCTAGGTTATTACCATCTACATTTACACATACCGTACCTGGAGTAACAGTAATGGAGTTGGCATACATCATAATACCAAATGGAGTTTTCTGACTGGACTTAACGCATATCATGGTTGGGCTGATATCTACATGACGCGACCAGATACGCCGACATACTGCGAAATTGGCCAGAGCAATCTCTTTGACTAGCCACACAAAATAGATAACAGTGCGCACAGGCAACTGGACGGGCTGAGCTTCAGCATCAATAACGCGCATACGCTGAGCGACAAACACCGTCACCGCAATCGAACAGGCTCCGCAGGAGAGGATAAATGGGGTATTGTAGCCGGATAAAAGCAGCCAAAAAGCGGTTAGAGTTGCGGTGAGGTAAAGCGTATATTTCATATTCCCTCCACTGAATTTCACATAAATATAACATCGTATTATTTAAAATAAATATTTTTCCTACGCATTCTCTCTATTTTGTAACCATTTTTTAACGATTTACCTATGCGGAGATGCAACCAGAGGAAGAGGTTACCTAGCTTGGCAGCTGCTCACTTTTACGCCAAAGTGGCAAAAACCTTGATTCGTGCTTGGACGCAGGTGTAAAGTGGGGCAATTTTGCCCTAGGGCAGCTTAAATATTTTTGAACCAGATTTACTAAATAACTGCATTAAAGCTCCATAGGTTCGCTGCACCGCGTGCTATGGATAGTAGCGAAAGGATGTCGTTTCATGGCAACCATATTGACTAAAATAAAATCTCTGCTGGAAATGATTAAATTTTCGCACACCGTTTTCGCTTTTCCTTTTGCGCTAATTGGGCTGGTCGTTGCAGCGCACACCGCTCAGCAGGCACCATCTTTTGCACAATTTTTCTGGATCTGTCTGGCCATGGTCGGCGCTCGCTCTGGCGCTATGGGACTAAATCGTATTCTCGATGCAAGCATTGACGCACTAAATCCGCGCACGGCTGAACGCCATATCCCCGCTGGAGTTGTGGCACACTGGGAAGCCTGGCTATTCGTCATCATCTCCTTTGCGGTGCTAGTGTTCTCCGCCTATAAACTTAACCCACTGTGCTTTTACCTATCGCCAGTAGCGGTGTTTTTCCTCGCCCTCTACTCCTTCGCCAAACGCTTCACCCTCTATGCCCACCTAGTACTAGGACTGTGCCTCGGCGCGGCACCGGTTGGTGCATGGATCGCTATCCGCGGTGATATCAGTGTCTCCATTGTCTTGATAGGCTTAGCGGTGTTGCTGTGGGTCGCCGGTTTCGACATCCTCTACGCCCTGCAAGATCTCGACTTCGACCGTGATCATGGTCTGCACTCGATTCCAGCTAAGTTGGGCGAGGAGGCATCATTTTACCTAGTGCGCCTGTTTCATATCGGCATGATTATTATGTTGCTATTAGCTACATCGGGCAGCAATTTGGGCTGGATATATCTGCTAGGCATAGCCACAGTAGCGGCAATGCTGTTTTATGAGCATACCTTAGTAAAACCTGGGGATTTAAGTAAAATGGACGCAGCCTTTTTCACCATGAACGGCTACATAAGTGTCACTTTGTTTATTTTTGTCCTGCTGGATGTCATTATTCTATGATAGCCATGCAGCCCAACATAGCGACTCCGCACCCAATGCATATTGTCGTCGCCATTACTGGAGCCTCGGGGACAGTGTATGGCACCACGCTAGTGCGGCAACTATTACAGGATGGCCAGCGCGTAGCGCTGCTGATGTCCAACGCCGCGCGCCAAGTATCGGCACTGGAACAGCAGCTAGAGTGGGCAACAGACAACAATATGTTTCAGCAGCAGGCGCAGGAGTTCTTTGCGGCGTCTGCCGAGCAGTTAAGCTGCTATGGTGAGCAGCAGTTTACCGCGCCCATTGCTAGTGGCTCAGCTGCAGCTGATGCCATGGTGATCGTCCCCAGCTCCATGGGAACCGTCGCCCGTGTCGCTACCGGACTCAGCAGCAACCTCATCGAGCGAGTTGCTGATGTGATGTTAAAAGAGCGCAAAAAGTTGATAATTGTACCGCGAGAAACTCCGTTTAACAGTATTCATCTTCAGAACCTGCTGACGCTGTCACAGACTGGAGCCATTATTCTGCCGGCAATGCCGGCGTTTTACAGCCAGCCGCAAACAGTGGAGGAGCTGATCAATTTTGTCGTCGGAAAAATCTGCGACAGCCTTGGCTTGCCCCACAGGCTATTTCTACGCTGGGGAGAAACCCATGAGTGATATAATTGCCCGGGTACGGGCGAAAATTGATAACAATGAACGTATCAGCGACGCTGAGGCGCTACAACTATTTGAATCAGACGACCTGTTCGGCATCGGCCAGTTAGCGTCCAGTGTTAACCAGCGCAAAAATGGTGACAGGGTGCTATTCAACGTCAATCGGCATATTAACTACACCAATGTCTGCGTCAATCAGTGTCGCTTTTGCGCCTTTAGCAAGGAGCCTGGTGAGTCAGGTGGTTACACCTACAATCTTAGCCAGATTCTGGAAAAAGCAGCTGAAGCCAATGCCGCCGGAGCCACCGAGTTGCACATGGTTGGCGGCCTGCATCCAGAACTGCCTTTTGAATTCTATCTGCGCATGATGGCAACCATCAAAGCCAATAATCCCCACATGAAGATTAAGGCCTTTACCGCAGTGGAGATCGACTACTTTGCGAAGATCTCCCAGCTGCCAGTAGAAGAGGTCATCTCCGAGCTTAAACGCCTAGGCCTCGACTCCACCCCTGGTGGCGGCGCCGAGATTCTATGCGCGCAGGTGCGCAATCAAATATGTCCAGAAAAGATATCCGGAGAACGTTGGCTGGAGGTGACAGAAAAAATTCACACTGGTGGATTAAAGAGCAACGCTACCATGCTGTTTGGACATGTCGAAAGCTACGCTGATCGCGTTGATCACATGGCTAAGCTACGTGCTCTGCAGGATAAAACTGGTGGTTTTCAATCTTTTATTCCTCTGGCATTTCAGCCAGACAACACCCGCATCCCCAACGCCAAGGGGCCAGGTGGCATAGACAGTCTGAAAACCTTAGCGATAAGCCGCATCTATCTGGATAATTTTCAACACATCAAAGCCTATTGGATTATGCTCGGCCTCAAGATTGCGCAGGTGGCGCTCTGCTTTGGTGTTAACGATCTCGATGGCACCGTAGTCGAAGAGAAAATCGGACACGATGCCGGTGCCGACTCTCCACAACAACTGGAAAAACAGGAGATCATCCGCCAGATTCGCAATGCCGGTAAAATACCAGTGGAACGCGACACTCTCTATCAGCACATACGAGTCTACGATGACATTGCAAACGATTAAAGATAAACTGAGCAGCGTTCAGTGCTTAAACCGCGAAGAGGCACTATATTTATTGACCCAGACCGATCTACTCACGCTGGGACAGCTAGCCGACGAGCAGCGTAAGCGCCGCCACCCCAATGGCCAAGTTAGTTTTGTAGTTGATCGCAATGTCAACTACAGCAATGTCTGTTGCTGCAAATGTCGCTTCTGCGCCTTTTATTGCGATGAAAATGATGCCAAAGCCTACCTGCTTAGTTACGACGAAATATTTGCCAAAGTGCAAGAGCTCGTCGACCATGGCGGCACCCAACTCCTGATGCAGGGTGGCGTACATCCGAGCTTGACGATTGAGTGGTTTGAAGAGTTATTCCAGCAGTTAAGTCAGTGTTTCCCTAGGGTACAGATCCATTCACTGTCGCCGGCGGAGATCATCCAGATTGCGCAACTATCAAAATTAAGCGTCAAAGAGTGCTTAACGCGCCTACAGGCCGCGGGGTTAAAGTCTATCCCCGGTGGTGGCGCCGAAGTATTGGTAGACGAAGTACGCCAGCACATCTCACCCAACAAAATTGGCTGGCGCCAGTGGGCAGATGTTATGGAGCAGGCGCATGACCTCGGCATGAACACCACGGCCACCCTGATGTTTGGCTGCGGCGAGACACCTGAGCAACTGGTGGAGCACATGTTTCGTGTACGAGAGATGCAGCAGAACAGCCACAACAAAGCGGGTGGGTTTACCGCATTTATCAGCTGGTCATTCCAACCCAACAACACCGAGCTCGGCGGCACTACAGCTACAGGCTGCGACTACTTGCGCGTTGTCGCTCTATCACGGCTGGTGCTGGATAATATCGACAACATCCAGGCTAGTTGGGTTACCCAAGGGGACAAAATGGCTCAGGTGGCCCTGCGTTTTGGCGCTAATGATCTCGGTGGAACGATGCTGGAGGAGAATGTTGTTGCCGCCACGGGAGTAGCCTTCCGTATGACGCAGCAGCAACTTATCGAATTAGCGCGCGCAGTTGGCTTTACTCCGGTGCGCCGGACAACAGGTTACCAGGTTTTAGAGACTTATTAAATCAACACTCCAGCGTGGAAGTCATAAAGATGATCCAATTACGTAAAAACATTGCCGAAATGGCCGGATATGTTCCCGGTTTTCAGCCCGAAAATCCCGAGCAGTGGATAAAACTCAACACCAACGAAAACCCATATCCACCATCGCCTAAAGTTGCTGCAGCAATTCGTGCCGAACTAGGAGAGCACGGGGATTCTTTGCGCCAATATCCCGATGCCGCCAGCCGCCGTGCCCGCCAAGCTGCCGCTGAACTCTACGGTTTTGATGCCGACTGGCTGATTATGGCTAATGGCTCGGATGAACTGCTCAATAATCTTATTCGCGCCTGTGCTAATGAAGGTGATGAAGTGGCGTTTATACAGCCATCCTACTCCTACTACGGCACCTTAATTGATATTCAAGGTGCTAAGGTGCGCAACTTTGAGCTAACCCCCGACTTTAAAATTGCCGATTTTCCCCCACGCTATACTGGGAAACTTTTTTTCCTCACCAATCCTAATGCCCCCTTGGGCATAACCTTTAGTCATAGCGAAATAAGCGACATCGCCAACCGCTGCGACGGCATATTAGTAGTCGATGAAGCCTATGCAGATTTTGCCAGCGAAACAGCACTGCCCCTAGTCAAACAGCACCCCAACCTAGTAGTAACCCGCACTTTTTCTAAGAGTTATGCGCTAGCTGGTATGCGTCTGGGGCTGGCGGTTGCCCATCCACAAATAGTTGCCGCCTTGGATAAAATTCGCGACCACTACCATCTCGACCGTTTGGCATTAGTTGCCGCCGAAGCGGCGCTGCGAGATCAGGGTTACCTGAAACAACGAGTTAGCGAGATCTGTGCCACCCGCGAGTGGTTCATCGCGCAACTGCGTGACTTGGGTTTTAGCGTCATTCAGTCACAGGCCAATTTTGTTTTTGCCAGCCCTGCCGATGGCGATGGCCAGCGTGTTTACGACACCCTGAAAGAGCACAAAATTTTAGTGCGCCATTTCAGCGATCCGCTTCTCAAGCATGGGGTACGCATCTCCATAGGCACGCGCCAACAGATGGAACAGACACTAGAGGTGCTAAGACACAACTTATGAACAAATTAGATATGACCCAAGCACAACCAGAGACAACAATTCCTATTTTAACCACCTCGCGCGAAGTTGCGCAGTTGGCCCAAGATCTGCGCCAATTAAGTGTTTTTGCGGTAGATATGGAAGCGGATTCCATGCACTCTTTTCAGGAAAAAGTGTGCCTGATCCAATTTACCTACCACAGCAACACTGAGCACACAGTGCTGCTCGACCCCTTAGCTGGTGCTGATTTAGCGCCGCTATTGCCGGTATTGGCAGATCCGAAAATACGCAAAATATTTCACGCTGCCGATTACGATGTGCGCTGTCTGTACCGCGACTGTAATATTGAAATTCGCGGACTGTTTGACACCATGATCGCCAGTCAACTGCTTGGCACCGAGCGTGTTGGCCTTGCCGATGTGCTGAATAAATATTTTTCCATAACTCTGGATAAAAAATATCAACGGGCTGATTGGTCTAAAAGACCGCTACCGCTGCCCATGTGTGAATACGCCGCCGAAGATACGCGTTATCTACACCAACTGGCACTGATTCTCGAAAAAGAGCTACAGGAAAAAGATCGTTTATGGTGGGCACAAGAGGAGTTTGAGCTGCTAGAAGCGGCGCGCTTTCAGGTAAAACAGGGGCCAGCATTTCTCTATTTCAAAGGAGCTGGAGCATTGACTCCGCGCGGCCTGGCAGTACTGGAAGCACTGCTAAGTTGGCGCGACGGCGAAGCGCAGCGGCGCAATTGTCCACCATATAAGGTGTTGGGTAATAAGACGCTGTTATCTTTAGCGCACATCTGTCCTAGCAGTTTAGATGAGCTTAACCAAGTGGACGATTTTGCCCCACGCCTGATTGAACGTTATGGTAGAGCCTGTTTAAACGCCCTGCAACCAGCCCTGCAGATCGACGCCAGTGAGCTTCCCAGTTTCCCGCGCACTGAGCGCCTTAAACGTGATGCCGCTGTAGATAATCGTCTGAACAAATTAAAGAGATGGCGTCAGGCAAAAGCGAGCAAACTTGAGCTAGATGCGGGGATACTTATCAACAACGCAATCTTAGAGAGTATCGCGCGTCACACGCCCAAAAATGCCGAACAATTGGCGCACATTAGCGGAATTAAGAGTTGGCAACAGCGAGTGTTAGGTACGGAGATATTGGCAACGATTGCTTAAACAGAGGATATTTATCGACACGGGTCAGTAGATAGCGGCTACAACCTCATCGATTAAAGCTAGATTGCTGTTTAGATCGGCGATGTTCAGCAGCTCCTCCCGCACATGGGTACAATTTTGCACCGCATTTTCTGCTTCATTGGGTTTGAGTAACAACATGTGGCTCAAATAGATAATTTCCACCATATTTTGATGTTCCCGTGCCAATTGCGGCTGGGCATAAAACTTAATACAATCATGCACAACAGGGCCAAGGTTCCAACGCCGAGACAACAGAGCTCCAGTATTTTGACTATACTTAGTAACCAACTGCGGTAGTTGCTCGTCCGGCATGTTCTCATCCACCAGCAGTTGCAGCAAAAGTACCTTGCCAATGTTATGAAACAGGCCACAGATAAATGCCATCTCCATGTCCTCGCCGAGTTGCGCGGCAATCTGTTCCGCAAGGCAGGCACAGCGCAACGCATGTTGAGACATCTGTGACACGGTATCTTTGTGCTTCGGCGGTTGAGCGCAGGCAAGTTGCGCATGGACAACACCGATGAGATGATCTACAGAATAGAGCTCCAGCGCCTGTTTGATTGTACTTGCATGTTTCTTGCTATCTACCGCGGCATTAACCACACGCAGCAGAAAAGCACTCAACACCTGATCTGAACGCACAATTTTCAGGATTTGCCCATCTACAGTATTATCTTCCCAACAGGCTTCCAGCTTAAGCATAATGTTAGGCAACAGCGGCAATGAGAAATTATCGCTGGAAATCTTTTGGGCGATATTACGCAACAATTCTCCGGTTTTATCCACCGCACTCTGGCTATCATTACCCTGCAACAGTTGCTGCATAGCCTGAACTTCGCTGATACGGATAGGCCCATCTAAAGCCTGCTGCGGCAATTTATCGCTAAATTCAAAGGTGCCGTTTGTCCACGAGAGCACATCGGCCAATGCCGTGTTGGCCAAATCGGAGAGCGCATCTTCTAGCTTAGTTTTATTGAAAATATTTTTTTTCAGCAGACTGGTCGTGAACGCAATACCGTTACGTTTACTATCTTTGAGTAAAAACCCTGCCCATGTCCGCGTTAAATCACCACGCTGAATAAGATATTCGCCGACGCGTTCGCCAGCTTTGTTTGAAGTGATATAGATCAACACGCCATTATGAAAATAGAGCGTTTTTTTATCCCAGCGCGTACCAGATTAAGAGCTCCAGTTTTTTGCTGTACTGAACACAGGCGCAGGATCTCAGCTAAGGAGGTAACATCCAGTGTACCGTTTAATTTTTGCATCAGACAAATCCTATGATATATCTTGTGATCGGCAATAAAAACAGATAGGTAGTAAACAACTATTTCATCGTGGGTAATCTAGCATACACCGACACCGCCTCAATAGCATTTTTTAATTATGCGGCAAAACTCAGCGTATCTCAACAGAAAGCAGTAATTGATGAAAAATATAGCAAATTTCTTTTTTGAAGTGGGAATGCTAAAAAAAACTCCGCGCAGCGGCTTTCAATTTTTAGGCTCGGGATCAGAATCAGTTGCCGAGCACTCATTCCGCACCGCGATGATCGGCTACACTTTAGCAAAAATGACTGACGGCGCCGATTGCAACCAGGTGGTAACCATGTGCCTGTTTCACGATATTCCCGAAGCGCGCACCGGCGACCTAAACTACGTAAATAAAAAGTACGTTCAGGCCGACGAAAAAAAAGCTATAAGTGATTTAGCCGCCACCTTACCGTTCGGGGCGGAATATCAAGATACTTTGACAAAATTTGACGCAAAAGAGAGCCTCGAGGCACAATTAGCTCATGATGCTGACCAATTAGAGATGATTTTAGCGTTAAAAGAGTATAAAGATCTGGGCAATCAATATGCGCAACACTGGTACTCTTTTGCCCTGCAGCGTCTCCAAACAGATTTAGCCCGTGAGTTGGCCGCAACAATCTGGGTCACAGATTCAAGTCGTTGGTGGTTTGACAACAAAAGTGATTGGTGGGTTAATGGTAAGAGTGAGTAAAATTTCGGAATAGGCGGCAAATCGAGTTGACGCACTAGTTCATAAATGTTACGAAAACAGTCGGTTTTTTGTCAAAATGGTCACTATATAACCAATATCACTGTTTAATATACGATGGGAGCACAACATGCTGGATATAAAGTTTTTGCGCGATAATTTAGAAGAAGCTCAGCAACGCCTAGCGACGCGCGGTTCAGCAATCAATTTGGATGAGTTTGCCAAATTAGATCAACGCCGCCGCGAACTACTCATCAGTGCCGACACACTCAAAGCAGAGAAAAATCGTGTTTCTGCCCTCATCGGAAAAACCAAAGACAAGAGCCAAGTAAAAGATGAGATCGTGCGCATGAAAGAGGTAGCGGCACAAATAAAAGATCTGGACGAACAGTTGCGCATCACCACTGAGGCTCTGCAGAGCATTTTGCTGACCATACCTAACCTACCCCAACGAGATTGTCCCATCGGGGCTAGCGAAGACGACAACGTCGAAATTCGCAAGTGGGGTACAATTAGAGAATTTACCTTCACCCCGCAAGCGCACTGGGATATCGGCGAAAGACTGGATATTCTCGATTTTGAACGTGGTGGCAAGTTAACAGGAGCCCGTTTTACTCTGTATAAAGGGGCTGGCGCGCGCTTAGAAAGAGCATTGATAAACTTCATGCTCGATCTGCACACCGAGCAACACAAATATGTTGAAATGCTTCCGCCCTTTATGGTAAACAGAGATTCCATGACGGGGACGGGGCAACTACCCAAGTTTGAAGATGACCTGTTTCACGTTGAAGGACCAGATTATTTTCTGATTCCTACGGCAGAGGTTCCAGTAACTAATATTCATCGTGATGAGATTTTAGGTGCAGAACAGCTTCCATTATGTTATACCGCCCACACTCCATGTTTTCGCAAAGAGGCTGGATCACATGGGCGTGATACACGCGGACTGATACGCCAACATCAATTCAACAAAGTTGAACTGGTTAAATTCGTCGCTCCGCAGGATTCAGAACAGGAGTTGGCCAAGCTACTAGCTAACGCAGAGAAAGTTCTGCAGCTTTTAGAACTGCCCTATAGAGTTGTTGATCTCTGTACAGCAGATATCGGTTTTTCGGCAGCACGTACCTTCGATATCGAAGTATGGTTGCCAGGCCAGTCGGTATATCGTGAGATCTCATCCTGTTCGAATTTTGGTGACTTTCAGGCACGACGAGCAGCGATACGCTATCGTCCCAGCGAAGGTGCCAAAACAGAATTTGTTCACACGCTGAACGGCTCGGGCCTAGCGGTTGGACGGACGCTGCTGGCAGTACTGGAAAATTATCAGCAAGAAGATGGGAGCGTAATAGTTCCCAAGGTGTTGCAACCCTACATGGGTGGTTTAGAACGCATCACCAAAAGATAGATCATTGTTGCGGAGGAGTGGCCGAGTGGCTTAAGGCGGCGGTCTTGAAAACCGTTGTACGAAAGTACCGTGGGTTCAAATCCTACCTCCTCCGCCATTTATATAAACTATGCTTTTAATTATATTTAAAGTGTAGTGAACGCTGACTTAATGTCAGAATAGCGCTGTTTAATTCGTAGATTAAGCATCGCGTAAAATTTTATTGCGGAGAGGTGGCCGAGTCGGCTGAAGGCGCTCGCCTGCTAAGCGAGTGTACGGGGAAACCTGTACCGAGGGTTCGAATCCCTCCCTCTCCGCCATTTAATAAAGCTACAATGTTCGCTGGATTCGATGCGCAGCGAACGCTGACTTAATGTCAGAACAGTGGACAGGAAGTCCACGGCAGTGAGTGCAGGGGAGCCTACGCAGGAGCCAACAGGACGTTGGTGACGAAGTAGGAGAATCCCTCCCTCTCCGCCATTTAAAACGCAACATTGCCTAAATTGCTACAAAAGTACAAAAAGGTTATTGACAATAACGCCTAAATGCGAGATAACCACCACTCATTGCGCCAGTAGCTCAGCTGGATAGAGCGTCTGACTACGGATCAGAAGGCCGGGAGTTCGAATCTCTCCTGGCGCACCAAAAAATCAAGCACTTAGCGAATCGACGCTAAGTGCTTTTTTTGTTTTTATCCGGAGCCGTGTCCGGTCGGGGCGACATCAAAAAAAAGAGATTGGTTTCATCCTTCACCACAGCTGATCAAGCTGCCTTGATCTGATTGCGTCCATCTTTTTTTGCTTTATACAGAGCTTTATCGGCCTGATCCAGCAGATCCTCTTTAGCCTGACTGGACTCGGGTATAGTTGTAGCGATACCTACGCTAATGGTTACCACAGCTGCCGCCGGTGAGAATTCGTGTATGTACTGGAGATCTTCTATTTTCTGGCGCAACCGCTCAGCCAACTTGATTGCTGCAGACATGGTCGTTTCTGGAAGCAGGCAGACAAACTCTTCCCCACCATAACGCGCGACAAAGTCTCGTGGTCGCAACAGACTTTGTTTTAGAGTTGTGGCAACCTGTACTAGAGCATCATCCCCTGCAAGGTGGCCATATTTATCATTATAGGGTTTGAAGTAATCAATATCTATCATCAGTAGCGACAGCACCCGTTTATCTCTACAGGCAGCGTTCCACTCTATATCATAGTAATCATTAAACTTTCTACGATTGGCAATACCTGTAAGCATATCTTGTTCGCTAAGGTTTTGGAGTGCTTTTTGGGACAATTTATGCTCTTCGATTTCGCGCGCCAATTGTTGGTTCACCTCTTCTAGTGCTTTAGTTCTGTGTAAAACTTTTAGTTCTAGTTGCTGTTGCAACTCCTCAACCTGGCGCAAGAAAAACCCTGTCCCCCAATAGAGCACAATTATGGTGAAAAAAAATATCACACAGCAGATAACGGCTAATTGCTTAATTGAGTTGATAAAAGCAGCTCGTTCATGAGTAATATTCAAAACTGTTCGGATCTCACCGACAACAAGTCCTGCGTAATTGTTAATCTGCAATGGAGGGAAATTCTGATACTGTTGAGCCAATTGCAAAAGTCTCGGTCTCTTGATGGAAAAGACTGCCACTATTAAAGCTTGACCCATTTTTACGAGATAAAAACACTGAAGAGCGACCTGCGAAGCCGTTTTCCCAAATTTCAGGCAGA
>JAVETC010000040.1:0-24604 GCA_034006225.1 Desulfuromonas sp. | reverse complement strand
TTACGGATTTAGAAACTTTGAAAATTATCGATTGCGAGTCAGAGTAATGTGTGGTTAAAACAAAGAGGTAGTTTGATCAGTTTTTATGGTGGGATAATAACCCATCCCCCTTCTTTGGCGTAGACCCGAATTATTAAGCAAGGTAAAGATGCTCAAGGCCAGCCCGTTTATACCATTAAAAACACTGGGAAGGAGCTTAGCTAACTGGATCGATGCCATAGCATGTATGTTCCGTTACTATCGCAGCAATGGAATAGTGGAAGGCTTCCATCGTAAAATGAAACTGATTCAACGCAGAGCTTACGGATTTAGAAACTTTGAAAATTATCGATTGCGAGTCAGAGTAATGTGTGGTTAAAACAAAGAGGTAGTTTGATCAGTTTTTATGGTGGGATAATAACCCATCCCCCTTCTTTGGCGTAGACCCGGAAATATGGGCTCTACCTCAAATAAAGGGGGTGAAAACTTCGGTCATAAAAAAAGGCACAAAGAAATAATTCTAAGTGCCTGTTTTTTATTATGGAGCGGGAAACGAGATTCGAACTCGCGACCTTCAGCTTGGGAAGCTGACACTCTACCACTGAGTTATTCCCGCAATGAAGCAGGAGTATAAGGAAACACGACCGCTGTTGTCAATCGCTTTAATGCCATTTCAGAAGATAATCAATTGCATCCTGTTGGTTGTTAACATGGCCTAGGATTTCTTGCTGATTTAGATCTGAATAAAAAGTTCCTATCCTCTTATTAACAAGATCGGGTAAATATTGGCCAATTTGTTTACTTGTCAATAAAGGGACAATTTTGTTGTTCTTTAGCAGGGCAAGGCTATGGGTATATAATTGCCCTATTTCGGATAAATCAATTGGCATGTTAGCCAAGAGTGCACATACCAACAAAGACTCAGGCAACGGCGCACTCATCTGTTGCAACCAGAGTAATTGACCGCGCACACTACAGCTTAAACGGCAGAAATTGTTAAACTGATCAATTTCTGTTTTTCCGGCGAAGGATAGTATTTTCTGCAAACGCCGATTAAAGTGAAGTCGACCTAACATGATATCGATATTGCCATCATCTAAATTACAGCAGCGTAGCAAGGAGATAAGGCGCAACAACGAGAGGCCATTAAAGTCATCACCAACATCGCATTTTGCGTATTTAGTTATAGATGGCTCGTTGAAGATGGTTGTTACTTGGTTCTGCAATGTTGCATATTTTTGCAGAGTATCATGCACGTCACCATGAAAACCCAGAATACTTGCTACACCACTAAGGATAAATGAGGCAATTGCGGATAAATGATGGTGCGCTACTAATAGTTTAGCCAGTTCGTTGCGAATGCGCTCACCTGCGACTTGCTGCAGCAATGGAGCATAGCGAGCAAAAGCTTCGAGAGTACTGGGCTCGATAGAAAAACCAAGTTGAGCGCAGTGGCGCAGCCCTTTAATGATTCTCAGCGGATCCGCATTCAGCACTTCGGAACTGCACATGCGAATACAGCCTGAGACTAAATCTTCTCTGGCCGCTAAGGGGTCGATAAGTTGCAGCTGTGATTCTGGAGACATTGGCGCTACCAGAGCAGTCGCCATGGCGTTAATTGAAAAATCACGTAAGGCCAGATCAGCCTCAATGGTTTCCGCCCGTAATGGAGCAAAGTCTACTTGCAGTGGGTGCCTGTTTGCGGGTGAAACATCCGGCGTATAAACGACCCTACTATATCCACGTTGAGCATCTAAAGAGAACCAATGGCCACCGATTAATCGGGAAAATTCTTTTGCCAGTGCTGTGGGATCACCGGCACTTGCAAGATCGAAATCTGCACTGCTACGTTTAAGAAGAGCATCGCGGAGGCAACCACCGACGATGTATAAGGGTAAAGATGCGTCTGCTGCTAACTTAGCCAGCAGACGTAACTCTTTTAAGTGACATGACCCGAGCTGTTGCCAAGTAATATTCATAGCACACTAGCCCAACCTATGGTTTACGGGGTAAAAATTATTTATTGAAGGTTATTTCAGCGTTTTTCTTTAGTTCCTCTACCCATGCTTGTAAAACTTTAGCGCTATTTTGATCCTGTAGAAAAGAGAGAATTTGCGGTTTTACCTCTTCAAAGGATAGGGATACTTCCTGCTGACGATCAGTGACATTGATCAAGTGAAAACCGAATGGAGTCTCGACAATATCGCTAATTTCACCAGGTTTTAGGGAAAAGGCAACTTTTTCAAACTCTTTAACCATTGAGCCAGGGCCAAAGAAACCGAGATCTCCACCTTTAGCTTTACTAGGACATACCGAATATTGCTGCGCTAGGGCGGCAAAGCTTAACTCACCAGCCTTAACCTGTTGCTGAATATCTGCAATTTTATCCTGAGCTTCTTGACGATTTTCATCAGTTATTTTCACCAAAATATGGCTAGCTCTTACCTGTTCAGGCTTACGCATTTTTTCTGTATTAGCGTCATAAAAAGCCTGCATCTCTTCTTCTGTAGGTTTAACTGCCGTAGATGATTTTTTTTCGGTCATTTTGTTGACTGATAAGTCTTGACGGATCATGCGGTAGTAGCTGTCGCGATCTATATCGGCTTTTTCGAGGGTGGCAAAAAACTCCTCAGGGGAAGGAAAATTTGCCATGACCTTAGTCATCTCTTTGGTTACTTCTTCATCGGATGCCACAACGCCCTCAGCTAGGGCTTGCTGATAGATCAATTCTCGCGCAATAATTCTTTCTGTAGCGATTTCCTGGATTTTTCCAGTCTCTTCTTCACTCAACTGCTCAACAGTTTTATGAAACATCTCCATAGCATAACTTTGCATGGCATTGATAAAGTCAAAATGGCTTACTGGCTTACCGTTAATACTTATTGTTGGCTCTTGCACATGTTTCTCCTTACGATTTAGTTATGTTTCAGTTGTATACAGTTGCACTGCTAATTGGGAAAATTCCTGAATGGATAAAGTCTCGCCGCGTCTATGCATATCAATTGCGGTTAGTTTTGCGGCACTATCAACACTGTCAGGACTAAAGCCTGCGGCACATAGACAGTTGCGCAAAGTTTTGCGACGTTGGGCAAAGGCAGCTTTGACAACGCGCTGAAAGAATACTGGGTTATCAACATGAACTCTGGGCTGCGCCAAGCGGTCAAATTTCAGTACTTCTGACATTATTTTTGGTGGTGGTCTAAATGCTTGCGGTGGTACTAAGGTTACGCGGCTGACATCGAACCACAGCTGACACATGACTGTCAAGGCACCATATTCTTTGGTTCCCGGCTGTGCTCGCAAGCGGTCACCAACCTCTTTTTGAAACATTAAGATCATACGCGCAAAGTGCTGGCGCTGTTCTAACATCTTAAATAAGATCTGAGTAGAGATATTATAGGGTAAGTTAGCAATTAACTTGTAGTTATCGCCATGTAATATTTCACCCCAGTCCAGCCGGAGGGCATCAGCAATATGTACAGTTAATTTGCTGTCATTCCGCGCTACAAAGCTCTGAGCCAGATCACGATCAATCTCTATTATGTCCAAGGTTGCCACATGGGGGAGAATTTTATCTGTCAATGCCCCCTGCCCTGGCCCTATCTCCAGAATCTTATCGCTGTGATCAAGCTGTGCCGCTGCGATAATCGCGGAAATTACATTTTGATCGTGTAAAAAATTCTGGCCAAAACGCTTACGCGGCCGATGATAGTTTTCCATCAATTAGATCTCTTTTGAAATTGGCGTGGCCAGCGGGTAATGCGCCATGTTTTCATGCTTGGCACCATACGCAATACCACCGCATAGGCAACAGCACTTAACAAGACACCATAAACCACACTTCCCACACACATAGGCACTAATAAGTCGTAACCAAATTGCGTAATGGTTTCAGGACTAAAGTTAATATGTAGATGAACATGCTCCATCCCCAGCATAAAGCGGCCTGTTTCGTACTCGGCTGCATAAATAAATGGCGCGGTAATGGGGTTACTGATCCACACTCCAATAGCTGCTGCAATTTTGTTTTCGCGTAACAGCAAAGCGAAAAATATGGCGAGCAACATCTGAAAACCGAAGGTGGGCGTCATGCCAATAAATATACCCATGGCAAAACCTTTGGCAATCTCATCAGGTTGAGCGCGCAAACGCAACAACCGAAGCAACATTAATTTTCCTTGCCGCATCAATCCCCAGCGTCGCCACATAAGTATCTAAGCCTTACCCTGCAGTGGGCCAACTACCTCTGGCAGAGGCCAATTGGCGCGAGCATTAAGATCAAGTGGAGAGGTTAACCCTTTTGATAGATAATAATCTCCAGCAACAGCAAGCATAGCGGCATTATCTGCACATAAAATTGGCGGTGGAAAGAATACATCGATGTTAGCAGCTTCGCTAAACTGCTTAAACCGTTGCCGCAAACCACTGTTACAGGCAACGCCACCCGCTACGACGATTTGTGATAACTGATACTTTTGAGCTGCTTTGAATGCCTTGACACTTAAGACCTCTACCGCGGCCTCCTGAAATGAGGCGGCAAGATTAGCCAACAACTCACCATCAAGGGGTTGATCAAGTTTTTTTATTTGATTTAAGACTGCGGTTTTGATGCCACTGAAGCTGAAATTAAATCCGGGGCGATTTAACATCGGGCGTGGAAAAGCAAAATAACTGGCATCACCACGCTGGGAGAGTTTATCTATTAAAGCTCCACCTGGATAAGTTAAACCAGCCATTTTTGCCACCTTATCAAAGGCTTCACCGGCAGCGTCATCCAGAGTCTGTCCCAGTAGTTCATAGTCACCAATGCCATTTACACGATACAGATGGGTATGTCCACCTGAGACAGCTAAAGCTAGGTAGGGGAACTGCAACTGCGGCGTGGTGCCAGTAGGCTTATCTACAGTTTCGAGAAATGGAGCCAGAATATGCCCCTCAATGTGATGCACACCAACTAAGGGCTTTCGTGCTGCAAAGGCTAAAGCTTTACCTGCAGACACACCAACTAACAGCGCTCCAATTAGGCCCGGGCCTGCCGTAACTGCAATACCCTCAATTTGCTGTAGAGAAACATCTGCAGCCTGTAGCGCTTGATCAATGACCACGGGGCAGGACTCTAAATGTTGGCGCGCGGCTAACTCGGGCACAACTCCACCGTAACAGGCATGCAGGTCCACTTGCGATGCTATAATATTGCTTAAAACATGGCGGCCATCACGAACGATAGCCGCCGAAGTTTCATCACAAGATGATTCAATTGTTAAAATAAGCATTGAGTAAAATCGTTGATTAAGTAGTTATAGAGAAGGTCTAGCCCAATTTAAGTTTAAAAACTCTTCTACAATAAATTAGCCGCTAATTCTGCTAATCCGGAACGTTCACCTTTTGACAAAGTAACATGACCAGAAATCTGCTGCCCTTTAAATTTTTCTACTACATAGGACAAGCCATTACTTGACGCATCTACATAGGGATTGTCAATCTGATACGGGTCGCCGGTCAAAACTATTTTGGTGCCCTCTCCAGCGCGCGTTACTATGGTTTTAATTTCATGTGGAGTCAAGTTCTGTGCTTCATCGACAATCATGTACTGATTTGGGATAGAACGTCCACGAATGTAGGTTAAGGGTTCAATCTCCATAATCCCCATGTCAACCAACTCTTTATACCCACGTTTATGTTTGCCACGATCCTCAATTGATCCGAGTAATAGCTCAACATTGTCAAAAATTGGTTGCATCCATGGGGACAACTTCTCTTCTACATCCCCAGGTAAAAATCCCAAATCTCGCCCCATAGGAAATACCGGACGAGAGACCAGTAGCCTGGTGTAGTGACTATCGTCAGCAGTTGTCTGCAGACCTGCGGCAATTGCCAATAGCGTCTTACCGGTACCAGCTTTACCCACTAGTGTTACGATCTGAATTGCGGGATCAAGGAGCAGATCCAAGGCAAAGTGCTGCTCCCGGTTACGTTCTTGGATTCCCCATATCCCCTCTTTGGGAAGTTTAACCAGGGGCAATAATTTTCCCATAGCAGAGTTATAGCGCGCTAAAGCAGTATGCGATAGATTGGTCTCATCAATAAGCGTTATTCCCTGATTGGGCAGTAAAGTGGTATCTGGTGGCTCTTCAAGAAAACCCTGGCCATAAAAACGATCTACCAGAGCAGCGGGAACTACGCGTTCTGCCGTTCCGGTATACAACTCCTCAATAGAAACTTTATCATTCTCATAATCCTGAGCAACTAAACCAAGGGCATTGGCCTTAATACGCAAGTTAGTATCTTTGGTTACCAAGATGACCTGACACTCGCAACTATCTTTTATACCGACAGCAATGGCAAGAATGCGATTATCGGCACGGCCCATATCTAGTTCGGGCGGTAATTTATTTGCGTGCTGTTGGGGGTATAAAACTACGATTAATTTCCCACCATTTTCCAGCGGCACACCTTCGGTTAAACTGCCTTTGGCACGCAAGTTATCCAGCATGCGAGATACGAAACGGGCATTACGTCCGATTTCATTTAGATCTTTCTTAAAAGTGTCAATCTCTTCAATAACAGTTATGGGAATATATACGTCGTTGTCTTCAAACTTCAAAAAGGCCTGTGGATCATGCAAAAGCACATTAGTATCAAGGATAAATTTTTTCATATCACCTCACAGGTTAAAAGTAAAAATGGATCTGCACACAGTTTTATATACAGACTAATTGTTCCTAAAGCTCTTATATTATGCGATGATTTCGTTGATTGCTTGCAATAAGTAGTCTATCTGTTTTGCGGTATTAAAGATACCCGGACTGACACGAATAGTTCCTTGGGGAAAAGAGCCAATAGTGTTATGGGCATCAGGAGCACAGTGTAAACCGACGCGCACAGCAATATTGTATTTTTGATCGAGGATAAAACCTATCTCTGATGGATCAAAACCAACGACACTAAAAGATAGCACTCCGCCCTCAGCGCTCTCTGGTCCATATAAGGTTATTGCTGCCGGTAAGAGCGATAAACCCTCACGTAGACGGTTAACTAAGAACTGTTCATGCGTGCGAATATTATCTACGCCCTGCTGTTTAATCCACTCTATCCCCGCAGTCAAGGCGGCTAAGCCCGCAGTATTTAGGGTGCCACACTCTAAACGATCTGGTAGTTGATCTGGCTGCTGTAAACTGCTGGACATTGTACCAGTGCCACCAAATTTTAATGGCTTTAACTTTAACTCCTTACTCGCGTACAAAAAACCAGTTCCCTGAGGGCCAAGCAAAGATTTGTGCCCCGGAGCAGCAAGCATATCTATCGCCATAGCCTCAACATCGATGGGCAAGACACCGGCACTCTGCGCAGCATCTACCATGAAAAGAATACCATGTTGCCGGCACCAGTTGCCTATGGCAGAAATTGGTTGTGTGGTACCAGTAACATTGGAGCAGTGTGTCATAACCACGAGCTTAGTTGGTTTGGCAAGACATTCCTGCTGTAATGCGTGTTGATCAACTCGTCCAGCCTGATCGCAAGGCACCTTTACTACATTTACCCCTCTGCACTGCAGTTCATGCAGTGGGCGAGAGACGGAATTGTGCTCCATTGATGTAGTAACCACCCGGTCTCCAGCTTCCAATATACCAAACAGGGCGATATTTATAGCTTCGGTCGCGTTGGCGGTAAAAATTATTTGACCACAATCTTTAATGGCAAAAAAATCTGCGACGGCTAGGCGTGCCTGAAGAACAATTTTGGCCGCTTCATGGGCTAATTTGTGCCCGCCTCTGCCAGGATTAGCTCCATAGGTGCGAGCGACATGATTATTTGCGGCATAAACCTCTTCTGGTTTAGGAAATGAGGTAGCAGCATTATCTAGGTAAAAAATTGCAGGTTCGTTACCAGCAAGTGTCATGACATCTCCATAAAAAAGCGGCAAATCAGAGTAAAAGCAATGTATTTTTCGATGCAAGATTAGCAGAAACTACCATTGTATACATTTTTAGGCAACTCCAATTCAGACAACATTACCGAGTTTGCACATTAATGGTTTTCGCAAAAATTAAACAGGTGCAACAGCGTTGACAGCCACGAGATATTGTGTTTTAAATCACCTTTCATACTGAATGTTGTGTATCAACAGATATTGGCCATCAATAAATAAGGAAAACTAACATGCCCAAAAACGCTAAAAACAGCCCTCTTCCATTGACTAAAAACGCTCTTACTGTTCTCGAACGCCGCTATCTTAAGCGCGACGAAAAGGGGCTGGCGTTAGAAACACCAGCTAATATGTTTGAACGGGTAGCCGAAGCTATTGCTGCCCCAGATACGAACTTTGATAAAGATGCAGATGTGAAAAAATTAGCCGCATCTTTTTATAATATGATGGCCAGCCTCGATTTTCTCCCCAACTCTCCTACTCTGATGAATGCTGGGCGCGCACTTGGTCAACTTTCGGCCTGTTTTGTGCTACCAGTTGCCGACTCTATGGAGAGCATTTTTGAAGCCATTAAAAATACCGCGCTGATCCATAAAAGTGGTGGTGGGACTGGGTTCTCATTCAGCCGTATTCGCCCCGCTAACGATGTTGTCTTATCCACCAAGGGAGTATCATCAGGGCCACTCTCCTTTATGAAGGTGTTTGATGCCGCAACTGAAACCATCAAACAGGGCGGCACGCGCCGTGGTGCTAATATGGGTATTTTACGCGTAGATCATCCAGATATTATGGATTTTATTATGTGTAAACGTGACCAGACCGTGCTGACTAATTTCAATATTTCAGTTGGCGTTACTGAAACATTTATGGAGGCAGTTAAGAATAACGCCGAATATGACATAATCAGCCCAAGAACTGGCGAAGTGTGCAATCGTATGTCGGCGGCCAAAGTCTTTGACCATATAATCGACCTTGCTTGGAGCAATGGCGAGCCGGGGATTATCTTCTTAGATCGGCTAAACCGTGACAATCCTACCCCGCATATCGGCGAAATAGAGAGCACCAACCCCTGCGGTGAACAACCATTGTTGCCATATGAATCATGTAACCTTGGTTCTATCAATTTGAATAAGATGGTTAAGGATGGGCAAGTCGACTGGGACAAGTTACGCGACACGGTCAGGTTAGCCGTACATTTTTTGGATAACGTAATCGAAGCCAATAACTATCCAATCCCCGAAATAGCTGAAATGTCGAAAGCAAACCGCAAAATCGGTTTGGGGATTATGGGGTGGGCAGATATGTTGATCCTACTGGGGATCTCCTATCGGGCTAAGGAGGCTGCTGAGCTTGGAGAAAAATTGATGAAGTTTATCAATGATGAGGCTCACAATGCTTCGCGCCAACTGGCACAGATACGTGGTGAGTTCTCCAATTTTAGTGGCAGTGTCTATGATCTGCGCAAAGAACCGGCAATTCGCAACGCTACCTGCACCACCATAGCTCCGACCGGCACTATTTCTATCATCGCCAACAGCTCGAGCGGTATTGAGCCATTATTTGCCGTCTCTTATGTACGCCAAGTTATGGATAATGACATTTTAGTTGAAGTGAACCCACTATTTGAAAAAGTTGCCAAGGAGCGTGGATTTTACTCGCCAGAACTGATGCAGTTAATTGCGGAAAAAGGGTCAATTGCCGATTTTGACCAAATCCCTGAAGATGTGCGCAAGGTATTTGTTACTGCCCATGACATAACTCCAGAGGATCACATCCGTATGCAAGCGGCTTTTCAGAAACATACCGATAACGCGGTATCTAAGACCGTCAACTTCGGCAACAGCGCTACGCGTGATGATGTCGCCAATGTTTATCAACTGGCGTACCAAAGTGGGTGTAAAGGGGTAACAATTTATCGCGATGGCTCGCGTGACTGCCAAGTACTATCGGTACAAAAAAGTACTGAAGACAGCACTGCTCCAGTCCCCATGGAGGGCAAGAAGGATAGTCGTAAGCGCGATCGTCCGCGCACTCTTAACGGTGCAACGTACCAGATGGAGACGGGTTGCGGGCCGCTGTATATCACCATAAATGAAGATTCACACGGTCTGTTTGAAGTATTTACCACTATGGGTAAAGCTGGTGGCTGTGCGGCCTCACAGTGCGAAGCCTTAGGCCGTTTGGTGTCTATGGCATGGCGTAGTGGAGTGCAAGCGCGCCAAACTGTCAAACAGTTAGTGGGCATCTCTTGTCATAAACCTGCGGGCTTTGGTGCTAATCGCGTGACATCCTGTGCTGACGCTTTAGCTAAAGCAATTCAGATGCACATGCATGCCGAAGGTGAAGAGCTACAGCAATATGTATCTGGCGGTGGTGCCTGCCCTGACTGTGGTGGCCCTATTGAGCATGAAGGCGGTTGCTGTGTTTGTCACTCGTGCGGCTATTCTGAGTGCGCTTAGCTTGAGTATTTACCTGTAAAACAAGCCAAGCGGTAAGGCATAAAAACTTTAACCACTTGGCTTGTTATGGGTGGCAATTACATTGTTTCAGCTCTGTTTTAGCAATCACCTAAGGGGTAAATCTATTCGGCTACTGATTTACTAAGACTTTGAACCCGTTTGACAATAATAAAGTTTATGAAAATTCTGCTGGTAAATCCTCCAAACTCTGGTCGCAGTATCCCCGAAGAACGCTATGGTCTGGATACCCTGAAACAAATTTTTCGGGGTGAACCACTAGGGCTCGAAGTCTTGGCCAGCCACCTCACTATGCATGAGGTAAGCATTCTTGACCTCAAAGCAGCTCCGAATGATTTCACCTCCACCATGGAGAGTTTTCAACCAGACATAGTTGCTTTTACCGCTATGACCTGTGAAGCGAATAAAGTCATTCAACTAGCTACAGAGGTAAAGCAGAGTAGTAATAGCATTACAATAGTTGGTGGAATTCACGCGAGCAATGATCCCAACTTCTTTAATCATCCCATGATAGATTATGTCGTCATCGGCTTGGGACAGAAAGCACTAAGTGACCTAGTTGCGGCAATTGAAGTAAATCAGCTAAACAAAATCTCCGCAGTAACTATACCTGGAGTGGCTAGCACTCAGCCGGGCGCAACACTCACGTGGACTCCGCGCCAGTTTCATACTGAGAACTACGCGGCGCAGCCTGTGCCCAGTTATGAACTTACCGCAGCATATCGTGACAGCTATTTCCTACCTAAGCTGAAGGTAAACATGGGTTATGTGGTAACTGCGTACGGCTGCCCATATAATTGCTCATTTTGTTCTATTTCTGGACAAGCAGGTGGCAAGTATATATGCCAGCCGATCAACAATGTTGTCCGCGACCTGCAAGCTCTGCCGGACGCACCATTTGTTCGTCTGGTTGATGCCAATACCTTTGGCTCTATTGACCATGCGCGGCAGCTATGCCAAGCAATTAAGGACGCTGGAATCCAGAAGAATTATCTCGTAGACGTGCGCGCCGATACTGTCGTAAAACACCCTGAGGTCATAGAACAGTGGCAACAGATTGGTCTACGCTCGGTAGTTATTGGCTGTGAAGAGATCAGCGATAAGCGCTTGACAGCGATGAATAAACAAGGTAATTCCAGCATCAACGGCGAGGCTCTGGCCATTTTACACCAGTTAGGCATTACTGTAGTGGGGGATTTTATTGTTGATCCTGATTACTCTGAGCGCGATTTTGATTTACTAGAAGAGTATATTCTCAATCATAAAATTGATCTACCGATGCTAACAATCATGACACCATTGCCCGGCACCGCGCTATATAGGCAAATGAGCAATAAAATTAATGAGTTTAACCTTGATTACTACACTCTCACTAACGCTGTTAGCACTACACGTCTGAGCGAACAACGTTTTTATCGCCGCTACGCCGATTTAATGCAATCCTGTCATCACCAAGCAAAGATATAGAAGGTAAACTATGGAAGCATATATTACAGCACTAGCATCTTTTCTCCCAAACGAACCAGTTGAGAATGATGAGATGGAGCGTATGCTGGGATTGATCGACAATATCCCCTCCCGCACTCGGCGTATAATCCTGCGTAACAATAAAATAAGACAACGCTACTACGCTATTGATCGTGATTCACTGCAACAGACACATAACAATACAGAGTTAACAGCTGCCGCTATACGTAAGTTACACCCAAGTGCAGATTTCACCCTTGAACAGATAGAGTGCCTATGCTGTGGCACCTCATCTCCGGACCAACTTATGCCAGGTCACGCCTCTATGGTACATGGCGAGCTTAACTGTGGCCCCTGCGAGGTTGTTACCACTAGCGGTATTTGTATCTGCGGTGTGAGTGCGCTTAAAAATGCCTGCATGCAGGTAGCCACAGGTTCTAGCGTCAACGCAGTAGCTACTGGTTCTGAATTAGCTACCAGCTTCATGCGACCATCCATGTGTGGGCACCCCAGTGCACAAAGCTACCAGAAGATACAAACGCAACCTACCCTATCTTTTGACACCGATTTTTTACGCTGGATGTTATCTGATGGTGCTGGAGCGGCATTTGTCAGCTCCAAACCAGCGGCTACAGGGATTTCTCTAAAAGTTGAATGGATAGATCAAATATCCAGTGCCCACGAACTCGAAACATGCATGTACGCTGGAGCAATAAAGAATGACGATGGGCTGCTAACTGGGTGGCGTGAGCTTAACTCATTACAGGATGCAGTAGAGCAGCAAGCTTTTTTGATTAAACAGGATGTAAAACTACTCAATGATGAGATTATCAAAACCGCTGTAGATAGAGCACTACTGCCTATTATAGCGCGACGCAAACTAGCAGCACAGGACGTAACCTGGTTTGTCCCCCACTACTCATCTGACTATTTTCGTACCCCACTTTACGAGCGTATGACAAATAAAGGTTTTCATATACCATACGAGCGTTGGTTTACCAATCTAGAGACCAAAGGAAATACGGGGTCGGCATCAATTTATATAATGCTCGAAGAGCTGTTCCACTCTAACAAGCTCCATAAAGGCGATAAAATCCTCTGCTTTATCCCCGAGAGTGGTCGGTTTTCTATGTGCTATATGCTGCTGAGTGTCGTGTAGTTATTCGCTATCTACCCGCTCGCGCAGCTCCTTACCCACTTTAAAAAATGGCAGTTTTTTAGTGTCAACCTTTATGGCTTCGCCGGTCTTTGGATTACGCCCGACATAGGATTTGTAATCCTTGACCACGAAACTGCCAAAACCACGGATCTCTATTCTGCCACCATCGACTAGCTCTTCGGTCATATTGTTAAACATAAGATTGACTATTTCTTCAGCCATCTTATAGGTTAAATCATTCTTCAGCGACAAAGCCTCAATAAGTTCAGATTTATTCATACAACCTCCAGCCATATAGACTATATGACTTCAATTATTGCCAACAAGGCATCATTAAATTACACAACAAAAATAGAAAAAATTACAACAAACCTCAAAACTATATAATGAAATTAACATGCTAGAAAAACATACTGCAAACAAAATACATTATTAGGCGGCAGTGTCAATATGTGATGTGAATAAGCTCATTATTTAGATAACGGTAAATGGGGATAATGTCCACATCACATTAGCTTCACCGTCACCGATATTAACCCATGAGTGCGGTAAATGAGATTTAAAAGACAAGCTGTCGCCGGAATGCAGAATATATTTCTCATCTATTATTTCTACCTGCAAACAACCATTTAATAGATAAATCAGCTCTTCACCCGGGTGATACATATTAGCCGTACCGCTCTTGCCACCATAGGGGATAGTGCAGTGAAAAGACATAAATTGCGGATCCCGTAGGCCTGCATTAAAGGATTCCGTTATCATATTGGAATTGTCTTCGTAAACAGTAGATTTACGCTGCCCCGCCGTAGTAAATACCACCTCATGAGTTGAGCTAACCTCCTCGACAAAATAATCTACACTTTTATCAAAAACACTGGATAGCTTTAATAAGATTGCGACAGAGGGGATAGTAAGACCGCGCTCAACGCGCGAGATCATATTGGATGATACTCCTGACTGGGTAGACAACTGCTGAATTGTCAAATCATTAGCCAAACGGATAGTCTTTAATTTTTTTCCTATAATTTTGCGTAACTTCATAAAATTATCCTCTATGCTTGTTGTTGCGCAATATTAGGTGCTGGAGACACCACCCATAACACTTTGGTTTTGCTATGCGTATTATTCGTCCATCGATGAGGTAAATTGGCTTTAAAGGATAGAGAATCTCCGCGCACAAGCGGATAGACCGTCCCTTCGATAATAAATTCCATAGA
The DNA here is from genome assembly GCA_034006225.1 of Desulfuromonas sp. Taxonomy (GTDB): domain Bacteria; phylum Desulfobacterota; class Desulfuromonadia; order Desulfuromonadales; family Desulfuromonadaceae; genus Desulfuromonas. The sequence goes on along the minus strand of JAVETC010000040.1, from coordinate 10,378 downwards.
GCCGTCTAAAATAATAGCAAACTCTTCACCGGCATGAACCATTTCCCCTTCACCGCTAGTGCAACCAGCTTCCAAGGTATCGTAAAAAACGCTAAATCCAGGATCGCGCAACCCTTGAGTCAAACTTAGGATCTGATGTTTATCTTCAAAGAAGAATATCGGCTCACCGGCACCATTAGGTGTATACACTACGGTAGATCCCTTATCTGCCTCTTCTACGAAATAACTAATGCTCATGCCAAAGGCACCAGCTAACTTCATAAGTATTTCAACGGATGGTGTCGTTAATCCGCGCTCAATACGCGATATCATATTGGATGACACATGGGACTTGTTGGCCAAACCTTCAATGGTCATATCGTTCTTTAACCGCATTTTTTTTAGTTTTTTGCCGATAAGTTCTTTGACCATAGCTGCTCCTTAATTGCAACAATAGAATGTCGTTCTAACATCCATATATGATACTGGCAACGGCAAGCAAAATTGTCAAGTAATATAACCATAGATATTGGCAATAATAGCACTAATTATCTCTTATGATTGCAACTATTATAGTTAATGACCATAAACCAAATCAATCAAACCATAATTTATAACTACGGTTGAGATATTTTCCATACATTTAAAATAACGCTAAAGCCAAATGTTTATCTTTAAATAGAGATATTTCTATAAAAGAATGGCCATTCAGGCATTTAACTAAAAAAAACGCTATTAGACTATAGTTGCTAGTTTTTTCAGCAAAAATAAAATCAACTGACCATGAACACAAACATCAAAGCCTCTACCGGCACTATCGATATGAATAAAACCACTCAATATTTAGGCAAAAAAACATAAATCGGCATAATTCTGGATAAATTGCGCCTTACGGCACAGTCTAGTAAACCTTGGCATGCTGAATGCACATAATGAAGGTAATTCAAAAAGTAAACGACCCCGTCTTACTTTATTTAGAGCCTCGGTGCTTTTCCTCCTTAGCCCGAGGCTATTTTTTTGCTTGGAATCTCTGATGGATCATTCCGCGAGCACCACTCCCTGTAAACTTGATCCGTTGAGCGCTATATCAACTATCTTCACTGCCAAGCATGCGCCGGCGACATCTTGCTCGCTGGTAAATGTTACGGGTAAATATTCAGCACTAACGCCTCGCCACTGATGATCATGTTTGCGTTTCTCAACTACAACCTCTAATTGGGTACCAATATGTTGCTGCATATATTGGTTTTGCTTCGCGGCCCCAATTTCGCGTAGCTGAGCAGCACGCTCTTTTGCTACGCTAGATAGAACCTGCTCCGGCATGGTAGCTGCTGCGGTACCCGCCCTTCTACTGTAGGGGAAAACGTGCATAAAGCTTATAGGTAAACTAGCTACTAGCTCAACCGTAGCCTGATGCTCAGCATCTGATTCAGCCGGAAACCCTGTTATTAAATCTACACCAATGGCCGGATTAGTCAGTTGCTCGTTAATAGAAGCGAGGCAGTCACTAAACTGCCCAGCTGTATAATGGCGATTCATGCGTTGTAACACCGCATCAGAACCAGATTGCAGCGGCACATGAAAGTGCGGACAAACTCTTTTATTGGCGGCGACAACGGCAATCAATTCCGCAGTTAATTCTAGTGGCTCAATAGAACCTAAGCGTAAACGATGTAAATCTGTATGCTTAAGAATGGTAAGAACAAGTTGCGCTAGAGATGTTGGCGTCGGTAGATCTCGTCCATAATTACCAATATGAATCCCAGTCAGTACAACTTCTTGATAACCATTGTTAACCAATGTTTGAATCTGATCGATAACTGCAGCGACAGCTACAGACCTACTGCGCCCGCGGGCAAAGGGGATAATACAGTATGAACAGAAGGCATTGCATCCACTCTGAATCTGCACAAAAGCACGGCTATGCTCAGCAAAAGAGGCTATCTCTAGTTCTGGACAGGTACGCGCTTTTGAGATATCACCAACCTGAACCTTACTGGATTGCGCTCCCACTTGTATCAGCAAGTTGTGAAAATTCTGTTTCTCCATATTGCCAAACACTAAATCAACGCCAGGTAAATCCATTAGCTGTTGCGGATTGATCTGCGCATAGCAACCGGTGACAAGAATTTTACACTCGGGATTAAAGCGCCGTGCTCTGCGCAGCAGCTTGCGCGATTGAACATCGGTAGCTGCAGTTACAGTACAGGTGTTAACAACCACCAGTTCAGCACCCTGCTCAAAAGAACAGAGGTGATAGCCACAGTTTATTAACTGCTGCTCCATCGCCGCTGATTCGAACTGATTTGCTTTGCAGCCAAGAGTAACTATACACGCGGTTTTTTTCACTTAATCCAGCCCCCACCGATTACACAATCATCCTGATAAAATACAGCAGATTGACCAGGAGTTACCCCAGTTTGCGGTTGATCAAATACCACCTCAACTTGGTGCTCAGCTACGAGAGTTACACTTGCCATAGCCTCACGGTGGCGATAGCGAATACGGCAATCTACCCGTAACGGAAAATTTTCTTGCGGCTGCGTCCATAAAACATCTTCAACCCGCAGTGTGGTGGTTTGTAAATAGTGACGCTCCCCGACTAAAACTCTATTGTTTACAGCATCTATAGCGACAACATACAGCGGCTCTGACCAAGCGATTCCTAGTCCACGTCGTTGGCCAATGGTATAGCGATAGCTGCCATGGTGCTGTCCCAATTGCTCACCATTGACGTGCACAATTGCACCAGATCCTGCAAGAGTTAAGTGCTGATTCTCCAAAAAAGAGACATAGTCATTATCTGGGATAAAACAGATATCTTGGCTCTCGCCTCGATGGCGGGCAGATAAATTCCAGATCTGCGCAATCTGTTGAACTTCTTGTTTAGTTAAATCAGCTAACGGAAATATTACGCGGCCAAGTTGCTCTGCATTGAGAGTGAAGAGAAAATAGCTCTGATCCTTTAGCCGATCCTTGCCTCTACGCAACACTGGATAAGCGCCAGTTCTATCTACCATGGCATAATGGCCAGTTGCTAAATATTCAATTCCTAGCTGATCAGCAAAATCCAGCAAACGCCCAAACTTTAGGTACCGGTTGCATAAAACACAAGGATTCGGAGTGCGACCACACCGATACTCGTGACAAAAATTATCTATCACCTTGTCCGCAAACTGTGCGCGGCAGTCTAAACTATAAAATTCTATGCCCAACTCTTGCGCCACTAAAGCAGCCCCTTCGTCCGCACTGCCAGCAGCACTACCAGGCAATAGTTGCATGTAGACGCCAACAACCTCAAACCCCTGTTCCATAAGTAGTGCTGCGGTCACTGCGGAGTCTATACCACCACTTAATGCCACCAAAACTTTTTGTTTAGCGCTCATATCTATATATTGCCTCTTTTTGCAGTGGATATTTAATGAAAAAGGCATCTGAAATAAACAACTCAGACACCTTTTCAACTAATCAAATATCGATTAATGCTAAACAAATCAATGGTCGATAACGCACTCAATATATTGGCAATGCTCCATATCAACATCCTCAATAAGCATAGGACTCATTGCACGTAATTTCGCTACTATACCAGGTAATACTTCAAGTGTTTTATCAATTTCTTCGACGGTATTTTGGTAACCAAGACTGAAGCGCAGACACGACTGAATCAACAGGCTATCTACCTGCATAGCCGTTAGTACGTGCGATGGGGCATCTGACCCCGAGGTGCAGGCAGAGCCAGAAGAGGCGGCAATCCCGCACATATCTAAGGACAGCAACAGCCCCTCCCCTTCAACAAAGGAGAAACCAACATTGAGGGTATTAGGTAAGCGATGCTGTAAATCGCCGATTATCGTCACATTATCAAGAGTATCCAGCATCCCCTGCTGCAGACGATCCCGCAATTGCCGCAACGAATCTACCTTGAGGGCTAAATCTTGCTGAGCCAGTTGACAAGCTGTGCCGAAAGCGACGATGCCCGCGACATTGTGGGTACCAGCACGCAATGAATGCTCCTGATGTCCACCGTGGATAATTGGGTTTAATTTGACGCCCTGGCGCATATATAACGCGCCAATGCCCTTGGGTGCTCCAATTTTATGCCCAGAAACTGCCAGCAAGTCGACCGGGCAAGTTGCCATATCTATAGGAACCTTGCCCAAAGCCTGAACGGCATCACAATGAAAACGTACCTGGTGGCGCTGAGCTATCTCGGCAATTTCAGCTATTGGAAAAATCACCCCAGTTTCGTTATTGGCCCACATTATTGAGATAAGCACTGTGTGGTCAGTTATGGCCGCTTCTAACTCAGATAAATCTATTTGCCCTAACTTGTCTACGCCCAGATAGGTCACACTGCCACCTTGCTGTTCGTAATAACGACAACTGTCCAGCACTGCCGGATGCTCAACCTGCGTAGTAATTATATGATTCCCCTTACTCTTTAGCGCGTCAAGGCTACCAAATATGGCTAAGTTATCGCTTTCGCTGCCGCCAGCGGTAAAAATAATTTCATCTGGTTGAGCATTAATTAATGCAGCAACCTGCGCGCGCGCCTTGTCCAGAGCGACTTTAGTTTCACTACCAGCCCAGTGCAGACTGGATGGATTGCCATATAGATTTTTATAATAGGGTAATAGCGACTCTAGAACTGCTCGTACAACTGGAGATGTCGCATTGTTATCTAGATATATCCGTTCCAATTTGATGCCCCCGCTAGCTATTTCTTCTCTAAATTATTTTGCCAACCGAACCTGCTGCACTTCATCATGTAAGGTCTGTTGTTGTATACGCATTTTATCCAGTTGCTGTTCCAACGATTTAATCTGCCCAGCTAGATCATTTATAAGCTGTGCTTGTGGATCGGGTAAATGCCCATGCTCCAAGTCTGGCCGATGATGTATGCTATCTACTTTACCACCTTCACTCTGTACAATTTTACCTGGTATACCAACGACTGTTGCTAATGCAGGTACCTCTTTTACGACTACAGAATTAGAGCCAATCTTGCTACCACTGCCAACCTTAAACGGCCCTAAAACTTTGGCGCCGGAACCGACAACAACATCGTCCCCTAAGGTTGGGTGGCGTTTCTCTTTGGCCCATGAGGTACCACCCAAGGTAACACCATGATACAATGTGCAGTTATTTCCTATCTCTGCCGTTTCTCCGATAACCACTCCCATGCCGTGATCTATGAAAAAACCGTGACCAATCTTGGCCCCAGGATGTATTTCAATTCCCGTCATAAAGCGGCTAAACTGCGAAAGTAGACGTGCCAACAAGTAGAATTTCATCTGCCACAGTTTATGCGCTAAACGATGCAACTGCAACGCGTGAAAGCCAGGATAACAGAGCACAACTTCCAGTTTGCTACGTACCGCAGGGTCACGCTGAAATACGGCATCAATATCTTTTTTCATAATATCGAACAAAATTATTACCTCTGAAGCAAGGATTTAAAGAAAAATTTATCGCGATAGCCGTTTAATAAAAATATGGTTCTGCCTAATTCAGGTAACACCAGCGCCTACCATTGTCAACCTATATCAACACTAACTGGGCAGGGTTAAATACCCTGTAAAAACCTCTTATAGGCAGGATTATCAGTCTCTTCGAAATAATAGTAACCCAAGGTAGAGAGGAAGGCATTCAGTTGTTCATGCGCATCATCCGGCAACTCTAACCCTACCAGCACCCGGCCAAAATCACCACCCTGAGCGCGATAATGAAATAGAGATATGTTCCAATCACTACCTACTGCGGCTAAAAAACGTGCCAGAGCGCCTGGCCGCTCCGGAAACCAGAAGCGGTATAAATATTCTTGAGTAACCTGATGTGAATGTCCACCCACCATGTAACGAACGTGGGTTTTTGCCAAGTCATTATCTGTCATATCTAGGCAATCGTAACCAGCATCCAGAAGGAGTTGGTAAAATTCATGGCGCTGTTTAGTGTCGCGTACCGACAGACCGACAAATATGTAGGCTTGACTTCTATCGGCTAGACGGTAATTAAACTCGGTGATATTTTGTCCGTCGAGCAAATGGTTACAAAAATGGCGTAATGCCCCAGGCTCTTCTGGGATAGATACCGCATACAACGCCTCTTTCTTTTCGCCAATCTGAGTCCTTTCGGCGACAAAGCGTAAGCGATCGAAATTCATATTGGCCCCAGAGTTGACTGCGACTAGATGCTGGTCGACAATGTTGTGATCGCGAACATACTTCTGCAGCCCCGCAACGGCTAAGGCGCCAGCTGGTTCGACAATAGAGCGGGTCTCCTGATATATACTTTTAATGCCGCTGCATATTTCGTCGGTGTTGACCTGTACCATGTCATCAACATAGCGATGACATAGATCAAAAGTTCTTTTGCCTACATCGCGTACTGCTACTCCATCAGCAAAAATCCCCACATTGTCCAATGCTACCCGATGCCCAGCAGCTAAAGAGTGAGACATGGCCGCACTGTCTTCGGGTTCAACACCAATCACTTTTACATCAGGGCAGACAGCTTTTATATAACTGGCAATGCCAGCTATCAGACCACCACCACCGACAGGAACAAAAATAGCGTTTAGGCGCCCTGCGCTTTGACGCAAAATCTCATCGGCAATAGTACCCTGCCCGGCAATAACATAGTCATCATCAAATGGATGAATAAAGATTCGTCCACTCTGCTTAATTAACCCAGCACAGTGATCTGCTGCTTCAGAATAATTATCTCCGAATAAAACAACCTCAGCACCATAGCCACGCACAGCGGAAACCTTTATGGCCGGAGTAGTTAACGGCATAACAATAACCGCACTAAGACCAAGTATTTGCGCGGAAAACGCCACCCCTTGTGCATGATTACCGGCAGATGCCGCAATAACACCACGCTGGCGCTCTTCATCACTTAGCTGGGCTATGCGATTATAAGCACCGCGCAGTTTAAAAGAAAATACTGGTTGTAAATCCTCGCGCTTCAACCAGATATTATTTCCCAGTTTCTGAGATAAATCGCGCGCCAGTTCCAAGGGAGTCTCTTTAGCGGCGTCGTACACACGCGAGGTTAAAATCATTCTTAATATATTTTGCACAACATGGGCCTCTGTAAAAAAAAATGAAAAAATATTCACCATGACAAGGCTTTACACCATACACCATTAAGCCTGATCATTGCTAGCAACTCTGAAAAATGAAATTTATTGGCAAAAAGAAACACGGACAGAAAACAAGAAAATATTACAGATAAACCAAGTTAGATTCCAAACCAGACGATCGTACAAAAAAACATATATCAATTTTTAAATGACACACTGGTAGATTAAGTAATTAGGCGCACGGGAATAAATATACCAATAATTCCATATACTTTAGTAGATATTATTCGTATCTTGCTGGTAATATCACCTATATGTTCTGCTAAGCTATGACCGCACAACCTCCACAGTCTACATATCCCCGCTTCACAACTGATCAAATAAAAACCGCTAGAGGTATCGACAACTGTATACAATTCAATCTATACTAAATTGTTTTTTCAAGCCGTGGCAGTTATACCTGCCCATGAAACCTATATTGTGTATTGTTTTTAAAGGAGAGCAACGATGTCAGAGTTCAAGTATCAAGACCCGTTTCCACTAGGCAAGGACACTACGGAGTATCGCCTGCTGACCAAAGATTATGTCAGCACTGCACAGTTTGAAGGTCAAGAAATACTAAAAGTAGCCCCAGAGGCGCTAGCATTTCTGTCTAATCAAGCATTTCGTGAAGTTAACTTTTTATTGCGTCCCGCGCATAACGACAAAGTTGCTCAAATTCTGACAGATCCAGAATCATCTGCCAATGATCGTGGCGTTGCTATGGCCATGTTGCAAAATGCCGTCGTTGCAGCTAAATTCGAACTACCATTTTGCCAGGACACTGGTACAGCTACAGTCCTAGGTAAAAAGGGACAAAACGTATGGACAGGCTGCAATGATGCAGAACAACTGTCTGCTGGTGTATACAAAACCTATACCGAAGAAAATCTGCGCTATTCACAAAATGCTCCACTGAATATGTATGACGAAGTGAATACTAAATGTAACCTCCCCGCACAGATTGACCTGATGGCTATAGAAGGCAACGAGTACAAGTTCCTATTTGTTGTTAAGGGTGGCGGTAGTGCCAACAAAAGTTATCTTTACCAAGAGACAAAAGCGACTATCAACAAGAACACATTGGTTGATTGGTTGGTAACTAAAATGAAATCATTAGGTACTGCAGCCTGCCCTCCATACCATGTAGCGTTCTGTATTGGTGGTACCAGCGCTGAAACCTGTCTTAAAACTGCTAAACTTGGCTCAGCTGGTTATCTTGACAATCTACCGACTGAAGGTAATGAGCTTGGCCAATCTTTCCGCGACCTTGAATTAGAAAAAGAGCTCCTCAAGAGAGCACAAGAGCTTGGTATCGGCGCACAGTTTGGCGGTAAATATTTTGCGCATGATATTCGCGTCATTCGCTCTAGTCGTCACGGAGCCTCTTGCCCAATTGGTTTAGCAGTATCCTGTTCTGCAGACCGTAACATTAAAGCTAAAATCAACAAAGACGGGATCTGGCTAGAGAAAATGGATAGTAATCCTGAGCGTCTAATGCCTAAAGGAGCACGCGGTGGCAACCGCCCAGAAGTGGTTAAAATTGACCTAAACCGTCCAATGAAAGAGGTTTTGGCCGATCTATCAAAATACCCAACCAAAACGCAACTATCTCTAAATGGAACAATTGTTGTTGGTCGCGATATTGCCCACGCCAAATTCCGTGAGATTATCGAGCGCGGTGAAGAGTTACCGCAATACTTGATGGACTATCCTATCTACTATGCTGGTCCAGCTAAGACTCCAGCCGGTAAAGCTTCAGGTTCATTTGGCCCAACCACTGCGGCACGGATGGATCCATATGTCGATATGCTGCAATCACGCGGCGCTTCAATGATTATGATTGCTAAAGGTAACCGCTCCCAGCAGGTAACCGACTCATGTAAAAAACATGGCGGTTTCTACCTCGGTTCAATTGGTGGCCCTGCTGCAGCCTTAGCCGAATACAATATCAAAAGTGTGGAATGTCTAGACTTTGAAGAACTAGGTATGGAAGCAGTATGGAAAATTGAAGTTGTAGATTTCCCTGCCTTTATCTTGGTTGATGATAAAGGTAATGACTTCTTTAAAGAGCTCGGCTTTTAATATACAAGCAGAGTAACAGAGGCCGAGGTGGAAGTGCTTCCATCTCGGCCTTACCTGTTTTCCAGATTACGGCTAGATAGAAGACACAAAAAAGCCCACCTTGAAAAAGGTGGGCTTTTTTGACTAAATTATGTACAGCAAATAAATATTATTGCTTTACAACATTTGCTGCTTGAGGACCTTTTTGGCCATCAGTGATCTCAAAGCTAACGCGCTCGCCTTCAGCCAAAGATTTAAAGCCATCGCCCTGAATTTCTGAAAAATGAACGAACACATCGGGACCGTTGTCCTGCTCGATAAAACCAAAACCCTTTGCGTCGTTAAACCACTTTACTGTACCTTCTGCCATCTTTACTGCTCCTTTTGTTTCCGTAACGGAAAAACTTGTCTATTGTGCTGCCTAAAATTGATTCTTAATGGCAACACTGTTTTTGATCATCGAACCCTATCACAGTAATTCAAGACAAAGCAACTTTTTTCTTCTACCACAAAGAAATAATTTCTCCATGTTGGTCATTAACCGTACCTACGGCAAAAGAATCTCCCGTCCTCTGCCCCAATAAAGCGCGCGCTAAGGGAGATTCTGGTGTTATTACATTTACAACGACTGTATCTGCACAGCGGATCTTCATACCTCCAGCAGCAGGAGCGATAAAAATAGTTCGTCTATCACCAGTATCAAATTCGATCTCTACCAAAGCAGAGAGAAGAATTGGATCATCATCGGTAAAAACACGCAAAACTAAATCATTATATGCTTGCAGACTTTTACGAATTTGCTGAGCACGATTAGCATACCCCTGAGCTATATACGAAGATTCTAAACTTAAAGTATCGTATTTATTATCCGGCTGAGTTTCGGCGTTTACCGCAGCGGCATGGGCGGAACTAGCCGCCTGCATGGCCACATTCAAGTCAGTTGTCAGGTTGTCGATAATCTGCCGATATAATACTTGTTTATCTACCATTGGCAATTTCTCGCAATTTTAACACGCCTAGTTTCGTTAAATTTTCTCGACGAGAAAACATGCTTCGGCTAAACAATGCTAGCATTAAATGGATCAAGTCCGTAAACTGCTGTAAATAATTGGTAGGTAGCCATCGCTCCGGTTTGGTAAGTTGACGTTGTCAAAGACGTTTCACAAACCAAAGGAGAAGAAGCGATGGCTGGATATGATATTAACG
>JAVETC010000039.1:0-24724 GCA_034006225.1 Desulfuromonas sp. | reverse complement strand
TATGGATGAATTTAAGGAATGGGCAGAAGCCCAAAAAACGGCTGAACAGGGCAGTAATAAGGTTGCCCTAGCAAGCTAAAAACGTCAATGACCGGAGAGAATTTACAGCACATTTTGGACTTGACCTCTTCTTATGTTTGGATTGTTTGGTTTGGTTACGTATCAGGGCTTTCCAAAGATCATGATTTATTCATACCCTGTTTCAGATTCTAAAGTAGAGAATGTAAAGATAAAAACTTCTAGTAACGACCTCGTGAAGATAGTTTCTAAAGATAGTGACTTTGAATTAGAGGAGTCATTCTCAGATTTTATTAATAAAACTAAAGGCCATCCGACTCTTGGCAGTCCAGACGCCGATATCCCTTTTTACGTGATGTTTTCTATACAAACTATATTGATCCTTGGAATGCTTGGCGCCCTATTTTTTGAGTACTACAGGAACCGCAGGTTATTAAGGATTTTAGGCGATCAATGAATGAGAGATAACAAATTGTTGCAAGGGGCATTTGACCCGCTGCCCATTTTTGCTGCCGCAAAAATAGTCATCGCCTCAAATGCCCCTGAGCTCAGGCGTTATGCCCAAGGGAGAAGAAATGGACGAAGTAGTTAAGGACATACTTCTATTGATGGTCGGTGCAGCTATTGTCAAAGTTAAATAGGGTCGGACCAAGCTAACTACCGAAAACCAAAACACTTAATCCCAAAATAGCGCCGTTTTTTGCTCTTAAACTCCCCTTTTGCCAGCAAAAAAATATACTTTAAGAAAATTACAAAATAGTTAGTCAGCTTGACAAGCCGACTAACTATTTTTTTACCCTTATCCAATTTTACGTAACCTCCGTAAGCATTACATACCGCCGCTCACCAAGTTATACTGCGAGTTAACGCTGCTCAAAATTAATAGCGCACAGCTAAAATTGCGTCAGCTTACTCTCCGGCACTCCCCACTAAAGGCAGTTGTTTCTCAATCTCGAAATAGACGATAAATTTTGCCCCTTTAGCAGCATCCTCTTCTGGGGATAGGCAGCGTCTTGTCATTTGTTCGATCAATTTGGGGTCGTTATCTTCACTAGTTTTTTTAAGAAACAGCCTCACCCCTTGATATCCAGCTGCCTGATCAATGAATAGGTAAGCCGCGTATGGGTTTTCCTGTAAGTTCTTATGGCTCAAGCGGTCACGCATAATCAGCGCTACTTTGCCATCTTCCATCACGTGAGGACGTGCGTAAATTGCTGAATCTACACGGCCTGCACTGTCGGCGGTTGAGAGAACTCCCGTACCCTTATGCTCTGTAAAGTATTTTTTCAATTCCATGTTTTCCCCTTTTGTTAAATTGGTTATAGCCATATCAGTTTTAGTTGCCCTGATTTTGCGGATAGCCTGTGTGCATGGGTTGCACAGAGCCCGTTTACTGCTCAAAAAAACTACGGCAATAAGCGGTTGCGCTGTAGCTTTTGGTTATGAACACTGAGTAGGAGGAGAGTATAGCTTAGCTTTGTGGATACTCAAGGGGCTTAGTGTAATCAACAGTGCTAAGAGTTTAAGATTGGGCAGTATCGGGTCGATGAGGTAACTAAGCGACCGGATGACAGAGGTGGAAATTGCGTACCTATATCAATGCCGTGGGGGTGTAATGACAATTAGCCAACTGACCTTTAACCCGCCATCTCGTGCTGAGTATGCTAGCACTCAGAACGACTCTCAAGTTCAGCAATCCTTTGCCATCACACTGAATCAGGCTCAAGAGTCATTGACCGATCGTGCGCAGGAGGCGCGGGAGGTGCTACGTCTGTTGCGCGAGTGTCTGCTTGGGGAGCTGTCGTATAGTGAGGAGGACATGGAGCTACTCTCTTCGTATAACTTTGCGAAGCCGTTTAGCTCTGCTGGTTACGACCACTATCGGGAAGTTTCTGTTGCCTCTGCTCCGCACTATGCTAGTGAGTCGATGGCTACGTCGCAACTGCCTAATTCTACTGCGGGTGCAGATAGCGCTGAACCTGTCGCTGCGCAGGATAATCTGCGCGCCAATATTGAACAGCTGATCGATCAGGTGGCACAAGATGTTGGTCTGTCCGCGACCTTGATCCGTTCCGTGGTAAGTGCTGAAAGCTCGTTTCAGCCCGATGCGGTGTCACCTGTTGGTGCGCAAGGGCTGATGCAGTTGATGCCTGGTACTGCCGCTGATCTGGGGGTGGAAAATAGTTTCGACCCGCAGCAAAACCTGCTTGGCGGTAGCCGCTACCTCAAACAACTGCTCACCAAATATGATGGCGATATAGATCAGGCTTTGGCTGCGTATAACTGGGGGCCAGGCAATGTCGATCGTAATGGGTTGGAGCAGCTCCCGACAGAGACGCGCAACTACATAGCCAAAGTTAAGCAGGCCTCCTCTAACTTTGGTTAGTTGACTCAATTTTCGCCCCAGCCTGACCACTTTTTTACTTTTTCTGTTGTGCTGGCCCTGCAGGTTTGTGTCGTCGCCGAGGATAATATTGGAAAATGTCGATCGTGCAAATGTCTGGGGCTAATTTGGGGCGCGGTATGCAGCATCTATCCGCTATGCATATTCAGGGCTATAATCGTGGGCATGAGTTAATCAACCTCAGTGCGGGTAGTTCAAGGTAGATCAACTGTAAAGGAAAGGGGGCCACTCAATTACAGCCCCCTTGTAAGTGCAACTAATTATTCAACCATGAAAAACTTGCTCTGTGGTACGCCACAGATCTGACATTTTTCAGGGGCAGAATCATAAACGGTATTGCCGCAGATTTCACAGACATAGATCGGACGATCCGCCAGGTCCTTGCCATCTTTTACCGATTCGAGAGCAGCTGAATAGAGGGTGAAGTGAATTTCTTCAACTGGCAACGCATTGCGGAAGGACATCTCGGCGCGCTTATCTCCTTCGGCTTGTGCTTCAGCCAAGTAGGGAGGGTACATCTTCTGAAATTCAAAACTCTCGCCTGCGATAGCTTCGGCAAGGTTTTCAGCTGTATTTCTGATTCCCCCCATCGCTCTTAAATGGGCATTAGCGTGCACTGTTTCTGCGGCAGCAGCAGCCCGAAAAAGTTTGGCTACTTGAGGCATACCATCAACTTCGGCCTGTGTAGCATAGGCTAGATATTTTCGGTTTGCTTGACTTTCCCCTGCGAATGCGTCTGCTAAATTCTCTTTTGTGGACATGTGCTTCTCCTTGATTGGGTGTCTAAATTTAAAGATTATATGATTCTCCACTACAGGTTAAAAGCATCTTTGAAAATCCCCTGTGTGGTGCCCCCCCTGCCGTGGAATTAATTTACCTGATAGAGTGATTTTAGCAAGTGAAGGTTAGCGCAATGATCTTAAGATTGTAAACAATTTATATATTATTGTGCCACAGCGCCTAGCCACTTATTTAAGTATAAAAAATTACCACTGAGAATAATCTATTACATAATTTTCTGCTAATGCTTATTGTGGTATGTGGCTATAATGCCGGTTATTTCTTGCGCAGGTTTTAGCGCCTTAAATTGACAACTGGTCAGGTTTGCCATACTTTAAAACCAGTAGATAAAACAGAAGATTACTCTGGCAAGCATGCATGTTGCGTTGCCAGAGCAGATGAGATCTTAGGTTGATAAGTGCGTGCTTTGATTTAGCCCGATCGCTTGAATTTGGAACAGCCTAGGCTAGAATTCGATTGCTGGTGGGAACTCTGGCCTTCGATCTCTCTGTATATTGATTGTCAACCATTTGTTGATATGGTGGAAGATTAGATGCATGACTAAATAGTTTCCGAAAAGACTGGCACACCAATCTACCTCAGAGGAGAATAACATGGCACGACCGAGAGATACTGCGTTCCATCGCACCTTACCTTTAAGTACCGATCTTGATCTGCGGCGTGGTTTTATGGTGATTAATGAACCGCTGGTTGGCAATGTGCGCTTTGGCCGCTTGCTTGAGGTGCTTGATAAAATGGCTGAAGAGACGGCGCTCAATTATGTGCGCCAGTTTTATCCCGAAGCGCGAGTTGTTACGGCTGCGATTGACGAAATAATGATCATGGGTGCCGCTGATGTTACGCGTGATATTGTGCTGCATGCGCGCATTAATCATATTGGCCACACCTCAATGGAGGTTGGTATTCGCGTCGAACACCCCGGTGATCCGGGCGTCTACATTGCCTCATGCTTTTTTACTATGGTCGCCAGATTAGGTGTTGGTGCACAGTCAAAGAGCGTTGCCATTCCAGCCTTGGAGTACCTCGACGAGTTGGAGCAGCGACATTTTGATAACGCTATCAACAGCCGCAAGGCCTATCGCACCGAACGGGAGATGGCGCAAGAGCCACCGAGTCGCGAAGAGTACGAACTGCTTAACCGCCTGCATGCGGCACAAGAGCAGCCGGAATTTAATGGGCTGTTGTCGGCTAATTTGGTGGCTGACTCCTGGGAGCGCATGTATCCGGCTAAGGAGAATGTGCCGACGACGATCTTTGGTGGTTATCTGATGCGGCGCGCCTACGAACTATCCTCTATCTGTGCAGAGCTGGTCGCCCCTAACCGGCCTGTTATTGTTGCGGTTAACCGTGTAAACTTTTTTACCCCGGTGAATCTTGGTGACAAACTGCATTACACCTGTCGGGTTATCTATACCGGGGAGACCTCGGTGTGCGTAGAGGCAAATATTTGCCGTATCAGCCGAGATCGCACCAGTCAGGCGCTATCGAACTCCTGTCTGTTTACCTTTGTCAATGTCGATGAAAATTTGGTGCCGCAGCCTGTACCGACAATCTATCCAACCACCTATGGTGAGGATGCACTATATTTGCAGGCCTATCGGCGCAGTAAAAATATTGGTCGCCATCAGCATTAAGGAGTCGCCTGCCATCTATATCTTCTGGTGCCCGCCACACCTCTATGCATCTTTGCTGTATGGCGGGCATTTATCTCTCAAGTTCGTCTTAGCTGTTTGTTGCGATGGCGGCGCTGTTGTTCTCTGGCGCAGGCTAAGGCGCGATTAATGTTTACTGATGCGCTTTGATGTAGGCTAAGCAGGATTCCGCACTAGTGGCGACCACCGTATCAAGCATCATCAAATTGTGCGACAGCTGAAAATCTTCGATAGTCTTGCCATCCTTACACCGTGTTGCGCAGGCATCCAACTGCTGTGCTTCTCTGACTCTGACGATCATCTCGCGGCAATCTGCAGCATAGGCGTAAACCTGTTTGCCGAGTGCTGTGGCAAAACCAATCTCAAACACGGTGCCCGAGTCTGGTTCAAGGCCGCGAAAAGGGTTCAGGTTAGCCATGACAATATCCGCTGATTGGATAAGTTGGATATTGGCCGTGCGAATGGCTCTGGCAATTTCATGCGCCGTTCCCTGATTCTCAATAAGGTTGTCGAGGGGGAACATGCCAATAAAGCCGTAGGCAGAGGCAAGTTGTTTCAACTTTTCACCAATGGTGATTGCCTCAGGTTCGAAAACGTCGGGGCCGGCTAGATAGATTTTTTGCATAGAGATTTTCCTTTGAAGTTGGTGCGGGTGCTAAGGGCGTGGGTAAATTTCAAAATATAGAGTATTATTCAGGGTATTTTCGCTAAAATGCACTAGCTTAGCCGTGCCCACTAGATTATACTGCCAGCGCTGAAACTAACCTGTACATAAATATTTATGCCGTGGCAGAAAAATATTTAAAAAAACGATTGACTAATCCTATACCTTTTATAGATAATCACCGCGTCTGACGGGTTGACGCCAACAGGAGTCGACGTTGTAGCAGCTATGCAATGGATAGAATTAGCTGCTTTGTGCTAGGTGGGTTACTTATTTAGCATAAATCTCAGATTATGATCATCGTCTATTAAATTTATTACCAATATATTGCTGGGGTATCGCCAAGTGGTAAGGCAACGGACTCTGACTCCGTCACCGCAGGTTCGAATCCTGCTACCCCTGCCAAAAAAATAAGGCACTCACTAGCAAAGTGGGTGCCTTTTTTTATCGGTTGCGAGCGCAGATAATGCCTGCGCCGTTAATTTAGCTAAGTTGCATTTGGGTTAGCTGTGCAGTTAGTGCCGATATCTCAGATTGGAGCGCAGCGCTGGTCGGGTCTCCGGCCGGAAGGGCAGCAAGCTCTTGTTCTAGCGCACTGATCTCCTCTTCTAGGTCAGATGTGTCGCTTTCACTAGAGGAGCTGCTCTCGGCTGCGCCTCCACCACCGGCTGGTGCTGCACCTTCAGGCGGCGCAGCTTCTGCGCTTTCATCCTCGCCTTGAGCTGGTTCCATTTCCGCCTCTGCACCTGCTGACGCAGGGGCAACCGTCTGGGCAGCAGAGAGTGCATAACCTTCCTCGGATATCTCTACCGTATCGCCCGCAACCGTGATATTTGCGGCGCCGGAATTTTTTTCACTATCGGCCTCTTGCACGCCGCTAATTGAGCTACTCTGTTTTGTGGCGGCGATAGAACTACCACCAGTACTGGTCAAGATTTCCATAATATACCTCTCTTTGTCTGCCCTTGCTGTTGCCCACAATAGGTTGCGCTGCATCACAGCTAGTTCACTGCTATTGTAGTTACTCCTGTTTTAGTAACTATAAACCCACGCAATCAGAGGTCAAGGTCAATTACCAAACTTCTAAGCTTATGCAACAAACTGTTACAATTGGGCAGCTATTTATGCCGGTCAAAGGCCAAAATCCCGCCTGTTTAGCCAATATTCTCGGTGCGGGTAGCATCTACCAATCTTTGCGGCCAATCACTACAGATAAAAGTTGCTCCGGCAGCGGTAAAATATTGCGCTCGTTCAACATCGTTAACGGTCCACAGATTGGTGCGTATGCCATGGGCACGCAGCTGTTGTATCAAAGCCGCATCGGTAATCTGTTGCTCTGGATGGTATGCGTCAACCGCTAGATCTTGCAAATAGGCAATTAGGTGGTCGGGGTGGTGGAGTTCAGCCAGAGCTGCAGTGGCTATGTTGGGATTAATGCCTTTGCACTGGCGCAGATAATCATGGTTAAACGATGATACCAATACCAGATCCTCCGCTGCGCTCGCACTGATTTGCTCCAGCACGGTCTTAACAATAATTTCATCTGCAGCGCTGCTAGCCTGATCTTTGATCTCCAAGTTGACGGGAAAATCGTGCTGGTGGCAATAGTGCAGCAGCTCTGTTAAACGCGGAATCCTTTGCTGGTTAATGGCGCTGAAGCCTGTTTTTGCCACTGCAGCCGAAGCTATGGTGGCAAAAGGGTCCTGCTGGATAAACCATGAGCCTGTATTGAGCGTTTGCAGCTCTGCATAGCTGAAATCGCGCACATACCACGGGCTGCGCGGGCGAAACTGTTCCAGTGCCGCGACATTGGTTGTGCGCTCCAAGGTGAGATCGTGAAAAATTACCGCTACCCCATCGCGCGTTAATTGGATGTCGGTCTCCCATAGATCGGCACCACGCTGGCGCGCTATATCGAACGCCAGCATGGTGTTTTCTGGAGCTATAGAGCGTGCGCCGCGATGGGCGCATATATAGCCGTTATTGCACAACCGTTGAAAAAAAGTGCTCATTCTCAGCGTTGCAAGTTTACAAGGGTGCGGCCATGCAGCTGCCCTTTGAGCATGGCGTTAATCTTCTCCTCCAGTCCCTCAAGGCTGATCTCGGTAACTGTCTGCTCCAAATTGTCCAGCTTCCAGTCACTGGCCAAGCGCGCCCAAGTTTGGCTGCGATAATCCATGGGGCATTGGGCCGAGTCGATACCGATGAGGCTGACACCGCGTAGAATAAACGGAAATACGTTGATGTGCAGTTCCGATGAGGCTACTAAGCCGCAGCAGGTTACTACGCCACCGTAGCGGGTGGATTTGATAGCTGCTGCCAGCGGTTCGCCACCAGCGACATCGACAACACCTGCCCAGCGCTCTTTCATCATTGGCCGTTCCGAACCCGCTAACACCTCATCCCGGCTAATGATCTCTGCGGCGCCGAGATCGGTCAAAAATTGAGCTTGATCCGGCTTGCCGGTGGCGGCTACGACGCGGTACCCGCCTTTTGCTAAGATGGCCACGGCCAAGCTGCCGACACCACCAGTAGCACCGATAACCAGAATATCGCCGTCGCCCGGCTGTACTCCGCCCTGTTCAAGACGTAGCACCGATAGGGCTGCGGTTAGTCCGGCGGTGCCGTAGATCATGCTTTCGCGCAGGCTGAGACCGGCTGGGAGTTTCAGCGCCCATTGTGCGGGAACGCGGATATACTCGCCATAACCACCGGGTGTATTCATGCCCAGATCGTAACTGGTGACAATAACTTTATCCCCGACGGCGAAAGCGCCACTGTCACACTGTACTACTTCGCCAGCGGCATCAATGCCTGGGGTGTGGGGAAATTTGCGCGTAACGCCGGGGTTGCCGGTAGCGGATAGGGCATCTTTAAAATTGATGGAAGAGTAGTGTACTTTTACCAGCAGATCATCGGCGGGGAGCTCGCTGATAGCACGTTGACCGATGGTACGGCTGAATTTTTTTGGTTCATCCTGACTGACGATCATGGCCGTGTAATTTTGCGGGATCATGGGCTTCTCCTGTTAATTCGGGGTGTTAATGAAGTATAGATTATGTTTGCCGCGCTGCAAGCATGGATCTTTTTTTAACGCATTGCATGGTGGCCTAGTCTGTGTATATATGTCAGTATGGTTGTTGATTAGTCAAGTACAGACAAAAAAGTACTATAGTATGTAAAAAGATACTTAGTTGTTATCATTGGAGATATGCCGAGATGGTAGAGCATGATATGGAACAACAGGCGCACGACTGTAGTGATCCCAATTATCGTTGTCCGGTGGAGTTGACTCTGGAGATTATCGGTGGCAAGTGGAAGGCACTTATTCTGTGGCACCTGTCATATAAGACTCTGCGCTTTAGCCAGTTGCAGCGGCGCATGCCGCGGGTCACGCAGAAGATGTTAACGCAGCAACTGCGCGAACTAGAGCGTGATGGGGTGGTGAGGCGGAAAGTGTATCCTCAAGTGCCGCCCAAGGTTGAGTATTCACTGACGCAGTTGGGCGCTACTGTGGTACCGCTTTTGCAGCAAATGTGTGAATGGGGTAAGCAGTTTGCGCGGCGTGATGAGGTGTAGCCTTTGGGAGTGCAGGTGGGGGAAAAGAGAGCGGGTGTGACCTGCGTCAGCACCCGCTGTTCTTGGCTATTTACAGCAGAGCTTTAACCGCGGCTATGGCTGCGGCATAATCTGGCTCAGAGGTTACTTCGCTAACGATTTCGCGATAGGCAACCTTGCCATTTTTATCAATTACATAGACTGCCCGTGCCAGCAGCTTCAACTCGTCGATCAGTAGACCGTAGGCCAGACCGAAAGAGCGATCCTGATAGTCGGAAAGAGTCTGTACGCGCTCAATACCAGCATTGCCACACCAGCGGCTCTGGGCAAAAGGCAGGTCGAGACTGATAGTGTAGGTGAGCACCTCTGCGGGGAGGGATGCAGCGTCCTGATTAAATTTGCGGGTCATGGTGTCGCACACGCCGGTGTCCAGAGAAGGAACCACTGCAATTAACTGAATTTTCCCAGCACCGTCGGCGAGAGTTACTGGCTGCAAGCTATTGGTGACAACTTTGAATTCTGGAGCGCTGTCGCCAACTTTAATATCGGGGCCAACCAAAGTAACTGGGTTGCCCTTAAATGTGATTACCCCTGTTTTTTTGTTTGTCATGTTTCCTCCAGTTGAATTGAGCATAGATTAAGTTGCGTTACATTGCTTTGTGGCAAAACAGACAGCGATTTGGATCGGGATGCCCAGCCGGAAATTCTAGCCCCTCTTGACCGTGGCAATCTTTACAAGATTTTTCGGCGGCTTTTTTCCCCTGCTCATGAACTATTTCATGAAATTCTGCATGGATGGCATCATGAGGGAGGCGCGTTGTGGTTTCGTCTGGGGCTATCCAGAGTACTAAGATGACGATAACACCAATGGCCAGAGTTATAATGTCGCGTTTGTTCACAGTAGAAAGATCCTTAATGGGCGTTAGTCGCCGCGCATGAATAGCATATAGATAAAGAAAAACATGATGACTGCACCGCCGCCGACAAACATGAAGATACCATCTGATGATCTCTCCAGGTCGGTACCGCGTGCGCTCACATAGGTGGTAATGGCGATCAAGCCAGAGAGGCTGATGGTGCAGGTGAGCAGCAGACGCCATTTCATCAATAGGCTGACCCCAACGAATAACAGGGCGGCAGCAATAAATAACCAGTTGTGTAACAGGTCGAGCTCTTGGATGTAGCCGACTATCTCTTTTGTCTGCAGGGCGTGCATCCAGTCTATGGATTGATCCATACTGTTTCCAATCAAGCTTGATAGTTGTCGGGAGCCTTAAGTTCAGCGATAAACACAAATTAGTCGATAAGCGAAAAAGATACCATTTTGTGGAGTAATTACAAGGGGGAAATTGCGTGAAAACCTTGACTCGCCGCTAGTTTATGCCTATCATCGCAGCGCAAAAGCGGCTACAGTAGTGCTGCTGTAACTGAGGCTATTGTGCCTATTGCGCGTAGCTGAAATTATATGTCACTAAGTTTTTTATAGAAGAGTGTTCCCGTGTCTAAAATTTTATCCGAGGGTGGAGTTAGCTGCAATTCTGCGCGTAATCCCAATTATGCTATTGGCGTATTTGACTCAGGCGTCGGCGGCTTGACGGTGTTGCATGAGTTGCGCCAGCTACTTCCAAGCGAAAACCTCGTCTATCTCGGTGATACAGCGCACGTACCCTATGGCACTAAAAGTGCCGAAACGGTACGCAAGTACTCACTGGAGGCGGCCAACTTTTTAGTGCACAAGCAGGTGAAGATGGTGGTGGTGGCCTGTAATACCGCTTCATCGGTGGCTCTAGAGCTGCTGCAGCGCCAATTGTTGGTTCCGGTGGTCGGAGTTATTGCGCCGGGTGCCCAGCGTGCGGTCTCCTTGACGCGCAGCGGCGTTGTTGGGGTGATTGGCACAGAGGGAACCGTGGCCAGCGACGCCTATCCGCAGGCATTGCGCGCCCTCAATGCGCAAATCAAAGTATTTTCCGCCTCCTGCCCGCTGTTTGTACCCCTTGCCGAAGAGGGGTGGGCGCAACATGCCATTGCCGAACTGGCGGCGCGCGAATATCTGGCACCACTACTGGCCGCACAGATTGACACCCTAGTGTTGGGCTGTACCCACTATCCACTGTTGAAACCGATATTACAGCAGGTGCTACCGCCACAAGTACAGATGGTCGACTCGGCGCAGGAGACTGCCTACACCGTGCAGCGCATGCTGGCTGCCGACGGGTTGCTGAACAGTCAGGAGATAGGGAGCTGGCAGTTCTTTGTTACCGATGTGCCACAGCGTTTTGTCAGGGTGGGCGAGGCATTTCTTGGCACCAGCCTGTCCGCGGTAGAACGGGTGGAGCTGGAAGCTGTTAACTGCGGAGTACTGCGATGAAAAAGATACTCTTATTGGTGTTATTTATGGCGGTGTTAGCCTTTGTGGCTGGCGTAGCGCTGGTGTTGAAACCATTTGGCGATTTCACTGCTAAGACCAATAACAATAGTGCTACTGCACCCAAAAGCGCCGCACAACCAGCCGAAGTGCAACGCGAGGTCGTCCTCTATTTTGGTACCCTGGGAGTGCCTCAGTTGGCGCAACAGATGCGCTATATTCCTGAGTGTGCTACGGAGCGCGGGTGCATAATGGATTTGGTGCAGCAGTTGATCAATGGCCCTGATATCGGGGCCAATGCCGAAGTGACCGACTTGGTGCCAGTTTTGCCGGCACAGGCGTTGCTCTTAGATGCCGAGGTGGTCGATGAGACGGTTAATCTCAATTTCAACAAAGCGTTAATTAGCCACCATCCCGGTGGTAGTAGTACCGAGTTATTGACGGTGCATGCGCTTATCAATACCTTGGCGGCAAATTTGCCGCATATCCGCGATATGGTGTTGCTGGTTGAAGGACAACCTATTGCCACCCTGCGTGGCCACGTTGATCTGCGCCTGCCCATAGCTGCCGATTTCTCCTTGGTACGCCAGGAGAACGAAGTGGTGGCGGTGGATCCGCTGGTGCAGCAACTCGATGCTGTGGACATAGACAATTTGGAATCAGGACAAACAGACAACCCCCAGAGCGATCAGACTGGAGAGAATATACAATGAGCCGATTTATACAGACATTAAAAGAGCAGGTGCTGATTCTTGATGGTGCCATGGGTACTATGTTGCAAGCGCGCGGTCTACCCGCTGGCGGTTGCCCTGAGCAGATGAATCTAGATGCGCCGGAGGTTGTTGCCGGTGTGCACCGCGAATATGCCGAAGCTGGCGCGCGTATCATCGTCAGCAATACCTTTGGCGGCTCGCGCAGTAAATTGAGCCATTACGGACTGGAAGATAGGCTGCATGAGATCAATGTGCGCGGTGTTGAGCTGGCCCGCCAGTCGTTGCTCAATCCCGAACTGGATTTTGTCGCCGGTTGTATCGGTCCCACTGGGCGTTTTGTTGAGCCCGTTGGTGATGCCGAATTTGCCGAGATGGTCGAGATCTTTGGCGAGCAGGTGCGGGCGCTGGCCGAGGGTGGTGCTGACTTAATCACCTGCGAAACCTTTCTCGATATTCGCGAATTAAAGGCCGCAGTCGTGGCTTGCCGCCAATACTCCGATCTGCCGGTGATGGCGCTGATGACTTTTGACGATGGTGGGCGCACTGTTTTGGGCACGCCGCCTGCTGCTGCTGCAGTAATTCTTGAGGGGCTACAGGTAGACGTGGTCGGCACCAACTGCGGTCTGGGTATTGATGGCATCTGTGAACTGATCGAGCAGATGCGCAGCGTAAGTTCGTTACCCATGATTGCCCAAGCCAATGCTGGTCTGCCGATAATGCTCGATGGTGAGACTATCTTCCCCGCCAGCCCGCAGGATATGACGGTGTGTCATGAGCGTCTGATTGAGTTAGGGGTGCGGGTTATTGGCGGCTGTTGTGGCACTACGCCAGCGCACATTAAGGCCATGGCGCAGGCTTTGACTGGGCTGGATAAGAGCTGGAGTGCTCCCGAACGACGTGGCATGCTGGCCAGCCGCACTGAAGTGGTGGCCATCGGTGTCGACCAGCCCTGTGCCATTATTGGCGAGCGTATCAATCCTACCGGTAAAAAAGGGTACAGCGCGGAACTGCGTGCGGGCAAGACCGCCTATATCCGCCGTGAAGCTCAAGAACAAACTGCAGCTGGGGCAACACTGCTCGATGTTAACTGCGGTGCGCCGGGTGCCGATGAACCCCTAGCTCTGGAACGGGCAGTATTTGCTATCACTGGGGTCAGTACCACGCCACTGGTGCTGGACTCCTCAGATCCTGTCGCTTTAGAGCGTGGTTTGCAGGCCGCAGATGGCAAGGTGATGATCAACTCGGTCAACGGTGAAGAGAAGAGCCTCAACGCCGTGTTGCCGCTGGCGCGCAAATATGGTGCCGCCATTATCGGTCTAACTCTCGATGGCAGTGGGATTCCGAAGACTGCCGCTGGGCGGTTGGCGATAGCCCAGCGCATTATAGATCGTGCTGTGGCCGCCGGTATTGCGCGCTGCGATATTGTTATCGACTGCCTGGCGCTGACTGTCTCCGCCGAGCAGGATCAGGCACAACAGACTCTGCAGGCGATTCGTACTCTCAGCCAGCAGGGGATGGCTACAGTGCTCGGGGTGAGCAATATCTCCTTTGGTTTGCCCAATCGTCCTATGCTGTCAGCGACATTTTTTGCCATGGCACTGGAAGCGGGGCTGAGCGCGGCGATAATTAATCCTAAAGATGCTGCCATGATGAACGCGTTTCGCTGTGCCATGGTACTTATTGGCAAGGATGTGCGCGCCGAGAGATATATTGCGAGCTGTGCGGGAGAGGTGGCAGAAAAATCGGGGACTGAAAAGCCTAGCGCAGCTGTTAATGATGTTGAGTTGCCTATGCTGCAACGTTTAGCCAATGCGATTATAAATGGCGATAAAGATGGCGTGGTGGCTCTGGTTGAGCAGGCGCTGGCCGACGGCTTGGAAATCTTGCAGATTAGCAATGATGGCCTGCTTGCGGGACTGGAGGAGATCGGGCGGCGCTTTGGTGCCAATCAGATCTTCCTGCCGCAGGTGTTGCTTAGCGCCGAAACTATGAAGATCGCCTTTGCGCGCCTCAAACAGGAGTTGCAGGGGACACAAATGGTGTCGCTGGGTAAAATTATGATGGCAACCGTTGAGGGTGATATTCACGACATTGGCAAAAATATTGTCTGCACCCTGTTGGAGAATTATGGCTTTGAGGTTATTGATCTGGGCAAGAATGTCTCGGCGGCTACTATAGTTGAGCAGGCTCAGGCGCAGCAGGTCGACGCCGTGGGTTTGTCGGCACTGATGACCACTACTCTACAACAGATGCAGGTTACTATGACCGCTCTGCGCAGCGCTGGAGTCAAGGTGTTTACCATGGTTGGCGGTGCCGTTGTTTCACAGGAGTATGCCGATGAGATTGGGGCAGATCTATATGCTACCGATGCTCTAGAGGCGGTGGCTAAAATTAAAAAACTGCTGCAGGTGTAGGCTGATCTTGATGTGGTGATTGCTGGTCATGAGGATGCGGTCAGAACCTGTTCTGGCCGTCTTTAGCGGCGCTGGTCAGGCACGTTTCCTTATGAGACATCTGCTGGTTATGTGTTATTGTGAGTAAGCTTCTCTTCCACCCTCAGGGTGCTAGCTTCCCGCTGCCGGAGCAGCATCCGTTTTATGGATAAGGACTCATCATGTCGATTCGCATTGCCTGCCATCACGACACACACTATAAGTTTGATCGCTTAGTTGCGCTCTCTCCGCATGTTCTGCGTCTGCGCCCGGCACCGCACTCGCGCACGCCTATTCAAGCCTATTCTCTGAAGATAAAACCAGAAAATCACTTTCTTAACTGGCAACAGGATGCCTTTGGTAACTACATGGCACGCCTGGTCTTCCCAGAGAAGACGCGGGAATTGAGCATCGAAGTCGAGCTTATCGCCGACATGACGGTGTACAATCCGTTCGATTTTTTCATCGAAGAGTATGCTGAAACCTATCCCTTTGACTATGGTAAGTTGGAGCAGAGCGAACTGCTCCCCTACTTTCAGCGCGTTAAAACTGGGCCGCTACTGCTGCAGTGGTTGGAGCAGTTTGACTCCTATGAGGCCAAAACCATCGATTTCGTGGTGGAGGTTAATCGGCGGTTACAGCAGAGCATAAACTATGCGGTGCGTATGGAACCTGGGGTGCAGAGCTGTGAAACCACTCTGGGGCGCGCTATCGGCTCATGCCGTGACTCGGCATGGTTGCTCGTCCAGATTATGCGTCATCTGGGGTTGGCCGCACGCTTTGTAAGTGGATACCTGATCCAACTCTCTGCTGACGAGAAGGCGCTGGATGGCCCGTCGGGGCCAGAGGCCGATTTTACTGATCTGCATGCCTGGACCGAAGTTTATCTGCCGGGCGCGGGCTGGGTTGGCCTCGATCCCACCTCTGGTCTACTGGCTGGAGAGGGACATATCCCGCTCGCCTGCACCCCTCACCCCTTAAGTGCCGCGCCAGTTACCGGCGCCACCGATGTCTGTGAAGTGACCCTTGACCACAGCAATACGGTGGTACGTATTCACGAAGATCCGCGCGTTACCAAACCCTACAGCGACGAGCAGTGGCAAGAGGTTAACGCTCTGGGGCAGATGGTGGATGCGCAGATGGTTGCTGCCGATATGCGTCTGACTATGGGGGGCGAGCCGACCTTTGTCTCCATTGATGATATGGAGAGCGCCCAGTGGAACACCGATGCTGATGGTGAAGATAAACGCAAGCTGGCTTATGATCTGATTCTGCGCCTGCGTGATAATTTTGGCTCGGGCGGGATGCTGCATTTCGGCCAGGGTAAGTGGTATCCAGGTGAACCATTACCGCGCTGGGCCTATGGGTGCTTTTGGCGCAAAGATGGGCAACCGGTGTGGAAAGAGAACCGCCTGCTGGCGGATATCCATCAGGACTACAAACTCACCCATGTTGAAGCTGAGCAGTTTGCCCACAACCTTACCGCGCGTCTGGGAATTGCTAAGGAGTACCTGGTTGCCGGTTATGAAGATATCTTCTACTGGCTGTGGAAAGAGGAGAATCTGCCCGCTAATCTCGATCCTCTGCAGGCAAATTTAGAGGATGCCGCTGAACGCCGCGCTCTGGCTAAAGTGCTGAATAGAGGGTTGAAAAATCCGGTCGGGTATGCGCTGCCTCTTAAGTGGGATAATAGCAAGGAGTCGTGGCAGAGTAGCCCGTGGGAGTTCCGTCGTGAGCAGATGTTTCTTATTCCCGGCGATTCAGCTATGGGTATGCGGTTACCCCTCGATTCCCTGCCGTGGGTGGCTCCAGAGAAGAGAGAGCCATTCTACGATCGCGATCAGTTCGAAGATCTGCCCGAACTGGAGTCGCATGAGAAGTTGAGCTCTGCAGATGGCGAGCCAGGGCAAGAGGATCATGTAGATCAAGAGGCGGCGGAAGTGCCAAACGAGATCGAAATCTCGCACACTGCAGTCTGTATCGAAGCCAAAGATGGCCGGTTGCACATCTTTATGCCGCCGTTGAGCACGCTGGAAGAGTATCTGCATCTGGTCGCCACGGTGGAGAATGTGGCCGTGGAGCTCAACATCCCCGTAATCTTTGAAGGTTATGAACCGCCGCGTGATGCGCGTTTGGAACGCCTGTTGGTTACTCCAGACCCAGGCGTTATCGAGGTTAATATCCATCCAGCGAAGAGTTGGCAGGAGTTGGTCGACAACACCACTCGCCTCTATGCCGAAGCGCGCCAGTGCCGTTTGGGTACCGAAAAGTTCATGCAGGATGGCCGCCACACTGGTACCGGTGGTGGCAACCATATAACTTTAGGCGGGGCAACCCCAGCCGATAGCCCGATGCTGCGCCGCCCAGATCTGCTGCGCAGCTTGGTCACCTACTGGCAACACCATCCTGGGCTATCCTATCTGTTCTCTGGGATGTTTCTCGGCCCCACCAGTCAGGCTCCACGTATAGATGAAGCGCGTGATGATTCGCTCTATGAGTTGGAGATCGCTTTTCAACAGATACCCAAAGGGGAGATCCCCGCACCCTGGTTGGTCGATCGACTCTTTCGCAATCTGCTGATAGATGTTACCGGTAACACCCACCGTGCAGAGTTCTGTATAGACAAACTCTACTCGCCGGACAGCGCCACTGGGCGGCTAGGTATCGTGGAACTGCGCGCCTTCGAGATGCCGCCCCACGCGCGCATGAGTCTGGTGCAAAACCTGCTATTACGTACCCTGTTGGCGTGGTTCTGGGAAAAACCCTATGAGCAGAAACTGGTTCGTTGGGGTACTGAACTGCACGACCGCTTTATGCTGCCCTACTATGTACACCAGGATATGCGGGAGGTTGTTGCCGATCTGCAGCAGGCCGGATATCCCTTCCAGTTGGAGTGGTTTGATCCATTCTTCGAGTTCCGCTTTCCACGTTATGGCACCTTGCAACTCGATGATATTGAGGTGGAACTGCGCTTCGCTATCGAGCCGTGGCATGTTTTGGGCGAGGAGGTCACCAGCCAGGGCACGGCGCGTTATGTTGACTCCTCGGTGGAACGCTTACAGGTGCATGTTACTGGCATTACCGAAGGACGCCACGTGCTCTCCTGTAATGGCCGACGGTTGCCGTTGCGCCGCACCGGACGCAAGGATGAATTTGTCGTCGGCGTGCGCTATCGCGCTTGGCAACCACCATCTGCGTTGCACCCGACCATCAAACCCCATACTCCCTTGGTGTTTGATGTTATCGACAGCTGGAACGGGCGCGCTATCGGTGGCTGTAGCTATCATGTTTCGCACCCCGGCGGGCGTAGCTACGATGATTTTCCCGTTAATGCAATTACCGCCGAATCGCGCCGTGGAGCACTGTTTAGCGTCACCGAACACACCCCTGGCCCTATTCAGCCTCAGGCCGATTTTGTCAATCTCGGTCAATTCTTCCCCGAGGGGACACCTCCGGGGTTAATGGCACCACCTATTGAAGAGCTAAATGGGGAATTTCCCTACACCTTGGATTTACGCCTCGGACCAAACACCTAAATGAAAGCCGCGCTTTAGTCGCTACAGCGTGGCCTGAGAGATAATAGCAGTGAACAGAGATCTAGATAGACGCAGTAACCCTGGTGCGCAATCCTTTGTAACCGAACTCGGGTTTCATGGTCGTGCAACCACTAGCGACGCTGCAGCAACAGTTGAACAGCAACTTATGCAATCTGTGGAGCGCTTTGGACCGAAACGTCTGGCTAAGCGGCGTAAAATTGCCGATAAAATGTTGCGGGCCAACGGTGCTACCCACAATGTATTTGACTCACCCGAGCAGCCACGGGCGTGGCAGTTTGATCCGATTCCGCTGGTAATCAGTGCGCAGGAGTGGGAACGAATCGAAGCTGGATTGGTGCAACGTGCGCACTTACTTAACTTGATTCTCGCCGATATTTACGGTGCGCGTAAATTGTTTAGCCAGGGGTTATTGCCTCCCGACCTGATCTACGCCCACAAGGGTTTTCTGTGGTCATGTGTCGATAATATTATGGATCAGAAACAGCCGCTGTCCCTGTATTCGGCTAACTTAGCGCGTGGGCGTGATGGCCGTTTTTGGGTGCTCAAGGATCGCACTAGCCCTGTTTTTGGCTCTGGCTATGCTTTGGAAAATCGTCTGGTGATGTCACATAGCTTCTCGGGTCTGTTCCGCGACCTGCAAGTGCACCGTTTGGCCATGTATTTTCGTTCGTTGCATACTATGCTGACAAGATTGGCGCGTCACAATCAGGCCGACCCGCGCATTGTGCTGCTGACGCCAGGACCACATCACGAAGCCTATTTCGAACACGCCTATCTGGCCTCTTACTTAGGCTACCCTCTGGTACAGGGGGCGGATCTGGTGGTGCGCGATGGCTGCGTTTGGCTTAAATCCGTTGGTGGTTTACGTCAGGTAGACGTGATCTTTCGCCGCGTGGATGATGCCCTCTGTGACCCGCTGGAGCTGCGCGGTGACTCCAGCTATGGAGTTCCTGGCCTGCTGGAAGCTATGCGCTTGGGTAATGTGGCAACGGCCAATCCTATCGGCAGCAGTGCGTTAGAAAATCCGGGCCTGATGGCGTTTTTACCCAGTATTGCGCGGGCGCTACTGGGCGAAGAGTTGTTACTGCCCTCGGTAGCGACCTGGTGGTGTGGCCAGCCGCGCGAGTGCGAATTTGTGCTGCAGAATCTTGATTATCTAACCATAAAATCTATTCACCCTATGGATGAGCAAGAAAATTTTTCCCCTAAGCATCTCGATGCCGAACAGCTGAAAACACTGCGCAGCAGAATTATTGAGCGTCCACACCTCTATGTGGGCCAGGAGATCGAGGGCTTTGCTACGGTGCCATCTTTTATTAGCGATAAAGTGGAGCCCTGTTACAGCGTTCTTACCACCTACTTGACGGCGGAGAACAGCTCCTATGTGGCTATGCCTGGCGGTCTAACGCGTATCAGTCCGCTGGAGGCTGATCTGCCCCTGTCGCAGCAGGAGGCAAAATGTAGCAAGGACACTTGGGTATTGACCGCAGAACCGGATAAACAGGTAAACTTCTGGAAGAGGGCGCAACCGGAGCAGAAGATAGTAGCGCAGCAGGGCTCGTTGCCCAGTCGCTCTGCGGAAAATCTGTTTTGGGCGGCACGTTACGCCGAGCGAACCGAGGCTGGTGCCAGATTGATGCGCTTGATTCTGCTCAAACTGCGCGAAATTAATGAATTTCGCGATGCCGACGACCAGCTCAGCCTGAACTATATGCTGCAAGCTTTGACCAAGGTAACCGCTAGTTATCCCGGTTTTGTCGGTGCCCAAGCGGCGAAAAAACTGCTGGATCCTCGCGCAGAGCTGTTGGCTTTGGCCTGTGATGCTACTCGCGATGGCAGTTTGCAGGCTTCGTTGCGCAGTTTTGGGCGGGCAACCTACGCAGTCCGCGACCTGTTGCCGAGCGACGCTTGGTTGGTGGTGGATAGTATGCAGCAGAATTGGAAACCGAAAGTCGCGGTCTCGCAGATAGGGACTGGCCGCCTGCTGGATAGTATTGATCAACTTATTTTGCAGCTGGCAGCATTCAGTGGACTAGCTCATGAGAATATGTCGCGCGAGTTGGCTTGGAATCTGCTCAATGTCGGGCGGCGCTTAGAGCGCGGTCTAAATCTGATTGAACTACTCCGCGTCACCTTGGTGCCGCGCCACACCAGCACGTTGGCTGAGCAGATGATGGAGATGGTTCTAGCTACCAGCAACAGCTTGATAGTTTTCCGGCGCCGCTACCGTTCGTTCATGCAGCTGGCAAATATTCTCGAATTGCTGTTGATGGATGAAGATTATCCGCGCTCATTGGCCTATCAGTTGCGCCTGTTGGAGGTGCATATTTCAGCCCTAGCGCGTACGCGTGGCAGTGAGAATGTTGCCCAGGATGAGCAGCTGATAGCTGAAGCCTTAGCGGCTCTGCGCGCTGTTGATGCAACGCAATTGACGCAGCTGTCCAACGGTGAGGGGAACTATCCTCTGTTGGAGAAGTTGTTAGATACCCAGCAGGAGAGCTTGAAAAAGCTATCAGGTATTCTGGTGCAGCTCTATTTCAGCCCGGCACAAGTGCAACGGCAGGTGGGTGGCGTGATTCAGGAACAGGCATCATGAATTTTCGCATAACACATATTACTGACTATAAATACAGTGATCCGGTCGATCTAAGTTGGAATAAAGCCTGTCTGCTGCCGCGCGAAACTCCGCGTCAGCACTGCCTTAGCAGTCAGCTGAAGATCACTCCGGAACCGGTTGCCGTGCGGGAACGCCTAGATAGCTTTGGCAATCGCTTACACTATTTTGCGCTGCAAAAACCTCATCCCGAGCTGGTCGTGCAGGCAGTTAGTGAGGTGGCTGTCATTCCGGCGCCAGCTATCGTTTCACTACATAATGCCCCATGGGAAGATGTGCGCGCCCAACTCGCCAAACCAGGAGCCGTAGATGTGCTCGAGGCTCTGCCGTTTTTGCATGAGTCTGCGCTGGTGCAGGGATTGCCGCCACTTGCCGATTACGCTCGATCCTCTTTTGCTGCCGGACGGTCACTGGTTGCGGCTGCTGACGAGCTGATGCAGCGGATCTTTCAAGATTTTAAATATGATCCGAGTGCTACCAATATTGCGACTCCAGTCGCTGAGATTATGGCCAAGCGTCACGGGGTCTGTCAGGATTTCGCCCATTTGGGTGTCGGTTGTTTGCGTGCTTTAGGGTTAGCAGCGCGTTATGTAAGTGGCTACATTGAGACTCTGCCACCGCCCGGCCAAGAGCGATTGATTGGTGCGGACGCCTCCCACGCCTGGTTTTCGGTATACTGTGGTGCGGACGGTTGGGTAGATTTTGATCCGACGAATAACCAGATTGCCTCAGAACAGCATGTTACTCTAGCTTGGGGGCGCGATTTTTCTGATGTTTCACCGTTGCGGGGCGTAGCCCTCGGTGGTGGCGAGCATAGTGTCAGCGTCTCGGTGGATGTCGCCAGGCTGGCCGATACTGGTAGGTGATTATCTAAGTTGATTGATATTTCTATTGATTGAAGTGCGTGCTCTGCCGGTCTCTACTGGCGGCAGAATTTTAAAAAGGAGCCTTAGATGAGATTTGAAGGGTACGATACTGAGGGTTTTTTCGATGAAATTTTTGACGCCAAGGGTAATCCACGTCCGGGAGCCGATCTGCTGATTGAGCGTTTTAATGGTCTGCCAGAGAGCGAACTTCAGCGCCGCCAGAAGGCTTCAGAGATCGCGCTGCTCAATATGGGGATCACCTTTAATGTCTACAATGACGATAAGCAGACCGAAAAGATTTTCCCCTTTGATATTGTGCCGCGTATTGTTCCGGCTAATGAGTGGGCGGTGCTCGAGCGCGGTCTGAAACAGCGGATAAAGGCTCTCAACTGTTTTATTGACGATGTCTACAATGAGCAAAAAATTATCAAGGATGGCATAGTGCCTGCCGACCTAGTGATGTCCGCCGACGGATTTCGTAAGCCCTGTATTGGCCTTAAACCACCCTGCGGTATCTGGTGCCATATCACTGGTACCGATCTGGTGCGTGCAGGTGATGGCGAATTTTACGTTTTAGAGGACAATCTGCGCTGCCCCTCAGGGGTCTCCTACGTTTTGGAGAATCGGCTGATCATGAAGCGCACATTCCCGATGGTTTTTGACGCCTGCAGTGTGCAGCCGGTCACTGACTACCCGAGCCGCTTGCTGGATATGCTTCAGGAGTTAGCTCCGTTTGGAGTTAGAGCGCCAATGGTGGTTGTGTGGACACCGGGTATCTACAACTCAGCCTATTTTGAGCACAGCTTCCTGGCTCAGCAGATGGGCGTACCCCTGGTTGAAGGGGGAGACTTGGTGGTGCATCGTGGCGAGGTGATGATGCGTACCACCAAAGGGCTGGAGCGGGTTGATGTCATCTATCGGCGCATTGATGATGACTTTATGGATCCAAAGGCGTTTCGTGCTGACTCCATGCTCGGGGTGCCAGGTTTGATGGATGTCTACCGCAAGGGTAAGGTGGCACTAGCCAATGCGCCAGGCACCGGGGTGGCCGACGACAAAGCGGTTTACGCCTATGTTCCCGATATTATTAAGTACTATCTGGGCGAAGATCCGATCATTAATAATGTTCCCACCTATGCTTGCTGGCGCGATGACGATCGTAAATATGTGCTGGAAAATCTCGATAAGCTAGTGGTGAAGGCGGTTAACGAATCGGGTGGCTACGGCATGCTGATTGGCCCGCACTCAACCGCGGCCGAACGGGCAGAGTTTGCGCAGCGCATCAAGGCCAAGCCGCGCACCTATATTGCTCAGCCAACTCTGGCATTGTCACGGGTTCCGGTGCTGGTGAACGATCACTTCGAGGGGCGTCACGTTGATTTGCGTCCCTATATCCTCAATGGTAAGGACGGGGCCTATGTGTTGCCCGGCGGGTTGACGCGGGTGGCGCTGAAGAGGGGGTCACTGGTGGTCAACTCCTCTCAGGGCGGTGGCAGCAAAGATACCTGGGTGCTCAATGCCGACGGTGCGAGCGCGGCAGCCTTAACCGATAGTAAAGGGGGGAAATGATCATGCTGAGTCGTGTTGCAAATGCTATGTACTGGCTGAATCGCTATATCGAACGCGCAGAAAATGTGGCGCGCTTTATTGATGCTAACTATCACATGACTCTGGATATCCCAGATAGTGCCAGCGATCAATGGCAACCACTGATCAATACCACTGGGGATAACGAGTTGTTCAAAGAGCTGTATGGTACGGCTAACCGAGAAAATGCTATAGAGTTTTTAGCTTTTGAGCGGAAAAATCCCAACTCTATCTTCTCCTGCGTGCGCGCAGCGCGGGAAAATGCACGCTCGGTGCGTGAGTATATCAGCTCGGAGATGTGGGAGCAGCTCAACAGCTTTTATCTATTGATGAACGATGCGGCTAAGGAGGATTCGATGGATCTGCCGCACCAGTTTTTCGTCAATATTATGAACTCTAGTCATACCTTCATTGGCATAACCGATTCGACTATGAACCATGGTGAGGGCTGGCATTTCGGCCGTCTCGGGCGCATGTTGGAGCGTGCAGATAAAACAACTAGGATTCTCGATGTAAAGTATTTTATACTGTTGCCGTCTATGGATCATATCGGCAGTCCCTATGACAGCATCCTGTGGGGGGCGCTGTTGCGCTCGGCGAGCGCCTTTGAAATGTATCGCAAGCAATATGGGCGGATAAATCCGCACAAGATAGTTGAATTTTTGTTGCTGGATTCCACCTTCCCGCGTGCGGTGCACTACTGCATCATTACCGCTATGATCTCCATGCACAACATAACCGGCAGTGCGCGTGGCACCTTTGACAATAGGGCCGAGCAGCAACTGGGTAAACTCCTTGCGGATCTCAACTTCGCCTCGCTGGACGATATTTTCGACCAGGGCTTGCATGAGTATCTGGACGGAACCCAGACCTCGGTGAACGAGATTGGTAGCGCGGTACACGACGTATTTTTTAATCTGCATATAGAAGATGATCAGGCGCAGGTGCAAAAGCAGTCTTTGGCATAGTTTAGTAGTTAGGGTGGCGTAATAGCACAAAATGCAACTGCTGCTTGCGTATAGGCTACCTCATGTCTTAGAGTAGAGGTTTTGTATATTCGCGGTCTTTTCACCGGAGGAGTAGGCAATGGTTGGCGGTTTCAATCACAACTTCTGTTATAAAGAGCAGACTTACCATGTGCAAACTGAGGATAGTGGGGTAAAAAAGGCGGCGATTACTACTCTGCTCTACAGCGGTGGAACTATTTTGGCGCGTAAAACCAGTTCATATAGCGAAATTTTAGATCATGCTGAGCTAAACGCCGAAGTTGAAGTGCGTATGAAAGAGCAGCACAAGCAGATGATGCGTGATTTGAAGGATGGCTGTTTCGATGATCGCTTGCCCAAGACCGCTGAGCAACCAGAGAAGCAACCAGAGAAGCAACCAGAGAAGCAACCAGAGAAGCAACCAGAGAAGCAACCAGAGAAGCAACCAGAGAAGCAACCAGAGAAGCAACCAGAGAAGCAACCAGAGAAGCAACCAGAGAAGCAACC
>JAVETC010000076.1:0-3811 GCA_034006225.1 Desulfuromonas sp. | reverse complement strand
GCAGCAGAAACAGGGTGTCTCGATCAACTTGGCGGAACTTATCGCTCATGAATTTTCACCTTCGCAGGAATTTTAAATGCCCGGAGAGTTTAACATTTTACGTTCGGAAAGTCCGACAAACTGCTAGATGAGGTTAAGGGAAGAGCAGTGCTTACCATTAGTGATGCTCCAGGATTTGCGCGGCATGGTGGTTGTGTCGAGTTAGTTAAACAGCAAGATAAAATTCGTTTTATCGTTAATAAGCAGGCTCTGTCGCGGCAAGGGCTAGAATTGAGTTACAAAGTGTATGCTATGGCTCTCGAGGTTATTGAGGAGGAAAACTAGTGATACGCTATATGGAAAATCTTCCGTTGCGGCATAAATTAAATGCAATTATTGTCTCTATTACCGCCTTAACATTATTGCTGGTGTCGATCGCCTATTTTGTTCATCAGCGTGCACTGCTCAAACAACAGGCTACAGTCGAGCTAGCGACGTTAAGCGAAATCTATGGTGATACCTGTACTGCCGCATTAGCGTTTGATGATAGAGATGGAGCCAAGGATCTGTTGCGTTCACTGGCGGCCAAACCAACAATTTTAGCAGCGGCAGTATTGAACGAGCGCGGGGAACTATTTGCCAGCTATCTTTCAGATGGGGCCCCTGTTCAATTTCAAGAGGTATTGAGCAAATCAGAACAGTTGGTTCGCATGATGGCTACCAATGATACCGAGTTGTTCTATAAAAAAACGCCTATTGTTCTCGACAATGAGGTCATTGGCACCTTTGTTATCCTGTCCGATTTCTCCGATGTACATGCCGAGCAGTTGCGCTTCGCTATGTTTCTCAGTCTATTATTTTGTTTTGCTTTGCTGATCTCCCTTTTTATGTCCAGTCGTTTTCAACGCCACATTACGCTGCCAATTCAGAGTCTAATTTCTACCATGGGTAATGTCGCACAAAATAATGATTTTTCTCTGCGAGTCCAAGAGACTGCTGACGATGAGGTGGGGCATCTATGTCTAGGTTTTAATAACATGCTGGAGCGTATCTAAGACCAGAATGCTCTACTGCAAGATCAGAAAGATAATTTGCGTTTTTTGGCTACCCACGATGCTCTGACTGGTTTGCCCAATCGCACTCTCTTTTATGACTTTCTCAACAAAGCCTTAGCTCGAGCCAAACGCAATAATACCAGCTTAGCTGTCCTCTTTATCGATCTAGATAGGTTTAAAAATATAAATGACACCATGGGACACGATATTGGTGATCTGTTGCTGAAAACTATCGCCACTCGGTTACATCAAGCATTGCGCGACGATGATACTGTGGCTCGTTTCGGCGGTGATGAATTTGTCATTATGCTGGATAATTTTAAGACGGAAACTGTCGATTATGTGGTGAATAAAGCTACCTGCGCGATCAAGGCACCTATTTCTCTGCAGGGCAAGACCGTGGTGATAACCCCAAGCATTGGTATCTCATTTTTTCCTCAACATGGTGAAACCACCGATCAGTTGATTAAGTTTGCTGATGTCGCCATGTATCACGCAAAAAACAGTGGTCGAGATCTATCCAAATGTTATCTGCCCGAGATGACCTCTAAACTCAGTGCCAGAATCAATCTGGAGCATAAGCTCAGTGACGCGTTGCACCGAGAGGAGTTTAGTATTCATTATCAACCACAGTACGACCTAATTACGCGGCGTATGTGCGGTTGTGAGGCGCTGTTGCGCTGGAATGTCGATGGTATACAGATATCGCCAGTAGAATTTATTCCTATCGCTGAGGAGAGTGGTCAAATTGTTGCTATAGGGCGCTGGGTGTTGCAACAGGCTTGTGCCCAAGCAAAGTTATGGCAGTCTCCCGAGTTTGAGCCAATCAAGGTGGCGGTGAATGTATCCCCGCGGCAGTTTTTTTCCTCCGACTTGATCAAAGATGTGGAAAAGGCACTGACCGATTCTGGCTTGCCACCGACAAGTTTGGAATTAGAAGTAACGGAAACCATGATTATGACCGATGTTGAAGTGGCTATATCTATCATGAATAGACTGGGGGCCATGGGGATAGATATTGCTCTGGATGATTTTGGTACTGGTTACTCATCGCTGAGTTATTTTAAACGTTTCCCTTTAAGTAAACTCAAGATTGACCGCTCATTTGTGCGCGATCTTATGTGTGACGAAGATGATGCGGCCATTACTAGAGCCATTATTTCCATGGCTAGAGCACTGGATATTAACGTTATTGCTGAAGGGATTGAGACCGAAGAACAGTTGGAGTTTTTGAGCAATCTCGACTGTAAATACGGACAGGGGTTTCTTCTGTCGCGCCCTGTCACTGCCGAGGTATATACTGCACTGTTGAATGCAAGTCGTAAAAATTGCGTCGTTAACGGATAAACTGGTGTATAATGTCCTTCTGTTCAGACACTTTGTCTTGAATAAGAATTTTTTGAGGAGTCTCCTCATCCCTTGTCATTTATCTTACAGATAGTTGGCTTAGGCTTAGCCTCACCTATTTATCAGGATAATATATGACATCACCAGTGCGTGTTCGCTATCAAACAGTAGAGTTTGGGGAAACTGATATCCACCTGTGTACTCTGCGCGATAAACAACAATTTGCTGATCCAGATGGCGTAGCCGCAGCATTGGGTATTTCGTCTGCTACATGGCCGCTTTTTGGGGTCATTTGGCCATCTAGTTTAGTCCTCGCACACTATATGTATGACTACCCAACTCAAGGCAAAAGAATACTAGAAATAGGTTGTGGCATGGCCTTGTCCAGTTTATTACTGAATAAGCAACATGCTGATATCACCGCGACAGATTACCATCCTGAAGCTGAGCACTTTCTACAAAGAAATGCTCAGCTCAATAATGAAAAGATCATAGCGTTTGAACGTGTTGATTGGTCAGATAAAGTAGATACTTTACCGCGTTTTGATATGATTATTGGGAGTGATCTGCTCTATGAAGATCAGCATATTCAACAGTTATCCGCATTTCTCGATTGCCACGCCAACCCAACCTGCGAAATTATTATTGTCGATCCCGGTCGTGGGCGGAAAAATAAACTCAACGCCCAAATGGACAAATATGGTTATGTCCACTCGCAGATCAAGCCGCTACATACCGAGTATCTGGATGCTCCATTTAAGGGATATATCTTGAAATTTAGACGCAAAAATTGATACAGCGGTGCATTTTTTCTGTGTTGCGCGCAATTGCGCTATGCCAATTTAGATGAAGAGTATTACACCCTCCTTAGCTGTGGGTAATAGTATCCTTGCTTAGGCTTATAAGATAACCATTATTTACAGCGGCACGGCATCTACAGCTTCTGCAGCCCCATCAATAGCATCATGCGCGGTATTGCCTGCCCCTGGTATAATGGAGATCACCGCTCCGCCGACGCGCATGGGTACACTTACGACCTTAGTAAAAAAACATCCGCTCAGCAGGTAAAGCATGCATAAAAGTAACGCTATCTTGCAAAATTTCATATTTTATCACCCGTATCTAGTTGATTTTTAAACATTTACTGGATATGTCAAATTGATTAGCAAATAAATATTGTTTAGAAACTGTGGTTTAATTTATGCTGTAACAGCAGGATCAAAAGGTTGACCGCACCTTATGTAGCATTTATCTGCGCTGAAGAGAAATGGAATATTTACCTGCCGTCTATTTTATGATGAGAAGGTCAAGTCCGAAATGTGCTGTAAATTCTCTCCGGTCATTGACGTTTTTAGCTTGCTAGGGCAACCTTATTACTGCCCTGTTCAGCCGTTTTTTGGGCTTCTGCCCATTCCTTAAATTCATCCATA
>JAVETC010000075.1:0-3916 GCA_034006225.1 Desulfuromonas sp. | reverse complement strand
CACAACTACCGCTACTACCATCAACGGCATTAGTCCAAGTCACTGGCGATCCGGAAATAAATTCCATATCAGCAGGCAATGTATTCGTTAAGCGGGTTACGCTCGATGTGCCAGGGCCATTGTTAGTAACGTTGAAGATCCAATTGAATGGCTCATACACCTCCACCGGTCCCTGATTAGGTACAGCAATCGCAATGTCTGAACGCACACGAATGGTCGTGCTTTCTGTGCTGGTATCGTCAGCGACATTTGTATCCTGCTCGTTAACCTTGACCTGTGCTTGAGTTTCGACCACATAACCGGCCGCATCGGGGATCGTCAGTGCGCGGAAGACAAGATTACGACTGATGGAGCCGCCCGCTGCTAGCTGTGCATCTGAGCCGCTGAAAGTACAGACAATGCTCAAAGGCGCACCGGTTACTTCGGTGCCGACGTTGTCACAGCTCAAATTAGAACCGCCGTCAACACCGACAAAACGCATGGTTTTACCAGCGGGCGGCGTCATCGTATAAGTAAAGCCCAGTCCGGTTGCTAATGACGGCCCTTGATTACCGATACGCACCAAGTAACTAATATCATTGTTAGCGTTGTCACCACCACTAGCGGGGTCATAACCCAACGGATCAGGACCGAGTGGACCATCATCATTCGTGACGATAAACGCATTGAGTTGAGCATTGTTAACAGTCAACGTAGCAGTCGCAAAATTGCTTTCAGGGCCACGGGTTACAGCTTCATCGGTACCGATCTCACCAGTGTCACCCCCTACTGCCTCTGGCGTACTGCTGCTATAAATGCGTGCTTGGTTGGCTAAACTTGCAACACCCTCAGTACCTGTCTTCCAATTCGGTCGTACCACCACGTTAACCGTACGCTGCTGCCCATTGTTCAGGCTAAAACCGCTGCAAGTCAGAGAATGTCGGCCAACTGAGGCATACGATTGCCCCGCAGTTAAACCAGTACAACTCCCACCTCCGGTACCCGTTAGGCTCGCCGAAACGAAAGTAAAACCAGGATCGCCAGCACCCAGAATAAAATCATCATTCACCACCACGTCACTGGACGTATCTGGACCGTTATTTTTGAAAGTCAAAACATAGGTTGCAGCAACACCTGCCTGTACAGGGTTGGGGGTGACCGTTTTGCTGACCATCTGTAGGTCAGCAATAGGCTCAATTTCAAGATTGGCTGTGGCGCTATTATCTGCTGGGGTTGGGTCGCCTTGGCTGGCGGAATACACCGTCGCCTGATTGACCCAAGCTGTTCCTGCCAACAACGGGCGAGCGATCTCAATCGTCAGAGTAACCGTATCGCCTTTCTTCAGCACAGTACCCGCGTCCTGAGTACAGGTCACAGTACGACCACTGCGCGCACAAGCAAATGTTGCATCAGAACCATTAGCTGTGGTCGCGCTAATGCTCGCAGGAACAGTCACACCACTACCGCTAAGCAAAAAATCCGGTAGCGTATCGGTAATGACAAGATCACGGGCATCAACAGGGTTACCGCTCTGGTCGCCTTTGTTGCTGACCAGCAGAGAGTAAGTACGAGTGTTCTCAGCGTCACTCAGCACAGCATCGTCAACCGTCTTGCTAATCACCAAATCTGGTGAGTTATTGGTTGCAGTCGCTGTTACCGCAGCGGAGATAATCGTATCTTTAGCAGAGTTCCAATTACCAGAATGGTAGATCCTTGCATTATTTTCAATCGTCCCGCTCGTTTCAGCGGTAGTGTAAATACGGAACTGACTGCTGCCACCCATCGGCAGTTCAGCATTATTGGTACATGCAACAGAAGTTTTTCCTACGCTCGGCGTACTGGCAGCCACAGTACATGACCATGGGCCGCTGACACTCTGATAACTTTCTTGGTCATCGTTGAGCACGTCAGTCAAAGTGATGGAGCCAACTGCCGCCGCATAAGGCCCCAACGCATTAGTGACATTAAATGTGCTGGTAATTTGCCCACCAAGCGCAACAAACGTAGGGGTTTTATTTTTACTAAATGCTAAATCCACCGCATCGGCCGGCGTCACAATCAAGCTTTCACGATCGCTGTTATTGCTGGTGCGCGGATCAGCAGGACCTGACGCATCTCCAGTAATAGTCGCTTTACTATCGTTAACGCCATTGTACTGTGTAGGGGTTGAATCGTTCGGCGCGGTAGCAGTGACACTAATCGTATCTGTACGATCCTTAGCATAACTCCCCGCATATGGACAGGTGAGTAACTGGCCACTCCAACTGCATGCGCCCCAACCCGTACCAGTAGGTACTGGCACACCCACTGGAGTAAAGCCTGCAGGCAATTGGAAAGTCACATCCAGTCCTGCAGTTGCAGCACTCGGACCATTATTCGTTGCCGTCAATGTGTAGTTTACAGTACCTCCAGGTACAACCTGTCCCGATCCAACGGCCACATCAACTTGCAAATCCGC
The DNA here is from genome assembly GCA_034006225.1 of Desulfuromonas sp. Lineage (GTDB taxonomy): Bacteria > Desulfobacterota > Desulfuromonadia > Desulfuromonadales > Desulfuromonadaceae > Desulfuromonas. Next base: position 1,479 of record JAVETC010000075.1, on the reverse strand, counting down.
ACCCGGTGAAACGCTAACATCCTCAACAGAGGTATTGTTAGCGGGCGTAGGGTCTTGCGTTGTCGAGCTGATGGTGCCGCTCAAAGTAACACTGCCGCTAGTTACCGTATTCGCCAGACGAGTCATGATAGACAATTCTGGATAAGCACTACCATCACCTATCGTGCCATTGCGATTACAGGTGACAACTTGACCTGCTGCCGAACAGCTCCAGCCACTGCCGCTGGCCGATTGATAGCTTAAAGTGTTCGGTAGAGTAGTCTTGAAAGTTTGCCCAACAGCGGAGTTGGGTCCAGCATTACTGCCATTCACTTTCCAATCGATATCACCACCACCGGGCACGCTGACTGGGCCAGTGATGACGGCAGACAAATCTGCGCCATTATCAATACTGGCGCTACAGGCACCGGTATTGTTAGCAGGGAGTGAATCACTATCGCCCGCAGCAACAGCGAATACAGCGGAGCTATCGATACTTATTGGAGTTGTTGCACTCGTACGCAACTGCAACGAAACGCTTCCTGTTGCACTACCAGCGAGACTACTAAAACTACAAACGACTTCACCTGGACTGCCTGCGTCATGAGTACAACCTGATGAAGCAGAACCCGCAACATATGTTGTTGTTGCGGGTAGTGGAATACGAATAGTAGGGTTTGTCGCTGCTGCAGATGAACCATTCTCATAATTAATCGCGAACTCCACGACGCCACCTCGAGCAGCCGGATTAGGCGAAGTGACACATTGAGTAATGCTTAGATCAACACTCGCTGCCTGCGCAGACCCTGCCAACAGCAAGCTCCCCAGCAGCAAGCCCCGAATAGCTCGTGTAGCCCTACTAATAGAATGTACCGACATGCAACCCCCTTGATGATCAACGCCAAGAGGTTCGCCTATCGCTGCAGCCCATCGTCACGTGCTCACCCTATACAACAAGAGCGCATGAATATGCTCCAACAGACCGAGAGGCTAGCTGGAATTCCGAAATAATCATTCGTGGCTGATTACGATAAAGCGCAGACAAACCCGCAGCTTTTAAGTATTGGCCGCGATATTAAGGTCTCCTTAGCTGCAAACAAGGCCGATGAAGAAACGCTAAGTTGCTGAAATTGCGCTATTAATCCGCGCTAACAAAGGCGATTGAAGCACAGAGCAAAACCTGAGCCATCATAAGGCCATATCAGAATTGACCTATGGTCATATCGGCACCGCGACAGAACCTTTGTTTGCGCGGACGGCGCAAAAGCAAAAAATCGTTCAGCGGCAAGCGGAATTTAGCCGATAGTGTGTAGCACTATGCAAATATCCGACAATCTGGAGTTATGGTCGTGTGCTGCATCCTCAGCGTTGCGAGCCAACACGCCCCCTCTCAAGCAATAACGCTAAGTGATCATCTCAACTGTTACGCTAAGTCAATTGCTCAGTTAAAAACTGGAAGTACTGTTCGCGCAGGGCTGTTTTTTCATTAGCTAAATGATG
>JAVETC010000007.1:0-104676 GCA_034006225.1 Desulfuromonas sp. | reverse complement strand
ATGGATGAATTTAAGGAATGGGCAGAAGCCCAAAAAACGGCTGAACAGGGCAGTAATAAGGTTGCCCTAGCAAGCTAAAAACGTCAATGACCGGAGAGAATTTACAGCACATTTCGGACTTGACCCCCCCACAAGAGATAAGCGTTAAAATTCATGACTTATTGTGCTATATTTACAGAATAATTTCGTTATTTCAGCAGCATAGAACAGTTGATCAGCCTAAATATGCATAGGCGTTTTTTACTTTGAGCACCGATCTCCACAAATTAGATCATCAGGATAACGCTTAAGGAGAGCATTTAATGCCACAGCAAAAGACAGGGCTGTATATTGCCCTATTGAGTATTCATGGATTAATTCGTGGTCACGACCTAGAGTTAGGTCGCGACTCAGATACTGGCGGACAGACATTATATGTTGTCGAACTAGCACAGACTTTAGCTAGACTACCGGGGGTGGATAGGGTTGACCTGATCACGCAACGGGTGGTGGATGAACATATCTCCTCCGACTATGCTCAAGAGATTGAGCCCCTTGGAGACAAACTCAGAATTGTGCGGATAGATGCTGGCACTGATAGATATCTACCCAAAGAGCAGCTCTGGGATCACCTTGATTTTTTCACCGATAATCTGGCCGGATTTTTTCGCCACAACAATCAGTTCCCCGATATTATCCACAGCCATTATGCCGACGCTGGCTACGTTGGCTCACATCTAGCTAACCTGTTGGCGATTCCACTGATTCATACCGGCCACTCCCTGGGGCGAGTGAAACGCAGCCGCCTGTTAGCCAATGGATTAACCACCGCTGAGATCGAAGAACGCTTTAACATGAGTCGCAGGATTGCCGCCGAGGAGCAGACTCTGGCAACAGCAGAGCGGGTTATCACCAGCACGCATCAAGAGATTGAAGAGCAGTACGAACTCTATGATCACTATCAGCCCGATCAAATGCGCGTTGTGCCACCAGGAACCGATCTCAACCAATTTATTCCACCTCAAGGTGATGAGCTAAGCTCGCCACTGTTCCAGCAACTTACCTGCCATCTAAAAGAGCCCAATAGGCCTATTATTCTGGCTCTATCCCGTCCGGATCAACGCAAAAATATTCGCGCGCTGATAGAGGCTTTTGGCCAATCTCCACAACTACAAGAGTTGGCTAATTTGCTAATTATTGCCGGCAACCGCGATGACATTGATGAGCTGGAAGAGGGCGCGCAAGAGGTATTTCACGAGCTGTTGGTGGCCATAGACCGCTACGATCTTTATGGCAAAGTAACCATGCCCAAGCACCACCAGCGCGATCAGGTTTCGCTTATTTACCGCATTGCCGCAGCGTCCGGCGGCGTATTTGTCAACCCGGCGCTTACCGAACCATTTGGCCTGACACTGATCGAAGCCGCGGCCTGTGGTCTACCAATTATCGCCACTGAGGATGGTGGCCCGCAAGATATTATCAGTAACTGTAACAACGGTTTTTTGATCGATCCCTTAGAGCCAGAGACCATAAGTTCCGCCCTGCTGCAACTGCTTAGCGATAAAAAGCTGTGGCAACAATATTCACATCATGGGCTGGCTGGAGTAACCGAGCACTACTCTTGGGAAGCCCATGCCAAGCGTTATTTAAAAATCATCACCCCGATCGCCGAGCGCTCAGAACAGCTGTTGCGCCAACCGGTGACGCTGCGCTCCGGCTTATACCGTGACCGAGCTATCGTCAGTGATCTGGATCAAAACTTAATCGGCGACGACGCCTCCCTCAAAAAGTTAGTGCAGTTTCTGCGCCAGCAACGTAAACACAGCTACTTTGTAATCGCCACTGGGCGGCGCCTCGATTCGGCTTTGAAGCTGATGAAAAAACACAAGATCCCTCAGCCCGATGTGCTCATCACCAGTGGTGGAACCGAGATATACCATGCCCCACTGCTGACAACAGATGAAGCTTGGGTACGCCATATCGACTACCAATGGGCACGACACCGGGTGAAAGCACTGCTGAAAAATTACCCCGGCCTTAAAATTCAGCCTAAAATCGAGCAAAGCCGCTACAAGTTGAGTTATTACATCGATCCCCAACAGGCGGATATTGACGAGATCAAACAGCTATTGCACCGCGAGGAATTATCTGTTTTCGTCCAAACCGCATTCGGTCAATTTCTCGACGTCTTACCCCTGCGCGCCTCCAAAGGGATGGCGCTGCGCTACGTTGTCGGTCAACTCAACATCCCGCTGGAAAATGTTTTTGTCGCGGGCGGATCTGGCGCAGATGAGGACATGATGCGGGGAAATACGCTGGCGGCGGTGGTAGCTAATCGCCACAATGAAGAGCTGTCACAATTAGATGATATAGAACGCATCTATTTTTCTAAGGCATCAAACGCCGGCGGCATTCTTGAGGCGCTGCAATTTTACGATTTTTTCGGCAGCTGCCGCGATCCACGGGAGGATGAGCCGCGTGATGCCAGTTGATAGACTGCTGCTGTGCACCGATATGGATCGCACAGTTATCCCCAACGGTCACCAACTAGAGCACCCGGACGCCCGCCCACGCTTCCGGCAGCTATGCTCATTAGCCGAGGTGCGCTTAGTCTATGTTAGTGGCCGCCATCTGCAATTGGTGCAACAGGCCATTAGCGACTATGATCTGCCCCAACCGGACTATGCTATTACCGATGTCGGCACAAAAATCTACCAACAGGTTCATGGTAAATGGCACGAAATGCTCAACTGGCAACAGCATATCGCCAGAGACTGGCAAGGTAAAACACCGACTCAACTGCAGGAAGCCTTACAGGATTTCCCCGAACTGGCACTACAAGAGCACCACAAGCAGAGCAACTTTAAGTTGAGCTACTACCTGCCGCTAAGCGCAGACAAAGATAAGATCCTGGCTGCAGTCGCTACCAAATTGACACAGCTAGGGGTAGATGCCAGCCTGATCTGGAGCGTTGATGAACCGGAAAATATTGGTCTGCTCGATATTTTACCGCGCAACGCCACTAAGCTAGAGGCTATCCAGTTTTTACAACATCAGTTGGGATATGCACAGCACGAAGTAATCTTCGCCGGCGACAGCGGCAACGACATGCCGGTACTGGCCAGCTCCATCCAGTCTATTGTAGTGGCCAACGCCGCACCAGAGATCAAACAACAAGCACAACGGCTAACGCAGCAGCGCGGTTGTGAAAGCACACTCTATCTAGCCGACGACGCCTCTCCTCTAGGTGGAAACTATGCGGCTGGAGTGGTACAGGGCGTCCTCTTTTTTGCCCCGCAGATAGGCACCAAACTGGAGTTAACATGAACAAGTTCAACAATATCTACATTTTTGGCGAGGTACTGTTCGACTGTTTTCCTAGCGGTGAGCAGATTCTCGGCGGTGCGCCCTTCAATGTCGCTTGGCATCTGCAAGCATTGGGAGATAATCCCAACTTTATCTCGCGCATTGGTACCGATGCCCAGGGCGATAAAATCACCCAAGCAATGCAGCACTGGGGTTTAAACACAGAGCTGCTACAACTTGATCCGCAGCATCCCACGGGTAGGGTCGAGGTCAGGCTAAACGCTAATGAACCTAGCTACGATATAGTTGCTCCTAGCGCCTACGATTTTATCGCGCCGTCGCCCCTACCCCATAGCCAGCGCAGCGGAATTCTCTATCATGGCACGCTGGGAGTGCGCAACACGCACTCGCGTAGCGCCCTGCACGCTCTTACTCACGCCTCTGATCTGAAAATTTTTCTCGATATTAACCTGCGCAGCCCTTGGTGGCAGCAGGATGAGGTGTTTAGTTACCTCAATAAAGCGCAGTGGGCCAAGATGAACCAAGACGAACTGGGTCTGCTGGGTTACGCTAATGGCGATCTTCATCACAGCATGGCCGAACTACAAACGCGCTGCCAACTAGAGCAGTTGATCGTCACCCGTGGCGCACAGGGTGCGCTTATTCGCACCGCTAGCGGTGAATTTCACAATCTGGTGCCCAAGCAGGCTCCGCACCTAATCGATACAGTAGGTGCAGGTGACGCTTTTAGCGCAATTTATATCCATGGACTCTGCGCCGGTTGGCCAATAGATAAGAGCCTGCACCACGCCCAAGAGTTCGCTACTAAAATCATCGGCATTCGTGGGGCAACCACTAGCGATCTGAGTTTTTATCTGGATTTCGTTGCTTCACTTGCCTAAAGTACCAGCACATCCAACCACACAATCAATTCAGCAAGGCGGTTTATGTACGAACAAGTGTCTCACACTCTCTTAAATGACATCCTCAACCGGATTAAACCGGAGATTTCGCAGCAGGATCTACGCCACTTCTATACCAGACTTGGAGCAAACTTTTACGGCATCCACTCTCTCTTTGAGCGCCTTTATGGCGACCGCGACGATTTTGCCCATCAAGCGCAACTGCTAGTAGAAACCATGGCCAAGCAATATATCAAACGACCGGAGAATTTGCGCCAGCTCGATCTCGCCCGCGAGAAGGATTACAACTGGTTTCTCAGTCAAGAGTTAGTCGGCATGGCGCTATACTGCAAGGGCTTTGCCGGCACGCTGCAAGGGTTGCAGGAGCGCCTGCACTATTTTCAAGAGTTAGGCATCAACCTAGTTCATGTAATGCCCATCATGCGCTGTCCTGAAGGGAGTAGCGATGGGGGCTATGCCATAAGCGATTTTCGCGATATTAACCCCGAGGTAGGTACACTGGAAGAGGTACAACACTTAGCCACCGAGATGAAAAAACGCGATATTCTCCTCGTGCTCGATGTCGTGGTTAACCACACCTCTAACAAACATTACTGGGCCACTCGCGCTAAAGACGGGGTTAAAAAATATCAGGACTACTACTACACCTTCCCCACGCGCAATATCCCCGACATGTTCGAGCAAAGCATGCCGGAGATATTTCCAGAAACCTCTCCCGGCAATTTCACCTGGGACGAGGATATGGGGCGCTGGGTGATGACCGTATTCAACGATTACCAGTGGGATCTGAACTACAGCAACCCCGCGGTTTTCATCGAAATGCTCAATGTAATTCTATTCTGGGCCAATCAGGGAGCCGATATTCTCCGCCTGGATGCGGTCGCCTTTTTATGGAAGAAAATTGGCAGCACCTGCCAAAATGAGCGCGAAGCGCATCTGCTGCTACAACTGATGAAGGACTGCTGTCAGGTCACGGCACCGGGAGTGGTATTTATCGCCGAGGCTATAGTCGCACCGGTGGAGATGGTTAAATACTTTGGCGAGGATGCGGTCATCGCCAAAGAGTGTGAGATTGCCTACAACGCAACCTACATGGCGCTGCTCTGGGATGCAGTCGCGACCAAAAATGCCCGCTTGCTGAATCAGGGGATTAAAAATCTGCCGGTCAAACTAGAGCGCGCTACATGGTTAAATTATATTCGCTGTCATGATGATATCGGCTTAGGCTTCGATGATCGCGATATTCTGCTGTGTGACTATGAACCGGCCCGGCATCGTAAGTTTCTTATCGACTACTTTACCGGCAACTACGATGGTTCCCACGCGCGCGGATTACCCTTCGGTCAAAACGCCAAAACTGGCGATGCGCGCATTTCTGGCTCCCTCGCCTCGCTAGCTGGGTTGGAATTTGCGCTGGAAAGCGGCGACGACGAGGCGATTCGCGATGCCATCAAACTTATAGTACTGCTGCATAGTATGATCATGTCTTTTGGTGGAATCCCCCTGCTCTACTATGGAGATGAGATCGGCACTCTTAATGATGACTCCTACCGCAACGATCCCTATAAAAAAGGTGACACGCGCTGGGTACATCGCCCATCAATAGATTGGGAAAAAGCTGAGCGCCGCAACACGCCCGGCACAGTTGAATACGAAATTTTCAGCGCCTTAAAGCGCATGATTGCAATACGCAAAGAGATTAGTGTCTTCGCCGATTTCAACAATCGCGACCTGATCGAAGTAGAAAATCCACATCTGTTCGTATTTGGCCGTTACCATCTACAAAAAGCGCAAGAGAAAGTCTTAGTTGTTGCCAATTTCAGCAACAAACCTCAGCATCTAAATCTCGAAGATCTAGGTACTTGGGGCGGACAATACCCGCTAGTCGACATCTATCGTGGCGAAAGCCCCGATCTCTTCAAAAACAGTTTGGTAATTCCTGGCTTTGAGTTTTACTGGCTGTGCGAAAGAATCTGATCCACACAACTGCAGCATTAACACCAAACAGCCTCGAATCTATAGAGGCTGTTTTAGCTCTTTAATTGAACTTTAAACGCCAAAGCCCCTCTATCTCGACTAATGGCGCTATCTCAATAGTCTGAGTAAACCAGCTTGCTCTACCTCCACATCAGAACTCTTCAGACATCATCTCCCCGAGCAGCCTTCTTATTAAAAATACCAATACCTTACTCTCAAAGTATAAGTATTACATATTTGCTATAACGGTTTTAGTTATGTAATAAGTGACAGTCATTATTGATTTTAATGAGAGGCACAGTCTCAGCATTACAATCTGCCACAGCACCAAACTTTATTTCTCTGAAGAAGAAAGGTTTCCAGCAATGCTAAAGAAAATCGTTCCATTACTCCTACTCTGCACTGTCTGTTGCGTATCGCAGACATTTGCGGGCGCTTGGACCCAGCAGTCCGGTAGCTCCTACAACCGTCTTACACTCAACTATTATTCAGCGGATCACAATTTTGATAATGACGGAGATCGCAAGGAGATGTCAGCGAACGGTAAATTCACCGATACTAACCTTAACTACTACGTTGAATATGGCATAACCGACGACCTAACCGTAATTGGCTCAGCTTACTACAAGCAGATTAAACACGACGATGACAGCATCGAAATAAAAACCTACGGCATAGGTGATGTTGATCTCGGCTTAAAATATCGCTTACTTAATCTACCCGCTGGCGCATTAGCCGTTCAGGGCTTGGTTAAAGTTCCCGAACTGTATGACGAAAACGACACCATGCCCTTGGGCAATGGCCAGTACGACTATGAAATGCGCCTGCTATTTGGCCAATCTCTGGCCTACCTGTTTCCCGGTTACTTTAATGTAGAATTTGGCTATCGCTGGCGTGCAGAAGAGCCAAGTGACGAGTACCGCTATCTGGTGGAAGTTGGTAGCGATATAACGGCAAAAACCTACTTACGAGTCAAGCTTGATGGCCTGATCAGTGCCAACAATGGAGATAGCGCAGTCTATGTCTCGGGCAATCCAACCATGACCACAGAATACGATCTATTAAAACTAGATGTGGCTTTTGGTTATCGTATTGACGACGCCTGGGGCTGGGAAGCGGTATATACCCCAGCACTAAGTGGCGAGAATACTGCCGTCGGAGCAACATACGCTTTCGCCCTTACCTATAAAATAAAATAGCTTTTTTACTCGGCGTTAATAAAAGGAACTACCATGCTAAAACAAAAACCGTACTTGCTGTTTTTAACAGCACTAGGATTGATGATCCTGCTAATCAGCGGCTGTGGTGAATCGGTCAGCGACAAAACCACCACCAATGGCACTACCACAGGAGATAACGATAAGATCAATGATAACACTCCATATCCCAATGCAGATTTGCTGGTAAGCGCAGACGATCTGGAAGCGCTGCAGGCAGCCAATGACGATAATCTTATCGTCATGGATATACGCTCCGCTGCAGCCTATGCCGCTGGCCATATCCCAGGTGCCATCCACATGGCTCACGCCGAACTAGCCGACAGCGGTCTAAATTTAAAATCAGTTGCCGAACTTGAAGCACTCTTAGGCGGAAAAGGCGTGGCTGCTAACGCCAAAATCGTCCTCTACGATGATACCATCGTCTCCTGGGGCGCTGCCGGTCGCGTGTTCTGGGCGCTGGAATATCTCGGTTGTAAAGATGTTCATCTGCTCAACGGCGGTTGGGACAAATGGTATGCCGACGGTCGTACCACTACCACCACGCCAACCTCTCTTGCTCCAGCAGTTTTTAGCGCCACTGTTAACAGTGACATCCTGATCGACAAAGAGACCATTGCCAGTCGCTTAGGCGATGACGATTTTGCCGTGATCGATACCCGTACCGATGAAGAGTTCAACGGTTGGATCCTATATAATGAAGCACGCGCAGGCCACATTAAAGGAGCAGTGCAACTGCCCTATGAGTGGTCCTATAACAGCGATATGACCGTTGTGGGTTACAACACCATGAAAGGGCTCTTCGAAGAGCGTGGTCTCACCAGTGACAAACAGATTGTCGCATACTGTACCGCAGGGATTCGCAGTGGTTTTGCCTACTTCCTCGCGCGTCTAATGGGCTACGAAAACGCTGCCAACTACGATGAATCCATGTGGGATTGGGCCGCAGCCGATGCGGATACCTACCCAATGGAAAAACTTCAGAACTACCAAGCGTTGGTCTATCCTGCCTGGGTTAATGCTTTGATCAACAACGAAAATCCACCAACCTACCCGGGCGACGGCTACGTAGTTCTATTTACCTCTTGGGAAGCACGTTGTAGTGAAGACCGTACTGATTATGTAGGGACTCCGTATGAATCAGGACATATTCCCGGAGCTATTTTTATGGACACCTATGCCATTGAAAATGGTCCCAATTCTGAATATGGTGACGGCTATGAAACACCCTATGAGGGAAATGTAAAATCAATTCCTGAGTTGCAGGAGTTGTTCGGCAGCATGGGAATTACTAAAGATAAAACTGTTGTTGTCTATACCGATGATGAAATTTCTATGATGACTGCTGGCCGTGTTGCCTGGGCACTATTGCTGGCAGGAGTTGATGATGTGCGTATTCTCAACGGCAGCTACGATGCATGGCAAGCTTACGGAGGCGCAGAGGAGACAACGCCAAATCCGTGGGTAGCCACAGACTTCGGCAGTAGTGCCGGTAATCCAGAATATTTAGCTACGACAGAAGAGGTTCAAGCCGTTGTTAGCGGTGATGATACTTCGTCCTTGATTGTCGATGATCGTGAATGGGCAGAATTTGTCGGCTCCTCAAACTCCTATTACCAATATTTCCACGAATATGGTCGCATTCCCACCGCGCAATGGATTGGTGATTGGACTGAAATATCCCGTGGTGATATGCAATCGTTAAAAACCTATACCGAGGTTGCAGACCAGTGGATAGGCTCAGGTTTCACCTCGGACAAAAAGAAAATTTTTTACTGCGGCACTGGCTGGCGTTCAGGTCTGTACTCTTTTTATGCTTACCTTATGGGTGAAACTGCAGCCAGTTACGATGGTGGCTGGTATGAGTGGTCTTACGAAGGTAATGCTAGAGAGGTCGGCAACTCAGATAAACTGATGAGCGCTGAAAGTCTAAAAAGCTTGATTGATAGCAACAATGAATCTCAGCCCTATGTCATTGTCGAAACCGGCTGGGGGCCTGCAGGTGATGGCTATACCCAAGGGCACGTTCCCAGCGCAATATGGGTGAATACCGATGAAATCGAATACGATGCGTTCAATGCGCGTAATGATTGGCCAATTGATGCTGGAGATCCACCAATATGGGATCGCAGCACCACCGAGGAAGAAGATCTGGCCAAAGGGTTAACTGCGGCAGATAGCTTGCCACGCAACTGGTGGAATATCTACCCCGATAAATATCTGTTGCCTGGTATTGCCTACATGGGCATAGATAAAAACACCACAGTGGTGGTTTATGGTGATGATGTATCAGCTGCGGCCCGCGTAATATGGACATTAATGTATGCTGGCGTGGAAGATGTTCGTTTACTCAATGGTGGCGATAAAGCATGGGAAACAGCCGGCTATACATTAGAAACCGGCAGCAACGAGCGCACACCCTGCGCCTATTTTGATCCCGACATGCCGACACGTGTGACAGCAATCCACCCAGAATATAAGGTAGATATTCCGTATATTCGTTCTGTTGTGAATGGTGAAACAGAGGATGCTGCAATTGTCGATATTCGCTCAACTGATGAATACGCTGGGATCACTGCTCCCTATGGTTATATCCCCACTAGTGGCCGCATTCCTGGAGCTATTTGGGGCAAGGCTGGCAGCGGCCCTTGGACTATGGAAGACTATGTTAATGACGACGGAACAATGGTTGCTCCCGATGAAATTTACACCTTCTGGCGTTCACAGGGAATCACCTCAGACAAGGCTCTCAGCTACTACTGCGGCACTGGTTGGCGTTCAAGTTTGGCTTGGTTCTACGGTTATATGATGGGAATCCCTAGGAATTATAACTTTGATAGTGGTTGGTTCGAGTGGAGCATGGGAGCAGGTTCCGCCTACGCTGGAGCTGATCCGGTACTTAACCCAATTGTTGATGAGAATCCTACATTGCCTTAAGGGTAAACCTTACCCTAGTGGGTAATTACCCGTACCTTTTGAGCCGACCTGTATTTTCAGGTCGGCTTTTTTATGGCAGGCCAATACACTAAACCAACGAGATCCAAGCTGTAATCCCTTTCACCAAACACAAAGATTTTAGTCATTAACCACCACTAGCGTTTACCTAAAAAAAAGGCCTAGTTATCGCCATATCATTGAACTGTGCTTAGGTCAGCTTTTATCCGCATTTTCACCGGGATAAAAATGGTGTTTTCTTGACCTTTGTGCCCATCTGACATAACCTATCGCAACCTTTTTTTATCCCCTCACCGTGAGTATTTTTTGGAATCTAGCAACGACTTTCTGCAATTTGTGATCGCTGGACTTACCAACGGGGCCATTTATGCCCTTATTGCTTTGGGATTCAGCGTGGTCCACAACTCCATGGGCATTGTCAACTTTGTTCAGGTTGACTTTGTGTCGTTGGGTGGCATGTTAATGTACTCTGCCCTACTTACCCTAGGTCTCCCCACAGTGCCGGGGCTACTGTTAGCAGTGGCTGGAGTCGCTTTGGTAGCCATGGTGGTGGAACGCTTTGGGCTACGCCCGTCGCGCTCGCATAACGAGCTGGTGTTGATCTTTCTCACCATCGGCCTGTCGATTATTCTGCGCGGGGCGATGAAGCTTGTGTGGGGCACCAACCGCATGGCTGTTCCCTCCCTGAGCGGCGAACAACCGCTCACCCTGCTGGGAGCGACCATCCTCCCTCAAGCGGTATGGATTCTGGCGCTAACTGTGCTAGCGATAGCACTGCTACACTGGTTTTTCCACCATACCCCATTAGGATTGGCTATGCGTGCCGTTGCATCCAATCCCACCGCCGCAGCTGTGGTAGGAATCCGTGCCGGTCGAGTGCGTCTAACCAGCTTTGCCATCGCGGGAGCATTAGGTGGGTTAGCTGGCGTACTGGTAACTCCGATCACCACTCTGAGCTACGATGTGGGAGTGCTGCTCGGCTTAAAGGGCTTTGCCGCTGCCATCCTCGGCGGTTTTGGCTCGTTTCCTGGGGCTATTCTCGGCGGGATCATTCTCGGTCTGTTAGAGTCGTTGTCGGCGGGATACTGGTCGAGCGCTTACAAGGATGTGGTGGCATTTGTGGTACTGCTGCTCGTGCTGTTTGTGCGCCCCAAAGGGTTGTTAGGCAAGTAAACAGTTAGCATACTAATTTTAAGTAAAGGACAATATATGGAGCAACAACAGGTTGAACTGCTAATGGGCAACGAGGCCATGGCCTGTGGCCTGATTGAAGCAGGCTGTCAGGTGGTAGCCGCCTATCCGGGCACGCCATCTACAGAAATTTTGCAGGCGGTTGCTGACCGCCGCGCCACGGCACTGGAACCACTGCATATCGAGTGGTCAGTAAACGAAAAAGTTGCTTTCGAGGTCGCGCTAGCCGCTAGTTATACCGGCAAACGCAGCGCCGCCATTATGAAACAGGTGGGGCTAAATGTAGCCGCCGATCCGTTTATGCGCAGCGCCTATCTCGGCGTCAAGGGAGGGTTTGTTACCATTGTAGCTGATGATCCCGGCCCACATAGCTCGCAAAACGAACAGGACACCCGTCTGTTCTGTCTGCAGGGGCGAGTACCGGTGTTTGATCCCGCCAGCCCCGCTGAAGCCAAAGAGCTGCTGCCCCTAGCTTTTGAACTATCGGAAAAATACGAGATGCTTACGGTGTTGCGTCCGGCAACCCGGATCTGCCACTCGCGCCAGAACGTGGAACACAAACCGGTGCAACAACTGAACCGCAGCGCCAACTTTGAGAAAAACCCCAACCGCTGGGGAGCAACACCAGCCTTTTTGCCCGCGTTGCATCGCCAACTCAATGATAATCTCGTGGCTTTTGCGGCGGAACCAGCACTGCAGCCGCGCCTGACACCTGGCAATGGTACGGCAGCGCGCACCGCACTGGTCGCTTCCGGTATTGTCTATGGTCATATAGTCGATCTGCTGGCCGAACTGGGGTTGACGCAAAACTTTGATCTCTACCAGGTAGTGCTACCCTACCCGCTCAACGCGGCGTGGGTGGAACAGATGCGCAACAACTATGATCGGGTGATGGTCGTTGAAGAGACCTATCCGGTTATCGAGATGCAGCTGGCACACACTGGTGCCTTTGGCAAACAGAGCGGCGACATCGTCAAAGAGGGAGAACTGACCCCCGACGTCGTTAACGAGGCACTAGCCCGTTTCCTAGATTTGGCACCACCGCCGCCAGCTCCAGCAGACAGTCGTGGTCAACGCCCCTCCTTATGCCCTGGTTGCCCGCACCGCAGCGCCTTTTACAGCATCAAGAAAACTTTCCCCAAGGGAATTTTCCCCTCCGATATCGGCTGCTATACACTAGGCCTCAATCTCAAGGCTGTGGACACCGTGCACTGCATGGGCGCATGCATCAGTCAGGGAGCAGGATTTTACCAATCCTATGTGCAAGACGCTAAAGACAGTTTTCCAACCGTGGTTGTAACCATCGGCGATTCAACCTTTTTCCACTCCGGCATTCCGGCACTGATAAACGCCGTGATTCAGCAAGCACGCATAATCGTGGTGATTCTTGACAACTCCATTGCAGCCATGACCGGCGGTCAACCAGTGCCGCACATGGGTCACAAGATTACCGGTGAGGCTACTAAAGCCATTGTCATTGAGCCGTTGGTGCAAGCCAGTGGTGTCGAGTTTCTCGAATGTTGCGATCCCTACGATAACGTCGCTTTTGAAGCAGCATTGCACCGGGCTGATGCGCACATACGTGCACCGCAGGGTGGCGTAGCTGTGATAATTGCACGCCACGGCTGCTTGATGGAACGCGCGGTAGCGCAACAGCAGACACGCTATACCATGGCAATTACCTCCGCGTGTATTGGTTGCCGCCTCTGTGTTGATGCCTTTGAGTGCCCAGCGTTAAGTATGGATTCATCCACAAAGATGGCCATACTCGATCCAGATCGCTGTATCGGCTGTGGTGCCTGTATCCATGTCTGTCCGGTAGACGCTATTACTGAAGTTATCCAAGGAGAACAGTCATGAAACAGCAGATTATTGTCAGTGGCATTGGTGGACAAGGAGTGCTGTTCCTGACCCGGGTTATCGCGCAGGTCGCGGTAAATCGTGGGCTGGCGGTACTCACCTCGGAAACCCACGGGATGGCACAACGCGGTGGCACGGTGCTATCATCTATAAAGGTCGGCGATTTTTCCAGCCCGTTGATCCGCACAGGGCAAGCCGATGTTGGCCTGCTGCTGTGGGAGGCAAATCTGGGCGTACATCAACCGCTGCTGCGCACCGACGGCGCCTTAGTTATCAGCAGTGAGCAGCTAGGTAGCGGCGCGCGCATTGCTGCGGCACGACTAGCGCGTGAGTTGGGTAATGCCGTACTGGCCAACCTGATTGTGCTCGGCGTAGCCGTGCGTGACCAGCTGCTGTTCTGCACCAGTGACGAATGTGAACAGGCGATTCGCCAGCTAGCTCCGGCGCGGTTTGTCGAGCAAAATCTGGCCGCGTTTCACCTTGGCCTCAACCATTAACCGGATAGTGCTGACTTTCCAGCCCATGAGCGCACCATGAATAGCCGCCAAAAAATTCTCTATTTTGTTACCCTGCACCGCACGGGTTTGTGGGTGACTATGTTGTCACTGGGGCTACTGCTCTATCCGCTGCTGCAGGACAACCCCTATACTCTAGGCTTGTCCAATCTAGTGGCGATTTATGCCATCGTCGTACTCGGGCTCAATCTGTTTATCGGCTATGCCGGGCAGATATCTCTGGGACATGCCGCATTTTTTGGTTTGGGCGCTTACGGTTCAGCGATCGGCACCGTGACCATGGGCTGGCCAGCATGGCCAACTATGGCGGGAGTAGCACTGCTGGTTGCCATGGTAGCGCTGGTGATCGGCATCCCCACCTTGCGCCTGTCCGGTCACTATCTAGCAATGGCGACATTGGGCTGCAACAGTGTGTTTCACACTATCGTGCTACAGTGGGATGAAGTGACCGGCGGTCCCAGTGGTTTTGCTGGCATTCCGCCGCTAACGCTGGGTTCTTTTGCCTTTGATGATGAGGTGCGCTTTCACTATTTAGTGTGGACCTTTGCCATGATCAGTCTGCTGCTGTGCCTTAATCTGGTGCGCAGTGGCGTAGGGCGCGGCTTGGCCGCCCTAGCTGGCGATGAAACCGCCGCTGCTGCCCTTGGGGTAAATATTCGCGCCAGCAAAGTAAAGGTTTTTGTGCTGTCAGCGGTACTGGCCTCACTGGCTGGCAGTCTGTTTGCCCACTGCTACACTTATATCAGCCCCGACTCCTTCGGTATTTTTGTCTCCACCGATCTAGTGATCATGGTAGTTGTCGGTGGTATGGGATCAATTTGGGGCTCGCTGTTTGGGGCGACACTTATCACGCTGTTGCCGGAGTGGATGGATATTTTTGAAGCCTATAAGGATTTTGTCCATGGCGGCATTCTGGTGCTGGTGCTGATGTTTCTACCGCAGGGGCTGGTAAGTGGTCTAATGGATATGTATAAAACCCGCCGTGCATTACGGCGCAGTCGCCATGCTACATCTTAAGGCGATCAGCAAACAGTTCGGCGGTCTGCCAGCGTTGACGGATGTCTCTTTTTCTGTGCCGCGTGGTCAGATAACTGCCCTCATCGGCCCCAATGGTGCGGGGAAAAGTACTCTGATCAACTGCATCACCGGCGTATTGACTCCCAGTAGTGGCTCAATCAGCTTAGGCGTCCACGAGATTAGTACCCTGCCAGCGCACGCGATAGCCCGCCTCGGAGTGGCGTGCACCTTTCAAAACCTCAAGTTGTTTGACCGCTTGTCGGTGCTGGACAATGTGTTGACCGGTCTCAATAACGACGCAGGCAACAGCTGGATAATGGCTCTGCTGCGCCTACCGGCATTGCGCCACCGCGAACGCCAGCTCAAGCTGCGCGCGCTGCAAGCGTTGGATAGCTTTGGCTTGAGCGCCAAGGCCGATTGGCCCGCTGCGGTATTGGCCTATGGTGACAAGAAACGCTTAGAATTAGCGCGAGCCACAGTCAGCCAGCCGCAACTGATTTTGCTCGACGAGCCGGTGGCTGGACTCAATGCCACAGAAACTCAGGGTGTGGAGCAGCAGTTGCGCCGCCTACGCCAAGAGGGGCAAACGCTACTGCTGGTAGAACACGACATGGAGCTGGTGATGGGTTTGGCTGATCAGGTGGTGGTACTCGATAGCGGTTGTGTTATCGCCTGCGGAACACCGCAGGAGGTTCAGTGCAATCCGCGCGTGCTCGAGGCCTATTTAGGCAGTATGGAAGCGACAACATAAAGAGGAATGCGCCACAATTAGTGGATCACCCAAACAAAATATTGACATAACGCAACGTATCAACTGATTGATAAAACTATGCCTGAAAACAACACCACAGAGCAAACAACGCCAATGCTGGAGATCTCCGCTCTTAGCGCCCACTACGCTGCGGCACAGGCGCTGTTTGGCGTCGATCTGCAGATATATGCCGGCGAAACCATAGCTCTGATCGGGGCAAACGGTGCCGGGAAAAGCACCTTGCTCAAGTGTGTTATGGGGCTAGTACCTGTTACTGGTGGATCAATTCTACTGGACGGCAAACCGGTGACCGGCAGTGCTCCAGCGGTTATGGTGCGACAGGGTTTGGCGTTTTCGCCAGAGGGACGTGAGGTATTCCCCCATCTCAGTGTTGAGGAGAATTTGCACGCCGGAGCCATGGCCTTGCGCTTGCATCGGGGGGAATTGAACAGCCGCCTCGACGAGATCTATCAGCGTTTTCCCAAACTCAAGGAGCGGCGCACTCAACTGGCCGGCACCCTGTCTGGGGGCGAACAGCAGATGCTGGCCATGGGACGGGCGCTGATGGCTCATCCGCGCTTACTGCTCCTCGACGAACCCAGCCTCGGCCTCGCACCGAAAATTACCGACGAAATATTTACCATTATTCACCAGCTGTCGCGCTCTGGCACCACCATCCTGCTAGTGGAACAGAACGCTGCCCGAGCCCTGAGCGGCTCTGACCGCGCCTACCTGCTTGCCAATGGTGAACTGGTGCAACAGGGGCGCAGCAAGCAACTATTAAATGATCCAGTGCTGCGTGCCGCTTTTCTCGGCGCGGCCAGCCACGACATCCCCCACGCCAGCCGCCTAGGAGCGGCGGGACTGACCAATATCCGCTTGGAGAAACCTGATATGCGTCACCAAAACTTTATGCCTGCGTTTAAAACTGAACAACAACTCAAAGAGCATCAACTAGCCGGTCTGCAATGGACAGTGCGCCACGCCTACGAAGGGTCGAGTTTTTACCGCCAACAGCTCGATGCCGCAGCTATCACGCCCCAGAGTATTCAGAGCCTCGACGATCTGCACCGACTGCCATTCACCGAAGCTAAAGATCTGCGCGATGGCTACCCATTTCCACTGCGCGCAGTCCCCTTTGAACAGATTGTGCGCGTGCATGCCAGTTCTGGCACCACGGGCAAACGCAAGGTACTGTGTTATACCCAGAAGGATTTAGATGACTGGACTGATTTTTTTGCCAGATGCTACCAAATGGCTGGGGTTACGCCGTTGGATCGCATTCAGATTGCGGTAGGTTACGGCGTATGGACAGCAGGGATGGGCTTTCAGCTCGGTTGTGAAAAAATTGGGGCTTTAGCAGTACCTGTTGGCCCCGGCAATATCGACATGCAGATTCAGTTCCTCATCGACTTTCAGTCGACCGTGTTCTGTTCAACAGCGTCCATGGCGCTGTTGATGGCGGAGGAGATTCACCATCGTGGGGTGGCTGATAAGATCAACGTCAAAAAAATAATCTACGGCTCAGAACGCTCCTCGGTATCAATGCGGCGCAAAATTTCTGAACTCTTTGGCGGGGCGGAACTATTTGACATCACTGGCCTCACCGAGCTCTATGGCCCAGGCACCGGTATCGAGTGTTCCGATCACGATTGCATCCACTACTGGGGCGACTATTTTATTCTCGAAATCGTCGATCCAGAGACGCTGTTACCGGTTGCCGACGGCGAATGGGGCGAAATGGTGGTGACCAGCCTATGCAAAGAGGCGTCGCCGCTGATCCGTTATCGCACTCACGATATTACCCGCATCATCCCTGGGCCATGCAGTTGCGGCAATCCACTACCGCGCCATTCGCGCATTAAAGGGCGCTCCGATGACACCATCAAATTTCGCGGAGTCAACATCTACCCCAGCAGCATTGATACTATCCTCTCTGCGGTGCCGGGACTGGGCAGCGAATACCAGATTCACCTCACCCGCGATCATGATTCCGGACGCGACGCCATGCGTATGGTAGTAGAGCGCGCCCAAGGAGTAGAGGCTAGTCGCGATGCCGAATTAATCCACGAAGCAACGCACCAGATAAAAAAACAACTACTGGTCAGCGCGGTTATGGAGCTGGTTTCCTATGGCACCCTGCCCCGGTCAGAGAAGAAGAGCCAGCGTGTATTTGATAATCGTATTGAAGGAGATATCGTGTAACCGCGTAGAAAATTATATGCGTGGGCTCAGCTAAGTAATTAATAATAACTGTTTTTCGTTTTGTAAGCCGAATGTAACGCCGATCATAACCGAGGAGATAAACATGCAACGATTAGGGATTTTTCTACTTGCAGCGCTGCTGTTCGCCACACCAACCTTGGCGGCAGACACCATCAAGCTTGGCGCTTTTTTTGATCTGTCTGGGCGCGCCGCCTTTATTGGCACCCCGACCAAACTGGTAGCACAAATGGTGGTGGATAAAATCAACAACGAGGGTGGGATTAACGGCCAGATGCTGGAATTGACGGTGGGTGACACCGAAGCTAATCCAGCCAAGGCAGCATCGCTGGCGAAGAAGTTTATCTATAAGGATAACGTAGTCGCCATTATCGGCCCCACTATGACCGATACCGGTATGACAGTCAAAGCTCTAGCAGAAAAAGGGAAAACCCCGATTTTTATGACAGTTGGCGGTGATCCAGTCATTATGGGTGGCAAGTTTGGCTCCTTTGATTGGGTATTTAAATCGCCACAGCGTTCCAGCGTAGCCGTACAGCGGCTGTTTGACTACCTGCGCGCTAAGGGGATGACTAAAATTGCCCTGCTGTCAGCTGCCGATGGTTTTGGTAAGGATGGTGCGCGCTGGATCCAGAAATTAGCTCCAGAGTACGGCATTGAGATTCTCATCGAAGAGTCATTCGGTACTCGCGACACCGATATGACCGCCCAGCTAACCAAGGCTAAAAATGTCAATCCTCAGGCCATTGTCGTGTGGACTATTGGCCCTGCCGGTTCCATTGTCGCCAAAAACAGGGCGCAACTCGGTATCGATCTGCCGCTATTCCAGTGTCACGGTCTGCCTGATCCCAAATATATTGAACTGGCAGGCAGCGCCAGTGAGGGCGACCGCATGCCATCAACTAAATTGCTGGTAGCCGATGCCCTGCCCGATAACGATCCACAAAAAGCGGTGATTCAGGAGTTTATCCGCCTCTACAAAGAGAGAGGTTACGACAAGCAGTTTCCCATCAATACCCACTCCGGCTACGCTTGGGATGCCATCATGATTGTGGCCAATGCTATGAAACAGGTAGGCACCGACAAAGCGGCGCTGCGCAGCGCTATCGAAAACACCACCAACTACATCGGTGTCTCCGGTATCTACAACATCACTCCCGCCGACCATAACGGGCTCGACACCAGCTCCATGGTAATGGTGCAGGTGAAAAACGCTCAGTTTGTCATCGCCGAATAGCTCCACGCAAATTTGCGCAAAAAGCCCCCAGTTTTACACAGCTGGGGGCTTTTTTTGCTCTATCGCTCCAATGCTGCAACTATGCTTAGGCAGCAATTGGCTCTAAATAGGCTACTACTCCTAATTTCCGCACACAATTAATCTGGGCATACCAAACCAGGGTGCAAGATCATGCCGCGCTCATAGCGGCGGGCACCGCCTTAAAATCGATGCTGGCACTGCCACAGGGCAGACAGAAGCGTTCGCCTTGCTCTGTGCACATAATCTCGACCTCGACCCCATAAAGTGTGGCGATATTTTCAGCGGTTAACACTCGCTCCACGCCATCACAGGCGAGCATGCGTCCCCGCTTGAGCAGTGCCACTCGATTAGAGCAATACAGGGCATGATCGGGATGATGCGTAGTTTTGAGAAAGGTGTATCCCTGGCTGGAAAAGTCCTTTATCAAGCGCAACAGACGAATCTGATTTCCATAATCCAAACCGTTTACCGGTTCGTCCATAAGCAAAATATGTGCTTGCTGCGCCAGCGCCCGCGCGATTAAAACTAACTGTTGTTGCCCACCACTGAGGTTAGAAAATGGTTCATCGGCCAGCGCGCTCATCGCAACCTTTTCTAACGCGTCGTGGGCTAGGTTGCGATCCACTTTGCTATAATTGGAAAACATACCGCAATAGGCTAAGCGCCCCATCAGTACTACATCAAAGGCGGTAAAGGTGAAGGGCATATTATGGCTCTGCGGCACGTAGGCGATATGCTGCGCCAGCTCAGCCTGCTTGTAGTGCTGGAGTTTTTTCCCCAGCAGAGTAACCTCCCCGCTGCTGCGATACAGCCCGAGCAAAATCTTCAATAGCGTGCTCTTGCCGCTGCCGTTGGGCCCCAACAAAGAGACTACATCTCCAGCGTACAGGGTAAAGTCTATGCCGTGCAGCACCCGCTGGCTGGCATAACTAAAACCGACATTGCGTGCTTTTATCAATTCCATTATTTAAAGCCCTCCCGCGCATTTTTTAACACCAGTACAAAAATAGGAATCCCCACCAACGAGGTGAGAATGCCGATGGGCACCTCATTAATAAACAGGGTGCGCGATAGGTTATCGGTCACCAGCAAAAAGATCGCCCCTATCAACGCGCTAGCGGGCAAAACTTTGCGGTTATCCGCGCCAAATAGCATACGAGCAATATGCGGAATAATAAGACCAATCCAGCCGATCACCCCAGCCATGACCACACACAGAGCACTGATAAGGGTGGCCAAGGTGATAGCTATTACCTTGATACGCCGCACATTTACCCCCAAGGCTCTAGCTTCTTCATCCCCCAGACTCAGGGCATTGAGCTGTTTAGCCAGCAATAGCAGACCGATCAGCGCAGCCAACATCGGCCCAAACAACAGGCCAACAGTGGCACTATCACAAAACGACAGGCTGCCCATTAACCAGTAGACGATTGCGGGCAGCGTATCGTAGGGATCGGCGGTATATTTCAGTACCGAGAGGAGCGCAGTAAACAGCGAGCTACTGATCACCCCACCCAAAATAAGGATAATTACGCTGCGACTGTTTTTGTAGATCATAGCGATGAGCAGCGCCAATGCTACCGCCAGCGCACCGCAGACAAAGGCCGCCAGCTGAATACCAAACCACGGCAGACGCAGCACCATCCCCAGTGCCGCACCAAACGAGGCTCCAGCCAGCACGCCGAGCAGCCCCGGCGAAACTAAGGGATTAACAAACATGGCCTGAAAGGTGCTCCCCGCTACCGCTAGCGCTGCACCGATAATGCTGGCGGCAATAATGCGCGGCAGGCGGATCTCTACCAGCACACTGTACAGAGTAGAAAAGCGTTGCGCCGCCTCTGCGCCATGCCCAGTAACATACAACTTGGCAAAGGCTAGATACTCATCAGCACTTATGGGATATTTGCCTAGCAGCAGTGACATCTGCATCACCGCCAACAGCAGCATAACCAGCACAAAAAACACCCATTGCTCTTTGCGTAGCCGCACCTCTTGGCGTTGTTGCAGCGTCACCCCGCTGGCTATATCGGCTTGAGCTCTAACCATAACTACTCCTTTATCCTCACAACCTGCCCAGTAGTGCCAAACAGGTAGCGCCCCATATCACTGGTGCGCCATCTAGCGTTTTGCAAAAACAATGCGCTCACCATGGCGCACCTGATCACGCAGACGAGACATCTGTTGATCCAGCTCTACCAACTGCACTAAGCCTTGGCGCTCTTCGTCACTGGTAACAATTATGGCAGCGATCCCACCGTTACGGATTACGATGCGGCGGTCGCCAGATAGAGCAAGCAGCGGATCGTGGGTGGCCATAAGGACGATCTTCTCCTCTTTGACCAGCAGATCGAGGGCGCGGCGGCGATCGACACCAGCATTTTCAATTTCGTCGATGAGAACAATCGGCGAAGCGCTCAGACAAGCGACGTCAGATATCATCAGGGCGCGCGACTGACCACCAGACAGCGCGGTAACCGGCGTATCTAGGGTAAATGGTTCGCCAGCCAAATCTACAGCCGTGGTAAAAATCTGTTCCACCCGCTGTGCTACATCGCTGATCAGGCGGCTTTCGGCGTGCATAGTGATAAACTCGCGCACGCTGAGATCCATGACAAAATTCATATTTTGCGACAGCTGAGCCACCAGTTGCTGTTCGCCAGACAGGCGGCGGTTCTCGTCCGGCTCCGCCCCATTGAGCAGAATCTGGCGTTTTGATGGCGTATCGCCCTGAGCCAGGCATTCGATATCCGCCAGCAGACGACTTTTACCCGAGCCAGTGGGGCCGACAACAGACACCACCTCGCCGGCACGCAAGAGCAAATCCTGCGCCTCGGGGTTCCCACTTTTATCCACTCCAGCCTTAATGGTCACTTCACGCACCAGAGTCTGATCCTGCTGCTGAAATAGTTCCATCTGGGTAATAAATTCGAGGCACTGTTGGGTAATACTGGCGTGGTCGAGAGCGAACTCTTCGAGCTGAGCTGCCGGAATAGTGGTCAAAAAGCCGTGCAGCGTCAGCGCGTCAGCTGGAACAGCTAAGCCCAGAGCGGTAAAAAAGTCACGCAGATAGGGGCGTTGTTCCAGCAGTTGCTTTAAAGGTTGATTGAGTAGCGCAGAATCTATCATGAGAAATCCATAGTTTTGATGTTACCAATCTGGCAATCGGGGCCAATACGCGTTTCGCCTAAACAGTAGGAGCACAGCGCCGCAGGCATGGTAAAGCGCAGGCGAAAATCGTTGAGGCTAATCACCTCAGCGCCACTCTGCAGGTGGCGCTGCAACAGCATCGTCCCCTGGCCGGTGAGGCCGTTGACCGGCAGGACTGCCGCTTTAGGATTGACTTGGCGCACGCGAAAAGCGAACACCTCGCGCTCAGCCTGAGAGACGATATCCCCTTTGGTAAGCACCACCACGTCGGCACTTTTCAGCATGGGCCCGATTTTGCGCGGCGTGTGCACACCACTTAGATGGTCAATGACACAGACGGCCAGCACCCCGCTAATGTGTGGCGAACAGCGGTTGCACAGCCCGGCGCTTTCACTGATGAGCAGATCGAACTCCTGACGCTGTCCCCACTGCACCGCCTGTTCGATGTTGGCAATAAAGAAGTGGTCGGGGCACAGCGCTCCGGCAAGGCCGGTTTTCACCTCTACTCCGGCCTGCTGATAACGCAGGTAATCGTCACTGGTCAAGCAGTCAAATTTGACCACTCCAACCTTGAGACCACTGGCGACCAGAGGCTCAATAGCCCGCAAAATAATGGATGTTTTACCGCAGGATGGCGGCCCAGCAACGGTGATAAGTTTCATATTTATCCTTTGTTGATGCACTTCACATAGGGCAGAAACAGAGCGTCTATTTCACTATTGACCTCCAGCAGATCACGTTTATGCAACAGATCCCAGCCAAGCCACAGCAAGGGTTTATCCTGCACTGCGCTAGTAACCTCGGCATGAGGTACAGGGTAGCGCGCCCCCGCCAGAGACTGCGCTAGCTCAACACTGGTAAGCAGATCGAGTACCGGTTTTAGTTCCTCGCGGCGCTCAGCTTTTACCTGCAGCGTAACTGGGCTGGCTAGAGCGCCATCCTCCGGCCATACAATCTGTACCCGCTCTTGATGTTTGGCACGATGGGCAAAAAATTCCGGCATCACATACAGGGCGCTGGGGCCATTGCTATCAATTTGTTTAACCATCTGCGCTGGATGCAGCCCCTGCAGCACATTGGCCGCGAGTTTTTTTAACCCTGTGCCACCATGATCACGATACATAGGCAACAGCACCGCATGGCAGAAAAATTGCTCAGTGCCACGCAGGGTAATACTATCTTCCCACATGGGGTCGAGTAGATCGGCCCAGCAGGTAGGAACAGGACGGCCATTGAGTTGCTCAAGATTGACAACTATGACCAAGGGGTTGATACCCAGAATAGTATAGTGCCCTTCGGGGTCGATGATACCGGCATTGCGAAAGTTTGCACCGGTTTCAATGGTGTTGTAGCCGGTCATAGCCCCAGTAGCCACAAAACGCTGATAGAAGCCATGACCATAAAAGGCATTAAAGTCGGCGGAAACGATTATGTCCGGCAGCTCTTCCACCTTCTGCAAGGTGCTGATATAGGGGTAGTAGGATAATTCTTGATTGACATTCCCCTCCACGGCGTAGCGCACCTGCAAGTTATGTTGTTTCTCGATGCGGGAGATGCCCTTGGCCAGCGCCTTAGAGAAGGGCACCTTCAACCCACAGGGCATTAATGCCAACAGGCTCAGCTCTCCCTGCTTATCATAAGAGTCCAACCCTGGAGCCTCGCTGCTATACTCTTGGTCAACCACCTCCTGCAGCAGGCGTAAAAAACTATCCAAATTTATCAAGCGACTACGCAACGCTGTCGCTAAGGTAAGAAATGGTGCCAATACCCGCAGCCCATCTTCAGAGGTCAAGGCCGACATCCCGTGCGCCGCAAAAACACTGCTGGTCTGGGGATAGTGTTCAATAATTTCGGCAATTTTCATATCACCGTTAAGTACAGGTTTCATGGTCAATCTCCTCGATGTTCAAACAGCTACGCTGGCAACACAGGCAGGTTTAGCGATGCAGCCATGGGTTATATTATGATTGAGGTTAACTACTGTAGGTATCTGGCCATTGCATAATCTACTTTTATATATCTGCAATACTGGTGCCGTTAAATAGATTACGTACTTAACTAGGGGGAAACACCAGCCCCAGCACTCGCAATGACCACTAGATGCTATCCAGCGGCAGATTGCCACGGAGCATGAGCACAGCCAAGCGCTGTGCTGCCAAGCATAGAAAACCATCATCCTGTGCAAAAAAGCAGCACTGTAGCAACATGTTATAGCTGCTGGCGCAATAGCGCTGCCACATCATCCTCACTCAGTTCCGTAGCAAAAAACAGGCGGTAGAAAGTCTGCGTCTGCTTGACCATATCAATGGCGTAGTAGTGCGGATGCAGCAGATGAGTCAACCACTGTAATCCAAGAAAGCGCATCATCGACGGTGGTCGATCAAACCAGTTCAGCGGATGGTTGGGAATAAGAAACACCTGCCGATGCTTGAGCGCGGGCAGTGATTGCCAGCGTTTATCGGCGTAGATAGTCGCGAAAAAGTGTTTATCTTCAACCAGAATCACCTCGGGCTGATAGCTTAACACCTGTTCCAACCTAACCTTCTCGCGCCCACGTTTACTGTGCGACGTCCCCGTATAGACATTTTCTCCCCCCGCCAGCGGAATAAGTTGCGCATGAAAAGAGTCCGCTGGTTCGGTCTCCAACCCATCTATGCCCTGCGCGTAATAGACCCGTTTATGCTGTGTAGTTGGAAGCGCTGCGATCGTTTGCGAGACATGCTGTAAGACCTGCTCTCCATAACTAGCCAGCTCCTCTGCCCGCTGCTGCCGCTGGAGTAATTCCCCCAAAAAACGCAAAGTGCGCGGGTATTCGGCCAGGTTATCCATAGAGACAAAGACTGCAGGGATTCCCCAGTGTTCTAACTTTTTCACCCAGCGTCTAATGGGCGGCATAGCGGGATCACCCCAAAACACCACCACATCGGGATGTAGCGCCAGCAAAGTCTCTTGCTGCACCCCCTGCCCGCCGATAAAACTACCAATGGCTGGCAGAGTGCGCATGGCAGGATCGAGGATTTGCCAATCTTGTTCATCGGGCGTTGAGGTAAACGCGGCTAACAGCTGACGATCAATAGCGTAGAGCATCCAGCTAACCGGAGCTACAGCACCGATAACATGCGTTATCTGCTGCGGCACCTCAACCTGTCGCCCCGCCATATCAGTAATCTGGCGCGCTCCAGCGGCAGAATTACACATCACCACCGCTACCAGCACCAGCCACCATAAATGTTTCATTGCGTATCCTTTCGTGATAGCCACCCGCAAATATCTGCTCGGCTCAATATTTCCACTTCAAACCTACATAGAACGCACGCGGCGACAGGGTGAAATCATCGTGCTCTTCGTCCAACAGGTTATCAATACCGGCGTAAACTTGAGTATTATGGGCAATGGTTTTACTGGCATAAAAGTGCAGGAGTTGATAGCTATCCTGAGAGGTACCGAGACCATCTTCCGAAGTCCCAAAGTAGAGCCAGCGCAATTGCGTATGTAAGCCGAAATCTGGTGCACTCCACCCCAGTGACATCCCGCCTTTCCAGCAGGGTTCATCGGCTAAACGCTCATTGCTCTCCTCGTTTTCGGTCTCCACCCAGGAGAGCTGTCCCGACCAGTTAAAATGTGCGGGCAACTGCAACTGAGTCTCTAACTCACTACCATAGGTACGCACATGATCAATGTTCGCATATTCATAGGTCTTCAGTTTACCGCTTGCAGCAATCAGATCCGTCGCAATCAGATCATCTAATTTGTTATAAAATAGCGTTACCTGACTCATTAATGGCCCTGCGTGCCATGAGGCTCCCACTTCGTAACTATCCGAGGTCTCAGCATCAAGATCTTCATTGCCGATATAGGTCTCTAACCCTTTTTTTAGGGTAGCGGTGACATAGAGCTCATTTAAGTTGGGCGCGCGGAACCCCTGACCATAGGCAACCCACAGGCGGCCTGAGCTAAAAGAGTAATTTAGCGCCAGACGCGGAGTGACGTGGGAACCAAAATTTTCGTGATAATCGTAGCGTAAGCCGCCGATCATATTCAGCTGGGGCGCCAGTTGCCAGTCGGCCATAACAAACAGCGCACTATTCAGCACATCCTCTTCATCATGCACCATGCCACTGGCCTCTAGGCTATCCTGGCGCACTTCGCCACCAAGAGTGACAATCAACGCATCATCCACCATATAGCTCAAGCGCCCTTCACCCTGTATCAACCGCCGCTGCTCCGTGCTATTAGAGGTAGCAGGCTCAAAAGATGAGGTGGCGCTGTAGTTACTAACATAGCCGCGCACCATAGCTGATAGAGGCTCCCCCTGATTCAGATGATATTCAGCAAAGCCACCCCAGCGGCGATCGTTTGCAGTATAGTCGCGCTCTTGATTGAGAATGAAGCGGCCGCCGTCACGGGAAAAGTGGCTATATTCACCACCGATATTCAGTTGCTGGTGCTCATTTACCGCCAAGGCCACAGCACCGGCCACACTATTGAGCGAGGTTTGATCTATATCATCGGGTAATTCATGATCACCGTCCCAATCATCCTTTACCGAACGACTAGCGGCGATATTGCCCTGCACCAATTCAGTGCCGCCGCTTAAGTATCCGCGTCCAAAATGCTCAGCGGATGGGCCAAAACCGCCGCGCCCATCAATTTCAGCAACCCTTTGCTGAGTCGGTTTGCGGGTTATGATATTCACCACTCCGCCTATGGCATCACTCCCATAGAGGGCCGACACTGGGCCACGTACAATCTCCACCCGTTCTACCAGCAGAACAGGGAGTTGCCCGACATCCATCTGCCCTTTAAAGCTAGCCGCAAAGCGTCGTCCATCAATCAGCACCAAGGTATGCTGGTAACCCAGTCCACGCAGCGACGTACCTCGGTTGCGCCCCTCGCCAGTCGTCAACATTATCCCTGTCGCATACAACAGAGCGTCACCAATTGTTTCAGCCCCGGTGGCAAAAATCTCTTCACTATCAATAATTTGCACTCCACCTGGGGTCAGCTGCAGCTGTTTCTCTTCCAGAGTAGCCGTCACCACGACAGGCGCTAATTCTGTCGTTCCATCCGCGGAAAAAGCCGCCAGCGGTGCCAACAGTAGTGTACAAAGAACCAGACAACTCAACCATAAACCCTGCTTTTTCATAGCCTTTTCTCCCGTACGCTGCGCTTGTTCAACATCAGGGTGCACCGCTTGATGGACAACAACAGCGAATTGTATTGATTGCAGTCATCAATCATTTGTAGTGAAAGTTCAACTCTAACGACAGGATCGGTGGCAGAGAACGTATTTCTCCCTAGAACCAAGTATTGCGGCAACATGAGCTGTCATAGGCAATTGCCGACACTACTTGTAGGGTTAAGCACGGGATCGTCGTTAATCCAAGAGATAGGCGCAACTACAGAGGATCAATAAAGCTCTGAGAAAACGCTATCTGAGATTCGGGAGGTGGAAAGTGGAACAGAAGAGAGCAGCTGTCGTAGCTGCTATTGGAACTGACATCGTCGTCGAGTTGATACCCGAACGGTTATAATAATGTCATAGTGACACTATCATGTCAACATGACATTTTTCTGGCGCCATGGTGGTGGTAAAAAATGTAACCACACCTAAGCGCGGCTAATCCTGAGTAACACCGCTTAGTTCGCCAGTTTTGTGACATTCATAGCCAGGCAATTCGGCAAGAACATGGCGATAGGAGGCTGAGCGAATCACCTCAATTAAGGCCGCTACCCGCGGATCCTCGATCGCAGAATCCAAGATACAGAATTCGTAGGCCTCTTTTCTTATCGAAATAAAATCGAGATTTTCCTCCGCACAAACCAGACGCAACGAAACTCCAGCTTGGGCAAAGCCGTTGTGGATCGATTGCGCAACGCCAGCATGGTTATTGGCATGTATAGTTGGGGTAAAGGCCCCCGTGTGGAGTTCATCCAAAACTTGCCGCGCCCCAGAGCCTTGCTCGCGCGCCACCCAGGACAGATCGGCCTTGAGAATCGCGGCAGCACCAAGTTGCGCCAAACCTGGGGACAACGCTAGCCCCTCTTCCCAATCGGCAATACGCACCAGGTGGAACTCACGATCTATCACCTTGGCAGCAGCACGGCGATTTCCACCACTATCATTGGCAGCGCATAAATGTATACCCGCTGCATGAATCAATCCTGCGGCTAATAACTCCAGAGCGGCCCGGCTGGAGCGTTGCAACACTACCATGCGAAAGGGGGTCTGCCGAGAATATTCATAGGCGAGAATACCGATAGCGGGATCACAAGAGGCCACCACTAAAGTGCGCACCGGATCAGCAAATTGATGATCGTGACAGCGGCCATCCCGCCACACTCCGTCGTGGGGCACCCGCCCCAGCGCATTGACCTCTACAGGATAGAGCAGTTGCTTTGATCCAACCATAGCGCGCCAATAGCGCACCGGCTCCTGCTGTGGTGGCCATGCCCAGTGCACCGCTTCGTTGCCGGCGAGCACAAACAACTCTTCGACCTGACAGCGAAACGCCGCAGCCAGAGTCAAAGCTGCTGCGGTAGAAGGGATAAGGCGTCCAGACTCAATAGCGCTAACCCCGGTGCGCGACAAACCGGCACGATCTGCCAACTCCTGCTGCGACCACCCCTGTTTTTCCCGCTTAGTGCGAATATTATTCTCTAGAACAAAATTTTCCTTGGCCATCTACATCCTCACTGTCTCCAAGATTACTGCGGTGGCTGGCTTCTCCTGATATAGTTTTACTTATATTTATACAAAATACTCTGCAACAGGCAGCGCAATCTACACCTTTGTCTTTGGGAATGAGTGCACTTAAGCTCACGCCTTTTAGCACCCAGCTTGCTCCTCAAGCACAGAGATGACTACACTGTCTGATAAAAAACGCCACGATCCTGCTCAACGGTTTTTATTTTTGCCCCCTCCTCCAGTACCGCTAGATATTTATTCACCTCATTGGCATGTATCCCCAGGATACGGCACAGATCATCTAGCGTGCATGGCCTTCTGACAATAGTCTCCAATATCGCACTTTCGATATCAGTGCGGTACGCCGCTAGGCCACTCCTTTTCGCTGCAGCGGCTATAAGTTCAACTTTGCCCTGAAATCCATGAGAGAGCACATCGGCAATATGCTGAAGCTGTTCAGGCGTAGCACTGTGCAGTCCCGCCTCTGTCCCGGGACGATCCAGCGTATTAATCTGCACGGAATCAGGAGAGATCTTGCGAACAAGAGCAGCTAATTGTGCCAGCTCCTCCTCAGAGTCGTTACACCCTGGCAAGATGAAGACCTCTAGCCAGATTTTACCGCTGAATTCTTGGCGAAAATCGATCAGCCCTTGTACATAGGCGGCAAAGTCGAGCCCCGCAGCAGGTCGATTGATAGCGGAGAACACCGCGTTAGTGCCAGCGTCCAGTGAGGGTAGTACCAGATCAGCTTTACAGATTTCCCGTCTGACATCAGCATCGTAAAACAGAGAGCCATTAGTCAAAAGCGCCAACGGGAGATCGGGACGCAACTCTTTGATAAAGTCAATAACATCACCAATGCGACTGTTCAGTGTCGGCTCTCCTGAACCGGAAAAGGTGATGTAGTCAGGATCAGGATTATGGGCGAGATAGTGCTGCAACTCGCTCACTATGTCCTGATAGCGCACGTACTCTTTACGCTCAAGGGTCAACCTTGTAGTTTTACCCACTTCACAATAGACACAATCGTAGGAGCAAACTTTTTTCGGCACCAGATCTACCCCCAACGACATGCCAAGTCGCCGTGACGGTACCGGACCAAACAAATGCTTATACATAAGAGGGTTTCCTTTTTTTATCTTGGTTAAAAACTGGGATCAGGGTATTGCCATACGAACTATAAATTCTCAACATACAGCCGCTCATCCACAGTCTTATAAACTAAGCCTAAACCAAGACTAAATGCAAATATCATCTTGTTAAATGGGTTTTGAGAGTGCGGTAGCGCTAATACTAATTTGATTTGTTGCCCAACTAAAGAAGGCCGGTACATCACAAAATGCACCGGCCTCATACAGCATCAAAATGATAAATCAGCGCCCTACTTCAACGCTAAGATCTTCTCCATACTTGCCTTAAGTACAGTCAACTTCTCCTGCGCCGCCGCCAATTTACCACGGTCTTTTTCTAACACCTGGGCAGGGGCATTCGCGACAAATTTCTCGTTTGACAACTTTTTGGTGAACATATCCACATCCTTTTGCACCTTAGCTATCTCTTTATCGAGGCGTTTCTCCTCCTCCTCGACATTGATTAGCCCAGCTAGAGGTAAGAGAATTTCCACCTCACCACACACCTGCTTAGCAATCTGTTCTGGTTGCGTAAGTTCAACACCAATGGTCAACTCTTCGATACGCGCCAGGGCACGGATATACTCCTGTCCAGTAGTCATCACACCGCAGTCGGCGGAAGTTTTACAATCGAGCAAAGCGGTAATCTTCTTCGCTGGCGAGACATCCATTTCGCCACGGATGTTACGAATGGCGCGAATTATCTCCATCACCTGTTCCATCTGCGCTGTAGCTGTGGCGTCTTCAAGCAAACCCTTACCCTGAGGGTAGTCAGCAAGCATAATCGAAGCCACTGGACGGGTGCCCGGCAGTGTTTGCCAGATCTCTTCAGTGATAAACGGAGTCACCGGATGGAGCAGACGCAGCAGGCGCTCCAAGACTGTGTACACGACAGTTTGGGCACTGAGTTTAGCTGCCGCATCGTCACCATATAGCGCCCCCTTGATCAACTCGATATACCAGTCACAAAACTCGTGCCAAGTAAAAGCGTACAGGGTATTAGCAGCTTCGTTGTAGCGATAACCCTCTAACGCAGCATTGGTCTCACGCTCTACCGCAGCCATGCGCGACAAGATCCAGCGATCAGCCATAGAGAGGTTCAGTTCATCCCATTGCACAGTCTCAGTTGGGACAAAACCTTCCAGATTCATCATAGCGAAGCGACTGGCGTTCCACAATTTGTTACAGAAGTTACGGTAGCCGCCGATACGCTCAGTAGAGAGCTTGATATCGCGCCCCTGAGCGGCAAATGCCGCTAGAGTAAGACGGAAGGCATCGGTGCCGAACTCATCAATTACGGTAAGTGGGTCGATGACGTTGCCCTTACTTTTGCTCATCTTCTGTCCCTGAGCATCACGTACTAAGGCATGAATGTAGACATCCTTAAACGGCACTTCACCCATGAACTTTATCCCCATCATCATCATGCGCGCCACCCAGAAAAACAGGATATCAAAGCCGGTAACGAGACATGATGTAGGGTAAAACTTGCTCAGAGCATCAGTTTTTTCTGGCCACCCCATAGTAGAGAACGGCCACAACCCCGAGGAGAACCAGGTATCCAGCACATCGGTTTCCTGACGCAGGTTAGTACTTTTGCACTTAGAACAGCAGGTAGCATCCTCACGCGATACAGTAATCTCACCACAATCTTCACAATACCAAGCTGGAATGCGATGCCCCCACCAGATCTGACGGCTGATACACCAATCTTGAATGTTATACATCCACTCATAATAGGTCTTTTCCCAGTGCTGAGGCACAATGCGCGTCTGTCCGCTTTCCACCGCTTTTATAGCCTTTTTGGCCAACGGCTGAACATTAACGTACCACTGCAAGCTTAGATAGGGTTCGATGGTGGTTTTACAGCGGTAGCACTCACCCACGGAGTTAAGGTGCTCTTCCACTTTATCCAGCAGGCCAAGCGCGTCGAGATCAGCCACAACTTTATCCCGCGCGGCGTAGCGTTCCAACCCCTGATACGCGCCACCGTTCTCATTTATAAAGCCGGATTCGTCGAGAATATTGATATTTTCCAGATTGTGGCGCTTGCCCATCTCAAAGTCATTGAAGTCGTGCGCTGGGGTAATTTTGACCGCACCGCTACCAAACTCTTTATCTACGTAGTCATCGGCAATGATAGGAATTTCGCGCCCCGTCAGCGGCAGTTCAATCACCTTGCCGACTAAATCGGTATAGCGCTCGTCTTCAGGATGAACCGCAACCGCGCTATCTCCTAGCATAGTCTCTGGCCGAGTAGTTGCGACAACCAAGAACTGATCACTCCCCTTAATGGGGTAGCGCAGATGCCACATGCTGCCCTTTTTATCGTCGTGTTCAACCTCTAAATCCGACAGCGCGGTATGACAGCGTGGACACCAGTTGATCAAGCGGTTATCACGGTAGATCAACCCATCTTCGTACAGGCTGACGAACACCTCACGCACGGCAGTGCTCAACCCGGCGTCCATAGTAAAACGCTCACGCTCCCAATCGCATGAGGCTCCGAGACGTTTGAGCTGGTTGATTATCTGTCCACCCGACTCCTCGCGCCATTTCCACACCCGCTCAATAAAAGCCTCGCGGCCAACATCGTGACGATCCTTACCTTCGGCAGCAAGTTGCTTTTCCACCACGTTTTGCGTGGCAATACCAGCATGGTCAGTACCTGGCATCCACAACACTTCGTGGCCGGTCATCCGTTTCCAGCGG
This sequence comes from Desulfuromonas sp., assembly GCA_034006225.1. Taxonomy (GTDB): domain Bacteria; phylum Desulfobacterota; class Desulfuromonadia; order Desulfuromonadales; family Desulfuromonadaceae; genus Desulfuromonas. The sequence continues at coordinate 71,827 of JAVETC010000007.1, read as the reverse complement.
GCCAGAATATCTTGCAGAGTATTATTTAGCGCGTGTCCCATGTGCAACACACCGGTGACATTGGGCGGAGGTATTACAATGGAATATGGTGGTTTAGTGGATTTCTCATCGGCGTGAAAATAGCCCTGTTGTTCCCAATGCTGATACCATTTTGTTTCAAACTCCTGAGGCTCGTAGCCCTTTGCCAACTCATCTGCCATGATGTTGCCGTTCCTTGTAACGAAACCGCCACTAAAATAGCGGTTCGAGATAAATATTATGGGTAAAAATACGGAATCCAAACACGAAAAAAGGGGATTTTAGCAATCCCCTTTTTATCCGTCAATGTTATGTGATGTTTTATTATTAGGCGTCAGACTTTATCTTAGCCATTTCCTCGCGCACCATGCTTTCTGCGAGGTCGGGAACTACCTCCCAAATCACCTGTTCCAGCAGCGGTGCTGCCAAGCGCTCGATAACCGCACCGGCAACGCGCTCGACTATTTCTGTCAGCTGTTCGTCACTAAGGAAGGCTACCCGTTTTTCCACGCGTGCAGGTTCGGAGCCATAAGCACCCTCAGCGACAATATCCTCTTCACGCAGTTGCACAACATTATCGTTAGCAGGTTCAGCAGCTTGGAATTCATCTAAAGAAGGCAATGCACCCAAAGGAGCAGGCGCTGGGGTCTGCGCTTCCAGATCTGGTTCAGCTGCAGCAACCACTGGTGTTTCAGCCATTGCAACCGGAGCTGGCTCTTCGTTAAAGGAGAAATCATCTATATCCTCGCCAAGTTCGGTGGGGACAAGTTCCTCTTCTGCAGCAAAGCTTAGTGGCTCGGAGCTTGCCGGTACGGTAAGTGTTGGCTCAGTAGCAGTAAATGGCTCAGGCTCAGGAGATACCGCAGCCTCTTCACTCGCAAGCGGCGCGCTCTCTTCTGCCACATCAAAACCGGCAAAAGGTTCAGCTATCGGTTCTGCTGCACTGGAGGTCTCTGCGGTAAACGCATCAGTATCGGCTCGAGCAGCAAAAGGATCCGCACTAACTGCTGGAGCAACGGGCTCTTCCTCAACGGAAAAGCTAAATGGCTCTGGTTCAACTGTGGAAGGGGTTGGTTCTACTGCGGGAGCGGGCACCGCAGGTTCTAGTGGTTCGCTTGCAGCGGAGTCGAGTTCAAAATCGACGGCGCCTTCAAATACCGGTTCAATAGCTGTAGCTGGTGTAGCTGCAGCAGACTGACTAGCAGTTACCTCCTCAAGGGCCTGCAGGATATCTTGATCTCCTGAAGCGGTTGATGGTGTAACTTGCCACTGCTCTTGTGCTGGAGCCAGAGCAAGCAGCTCCTCAACTTTGTCAATCAGAGCTTGGGAGCTAAAAGGTTTGACGATCCAGCCATTGGCACCGACCGCCTCCGCCTTCTTTTGATCAAAGGGCTCAAAGGTTCCCGCCAAAAGCAAAACCGGCACCGCCTGCAATGCAGGAGTGCTGCGCACCGCCTCGCACACCTCGTAGCCATTTTTCCCCGGCATAAAAACGTCAGCCATGATCAGATCAGGCGTTTCATTGTTTGCCATACGCATAGCTTCGTCGCCATCACTGGCTACCCGCAGAATATAATCTTTGTCAGAGAGGGTAATCTCAATGACTTTTTGAATGGTGACACTGTCGTCTGCTAACAACAACCTTCTACTCATTCTTGCCTCCTAGGCTCTAACGGTAATAGCAATTCATGGCAACGCCAGCTAATAAAATAGCCGATCAGCAAATTTATTATTTAGCTCAGTATTCTCTCATTTACAAGCACAAAAAACTACCATACACCTCATGCAGTGTCAAGCAGGGGGCTGCCTAGCAGCAAACCTGCCTATTCTAGCGGATTAACTGGTATATAGGCAATTACAAGATAGCCCAAGGGCTAGGTAAAAAGATATCGCGATAGAGCTTCATCGCATAGCGATCGGTCATGCCAGCAATAAAATCGGTGACCCATACTTCGACGGAATCACCATCCAGACACAGCGCGGCATACTTCTGTAGCCGCTGAGGATTTTCGCTGAAATAGCTGTAGAGTTCACTCAATACCCGTCCAGCCTTATCAAAATCATCCTGCACCTGCGGTACGCGGTAAACATGATCATACAACCAAGAGCGCAAATCTGTTATCAATTCAGACATTTCAGGAGACAATGCTATAGCCAACTCCTTGCCTTGGCGCGATTGATTAATTAAGTCCCACACTAGGGTATTGATCCGCTGCGCATGGCTCGCACCAATGCGGTGCAAGAAATCGGCGGGAATATCAGTTGACTGTACAATACCGGAGCGCAAAGCATCGTCTAAGTCGTGATTTACATAGGCGATAATATCGGCAAAGCGCACAATCTGCCCCTCCAGAGTTTTGGCCTTAGCAACTCCGGGGCCAGTTAGAGGGCCATTGCCTTTGGAGTGGCACAAAATGCCATCACGCACCTCGGCAGTCAGATTCAACCCCAAGCCATCCTTCTCCAGCTTTTCAACAACCCGCACACTTTGCTGAACATGATGAAAACCTGTGCTACATAAACGGTTCAGTGCGCGCTCCCCGGCATGACCGAAAGGGGTATGCCCCAAATCGTGTCCTAGAGTTATCGCTTCGGTCAAATCTTCATTCAGCATTAAACCACGGGCTACCGTGCGCGCAATCTGCGACACTTCAAGAGTATGCGTCAGACGTGTGCGATAGTGATCGCCTTCAGGCGCGAGGAAAACCTGGGTTTTATGCTTTAAACGTCGAAAGGATTTGCAGTGTAGAATCCGGTCACGATCGTGCTGAAAACAGGTGCGTAATGGACACTCTGGTTCTGCAATTTTGCGTCCCAGTCCAGCATCACTAAAACAGGCCTGGGCACACAGGGTATTGTGTTCGCGTCGCTCTATCATGACGCGAATATTGTCCATACTGCTATCAGTCACCGCTCTCCCCCTCTATTAACGCACTAATTTCAGCCAGCTGCGCATCACTAATGTGGAGAAACTTGCCTCCCCACCCAGGCATCATTGTTGATCGCCCCCACTCAATGAGCCAGAGTACCTGAAACTTAATCGGCGCGTTGTCGACTAGATCAACAAAACGCAACCAGAGAATAGTGCCAATCTCTATGCTATAGGCAGAATAGAGGAAACAGCCCCCAGCCGAAATATCTACGGTAACAGTGCGCTTAATATCCTCATCGGGCATCTGGGGATGAACTGACCAGACAACACTGCAATTAATATTTTTTCGCGGGCGCAAGCGCAGAGCCCTTGGGGTAAAATCGGCACAATAGGCGCTGACAAAATAAGCTATAGATATTTTTTGCCCCGCACCAGCGCCAGTCATCAAGGTGCGCACTTCACCGCTCTTAGGATCCCACCGCAACCGCAACGATGGATAGACATCCATCAACTCCTTAATCACCACACGATCAAAAGGGGGCGCTTTAATACTGCTGACGATATCCACCATAAAACCAGAGTACGCTGCCCCAACTGAACGCTGATAAAAATCGGCAAAACTACGCACCACCTCACACTCGACATTCAGAGAGGTTATAAGATCGGCGTAAACAGTTTCTGCCGCCGATTCATGTACATATAACAACAGTTTGCTCAAAACAACTCCAATCACTAGGAATAGGGTGTTTTTTTATCTAGGGTCGATTAACTACTACATTCTACAGCCTTTTTGTATTATAGTACCCGTTTCATGCTTCATGCAAACCCTAAGCTCGGCCACCAGCGCGGTCATCACGGTTAAACCAGAGAGGCGTTTTTCGTGTCAGAAGTTTCCCAACCACAACAGGATGATCAAAACCAGCAGCCAGAACAGGAGATCTGTCCCAAGTGCGCTGAACTATCTGAGATGAACCGCGCCATGGAGGAGTTCATATCTCGCATGAGTGCTCAACTGCTTAGCGCTGAAATGCTCGATATTGAGATGGAGCAGATCTTTACTGCCTGTGCCGACCCCATGATAGTCATACGTCTTGATGATGGCATCGTTGTCCGCGCCAACCAACAGATGTTGACTCTGCTAAACAAAAAAAATGACCAGATAATCGGAATGGAGTGCTCTAAGGTGCTCACCCCTGCTGAATGTGCCCTAATTAAGCCTAGCCGTAAAACCAAACAAACCGACATAGAACTCTGTACCAGCACCGGAACAAAAATTAATTATATCATAACCACCAGCCGCCTGATAACGCTGGATGGATCTCCGGGCATGCTGGCCCAGTACAAAGATATCACCGAACGCAAGCAGGCAGAACAAGCTCTAGAGCAGGCACATGCGGCCCTAAAAAGAGTCGCTGAAATTGATGGCCTAACCCAGATCCCTAATCGACGCACCTTCGATGAAACCTTAGTGCGAATGTGGCAACAACTGGGTGAGTCTCAGCAACCACTGGCAGCCATCCTCTGCGATATAGACTTTTTCAAAAAATACAATGACACCTATGGCCATCAACAGGGGGATAGCTGTTTGATCAGTGTAGCTCAAGCCCTATACGCCACCCTGCCAAACGCATCAGGGATTGCTGCCCGCTACGGCGGTGAAGAGTTTATCTTTTTGCTCCCTAACTGCGAATTAGAAGCCGCTGTAACAGTTGCGGAGCAGGCGCGGCACAACATTGAACAACTGAACCTCGCCCACCGCTCTTCCGATGTCGTCGACCATGTAACATTGAGCCTCGGGGTTGCCTGTATTATCCCCAACGAAAATTCCAGCGCCAAACAACTTATCGAGGCAGCAGACTGTGCGCTGTATGCAGCGAAAAAAAATGGGCGCAACCGCGTCAGTTGCGCAACTTAAGTAACTGCAAACACGCAACAGCTATACTTTCCCCTTCTGCGCACAACTCCCACTCCAACACCTCAATCCGCACACAATAGGCCATCTGCCAAACGAATAACACGCGCAAAGTTATTGAATACCCGAGGGTCATGGGTGGAAATCAGCAAGGTAAGCTGCTGTTGCTCTGTCACTTGGCGCAGAGCCTTTATTACCACCGCCGCAGAGACAGCATCCAGATTGGCAGTGGGTTCATCGGCAAGGACTAGCTGCGGGTTATGGCTTACCGCCCGAGCGACGGCAACACGCTGTTTTTCGCCACCGGATAGCTGCGCCGGAAAAGCACTGTGGCGTTTTTCCAAGCCGATAAGCTGCAGTAACTCAGCCACCCGCTGATGTCGTTGCTCACGTCCTTGCCCGACTAACACCAAGGGCATTTCAATATTTTCCGCCACAGTCAACTCTGGCAATAGCGCATTATCCTGAAAGACAAACCCCACCTTATAGCGACGGAAGTCGCAAGCCTGCTGTTCACTGAACGAAGAGACAGTTTCACCAGCAATAATCAATCGCCCCTGACTAGGACGATCCAAGGCCCCGACTAAATTTAGCAGAGTCGTTTTCCCCGAGCCACTCGGCCCTACCACTACTGCTTGCTCCCCTGTCGCCAGCGCCAAGTTTATCTCGGTTAGGGCACGAACTTCAGTCCGTCCACTACCGAACCAGCGCGAAACGCTGTGTAATTGAATAAATGAAGTATTCACAACTCCCTCATACTGCTACTCACCTGACGCCGTGCCGCCACCATTGCCGGCCACACGGAAGCAACTACCCCACTGAGTAACGCCAAGGCTTGTGGCAAAAAAACCATAATTGGTTGCAAACGCGGATAGATAACTGCGTCAATACTGAAATGGGGATTATATGAAGTGTAGTGACTGATATCCAAACCAATCTCACCCCAAACAAGACTTATCAACACCCCTAGGAATGTACCCAAAAGTCCAGCTCCCACACATACCACCATGGCTTCACCAACTACGGTAACAATAACCTCACGCGGACGCACACCAATGGCTTTTAGGATACCGTAGTACCGGTAACGATCCATCACCGAAATAAGTAGAGAGTTAGCCACCCCAAAGCCGAGAATAATAATTACCAGCGCTATCATGATCTGCATGGAAAATAGATTAAGATTGACCAGTTGCTCCACCTCGGGCAACTTCTGCTGCCAACTGGTCGCAGTAAGAGGTGCCGGCAGATATTCCAGCAGTTGTCGCCGAAGAGCCACAAGATCAGTAGCCGGCGGGGCAAATAGTGCTCCCTGTATACGCACTCCAGTATCTAGTCGATACGCTTTTGCCGTAGTAATAGAGAGATAGCCACCACGCTGATCGAGAGTCTGTACCCCTGTTTGAAAAATTCCGACAACGCTAAGAGTAGTGTGATGTTCAGCGGTAACCACATCTAGGCTATCGCCGACCATCACCCCTAAGGCTTGCGCCGCCCCCAAACCAATAACTATGCCATCGCCAGCCTCAGCCAGCCACTGCCCAGTGCGGATGGTTTTGGGTACTGGAGACCAGCGCTGCTCCAAGGCAGGATCAACAAGGTAGACCTGCACCGCCTGCTGAGCCTGTTGGTGACTCAGCAACACTGCCATGCTAAAACGCGGCAGCAGCACCTGCACCTGTTGTGCGGGTAAATGCGTTTGCAGCGCGTTAAGACGTTGTGTTGCTACAGCTAAATCTAGTGGAGGAGATTCTATCGCTAGATGGCCGGTTTGCAGAGCCACGGCATTTTTTACCATGGTGTCATTTACCCCCACCATTATCGCCCCTAGGACAATCAGCATGGCCACGCCAAACCCCACCGACACAAAGGTAACTAGCGTCCGGCGACGACGACGCAGCACCGAGCGTAGGGCGAAACGCAACCAATATATCATACTGGCTGCCTCGTGCTGGAGTCGTTACGCTGCGCCGTGATAGATTCCTGCACCAGCATCCCCAACGCCATCGAGTGGCGCAATTCAAATTCTGCCATACAACTGTGCAACAGCTGTTCGGCTTGGTTAAAATAGTTAAGCACCAAGGCCATACAGGTTGCGCGCGCCACTGGAAGTTTTGCCGCTACGCCAAGAGCGTGTTCAAGACTATGTTGCTGCCCTATATAGTCGTGCAGCAATTGACTTTCGTCAGCGCTGTCGCTGCTCGTACTATGGTAGGCAGCAGAGATAACGATGTTGTATTTACCAGCGTACAGATCGTCAGCGACATCCTGCAAATCGTCAAGAATCTGGCAGCCAATACCAAAGACCGCCAAGGCTTGAGTTACCTTAGCACTCGAAGACGGATCAGTCTCCCCCATGAGAGTAGCCAAGCGCAGCGGCGCTTCAAACAACAACCCCGTTTTGCGGTAATGCACCTGCTCCAACATCGCCTGCACAGTGGGAACCTGCACCTCGGTCTGTGACTCCTCTTCATGCTCTTCAATCCCGCTGGGAATTAACACGTTTAGTACCGCGGTCAGTAAGCACTGGCCACCGCGCTCATCCATCCGCCCGGCGGCAATCTCTGCGGCCAGCATACGCCCCAACACCATATCAGCAGTCATAACTGTTAGCACCGAGCGAAACCTATTACCGCTGCCAGTCAAATTAAAGGGGATCACGCTCTTATATTCATCATCCAACAAATTGTCACAACCAGTGACCTGCGCACGCAAACACTGATTAATCAACGCATAAAATGGCAATTTTTCCTTAGCCACCCCCGCAGCCTCTAGAGCCATAATAAACAGAGTAGAAAACAGATTGCGTTTGAGGCTTAAAGCACTATCGGCCAAAGGTGATAATGGGCAACTGTTTTCAAGCAATGCTGCACAGTGCAGATAAAAGCTCTGAACAGTTTGCCGCTGTATAGCCAGAGCGTGCTGCCACGGGGCGCAGGTTTCTAATATATTCTGGGCGGTTTGCTTCATGCACCCCTCTGCGCGCTAAAAACACGAATATAACCTGAAAACTTACCCAATTCCCGCTGACCAACAAAGCCAGAGCTATCTATCTCGGCACGTAATACCCCATCCATATTTTCTTTAATTTCTGGCTGCCGCAGCAGCTTCCATGCAGTCCACGACATGGCCCAGCCAAGTGCGGTATAAGGCCGATCCATATCCGCAATTAACAACATACCTCCCGGCTTTAGCACCCGACGAATCTCCTGCAAAGTACGTTGTTTGAGCTCGCGATCTATATGATGAAAAAATAACGCCGAGGTTACCAGATCAAAATGGGCATCAGGAAAAGGCAGATCCTCCCCCAGCGCTTGTTGGAAATGACAATTGTGACTCGCTCGCTTCTTATCAGCCACTGCAATCATCGGTTTAGAGGCATCAATTCCGACCACATTAACCTGAGGGTGCTGCTCGGCAATGCGCACGGTCAACAGTCCAGTACCACAACCGATATCCAAAATCTGGCTGTTATCCGGCAGATCTATCTGTTGCGCCAGCCAACGATTCAGCCGAGCTTCTTGCCCCAAAGTGACAAAAGGTTGCACTAGGTCATAAACGACAGCTGCGCGCACTAACACTCGCCCGCGCGTTGGCAAGGCATCTGGAGAGGGTGGACTGTCTGGCGAAAAAAAAGAACTCATGAGCAACTCCCGCTGGCTAATCTTCATAAAAGTTACCTGCCACTATAGACAAGTCGTGATTTTTTTAGTTTTTCAGCTAAACTTAGCACAAACTGTGCTAAGCGTATAATTCATAAAAGCACATTAGCTAAGACAATAGATAACTTACGCGACTGTTGCACAGCTAAATCAACCTCTAACAGACTCTGCTTGTTGGTGTAACTGCTCAATGAGCAAAGGTGTCAAGGATCGTTTTTCACAACAAGGAGAACAGATGTCTCAACCCGGGACTGAACTGTTTTTTGCCGTACGCCCAAAACTTATTGGCTACTACTTGGGGCAATTTTGCCTAATCATGGCGGGGATTAACCTCGTTCCCCTGACGGTAGCCCTGTTTTCGGCACCGTGGCGCATATCTGCAAGCTATGCCGTAATTTTTGCTACTCTGTTCATCATCTGGGCATTGCTGCGCCACATGCGTAGCCCTGGCGCAATGCAAAATGAACGAAGCCATGGTTCTTATCGCGCTGGTGTTTCTTATTACCGCCCTGCTCATGACCATTCCCTTGATGATCAACGGCATTGCGTTTATTGATGCCTTCTTTGAGACTACATCTGCGGTTACCACTACGGGGCTCAGCACCCTACCCGGGATGGAGAATCTACCTTTTATCTTCAGTTTTTCTCGTTCTTGGATGCAATGGTATGGCGGTTTAGGAATTGTAGTCTTTTCGCTAGCACTGGTGGTGCGCCCAGGCATGGCGGCCTTACGTCTAGCTAGTCTTGATGAGAGTGATGACTTAGTTGGTGGCACTCGCGCCCATGCACAGCGCATCATTACCATCTACAGCATACTAACCCTGTGCGGCATTGGCGGATGGTTAATCCTCGGCGGGTCACTGCGTAACGGAGTGTTATATATCCTGTCGGCGGTCTCTACGGGCGGATTTGCGCCCAGCTCCGGCAGTTTTGCCGACCTACCCAACCTCCACTTGGCTTGGGTGGTAACTCTCACCTCCCTCGCCGGAGCCATCCCCTTGGCACTATACCAACAGTCATGGCGCAATGGCCCACTAGCACTAATAACCCATGTAGAGTTTCGCCTCTTGCTAACGCTGGTGATTGGCCTAACGACTATGATGGCAATCATTATGTGGGCACATGGCTTTACCACTACCCAAGCGCTTCATCACGCACCATTAATGGTGCTCTCTGCCCAGACCACAGCGGGATTTTCCAGTCTGGATACGCAAGCCCTCAGCTCTGGCTCTAAAGGTGTCTTGATCCTAGCTATGCTCATCGGTGGTGGCGTTGGCTCGACTGCCGGTGGCTTTAAACTGATGCGCCTGTTAATTTTACTCGGATTAATTCTCCATTTTATGCGCAGTATGTGCGTACCAACCAATACAGTTTTGCACCAAAAACTGGGCAAACGTGCCGTTGCCGCCAGTGAAGTGCAGGATGCCCTGATGATTATCCTGCTATTTATTACCGCGATATTTCTATCCTGGATCCCCTTTTTAATCTATGACTATCCCCCGCTGGATGCCCTGTTTGAAGTAGTCTCGGCAACCGCAACCGTAGGCCTGTCGTCGGGGATTACTCAGTCCAGCCTGCCAGCAACCTTAAAAACTGTGCTATGTATAGATATGTTTCTTGGCCGTTTGGAATGTGTTGTTTGGCTGGTATTTTTCTATCACCGCACTTGGTTCGGAAGAAAGCGAGATAACTGATGCGAATTGTCTTTGTCGGAGCTGGTGAATTAACTGTCGAAACCGCCACCCTGCTAATAAATCGCCGCAATGAGGTCATAATCATCGAAGAGGATAAGAGTCGCATCGAAACGCTCAGCGAGACTCTGGATTGCAGTTTTCTACACGGTGATGGCAGCCGACCGAACATCTTAAAGGAGGCAGGGCCAGAGCATGCAGACTACCTGTTCTGCCTCACCGAAAACGATCAATACAACATCATCGCCGCCTTAGTAGGCCGCTCGTTGGGCTACGGTAATGTTGTGGTACAGATTCACAATATCGATTACCTCAACATCTGCCGTGAATTGGGTTTGGAACACACCGTCACCCCATCGAAAACTATCAGCCGTTACTTGGCCGACAGCGTTGCTGGCATCGATGTCATGGAGCTATCCTCCCTGATCAAGTTCGAGGCCCGTTGCATAATGGTTGCCATAACCAAAGAGAACCAGGGCAAAATCTCCACCTTCGACCTGCCCAAAGAGGCCCGCATTATTGGCCTGTATCGCGACAACAAATTTATCATTGCCGATCAGGACACCACCCTGCAGGAGAACGATGAAGCCCTAATCCTTACCCACAGTAAACATCTACCCGAACTAACCGAGCGCTTTGCTAAGCATCAGGAGGAGTCGATTAGATAACCTATTGCGCACCCAGAATGGTTTTTTTATTATAGCCGCTAGCGACACTAAGAGGATATAATCCGCAGATCAAATTCACTAGCTAAACGAGGTTTACATGGCAAAATCGGCACTTGCAACACTCGCATTAATCTTGACCCTGACCATGCTCAATCCGGCAACGCTGTGTGCCGAAACTAAGATATTTGAGCATCAGGTAGATCAACCCTTCTCCGGCAGTCAATCTCCTCAGGATGCATATATAGCCGCAGTTGCCCGCGCCAAAAGTGAAGTTCTCGACATGGCTGGCACCTATATTGAGAGTTTGAGCATAGTAGAAAATTCCGTTCTGACCAGCGACGAAGCAACAGCACTAGCGGCGGGAATCCTTAAAACCGAGATCGTTGGTCGCGAGAACTACGCCACGCCCAAAACTTTTGGCCTGATTCTCCACACCAAAATTGAGGTTGATAGCAGTGTACTTGACCAGCGCGTTGAAAAATTGCTCAATGATCGCAGTTTGTTGCGCAAATATAGTGAGATGCAACAGCGCGAACAGGAGTTACTAGCACGTATCCACCAACTCGAACAACAGAGTCAGCAAAACAACCAAGTTGAGGGTATGCCAGAGCATATCGGCCCCCAATTTGACCAACTCAGTGCAGCCCTCAGCGCTAGCCAATGGCAACAGAAGGCACTCGAACTGTGGAGCAACGGCCGCTACACCGACGCGCAACAGGCTATTGATTTTCTAGATCAGGCAGTCGCACTAGATCCGGACAACGAACATCTGTACAACAGTCGCGCTGTTGCCAAGCTCAGCTTACAACAGTATGCAGCCGCGGCTAATGATTTGGCCAAGGCGCTGAGTCTGCAGCCGGACTACGCTGATGCACACAACAATTTGGCCAGTTTATATTTCCAACAACAACAGTATTCACAGGCAGTAACAGAGTATAGCCGTGCGATTGAGTTAAACCCGAATTTCGCCGAAGCCTTCATGAACCGCGGCATGGCCGAGCGCAAGTTGCTCCACTACGAAAATGCGTTTAAAGATTTTCATCGCGCCGTTGACTTAGCACCGCAAAAAGACAAAGCAACGCAAGAGGGCGCTCTGTTACGCCTAGACGACGTCGACCAACTGTGCATAAAAGCTCAGACGGCGTGTGACATGGGTCTGTGCCGTGCTCTCAACTTCCTCACACAGCACGGCTTCTGTAAAATCGAAAAATAACCTGCTTTATATAATTCAGGAGTAAATATGCTATCGAAAAAACTAACGCAGTTAATATCTTTATGCTGCCTGAGCATGCTATTAACTGTTTCCAGCACTGCCTATGCTGCCAGCTCCAACCACAGTAAATCACCCCAGATTTTCGCTACCAGTCCCAGCCTTAACCATGGGCAACGCTGGCGCATAGGATATATGCAAGGTGGCGACTACGGCTCCTACCAGAGCTCATTACGCGCCATCATTAACGGCTTAACCAAGCTGGGCTGGATAAAAGCCGCCACCCTACCAGAACTACCGGACAACAAGGACACCTATCAGCTGTGGCACTGGCTGGCAACACAGGCACAGAGTGACTACTTAGAGTTTATCTCCGACGCCTGGTATGACTGCAACTGGGACAAACAGCTGCGCTCAGAGGTAAGCCAGCAGGTAATTGAACGCCTGAATAGTAGTCAGGATATTGACCTGATGCTGGCATTTGGCACCTGGGCAGGGCAGGATTTGGCCACTAACAAACTGCACACCCCTGTGCTGGTCGCGTCAACAACCGACCCGATTGCGGCAGGAATTATCAAATCGGTCAGCGATTCTGGCTATGATCATATAATCGCTAAAGTTGACCCAGAGCGGCACAAACGCCAAGTGCGACTGTTCAAAGATATTTTCGACTTTAACACTCTAGGCATAGTTTACGAAGATAGCGTGGAGGGGCGGAGTTTTGCCGCGATAGATAGCGTTGAAGAGGTCGCGCAGGAGATGGGCTTTAAAATTGCGGTCTGCAATGCCCAATTTGACGATATAAGTCAGGAACAGGCCGTAGAAAATGTGGTCAAGTGCTATAAGAAACTAGCCGCTAAGGTAGATGCCATCTATATCACCCGCCACCCTGGCGTAACTATTGACAGCCTAGCGCAAATATTAGCGCCAGCACTTGCGGCCAAGAAACCAACCTTCTCTCAAGGCATGTCCGATGAGGTCGCCCATGGCGTGTTGATGAGTATCTCGCTAGCCGATTTCAGCTATATTGGTGATTTTTATGCGCAAACCATAGCGCAAATTTTCAATGGTGCCAAACCGCGGCAACTTGAGCAGCATTTTCAAAATCCGCCCAAAATAGCGCTCAACTTAAAGACAGCTCAAATCATTGGCTACGACCCATCCGTGGATATTCTTGGGGCAACCGATGAGATTTTCACCGCCATAAAAACACCGACGAAATGAGCGCCGTTAACACTTCTCTGGTACAGCACCTGTTTGATCTAGCTGGTATCCCCAGCCACAAGACCATCTTGGTGCACGCCCGACTGCGCGGGCTGCATCAGGTAAGCGGCACCGCATATTCCGAGCTCAGCACCCAAATACTGTACCAGTTGCAACAATGCAAACCCACACTGTTGCTCGTCCCGTGCTACACGATCTACAGCTTTGAGTTAGGGCGGGTCTTTCAGCGCGAGTTGAGCCACTCCGAGGTGGGCAGGTTCTCCGAAGAGTTACGTCAGCAGGGTTTTTATCGCACCAGCGATCCCATGTACAGCGTGCTCGACATCTTAAACAGTTTACCGCAAGGATTAGACTACACAGCCACCTTTGGTGACGGCACGCTGTGCGAGCATCTCTATCAGAGCGACAGCATAATCATCAACATCGACATGCCTGGATTTTATGCAACGCCAATTCATCAATTAGAGCTAAATGCCGAAGTAGATTATCGCTACGTTAAGCACCTATCTGGGCACATTCAACAACAATACGGCAGTTGGAACCGCATCGACTACCGCGCCTATCTACGTGACGTTAACCGCAGCGGCGCGGTCTTGCCGCCTTACAATCATCAGCGCCGTTTGGCATACTTGCGCCGCTGTAATGTCGTGCATGAAGCAGAGCATTGTGGTTGCCACATCGCTTGGGCCCAGCTGAGTGAATTTCAGCAAGCCATCAGTGCTGCTCTCGCGCAAAACAAGCATTTCCTCGTCGATTAATTAGCAACTCCAGCGGCTACCTTTCCCAAGAGCCTAGAGGGCAGGAAGTGCCCCACTTCTCATACCATGCTAACCGCTATCACCCGTCTTGGCGTTTCAGCCCCAGCATAAGCACAATAGTCAACAAGAGATACACCCCACCCAAAGTAGCCATAGCAATCTCTAGGGGTAGCCAGCCTAATAATAGAGCCAAAACCACCGGGCCAAGGGCTTGGCCTATCTTGTCTATACTGCGATACGCCCCCAACACCCGCGTGATTCCCAGCTGGCGGGTAATGGGTAATCCAATGGTTAACAGGTTGCGGGATGCACCGCTAATACTAACCGACAGCCCGAGTAGAACCACAGCAACAGGTATTATCCAAAAGGTTTTTGTCAGCAAAAACACCAACATACTTAATCCGCCCAGCGCCCCGCCGCCAAAAACCAGCACCCGCTTATCTCTAAGTCGATCGGCAAGTTTGCTAACCTGGGGGGCAACAAAAATCATGCACAACCCAAACAGCATAATAACTCTACCTATGGTCGATTGACTGGTGCCAATCTGTTTGAGATACAGCGGCGTAACATAGTACAACAGCCCAACCATGACTACCGAATAGGGCAACAGACTACAACCGAACAGTAACAGTGCCTGCGGATCGGTTGCCAACTGGCGCAATCTCATGGGCGGCGCAACGATCGGAGCAGATACGACTTTAATTGGGGGATGAAAACTAGGACGCATGAAGATAATGGCAAACACTGACGACAATACTATCAAGCCTGCAGCCAGAACAAATACTGCTCTAAAACCAAACTGCTGCGCTAGCATCGCTCCAACCGCATTGCCGCAGATTATACCGGAGAAGATACCAGCCACCACATTGGATATACCGCGCGCGCGTTGACTGGGATTAGCGTTGAGCACGACATACCCCTGGGCCGCCATCCACACCATGGCGTAGCCCACCCCCATTAAGGTACGCGCGCCGATAAAGGTAAATTGGTCACTCGCTAAGCCGGACATCAGCGCACCAGCAATACTGATACCGCTCCCGTACAGAAACGCCTTATGCCACCCCTTATGATCAATCCAATGCCCCACAGGGATCAGTACTAAACCACCACTTAGCATCTCTACCGTTAGGGGTAGGCCTAATATCAGCTCGCGGGAAAAACCACTTATCGGCTGATAGAGCTGTTGCATATACAGCGGAATAAAGGAGTAACACAGCGCCGCAGCAAATATATACACAAAGGTCGTGGGACGAATCAGCGCCTCCTGAGCGCCACCAGATCCGGAGGCGCTAGTTTCAGCTAGCATGGGAGCAAATAGCGTCGACAACAGGAGCACCATCAGTTCCCCGATGAACAGAAACGATAAGGCCACGACAGTGAACGCATTCAACGCTATCTCTTTAGTGTTAGCCGCAAGCACTTCAGCTGCGAGCATAACCTTAACTTGTTGCGTTATGCCACCACGCTGCGATAAGGGTAGATAACTGGTCAACTCAGCGGCTACCTCAGCGGAACTTCCAGCATGATACGCTGGCTTACCTCGACTATCGACAACATCAATGGCGGCAATTTCAGGCACCAATTCAACTGTCTGCTCAATGAGGGTATTAATATTATACTTAACATCAAAGGGTAGAGAGCTATCCAACATCAGGTTGACATCACGTTTTAGTAATGACGCCATTTGCTTAGCTTCATTATGGATTATCTCTAAATAATGTTTATCAAAAAGAGTTATGTTAAAAACGCTATAACCCAGTTGAGCGCCGCCCAAAACCACAAACAACAGAAGATAGAGAACCCAACGCCGTTGGAGCACTTTACAATTAAAAATAAAATAGTAACCAAGGGTTAAGAGCAAGGCCGCAATCAATGTAGTCCAAGCCAACATCTGCAAACTGGCAAAAATAATCTGATTCTGCTTATCATCCATGTGCTTATTGGCAAAACTCAAGCACAGATATCCCTGCACCCTAGCCGTTATGTCAACCAACGGGCACAAAATGTAACTGAAATCCGCACTGGGCACAAAATAGTTATTCCGCCCTGAGTTTATGGTATCTAGCTTAGTGGCAGTAACTTGCTTAATTAGGCTAGGTGCAGGAATCGCAAGTTGATTGATGGCGTACAGGGGAAGCCCACTACTATCTACAACGGTCAGATTGCCAATATGGTCGCCATCTTGCTGCCCCTGGCGCAACAACTTCTCCATATCCACAACGCTATCCAGCGACTGCCCCAACCACAGGGCGCGGTTTATCCTTCTCGCAATCTCTGTGCCCACCGCGTCATAACTGGCCGTCACACTGTCGCTATGCAGTTTCTTAAAGGAGGACAAGCTCAGAGCACCGCTCAGCAACTGCGCCACCACCAAGAACAGCAACAACACGCACATAGTTACCAGTGAGCGCAGATTCAATTTTCTTTTAGCGGACATGATATGCATAAACGCGAGGAAATACCTTCTCTAGATTGCCCCAGCACCACAGACGGCACCGCATACAGCACAATAGATAAGCGCGCTGATATGTGATTCGGAGTTTAATCTATAACTTAGCCAGACAACACTACGCCGAGCAAAATAACACACCACCTACTACAGTCCAGATGGCAAAGGCAAAATTTACAACAAAATAAAGGGGAATGATAGATGGGAACAACAGAGGAAATAAGCTACATGACTGATATTGCGTAATGAATTAAGCATTGTTCAAGATTCGGCGGGATTAACATAGCTCCTATCCACAAACATCAAACTGAATAACAGCAAAATTATACTCGCACCTGCTTCCTTGATATTGCTTAAGAAACTTGCTAGCACGGACACATAGTAAAAACAAAAGGTATAACGCTATACCTCATGAAGCGGAGCCACGCATTCTGCACACCAGTGGATATGCTTTGCAAGCAACACAATAACTAAAACCTGCTTCTAATGTGGCAAAAAAGGCCAGAGTAATAGCAAAAAACATTGCCACGACATTATAGCCTGCCAACCAACTCAGCGCCGTAATACAAATAAAGACAAAAGCCATTTTAGCAGCAAATATCTTGGGCCCAGCATTGGTTAGTTGTGGTTTCACCTTACACAAACGCAATATAGCGTTACTGGTATTATTAACCGGACTGAAACTTGGATTCAAAAAACCCCGCAGCAAAAAATCACCTGCTAAGGGCAAAATTACCCATTTCGCGCTCGTACAAAGAAAGACTAAAATACATACAACAGTAAAAAAGGCATTTACTTGGCACGCTCTACCGTTAACCTGCTGAGACGAAATAGGACAAGCTTGAGCCATAAAAAAACTCCCTTAATAACCAGAAGACACATTGGTAAAAATAACCATTTCGATCATTTTTATACGCAGAGTTGGCCATCATGTCGAGACATTTCTTTCCAATTAAATTCGTCACAGCCTTAGGCAACTAAGAAGATATTACCGATAAAAAGCGGCCACACATATTTGCGCACCAACACCATCTAGTTTTTTTTCCTCAACACGGCCATAGCAGCAAAAATTGCATCCTGCCACTGCTCACCTGTTATTCCCCACTTCTCGCACATCTCCACATCAATCCCGTTACGGGCAAAATCAACGAGATCGGCTACAGAACATTGCTCAGCACAGTAATGAGCAAACTTGCCAACATTACCAGTTAAGTTCTCTATCTGAATAGTCATGTGATCATCACCCCTTTGTGAAAACAAACTGATGATAAAAGTTACACCGTGAGAAAAAGTTATTCAATGATTTTAATGTTAAAAATGAAAGATTGTGGGCTCTACCTCAAAGAAGGCGAACAAGAGGATCTAAGAAAAAAGGACCTACAGGCAATGCCTGCAAGTCCTTGATTTTTTTATGGTGGAGCTACGCGGGATCGAACCGCGGACCTCTTGAATGCCATTCAAGCGCTCTCCCAACTGAGCTACAGCCCCATAAGATGAAGGTGTTTATACCAAGCCGACAAACACTGTGTCAATTTATTTCGTACCAAGTCGCAACAAAATCACCCTTTAACCAGATTTTAGAGATCACAACCGCAACCACCACCGCAACAGCCTGGTTTGGCAACTTGCAATGGCTCTTTTTGAGTTAAGCGAGTAAGTGCTTCCATATATTTTTGTCCGGTTTTTTCAACAATTTCACGTGGCAAATCTGGAGCTGGAGCGCTTTTACCCCAATCCAGTGTCTCCAGATAATCACGCAGAAACTGCTTATCAAAACTGGGCTGTGGGCCACCTGGCTTATATTGGTCTTTAGGCCAGAAGCGGGAAGAATCTGGGGTGAGGGCTTCGTCAATCCAAATAAGCTGACCATCTACTGTACCAAACTCAAATTTAGTATCGGCAATTATGATCCCTTTTTGATCGGCAATATCCCGCGCACGCTCATATATAGCAATGGTGGTATTGCGCACTTGGGCGGCTAATTGAGCCCCACATATTTTTTCCACTTCAGCAAAGGAGATATTCTCATCATGAGTACCCAGTTCGGCCTTGGTAGATGGAGTGAATATAACTTGGGGCAATTTATCACTCTCGCGCAGTCCAGCAGGCAACTCAATACCACAGATAGCGCCTGTTTTTTTGTAATCCTTCCACCCCGAACCCGAGATATAACCACGCACGATACACTCTACCGGCAGCGCTTTAGCTTTTTTTACCAGCATACTACGCCCTTCGAGCTGCGTGCGATATTGATGGGTTATGGCAGGAAAATCATCAACATTGGTGCTAACTATATGGTTAGGAATAATATCGGCCATCTGCTCGAACCAATATTTCGAAATCTCAGTCAGTACATACCCTTTTTGCGGAATACCCTCGTTCATTATTACATCAAATGCCGAAATACGATCGCTAGTAACGATCAGCAAGTATTCACCCACATCGTAAATGTCGCGCACCTTACCCTGATTTACTAACTTCAGTTCAGGACAATCGCTTTGCATCACTATCGGTGTCATCATTTTTTCCCTTCGATTGAACGCAATATAGCTGGAGAAATAACCACCTCGGCATCAGCTCTAAGCTGCGCCAGTTTATCTTTTAATATTTGATCTTGCTTAGTCCGTAAAACGCTACTTCTTAACTTCTCTGACTCTTCTGCACTTAGAGCTGTGGGATCTGCTGGATGTAGCTGTTTTAAACGAACTATATAAAATGTGTCGGCAGAGGCGAAGACTTTATCAGCGATGGGATTTTTGATCGTCAGCGCAAAAGCAGCCTCCGACAAACCATCTATATTTCCCAGAGTGGGAACAAAACCACCCATAGCACGCCCAAACATTCCAGTTTCACCAAGCTGAGCGCCCTGCGGCACTAACGTTTTCATGGCAGCCCCAGCCAAAGAATCTTGCAGCGCCTTATCGGCACCCTGTTGTGCCAACTTCACTGCTTCAATATTTCGCACAGCCTCTTCAACTTGAGAACGCACCTGATCAAACTCGGGGACATAGCTTGCTTTTTTGTCGGCTACTTCACACAGATAGATGCCATGACTGGTCTTAACAGGGGCAATTAACTGTCCGCTGTTCATGGTAAAGACCTGTTGGCTAAACTCATCATTTTGCCCAATAGCTGGAATCGCCTCACCACGGGCAAACAGACCAGTTGTCGATATTGGTGCTTGCAGGCTTTGGCCAGCAGCAACCAGGCTGCCATCTTTACGATTCAAATTATAAGCATCCATGGCCTTTTCGTAAGCCATACGCTCAGAGAGTTCTTGGCTCAAGCCCTGTCTAACTTCAGCTTCTACCTCTCTAAGAGATTTAAAACCAGCCTCAATATGCCCCAAACCTTTTATGACATGATAGCCAGCGTTGCTTTTAACCATGGAGACTGATCCGACGGGCAGAGCGAACGCCGCATTCTCAAAATCACTATCCATGGTCCCACGCTCAAAGTACCCGAGATCACCACCACTATTGGCAGTGCGCTTATCCTGAGAATATTTTTTTGCTAACGCAGCAAAATCACCACTTTGAGCTTTAGCCAAGATGTCTTCAGCCAACTGTTTTTTTTCTGCCAGCTCTTTTTCGTCAGCAGTAGCGGATACATTGATCAGAATATGAGCCACTGACGCCTGCTCAGGTACATCATACTCAATTAGGTGCCGATTATAATATTGCTCAACATCTGCATCGGTAAAACTTATCTGCTCAGAATATGCGCGCGGGTCAAGCACAACAAAAGAAAGATCTATCTGCTCAGGCACCCGCCACGACTCCTTATGCTCTGCATAGTAGTCAGCAACCTGCGCCTCATCCAGCTCAACCTGTCCAGCAAAACTGCTAGCGGCAAACGGCACATATTCTAAATTGATCTTTTCATTGATGCGTCGATATTCCGCAACAACATCCTCAGCGGTAACATTTATCGTTGAGTAGAGCTGCTCGCGCGCCATACTAATTAGCATTTGCCGGCGTTGTATCTGCTCAAACAACTCGGGCTTCATACGTTGATAGGCTAGAACATTTAGATATCGCTCTTTGCTAAAAGAGCCCTCTTCTTGAAATGCAGGTACTGCCGCAATCGCCTGCACTATATCATCCTTTGTTACCTTCAGATTAAGGCGCTCAGCTTCTTGCAAGAGTAGAGTCTGATCAATCAGGCTGTTTATTGCCTGCTGCGACAACCCAATCTGTTCTTCTAACTCTGGGGTAAAACTCTGGCCATACATCTGCTTATAGAAGTTATAAATATTGCTATAGGTCGACTTAAAATCGTCGAAACTGATATCTGTGTCATTAACCTGCGCAGCCACGGAGATTTCACGAGACTGATCACCACCCTTACCCCAAACCAAGAAAATGGTACCAATAAAAGTTGCAATTATTACCCAGAAAACAATTTTGACAACTACTGTTTTCTGTCTTCTGCGGATAACATCCAGCATATTTATAGTTCTCCTCGAATGATTACCTTAATTAACTCTCTACTTACAAATACGGCGTATAAAAAACAGCTTCGCATATTACGTCAACACTCTTAGGTAATGCAATAAGTTTTCCCAACGTTTTTGCAACAAGAGGCAAGCCTATACGCTGAAGCCACAGCCACTGACATCTCAACAATAATTTACCTTTAAGCCTGTTGCAGCTTACCTGCGGCACAGTATCTATTTCTTTACCGGCACAGCGTTATTTATCCTTGAGCATGAGATAACTTTCTGCTAGTTTAACCCTCTTATGTAACTTATAAATTCAATTGTAAAATTAATGAGCGTCTAGCGCTTGCTCACAGAGGAAAATAATTTATATGTTTAATATTCTCAACGCCTTTTGGGGGATGTTTTCTAACGATTTAGCTATCGACCTTGGTACGGCAAATACTCTGGTTTACCTTAAAGGCAAGGGGGTTGTCGTTAGCGAACCCTCGGTGGTAGCAGTTCAAAAAGAGGCTAATGGTTCCAAAAAAGTGCTAGCCGTTGGTATTGAAGCGAAGAAAATGCTCGGACGCACCCCAGGCAGCATTGTAGCTATTCGCCCCATGAAGGATGGCGTTATTGCCGATTTTGACATCACAGAAGAGATGTTGCGCTACTTTATTCAGAAAGTGCATAACCGCAAAGCGCTAGTGCGCCCACGCATTGTGATCTGCGTTCCCTCAGGTATTACTCAAGTCGAAAAACGGGCGGTAAAAGAGTCTGCCGAGTCAGCTGGGGCACGTGAAGTGTATCTTATTGAAGAGCCGATGGCTGCAGCAATTGGTGCAGGATTGCCTATTACTGAAGCCAACGGCAATATGATTGTTGACATCGGCGGCGGCACCACTGAGGTCGCTATAATTTCTCTAGCTGGCATTGTCTATGCCCAGAGCGTACGCGTTGGCGGAGACAAGCTTGACGAAGCCGTTACCCAATACATCAAACGCAAGTACAATATGCTTATTGGTGAGCGTACAGCTGAACATATTAAAATCGAAATCGGCAGTTGCTTTAAGCTTGATGAAGAGATAACCATGGATATCAAGGGACGCGACTTGGTCAGTGGCATTCCGCGCACCCTGCAAATCAACTCTCAAGAGATTCGTGAAGCTTTAGCTGAAACAGTTAACGCCATTGTCGAAGCGGTGCGTGTTGCTTTGGAACGTACCCCACCAGAGTTAGCGGCCGACATTGTTGACCGTGGTATCATTTTAGCTGGAGGTGGCGCTCTGCTTAACGGTTTAGACAAACTGCTCCAGCAGGAGACCGGCCTGCCAGTGGTTATTGCTGACGATCCACTATCCTGTGTAGTTTTAGGTTCCGGCGCAGTCCTTGACGAACTCAATCTGCTCCGCCGCGTAACTATAGCCAGCTAACTAAAAAATATCGCCCGTTATTGTGTTTAACCACCCAGAGGCCTGGGAAAGTATACGATAACGGGCGTAACTATTTACCCCTGTGCGTTGAGCATACTCGCCATTGAAGTTACACAACCACTAGCCACGCTGGTCGTTTATGCTGGAATTCATAAAAAAGCACCAAGCAACTATCCTGTTCTTCTGTTTAGTAATTGGAGCACTACTCCTTTACTCCAACAGTTTGCGCCAAAAACAGCACACCAGCCTGTTTGAGCGTGGAATTCTGCAACTAACCAGCCCTGTTTATCAAACTATTGACACTACAGCACGCAGTATCAACGATCTATGGAGCAACTATATTGACCTGACCGCAGTGCGGCAAGACAATATAAAATTACACGAGCAATTGCGCCAACAGGGCAAACAACTGCTTGATCTCCAAGAAATTGCCCAAGAAAACATCCGGCTACGCACTCTGCTAAAGTTCCAACCCGAGCCAGAGCAGCACGAGATACCAGCACGTATAATTGCAGTAGATGCGAGCAACTGGTTTCGCACTATCACCATAGATAAGGGCACTGCCGACAACGTGCATGAGGGATCTCCCGTCGTAGTTGCCGAGGGTGTTGTCGGACGGACAATAAAATGTTCCGCTACCAGTTCCAGAGTTTTGCTCGTTATCGATGCCGCATCTGAAATTGCCGCCCTTATTCAGCACAACCGAACCCGCGGTATTGCTCGCGGTAAAGGAGCGACACTAACTTTCGATTACGCTCTGCGCAATAAAGACGTAAATATTGGCGACATGGTGATAACATCTGGCACTGGTGGTGTTTTCCCCAAAGGCACACCGATTGGCACTATCAGCAGTATTTACAAACCGGATTATGGCCTTTTTCAGACATTAGAGCTTACCCCCTGTGTCGATTTTTCTCGACTGGAGGAAGTTCTGGTCATTCAAAACGAAGAGCAATGATACGTTTAATACGCTACCTCACAACTGGCATCATACTAATCGTCTTGCAAACAGCGGTATTGCCACATTTCTTAGGCATGCACTTTCGCCCTGACCTACTGTTAATTCTAGTGTTATATTCTAGTCTTAGCAATGTCTCTCCATGCTCAGGAGCCTTCTATGCGTGGGGATTGGGCTGTCTTTTCGACGTTTTCAGCGGTACAACTCTCGGCCTATACGGCATAGTAATGTTAATAATTTTTTGTGCCAGCGCCAGTACTGGCAGACAGTTTAACCGCGACAATAATATAACCATGATCATCGCAACAATTGTGGGCACCATTGCTCAAAGCGCACTTATAGCGTTTATGTTGCTATGTTTTGCCAACACAACACAGAGCTGGCTACCAATAATTAAGCAGCTACCCACCCAACTGTTAATTAATCTGGGGACTATTATTTTAATCACGGTCCTAAAACAGCCCGTGGTAGAAATTACCCAGCAGCAAAAATTGCACCGCAACCAACGAAGTCAATCATCATGGGGTTAAACAGCCCACAGCCAGATGATATCAGCAGAAAAAAACGTTTTGTTTTGCTCATCCTGCTAGCGATGTTCTTATTTGCCTTAATCGGGTTAAGGCTGTGGACACTACAGGTTATATATGGCGAGAAATACCAGCTTTTGTCGCAGAAAAATCGCACCCGTTATATCCCTATTGCCGCACCTCGCGGTGCTATATACGACCGCAACGGCCTCCTTTTAGTTGACAACAGACCATCTTTTACTGTTTCCGTACTACGCCAGGAGGTCATCAACAGACAGCTCTTACTGCAGAATTTAGCACCATATCTAGGTTGTGATTGGCAACAACTAAATCAAGAGTGGGACAAACGACGCTACTTTCCCCAGTACCGCCCCATCCCCCTACAGCGCGATATTGACAGACCAGTTTTGGAGCAATTATCAGAGAACTCAGTTGATCTGCCCGGAATGTTAATTGAAGTGCAGCCTATGCGCTACTATCCGTTTCGTGAGGTAGCAGCACACCTATTTGGGCACATTGGAGCTATCACGCAAGACGAGTTAGAACAGAATGAATACAGCAATTATAACGCTGGTGACTTTATTGGCAAAAGTGGTCTTGAAAAGCACTTGGAAAACTACCTGCGCGGCACTGCGGGGGAGAAACTGGTTGAGGTCGACGTCAAGGGCAAGCAGTTGCGTCAATTACAGGTCAGTCCGCCCACTCCCGGCAACAGCATATATTTGACACTCCAGCGCCAACTACAGTTACGCACCGAGCAAGCATTTGGTGACTATGCTGGAGCGGCAGTGGTACTTGATGTAAACAACGGCGAAATTCTCGCCATGGTCAGCCGCCCTGCTTTTGATCCAGAGATGTTTGCTCGCGGCATCACGGCCGAAGAGTGGAAGACGCTTGTCAACAACCCGAGCAAACCACTACAGGATAAAGCTCTTAGCGGGCAATATCCGCCGGGCTCCACCTACAAAATGGTAACTGCCTTAGCTGCACTGCAGGCTGGAGTGATAACGCCACATACCATAATTGACTGTAATGGACGCACTACTATCGGTAACCGCGATTTCCGCTGCTGGAAAAAAACTGGCCATGGCGCTACCAATTTGCGCAAAGCGCTGCGTGAAAGTTGTGATGTTTGGTTTTACGAAGTTTCTCTGTTAGTCGGCATCGATCGCACCTCAGCAATGGCGCGCCAACTTGGCCTTGGGCGCAGTTACGCCCTCCCCCTTGACAACGAGAAATCAGGTCTGGTTCCCGACAAAGCTTGGAAATTGCAACGCTACAACTTACCTTGGTACATGGGAGAGACCGCCATCGCAGCTATTGGCCAAGGTTATGTTCTGGCCACCCCTCTACAATTGGCGGTAATGACTGCGACGATAGCCAATGGTGGTACTCTGTACCGGCCCCATATCCTTAAAAAAATTACCACTCCCACCGGTGAAACCATAAAAACTTACACTCAAGAAAAGTTGCACGATTCAGAACTCAACCAGCAACAGCTTAACTACGTTAAACAAGGAATGGAGGAGGCAGTAAATCATCCACGCGGCACAGGTAAGTCCAGCGCTTTGCCAAATGTTATGGTTGCAGGTAAAACCGGAACAGCTCAGGTAATTCGCATGAAAGATGATCCTGAAGAGGGAGAAGAGATAGACATTGAAGAGATCGCCTACCGCCACAGGGATCATGCTCTATTTGTCGCCTATGCCCCAGCTAAAAAGCCACAAATAGCCGTAGCAATAGTGGTTGAGCACGGGCAGCATGGTGGCAGCGCCGCCGGCCCCATAGCTAAACAAATTTTTGAACAATACTTTTCCCAGGACAGCAAGGAGAACAGCGCGCTACAAAATCTGCCCGTCACCAAACACCAGAAAGTTACAGGAGCTAGTGATGTTTGATCGCCGCTTAATTGACAACTTTGATTGGCCGTTAATTCTGCTAGTGGTACTTACGGCGACCATAGGCCTGCTTAATCTGTATAGCTCTACTGCCAGCTGGGATCTGCTCGGTCAACCTATATACATGAAGCAACTGTACTGGTTGACCTTAGGCATGATTGTCGCCATGAGCTTGACTCTGTTCAGCTATCGCCACTTGGAACATCTAGCTATCGGAGCCTATCTCGGTTGCATAAGCCTGTTGGCTGGAGTCCTTATTTTCGGCAAAACCAGTATGGGAGCAACACGGTGGATAAATATGGGGCTGTTCAATTTACAACCAAGCGAAATCATGAAAGTGGTTCTCATCATAGCTCTGGCTGCCTATTTCAGTCGGCACGAATCCCCACTCGGCTATAGTTTGACCGAACTTATTGCCCCAGGAGTACTTTTAGCAGCACCGGTATTATTAATAATTAAGCAACCCGACCTCGGTACCGCCATGCTACTAATGTTTATCGGTACGACTATGGCACTGTTTGCCGGTATTCAACGCTGGGCGATGATCGTACTCTCCCTGCTAGCATCAGCTACCCTTAGCGGAGGCTGGTTTCTGCTCCACGGCTACCAGAAAGACCGCATCCGCACCTTTCTCGATCCAGAGCGTGACCCACTAGGCACTGGTTACCACATAATTCAGTCCAAAATTGCCGTCGGTAGTGGTGGCTTTTGGGGCAAAGGCTTTATGCATGGCACCCAATCACAACTATCATTTCTACCTGAACGCCATACCGATTTTGCTTTCTCTGTCTTTGCTGAGGAGTGGGGGTTTATCGGCTCAATGGTACTGTTAGGACTGTATCTCTGCATAGTACTCTGGGGAATACACATCGCCCGCAAAGCTGATTCAAGTTTTGGCATGTACTTGGCAATTGGGATAACGGCAATGATCTTTTGGCATATTATTGTCAACCTAGGCATGGTTATAGGATTACTGCCCGTGGTTGGTGTCCCCCTCCCCCTTTTCTCTTATGGTGGCACCAGTATGCTTACCACCATGATCGGCATCGGGCTGCTCCTCAATATCAGCATGCGCCGTTTTATGTTTTAAAACCTAGAATAGCGCTGTGCAAATCTGCGGTGGTCAAGGTATATATTGCAATCGCAACATTAAATATACATAATTGACCACAATGAATCCGATAAAGCGTATCCACTTCAATTCTATCTGGCTGCTACTGCTTGCATATGTAAGTGGCATCCTGATCAATGCCCAGAGCAGCACTCTGCTATGGGAGCGCTACCACTGGCTACTGCTGTCTTGTGCAACAGCAACACTGCTTCTCTCCTGCATTACCAGGTATATACGACCAGCTACGGCCTTAGCCATACTGGTTTTTACCCTAGGTGCGGGCCTGTATAGCGCGGGCCTGCATCCACCCGCCAGCACTACAGACCTTAGTCAATTGTATACAAAGAATGAGGTAAGTGTTTACGCCAACGTTCTCAACATTGATCCACAACCGCAGCGCTGGCGCATGGATGTCGCCATCGAACAAATCACCGACCACCATTTGACCACACCAGCGCAGGGAAAATTGCGTGTTCAAGTGCTAGCGCCATTCACAGCGTCAGATACAACTGTGGATAACAGCAGGCTGACGATTCTGCCCGGGGATCACATTGTTTTCCGCGCCAAGCTGTATGCACCGCGCATGTTCGATATACCCGCTGAGTTTAACTATCCCAGATACTTGGCTGGGCAGGGCATCTTTACCTGCGCCAGTATAAAAGATAGCACAAGCATTATCCGCCTGAAT
The DNA here is from genome assembly GCA_034006225.1 of Desulfuromonas sp. Taxonomy (GTDB): domain Bacteria; phylum Desulfobacterota; class Desulfuromonadia; order Desulfuromonadales; family Desulfuromonadaceae; genus Desulfuromonas. The sequence continues at coordinate 44,328 of JAVETC010000007.1, read as the reverse complement.
ACACAGCACCTAAGCTGGAGACAGACAATAGAGCGCTGGCGCTGCCGCGTAGGCCGCACGGTTGAAGCACTATTTCCTCCCGAACAAAGCGCGTACCTTCTCAGTCTTACCTTAGGCCAAAAAACGCGTCTATCTACTACACAACGCGAACAATTGGCCGCCTTTGGAATCTCCCATCTGTTCTCTATCTCCGGATTACATCTGGGCTTATTGACGGCAATTCTGTATCAACTAATGAACCTTGTATATCGACGTAGCGAATATCTCATGTTAAAACTTCCCGCGCAAACAGCGGTACCTGCGTTGTGCCTACCAGTAATAATTTTTTACCTCGTATTCACTGGGGCAGCAATCCCCACCATAAGAGCAGCACTCATTGTTACTATTGGTTTGTTTGCGCTTTTGACACAACGCCATACCTCCCCACTTAATCTGCTGGCTTTAGCCGCCTTTGTGATTCTCGGGTTTGACCCACTAGCACTATTTAGCGCATCTTTTCAGCTCTCCTTTGCCGGAGTCGGAGCTATACTCTTTTGCATGCCGACGTTTTACCATCTGCTTAAACACCGAGCAGTGCGCTGGCTGTTAATGCCCGCATGGTTAACGCTTATTGCAACCTTAGCAACCACGCCGATTGCACTGTGGCATTTTCACACCTTGGCTCCCGCAGCATTAATATGTAACCTGTACACGGTTCCAATTATCGGCTTGGCTGCCCTCCCCTCAGCACTGCTCGGCACCGCGTTAATTGGCATTATACCCAGCATTGGTTTTGCACTACTGCAGTGTAGTAGCTGGCTAATCAATTTCACACTACACTTATCCCAACAGATAGCTCAGGGCCCCTTGTCGGCACAGATGTTATTTCTCAGTCCAGTTCAATCTGCACTTATAGCTCTGTGCTGCCTAACACTCTTGAGTCTGTGCAGCAAGTCATGGCGCAGTTGCACTGTTATAGCCATCGCTAGTGGGCTAATATGGCTAAGTAGCTGTTGGCAATCAGCCACGCCAGCATTACAGTTAACCGCATTAAGCATCGGGCAAGGAGACTCACTGCTCCTGCGCCTGGCAGACGACAAAACCCTCCTAATCGATGGTGGTGGCTTCTTCAGCCCAACTTTCGATGTTGGCAAGCGCCTACTGGCTCCAGCACTGGGTTCTATGGGAGTTAACCATTTAGACGCAGTAGTTTTAACCCATGACCATCCTGACCATCGCAAAGGCTTGATCTATATTTTACGCAACTTCTCAGTCGATCAGTTCTGGTGCTCCATTCCGCTCCCAGAGTTGCACTACAGCCTGCAACAGGTAATTGCCGAACGCGCAATATCGGTACGCCTGTTTACTCCAGGCTGGAGCAGTATTCCCACTGGGTCGATGACTACCTTAGATATCTTTGCCCCACCAGGCAGCCACAACTCTATGAATGATCGCTCACTAACGCTATTAGCCTCGCATGGCCACGATGGCGTCCTGCTCACCGGCGATCTAGAACAGCACGGCATAGAGCTCCTCCTAGACCACCAACTGCCAGCGCCAGTAACACTGCTAAAACTTCCCCATCACGGCAGTCGGCGCTCAGCACCGCAACAATTAATGCACAGGACGCATCCCGAATTTGCCATTGCTAGTGTTGGCTATGGTAACAGTTATGGATTTCCTCATGCAGAGGTGGTTAGCGAAGTAGACCGCGTGGGAGCTAAGTTAATCCGCACCGATCTCGATGGAACAGTACAATTTAGCAGTTGGGGAGCGGGCTGGACAGAGGATAGACTGTAATTGGTTATCTACCTAAGAAATGCACCATAAAAAAAGTCCGCCCTAAATACATAAGGCGGACTTTTTCATTTGGACTAAAAAGTTAACTTGCTACGACTGATCACATTGCATCAATGATAGCATTCAATGTTGCACTAGGACGCATTGCCGCGGCAACTTTAGCAGGATCTGCTTTATAGTAGCCATCGATGTCAACCGGCTTGCCCTGTGCAGCCAGCAGCTCCTGATTAATCTTATCCTCATTGGCCTTAAGATCAGCAGCAACCTTGGTAAACTTAGCTTTCAACTCAGGGTTCTTATCTTGCGCAGCAAGAGCCTCTGCCCAGTACAGGCTTAAGTAGAAGCTACTACCACGGTTATCAAGTTCGCCAACTTTACGAGAAGGTGCTTTTTCATTCTGCAGGTAACTCGTAACAGCTGTATCCAGAGTCTCCGCGAACAATTGCGCAGTCTCATTGCCAGTAGTGTTGGCAATGTGCTCTAAGGATGGAACCAAAGCACAGTACTCACCAAGGGAATCCCAGCGCAAGTGACCTTCTTTAAGGAATTGCTCAACGTGCTTAGGCGCTGAACCACCAGCGCCAGTCTCAAACACACCGCCACCGCGAAGCAAAGGCACGATTGACAACATGCGTGCGCTGGTACCCAGCTCAATAATTGGGAACAGGTCAGTTAGATAGTCACGAATCGCGTTACCAGAAACAGAGATAGTGTCCAGTCCCTTACGACTTCTTTCTAAAGTTACCTTCATAGCTTCGTCAGGAGACTTAATGCTAATATCTAAACCTTTAGTATCGTGATCTTTAAGATACTTTTCAACCTTAGCAATCATTTGCGCGTCATGACCACGTTTAGCATCAAGCCAGAAAATAGCTGGAGCACCAGATGCCTTAGCGCGAGTTACTGCTAATTTGACCCAGTCACGAATCGCCTCGTCTTTGGCCTGGCAACTGCGGAAAACATCGCCATCCTCAACTTTTTGCTCAAGAAGAACCTTACCGTTTGCGTCATCAACGACTTGGATAACACCATCGCCAGGAGCATAGAAAGTTTTGTCGTGAGAACCGTACTCTTCAGCTTTCATAGCCATAAGGCCAACGTTAGATACAGCACCCATGGTAGCAGGATTATACTGACCATTTTTTTGGCAATCTTCAATTACCACTTGGTACATTGTTGAGTAGCAACGATCTGGGATCATAGCTAGAGTATCTTGCAGTTCGTCTTGCAGATTCCACATACGACCGCCATCACGAATGACAACAGGCATTGAAGCATCGATAATTACATCGTTAGGTGCATGCAGGTTGGTAATACCACGACGAGAATCAACCATTGCCAGCGCAGGGCGTGTTTTATACACGTCCATAATTGCAGCTTCAATCTCTTCACGTTGCGCATCAGGCAGACGATCAAGCTTGGAATAGACAGCACCTAAACCATTGCTGACATTAACACCGATTTTATTGAAAACATCACCGTACTTGTCAAATACATCCTTGTAGTACACCTTGACGCACTGACCGAAGATATAAGGGTCAGAAATTTTCATCATAGTAGCCTTCATGTGCAAGGACAGTAGAACGCCCTCTTTTTTAGCTACTTCAATTTGTTGAGCAAAAAACTCACGCACAGCCTTCATACTCATTGATGATGAATCAATAACTTCGCCTTCTAAAACAGGCATTTTAGCTTTCAACACTTTTTTACTACCGTCATTACCAACAAATTGGTAAGTGAGTGTTGTAGCCTTATCAAGAGTTACCGATGTTTCACTTGCGTAAAAATCGTTATCAGTCATATTGACAACGCGGGTCTTAGAATTTTCAGGCCAAGGCTTCATCATGCGATGTGGATTTTTTTGAGCGAATTTTTTTACAGATGCTGCAGCACGACGGTCAGAGTTACCTTCACGCAACACTGGGTTTACCGCGCTACCAAGGCACTTAGAATAGCGGACTTGCAACTCTTTTTCCGCATCATTTTTAGGCTCTTCAGGATAGTCAGGAACATCATATCCCTTACCCTGCAGTTCTTTGATTGCCGCTTGAAGCTGAGGAATAGAAGCACTGACGTTAGGTAATTTAATGATATTTGCTGAAGGATCCTGAGTTAACTCGCCCAACTGAGCCAAATAATCAGCTACTTTTTGCTCATCCTTTAACTTTTCAGGGAAATTAGCGAGAATACGTCCAGACAAGGAGATATCCCGAGTCTCTACATCAACTCCTGAACCCTTAAGGAATTTTTGAACAATTGGTAGCAAAGCGTAGGTAGCTAAGGCCGGTGCCTCATCAATTTCTGACCAGATAATCGTTGACATTTTCTCTCCTTGAAATTGTTAATAACAATGGTAACTTTGGCCATACCCCATCAAGAAAGCGGTACTAAACCTGCACCCTCTACCTGAGTTACGACCTCACTTAAAACGCATCCACATTTCATCAAATTAATACACAAAAACGCTGTATACAGTATGCAATCACACTACCAGTGTCAAGAAAAAACCAAACCTGCACACACCACGGGCTACACTATACTAGCTACCATTAAACCTAGTGCGAGATTAATAGTTGCACTACCCTAAAAAGCAACAAAACCTATACAGCTGCACATATTTTTTCGCGCTGGGGCTTCACATCAGCCGGAGAATACTGTATTACACAGGCTACACAACAGCCTGTATCGGAAATACGGGCAAAAAAATAATACAGTATTGGCGACACCAAGGAGAATAAGCGTGAGCATAACCGGCATCAAAGGGATGAATGACATACTGCCAGCAGATATCAGTGCTTGGCAATTCTTAGAACAACAGGCGCGCAAGATTTTCAGCACCTACGGCTGTCAAGAGATTCGCGTGCCCGTGGTTGAAAAGACCGAGCTGTTTAGCCGCTCTATTGGTGAAACCACCGACATAGTTGAAAAAGAGATGTACACCTTTACCGATAAAAGTGACCACTCTATCACTCTGCGCCCCGAAGGCACAGCACCGGTAATGCGCGCCTTTATTCAGCATAAGCTATACAATCAGGATCAGATCTCCAAACTATACTATATGGGGCCAATGTTTCGCTATGAGCGCCCACAAAAGGGGCGGTATCGCCAATTTCATCAGATTGGTGCTGAAATAATCGGCATTGACGACCCCCGCATCGATGCCCAAGTACTCGCCATGCTAAGCCACTACTTTGACACTGTAGGCATCAAGGATGTCAGCCTGCAAATCAATTCACTCGGCTGCCCAAAATGTCGCCCCAACTATAGAGCTACCCTGATTGAATATCTCGAACAACGTCATGATCAGCTATGCCCCGACTGCCAAAGGCGCGGATCTAGCAACCCACTGCGCGTACTCGACTGCAAAGTTAAAGGCTGTCAGGAGGCGACAACAGACGCGCCATCTATCCTCGACCATCTGTGCCCAGAGTGCGCCACACACTTCAGTGCAGTGCAACAACACCTTGATCTGCTTGGCACGACCTACCAAATCAACAATCGCATGGTACGCGGACTTGATTACTACACCAAGACCACTTTTGAGATGGTGACCAACAGCCTTGGATCACAAAATGCTGTTGCCGCAGGTGGCCGCTACGACGGACTGGTCGCAGAACTTGGTGGTCCAGAGTTGCCCGGCATTGGCTTCGCCATGGGACTAGAGCGTTTAGTGCTACTACTTGGAGAGAAAAACATCCAACCAGCACCGGCTAGAATTTTCATCGCTACCATGGGAGCAGAAGCCGAGCAACTAGCCTTCACCCTCATGAACCAACTACAGCGCCACGGCATTCATGCCGAGATGGATTTCGGCGGCAAGAGTTTAAAAGCGCAACTGCGGCGCGCCGACAAACTCAATTGTCAATACACCCTATTTTTAGGTGATAACGAGTTAGCCGCTGGCCATGCCCAGCTGAAAAAAATGGCTGATGGCAGCCAGACAGCTATCGCCATCGAAGGAATTTACGCCCAACTGTGTAGTCTGCTTGACGCCGAGGATACAACGTCGCTATAATTCCCCACTTTGTTGGCACAATAAACGCTTTTTTATATTACCTACCCCTTGGAGGAACAAAACGTTGAACGATAAGCTTGGCAACTGGAAGAGAACTCACTACTGTGGCGACCTAACTAGCGCCCACATTGGCAGCGAAGTGTGTTTAATGGGTTGGGTACAACGCCGTCGTGACCATGGCGGTCTAATTTTTATCGACCTGCGTGACCGTGAAGGCATTGCACAACTGGCTCTCGACCCGGATCGCGACCCCGAAGCCCACAGCAAAGCGGACAAAATACGCAATGAATTTGTTATCGCCATCAAAGGCACTATCTCGCCGCGCCCCGAGGGAACCATAAATCCCAAGATGAAAACCGGTGAGATTGAAGTTGAGGTGAGCGAACTACGCGTTCTCAACACCTCAAGGACCCCACCATTTTTGCTTGATGAGCATATTGATGTTGCAGAGAACATCCGTCTAAAACATCGCTATCTCGATCTACGCCGCCCAGCGTTGCAAAAAAATATGATACTGCGCCACAAAGTAACTCGCAGCGTGCGCACCTACCTTGACGAGCAGGGATTTCTCGAAATCGAGACCCCCGTGTTAACCAAAAGCACCCCCGAAGGCGCTCGTGACTATCTAGTTCCCAGTCGAGTCAACGGTGGCAACTTCTACGCGCTGCCGCAAAGCCCCCAGCTGTTCAAACAGTTACTCATGGTGTCGGGTTATGACCGCTATTGTCAGATCGTAAAATGCTTCCGCGATGAGGATTTACGCGCCGACCGTCAGCCAGAGTTCACCCAGATCGACTGCGAAATGAGCTTTGTAGACAGTAATGACGTCATTACCGTTATGGAAAATATGATAGCGCGCATATTTAAAGAGACTGTTGGTGTGGATGTTGTCACGCCAATGGATCGCATCACCTATGCAGAGGCTATGGAGCGCTTCGGTGTCGACAACCCAGATCTACGCTTCGATCTTGAACTCATAGACCTCTCTGCCATAAGTGCTAACTGTGGCTTTCAAGTCTTTGCTGATGCAGTGAACAAAGGTGGCATGGTTAAGGCGATAAACGCCAAAGGTTGTGCAACATTTTCACGCAAAGATCTGGACAACCTTACCGACTTTGTCAAAATCTATGGCGCTAAAGGGTTGGCTTGGGTCAAAATTACCGAAAATGGCTGGCAATCACCTATAGCCAAATTCTTTACTCCAGAAGAGCTAGAGCAGATCAACCAAACCACTGGTGCCGAAGTTGGCGACCTCCTGATGTTTGTCGCCGACACTACTAACATTACCAATGAAGCGTTGGGACGCCTGCGCGGTCACTTAGGCAACAAACTTGGCCTAACCGACAAAAAAGTGTTCCGCTTTGTCTGGGTAACCGACTTCCCACTTTTGGAGTGGGACGAAGAGGCGCAACGCCACGCAGCAGTGCATCACCCCTTTACTGCTCCGCGCGACCAAGATCTTGCCCTCCTCGACAGCGACCCAGGCAGTGCCTGCGCTCAAGCTTACGATCTAGTTCTCAACGGCTCTGAAATTGGCGGCGGTAGTATCCGTATCCACGACCAACAAATTCAAAGCAAAATGTTTGACCTGCTGGGGATTAGCAAGGAAGAAGCACGCGAAAAGTTTGGCTTCCTGCTAGACGCCTTAGAGTATGGGGCACCACCTCATGGCGGACTAGCCTTCGGTCTCGACAGACTGGTTATGATCCTCACGGGATCTGATTCAATTCGTGACGTTATCGCGTTTCCAAAAACGCAGAAAGCTACCTGCCTGCTCTCCGATGCACCTGGGCCGGTAGAAGAGAAACAGCTTCAAGAGTTATCAATTCGGCTGCGTACTAGAAAAAAGGAATAATCTAAGATTCACCCTGGCTAACAAATTGGGCTCATGCTCACTTTCGGCTTTTTACGCTCAAGGGAACCAAGATGATTCCATGTTTTTTTAGTCGCGCTACAAAAATAAAATTAACGCTATTTTCAACCTGTGCTGCGGCTGGCCTATTGGTCAGCCTAAGCACCGGCTGCACCAGCACACCCCAACCTATAGTCGCAGACAAGACTCAACCCCAAGTGTCCGCGCCCGCAGCATCAGCGCCAGTCAATGCACAGGAGACCAGCACAAATCCTGCGTCCCAACAGGAAAGCTCCACTTATCAGCACGCACTAGAGCGCATAGCCCAGCTAAAAGAGGCCCAGCTCCAAGCTCAAGCCAGCAAAATCGCCTATTCAGACCATACAGAGCCATGCACAGCGCCGCCTGTGCCGCCAGCACCAGCAACGCCCCAAATTGACCACATCGATTCAAGACAGTACACAGTCGAAGCTGGAGAGAATCTCTACGCTATTGCGGCCAAAGCTAATGTCTACCAGGATGGTCTTTTATGGCCACTAATATACAAATCAAACCGCGATCAAATTAAAGATCCAGAACAAATTTATCCCGGTCAGCAATTAACCATTTCGTACAAGCACAACGAACAGGAGAAAGAGGCAGCTCGCGAAACAGCACGAAAATCTGGTATTTTCATCCATTAAGTGTAGTACCAAAAACATCTGCGTTATTACCCCATAGATTTGCTGCAATTTCCCTTGACAGCTTTTCGGCTTTTGCATACTGTATACAGCGATAAATATCGCTAAAGTTTATTGAAAGAATCAGCTCAAGTACCACCTAGCAATATCATCATCTGAGCAATAGGCATTTAGGCAACAGATGAAGGAAACCCGTGCCGGAGCGACCTGTATCGTTCCCGCTTTTTATTTCAATTGTTTGATTTGAAGGAGAGAGACATGGCAAGAGCAAAAATTTCGTTGATCGGTGGTGGTCAAATTGGTGGCGTACTAGCCCAACTGTGCGCACTGCGTGAATTAGGCGACGTAGTCCTATTTGACATCGTTGAAGGAATGCCTCAAGGCAAAATGCTGGACATTGCTGAGGTTGCCCGCATCGACCAATTTGATGTAAATCTTAAAGGTACTAACAGCTACGCTGATATCGCTGGTTCTGATATCGTTATCGTAACCGCTGGTCTACCTCGTAAACCAGGCATGAGCCGTGATGACCTGCTCGGCGTTAACGCTAAAATCATGAAGCAAGTTGCTGAGGGCATCAAAGAATTTGCTCCTCAATCACATATCATCATCATCTCTAACCCTCTAGATGCGATGGTTACTCTGTGCCAAAAAGTTACAGGATTCCCTGCTGAGCGCGTAATTGGCCAAGCTGGTGTTCTTGACTCAAACCGTTTCTGCTCTTTCATCGCTTGGGAACTTGGCGTATCTGTACGTGACGTAAACGCAATGGTTCTTGGTGGTCACGGCGACACCATGGTACCTATCGTACGTTATGCTAACGTTAACGGTATCCCAGTTATGGAACAACTGATCCGCAAATATGGTGACGAAGCAAAAGCTAAAGAAGTTATGACAGCAATGGTAGAACGCACTAAAATGGCTGGTGGCGAAGTTGTTAAATTGTTGGGCAACGGTTCAGCATTTTACAGCCCAGCTTCTTCAGCTATCACTATGGCAGAAGCTATCTTGCGCGACCAAAAACGCGTACTTCCTTGCTGTGCATTACTGCAGGGCGAGTTTGGCGTTGACAACTACTATGTTGGTGTTCCTTGTGTTGTTGGTGCTGGTGGCATTGAAGGCATCCTCGAATTTGACCTCGACGCAGAAGAGCAAGCTCTGTTTGACAACTCTGTTGCTGCAGTTAAAGGTCTCATCGACGAACTTCCTAGCATCCTGCCTGACATGGCGGACGTGCTTAAGTAATTAGCCAAATACAGGCTATGACTAAACAACAAGGGCAATGGCAACATTGCCCTTGTTGCGTGTATACCATTAAATGAATTAAGGAACACTTACCCTGAAAAGTTCAACCTTGATTATTTCGAATACACCCAAGTCAAGCTTGATAACTATTGAATGTGCGAAGCAGCTCTCATTGTGCATATATACTTGCGCAGGGTTTGTGTAAGTGTTATATGAGAGCCGTTTAGCAATTGACGATGTTTTATTGCTGCACCAGGTAGCATAATTTCTTAGAACATCTCTATTTTTTACAGGAGACAGTATGGCAGAGAACGCAAAACTCACGAGTGCTGAGCAAATTGTCGTTAAGTTCACCGGTGATTCCGGTGACGGCATGCAGCTCATCGGCAACCAACTTACCGCCTTAGCTGCATTGGACGGTAACGATGTTAACTCCCTTCCCGATTATCCATCTGAAATCCGCGCACCGACCGGTACCATCGCTGGTGTTTCTGGTTTCCAGATGTGCCTCGGCGACCACAAAATCTATACTGCAGGTGACCAACCAGACGTATTGGTTTCATTCAACCCAGCAGCACTAAAACACAGCTCTAAATATGTTAAAGCTGGTGGCATTATCATCACCAACTCTGACTCATTTACAGAAAAAGCTATGACCAAGGTTGGTTATACTACTAACCCCCTTGAAGATGGTAGCCTTGACGGTTACGACGTAAAAGCTATTCCTATGTTTACTCTGGTGCGTGAAGCACTGGCTGACATGGATATGACCAATGCTGCAAAAGACCGCTGCAAAAACTTTTTTGTAATGGGCGTTCTATGCTGGTTGTTCAACAAAAATAAACAACTGGTACTCGACTTCATTCAAGAAAAATTTGGTCCAAATGCTAAGAAACCTAAGCTGCAGGTTGCTGAAGCCAACACCAAGGCATTCAAAGCAGGTTTGCACTTTGGTGAAACCACAATCATGTTCCAAGAGCGCTATGACCTCGGTGCTGCGCAGATCGAAAAAGGTCTGTACCGCAACATTACCGGTAATGACGCTGCAGCTATTGCTATCGCCGCAGCTGGTCAAAAAGCCGGTTTGATGCCTTTTATCGGTTCTTACCCAATCACCCCCGCTACCGACCTGCTTCACTTAGCTTCTGAATTTAAAGATGCTGGTTTGGTTACTATGCAGATGGAAGATGAAATTGCAGGTATCTGTGCTGCAGTTGGAGCTTCTTATGCTGGTGCTCTAGCTTTCACTACAACTTCAGGCCCTGGTCTCTCTTTGAAAACTGAAGCTGCAGGCATGGCACTGATTCTTGAAATACCTTTGGTCATTATCAACGTACAACGTGGCGGTCCAAGTACCGGTCTTCCAACAAAAACAGAGCAATCTGACTTGTTGCAAGCTATGTTTGGCCGTAACGGTGATAGCTACATGCCAATCATTGCAGCAAACAGCCCGGCAGATTGCTTTGATGCAACCTACCAAGCAGCAAAAATTGCTCTGCAATATCGCACTCCAGTTGTCGTAATGACTGATGGCTACATTGGCCAAGGCAGTTGCCCTTGGAAAGTACCTAATTTTGCTGACCTTGAAGATTTGCGCCCTTATGTTGGCTTCTGGAATCCAGAAGAGCATCCTGGCGAAAAATATGTTTCTTACAAGCGCGATCCTGAAACTTTGGCACGTACAATCGCAATCCCAGGTACTAAGGGTTGCCAAAACCGCATCGGTACGCTGGAAAAAGATGAGAATGGTGACGTAAGTACAGATCCTGCCAATCATCAAAAAATGACCGAAGAGCGTAAAGCAAAAGTTGACAACCTAGCCAAAGTTCTTCCTGCAGCTGAAGTCAATGGTGCCGATTCCGGTAAAGTACTAGTTATCAGCTGGGGTGGTACTTACGGTGCGGTTAAAGGCGCAGTTGACCGTCTGATCGCAGAGGGTAAATCTGTTTCTGGCGTGAACCTGCGTTGGGTATGGCCTTTCCCACCAAACCTAGGTGAAATTATCAGCCGTTTTGACAAAGTACTGGCACCTGAGCTTAACATGGGCCAACTGAGCATTTTGTTGCGCGCTAAGTTCTTGGTTGACGTTCAATCTCTATCCAAGGTACAGGGCGACCCGTTCCGTGAATTTGAGATCATCGACAAAGTCCACGAAATGTTAGGAGAATAAAAACATGTCAGATACTCAACTAACTAAAAAATATTTTACAGCAGATGCTGATGTTAAATGGTGCCCAGGTTGTGGCGATTACGCTATCATGAACGCTGTTCGTTCCGGAATGATTGCTGCTGGCAAACCTCGCGATGAAGTTGCTATCGTTTCCGGTATTGGTTGCTCAAGCCGTTTCCCTTACTACATGGAAACATACGGCTTGCACACCATCCACGGTCGTGCTGCAGCTATCGCATCTGGCGTTAAAGTAGCTAATCCTAAGCTTGATGTATGGGTTATCTCTGGTGACGGTGACTCCACAGCAATCGGTGGTAACCACTTTATGCATGCTATTCGCCGGAATATGAACCTCAACTACATCCTGATCAATAACAAGATATATGGCCTCACCAAAGGGCAATATTCACCTTGTTCTGAAATGGGTCAAATCTCTAAAACCAGTCCTTATGGTGTTATTGATTACCCTATGGCACCACTTAAAGTTGCTATGGGTCTTGGGGCTACCTTTATTGCCCGTGGTCTTGACGCAAAAATGAAACTGTCTGAAGAGATCTGTATTCGTGGTGCAAAACACCACGGTCTGAGCATGATGGAGATCTACTCCAACTGCGTTATCTACAACGACGGTGCACACAAGCAACTGGCCGACAAAGAGACAGGTGATAACCACTGTATCGTGCTTAAAAATGGCGAAAAAATGATCTTTGGTAATGAAGGTCAATTTTGCCTAGTACAAGATGGCTTTGCTATCAAAGCAGCTAAAGTTGCTGATGTAGCTGAAAGCGATATTCTTGTTCATGACGAGAAAAATGCTGAAGTTGCTTCATTGCTAGCTGGCATGCGTCCAGATGCTGGTCTGCCGATTGCACTAGGTATCATCTATGCTATCGAAGACAAGCCTACTTATGACGACATGGCTCACGAGCAAGTAGAAGCTATTAAAGCTAAACGCGGTCGCAGCATTGATGATATCATGCGCGAAGGTCACACTTGGACTGTTTAAGTTCCATGTAACACCGCAACAGCTTGACTAGTTAAACTAAAAAGGCCTGAGGAAATATCCTCAGGCCTTTTTAGTATCAAAAGTTTCTTTAGTACAAAACCATTATCTCGGCATCAAAAGATAACCGCTACAACTACTTCGACCAAGTATCTTCAATCAATTGCTTTATCACCTGATCATCTAAAACTAAGGGAGGCATAGTGGTTAAGGGACGAATTTTACGCGGATTTTTAATCCAATCACTCAGTCCTGCAGCGGTCCATAATTGATTATTCAGAGCATTAGCCGGATAAAATTTGCTGAGCAAGCCAGACAGATTCGGCCCCTGAACCCCTACGCCAAGTCCGCCCTTACGCCCTGTCAACACTATGTGGCAAGCACCGCAGTGCTTTTCGAAGAGGCTGTCATGATCGAGTTTATCAGCAAAATGCACTACTCGCGGAGGATCCTCTTGGCTAGCTGCATACTCGACTCCACCAGCTAGAATTTGAGTTATAACCGCCTGACGCACACCATCATTAAGTGCGAATATTGGCATGTAAAAAGCTGGTACAGCTAATGCGCTCTCAATTTCGCCAATTGATGCTCTGGATAACAATTGATCTAAATTCGTCGTTAAAAGATTACCCTGCTTATTTAGCACATGACAGCGCCGGCAAGCTAAACGCTCTATCCAAGTTACTCCAGTATTAAAAACCTCGCTTTCGCGCAGACGATAACCAGCATACTCCTTGCCGATGAGATTGTTATGCGCCAAATCGACGCGGCTAGTTGCGGCATTGCCACGATGACACCACACACAGCGCAACTGCGCCTCTTGTACCTGCGCAGGATTGCAGACATAGACGGACAAACGCTCAGAATGACAGCCAATGCAGCTATTTATAGCTGTATTCTCGTCACTAATTTCACTGCCGCTTGCCCAACTACTAACAACAGGACAGAGTGCAAGAGCTAAAAAAACCAGCCAAGCGACCAATTTTCACCTCGGAAATAAAGAGCAACAATTGTCAGCACAGTTATCAAGATAAAACAGAGCAGCGCTAACCAATTTACCCAGCGTTGATCACGCGGCCACCAGCAAGCATTTTGCGCCGGTTTCATACCCGGCAGCCAGGGTAAGGCTGCCAGTAGTACCATTAATAATATGATGGGATATATAGCGTATTTAGAGTAGCTGACAACCTCTTGCATCCAGATAAGAAACCAAGCAGCACGGGACGGATTAGGCACATGTGCAAGATCAGCTGGTGCCAACAATGGTGCTGGCAGCAGAACCGATAAAACCACGACAACTAACACTATAGCTGCCATAGAACGCTGGATAAGTTTAAAAAAAACTGGGTCGCTTTTGACAAATTTATTCACAGGTAGGGTAACACTCCCTTCTGTTTTCTGATGCGATAGAAATGGAGGCAACACAGCAACAAAGTCAGCATCGGCAGCAACGCGACATGGATAATATAAAAGCGCAGCAGTGATAATGGCGCACCTACAGCATCAGGCACTAAGAGGCGATATAACCACTCTCCACCAGGCACCACTCGTAGTAGCTCCATACCTGTCTGTGTTGCCCACAGAGCTAGTTGATCCATCGGCAACAAGTAACCAGTATAACCTGAAAGAATCGCCAAACACAGCAGCATAAAACCGATAAACCAGTTCAGTTGGCGTGGATTCCGATATGCTCCAGTCAAAATCACCCGCATAGTGTGGAGAATTATCAGCGCAATATAAAAATCGGCGGCAGTGCGATGCAGGCTATGCAGAAAAAATCCACCGAAAACCTGTTCTTCAATATACAGAATAGATGAGTAAGCGTGTTGGCTATGGGGCTGATAATACATGGCTAGCAACAAGCCACTAACAGCTAGAACCATAAACAGCGTAAACGCCATTCCCCCCAGACAAAAAGTATAATTTAGTTTCAGGTTATTCTCGAGCACACGCCGCGGGAATAGATGTTTAATAAAATCCTTAATCACATTGACAACCTTCGCAACAATAAGCAGAGATATGCCAACAAATTATATCGGCATAACAACCAACTATGAGTGACAAGAGATGACCAGAAACAGAACTTATCAGCAGCGCTAATTTAACCATACACCAACCACGAATCCTGTTGGCGTTGCAAGCGCAGTCGCGGCAGTGGTTGATCAGCGGGGCCACGGCTAACCTCTCCACTGCGCAGAAACGTGCTACCATGACAGGGGCAAGAAAGGTTGCTCTCGGTTACATTCAGGGTACAGCCTAAATGGGTACACACCAGACTTAGAGCATACACTTCGCCTCCTTCACGCATCAAAGCAAAGCGTTGTTGCCGATATACGAGAGCGCCGCGCTGAGGTAGGTCCTTATCCGCTACGGTTGCCAGCAGCTTCTCGCGCGGTGCCGACACTGAAAAAAAGCGCTGCAAAAACCACACACCTGGTAGCGCAAAGATTATTGTGCGCAGGAAGCGGCGTCTTGTTTGAGAAATTTTTGCCATTTTTCTACATATTTCCGCGAATATAGGAGAGTTTTTTGCGACATGTCATCAAAGCGCTGCGGCGGATAAAAGCTCCCATTGACCAGCATCTGATTTTCACTGCGCCAGAAGCTATTGAGATGTAACCCATCTAGGTCTATACGATATTTACGTTGTTCCAACGGTTGCAACATAAACCGTTTAGCGTTGCCGTGACAGGCATTACACAGCGGGGTGCCGCGACGAATAGTATGCGGCGCAAAAGCTTTCCACTGCGCTAACATCAATCTATTTTCCTCACCCACCGGAAGATTGTTGTTCATCTCACTGTAATAGGCCAAGAACTGTGGACGAATCGGACTAACCAAGCCGCGCTCATTCAACCCCAGCGGGGGTAGATCTTGCCGTTTAAGATAGCTACTTTTTATGTAGTTGTCGTTGAGGTAATTAACTCGGAAAAATTTCCGGTTTTCACTGGCAATAGTCCGAATATAGAAGGTGGCATAATCCTGTGCTGCCCAGGCGGCATGACAACTAGAGCACTCCAACTTGTTCAAGTGCGCGGGGATACTGTGCTCGATCACTTGCAGATCAGGCTCGTGACAATCACGACAACTTTTTGCCGCGCTGACACCATTTTGCAAGCTCTGCATAGTATGACAATCAGCGCACTGCATTCCCGCTTCGGCGTGAATATCGGGACGCATTTTCAGGTAATATTGCCCATTGTCCTGCGGCCCGCGTTGATAACGCACGCTATCTTCGCGCGGCGCCCGTCCCGCATAATCCCAGCCGACAAAGTAGCCGTTATGGCAGCTATAGCAGGCTTCACTGCTCGGCTTTTGAATATCATGTCCGCTAGTTGCTGCACTGGAACCACTGTGACAATCCAGGCAATTAGTTACATGGCAACCGATACAGTTCTGCGCGAAAAAATTATGGTCGGCCTGCCCCCAACTGCGTTGGCAAAACTGTTTTTCCGCAGTCCGCGTCGTCATAGCCTGCTTAAAAATATGCGCGCTATCACTATGGCAAGCCACGCAACCTGCCGCATCATTGGCCATATCGGCAGGATTACCCCAGCGCGCATCTGTTTGTGCAGAGACTACATCGCCATGACAATCTGAGCACCGCAACTCTTTATGCACCCCAGTAACTTGCTGTTGATGGCATTGCGCACACGGCTCACCGCCCGGGCATGAGTCCGGCTGCGCCCACAGCTTCTCAGGCGCCGATAGCACCAGCAACAAAGCAGCACCACCCAGCAATAGCGCCATACCCACAAACAGAAAAGTATGTGGCAACAGGCGGTTGTCAATAATTTTGGGCATGGGAACTTTCATGGCACACCAGTCACGGGTTTACAGTTCAGCCACAGCAGGATTCTGTCATGGGGGCCCCTCAGCACCAGCACTAAGAGTTTACCGAGCTGGATGCACAGCGTTGTCCTATCCAGAATAGGCAGATTAATCTGGCGCCAAGCGCAAAATATGCACGGGAAAATTTGCGTCAGAAGACACCAACAAACTAGCTTTTAATAGCTGCCCAAGCGTTATGGAGCAGATCATCTGAGATATCTTCCAGCGACTGATGCAATACACATAGCAAGCGCAGTTCAACCGCCCGTAAGACTACTCCAGTATAGGCAATAGCCGCAGTATATACATCTTGGCGTCGGATAACCCCTTCATCCATGCCCTGAGCAATAAGCTGACGCATTTTTTTAAACGGTTCGGTAAAACATATCGGCATGGCATCTGTCATAAACTCAGTATGTTTCATGAACAGCATGTACTCCATCATAACCCGATCGTTTTCCGCAACGTCAAAAGCAAGGAGGGCAAAAGCTTCCAACTTCTCGCGCACTGTGGTTTTACCCTCCATGCGCTGCTCAAACATGTTCTGAAAATCGTTCAGGGTATCTTGATGAATACGCTTAGCGATGCTCTCTTTGTTGGCAAAATAACTATAGATAGCCCCAGTGCTCACCCCAGAAACCTTGACGATCGCCGGAATAGAGACACTGTGATAACCCTTTGCCACAAACAACTCGCGTGCAACACGCAAAACTTTCGTCATCTTTGCCTGTGGGGCAATATGGCGTTTTTTTATCTCAGCCATCAACAACTCTCCATCTTTATGTCTAACATTACTTCGCTTCCACTTCCTGATTCACTTTAACCATGCTAACATATTGAAATATTATATTAAATCTAGAACTAATCTTTGGCCTCTCCGCGCTTCATCTGCGCCAATATTTTGCCGGGGCGAGCCTCGTCTACCAGCGCGGCATAACCTCCCTCAAATACATAGACCTTGGTATAACCATGAGCGCGCAGATAAGTGTAGGCTATCGAGGCGCGTACCGATTGGGGACAAAATATTCCCACAACTCTATCCGTTGGCACCGCGGCAAAGCGCTCGGGCAGACAATGCAGCGGAATGTGCAGGGTGGTGAGATGGTAGATAAAATCCAGTTTAACCGTTGCCGCCTCTTCGGCAGTGCGCACATCGAGCAACAGCGCGTTAGGGTCAGACAACAGCGCAGGAGCTAAAATTTTGTGCTGGCCACTACCGAGAAAGTTCAAATCCATCTGCGTAAGTACAGCATCTAATGTATCCATATTCACTACCTATTTTATTACTGGCGCAAGGTAATTTTCCAACAATTGTGAATCCGCGGATTGCGCTCAAAATCCAGCGGCAAGGTCTGCTTGGAGATATCCTCGATGGCAAACTCAGCTAGTGCCGCATTGTCCATCTTAAAGCGGCGCATATTGTTGGAAAAAATCAACACACCGTCGGCGCTCAACAGGGCACATGCGGCACGAATAATCTCGACGTGATCGCGTTGAATGTCAAAGCAATCGGCCATTTTTTTAGAGTTGGAAAAAGTTGGTGGATCAAGAAAAATCAACGAGTATTTATGCGCACTCTGATGCAACCAAGTCAGGCAGTCCGCAGTTATCACCTGATGTTGATGACCACTAAAGCCATTGAGCTCCAAATTCTGTTTAGCCCAATTGCAATAGGTAGTCGACATATCTACCGTCGTTGTACTCTTAGCGCCGCCAGCCGCCGCATAGACACTAGCGCTGGCAGTATAGGCAAACAGATTAAGAAAATCGCGCCCTGCTGCCAAGTCACGCAACAACTCCCGCGTCGGACGGTGATCAAGAAACAGTCCAGTGTCGAGATAATCACTCAGATTGACAAGAAAGCGCAAACCACCCTCTTGCACCTCAAACAGCTCTTGGCGTCTATCCTGACGATCATATTGCTCGCTGCCGCGCTGGCGCTTGCGCGTTTTCACATAGACATGTTCTGGGTCAATACCGAGCAGTTCCGGCAGCAAAGTAACCACCTCACGCAGCCGTCGCCGCGCCAAGCGTTCATCTATTGTGGCCGGAGCCTGATACTCCTGCACGTGCACGCGCTGTTCATAGATATCTATAGCGACAGAATATTCCGGCAAATCGGCATCATAGACCCGATAGCAGCTAATCCTGTTGCGTTTAGCCCAGCGCCGCAGACGTTTCAGATTTTTGCGCAAGCGATTAGCAAACATCTGCGCGTTATCACTGAGCTCAATCACATTGGCCAAGCCGTGCGCTGCAGTTACCGGAGCCCGAAAGAATTTTTCCTCTTCTATAACAAAATGCAGCAATTGGCAGCTGAGCGGGCCGTTGTAAAAAGCGTGTTTACGTACAGCACGCATCCCCATCTCTTGGCCCAACTCCGGCGTGCCGGTAAAAACCGCAACATGCCAGTGACTGAAATGTTGCCGCAAGCGCTCTCCTAATGTGGCATACAGTCCGCGCAACTGCTCTTTCTCGCCAAGACGCTCACCATAAGGCGGATTAGTGATCACCAGCCCAGCGGTGGAGAGCTCATCCTCTTCGCCCAGATGTTCCAGTGCGCGCCGTTCAAAGTGGACGCAGCGCTCAACTCCGGCGCGCTCCGCGTTCGCCCAAGCATTTTTTATCGCCCGAGGATCACTATCATAACCGATAATGCGTGGCAGATTCTCCAGACCCGCATCTCGGCGTTGCTGCGCCTCGGTCAGCAGGGTTTCCCACAACTGAGCATTATGCCGCTGCCAATGCAAAAAACCATAGTATTGACGCAGCATCCCCGGCGCACAGTCACCAGCCATCAGCGCTGCTTCGATCACCAAAGTACCAGAACCACACATGGGATCGAGCAAAGGTGCCTGCTGCTGACTTAACTGCGGCCAAGCTGAGCGCAACAACAGCGCCGCCGCCAAATTCTCTTTTAGCGGCGCCCGGCCACCCTCGGTACGATACCCACGTCGATGCAGGCTGTCACCGGATAGATCAAGGCTTAGCACCAGCGTATCCTGATTCAATAGCACATTCAGGCGCCAATCGGGCTGGTGCAAAGCCACATCTGGGCGCACTCCGCAGTGGTCACGGAAACGGTCAACAACCGCGTCCTTAACCTTCAGTGCCGCATAGCGCGAATGAGTTATCGGCGAATTGAGGAGATTACAGTCCACCGCCATACTAGAGGCGGCAGAAAAGTGCTCTTCCCAAGCAAAAGCGTTGACCACTTGGTACAGTTGATCAGTATCGGCAACGGGGCACTCTAACAGCGGATATAAAATACGCCCCGCCAACCGCGACCACAGACAGGCACGGTAAGCTACCTCCAGCGGGCCAAAAAACTCGACACCGCCTCTGGTCTGCCGTACCTGGCTCGCCCCCAAAGATTGCAGCTCTTCAACCAGTAGCGGCTCCAAGCCTTTAGGGGCGGTCGCAAAAAATTTCACCGTTTCCGGCACTAGATCGGTCATACAGATATTAATTTCCTGTCAAAATTAGGCTGTCGCGCTAATTTCCACTACATGCAGAGCAAAGTTAAGAGCCTTACCCGCCATGGGATGGTTACCATCCAAAGTTACTTTATCGCCCTCTACGGCAACAATTGTCACCACCAGCGGTACGCCCATCTCGGTCTCCGCCTGCAACTGCATACCAACCTCTAACTCCATATCTTCTGGCAGCATACTGCGCTCAACAGTGGCAACTTGATCTTTATCATAATCACCATAGGCGTCAGCAGCCTCGATACGCACCTGTTTTTTATCATCCAGCGCCATACCGGTAACTGCGGTTTCAAAACCTGGGATAACCTGGGCCTGGCCCACAGTAAACTCTAGTGGAGTACCACCGGTGGAGGAATCAAACTCACTACCATCGTCGAAGGTGCCAACGTAGTGGACTTTTACCAGATCACCCTGTTGTACAACTGCCATAATAAAAATTTCCTTTATCTGTTGTGTCCACATCAGCGGACTTGAATTGGAGCACTATCCTTCGAGATAGTGCTGAAGGTCATCGAAGCAACTGTAAGGGATTGCTCCAATTGAACGAATTTTGCCGAACTCGGCTCCACCATCTTCGATACCGTGAAAATCTGAGCCACCGGTAACTAGCAGATTGCGCAGCCGCGCCTGACTCAGATACCACTCAATCTCATCACAGCTCGCACCATTGTTATATACTTCAACGCCCTGCAACCCGACCGCAACCAGCTCATCTAGCAGCTGCTGCATCGCCGTCTGATCGCGAGTAATATAGGGCGGATGGGCCAAGACACTAACCCCACCTGCGGCCTTGATTAAGTTGATAGCCTCGTCAACAGGGAAAAACCGTTTAGCTATATTGCAGGGCACCAGATAGCGGCTAAACGCATCTTCCATGGTCTTTGCGTGCCCTGCGGCAATCAGCTCCATAGCAATATGCGGTCGACCAACGGTGCCACCAGCACGCGCAGCAACACTAGCAAAATCGAGAGGCAGCTTCCCCTGTTGCTCCAACAGAATATTGATTTTTTCAACAATCAAAGCATTGCGCTGGGCACGAAACTCCTGAAAGCTGGTCAACGCCTGACACAGAGGCAAATATTCGCTATCAAAACCGTAGCCAAGCAGATGGATATCCTGATACTCGCCCCAGACACACGACAGCTCTACGCCAGCAATTACATGCACCCCACGCTGATGCCCAGCTTGGCGCGCTGCTGGCACGCCATCTATATTGTCGTGATCGCACAGCGCCAGCGCCATCACCCCAGCACTAGCAGCCTTAGCTACCAAGTCCTGCGGCGGGTTCACCCCATCGGAGCAAGTGCTGTGTAAATGTAGATCAACTAAGTCTCTCATTTAAGTTCTCGCAAACCGGCGCAATAGGCCAAGTAAGATTTTAATGATACAAGTAACGACTCCGCTACACAACGCGCAGCTGGAGATAGTTAACAATAGCTTTAAACACTAACACACCCCAGCAACAGCGCCAACTACAAGCGACACAACCAGCAATAAAAGAATCACAATTCTATAAAAAGTTGGTACAAATCTCTACTTGAAAAAAAACTGCATAAACAATAAACTCCCCTTATTAATATTTAATAAGCCATTTCAGTTAGGATTTTTATAGATGAACACTGTTCGTGAACTAGGCGCTATGCTGGCAGCATTTATGGTCGGCAGCCTTACCATGGTAGTACTCTCCTACCTACAGAAGACTCTACTTGATCTACCCCAGCAGCAACTTGACATCCTGATAAGAACGCCAACAGGCTACATCATCCCCGTTTTGGCTGGTGGCGCTGTTGGCATGACCATCTATTTACTCTATCGGCGCTTGAAACAGTTGACCCACAGCACTGACACACACGCCGCAAGAGGTAGCGCCACAACAGCGACGGGTCAGCTATTGGCATACATGCTTATAGCTATCATTATTTTATGTATTTTCTCTACCATTCAAAAATCAGTCAATGGTTACCCTATGAACCTAAAGGGCTATATATTGCCATGCATAGTTGGCAGTATCAGTGGCCTGTTCATTGGACTGCTCCAACTGCGTATCTACCGCCTTCTGCACCAGGAGCAGCAGGAACGCGATCGCACCCTCGACATCCTCACTTCGATTTCCGATGGTCTGCTGGTTACCGACAGCACAGGGCAGATTACCCTCGTCAACGAGATGGCAACACAGATGCTGGAGCTATCTTCAGAGCAGCTTAAGGGCTCCACACTGGCGCAGGCACTAGCCAGTGCAACAGGCGATAATAGTATTAGTGACAACCAAGTTAACCCTGTTGGCTCAAGCAACCAGTTCACCATCATCTGTTCCGCTGGCGGTTTGCGCTCGCTGAAAGGGACAACTTCGGCGCTGCGCTCCAGCTCACCGCGCAGCAATGCTTTGATAATGCTTCTGTACGATAACACTGAAGAGCAGCATATCGACCGCATGAAATCGGAATTTATCTCCAGCGCAACGCACAACCTGAAGACTCCGATAACCGCCATCACTGGCTACACCGAACTACTCCTATCCGAGCAGGAGTTTAGCCCAGAACAGACAACAGAATTCCTCAACTATATCTATGAGAAATCCTGGGAGCTAGATACGCTGATTAATAATATGATTGACATCAACCGCGCTGAAGCCGGACGAAAAATCAGCCTAAATAGAGATAGCACTACAACCGACGCGCTGTTTAACAGGGTCCAACACTACTGCAACAGACAAGAGACAAGCTGCACCTTCTCTTGTGCTGAGCCTGAGTGCGCCTATCCTCTGTACATAGATCAACAAAAAATAGCCAAGGTGCTGGAAAACATCATCGACAATGCCATCAAATTTTCTCCAAACGGCGGACGCATTACCATCACTGGCTCACCAGCACCAGACCCGCACTCAGGCTATTATCAGGTCAGTATCTCCGATGAGGGGATCGGCATGAACCCGCAGCAATGCCAGAGAATATTTGATAAATTTTATCGTGCAGATAGCAGCGACAGCGGTAAAAAGGGGATCGGTCTGGGCCTGACATTGGCCAAAAACCTCATTGAAGCTCATGATGGGAAAATAGTGGCGACCAGCAAGTTAGGGCAAGGAACAACCCTTTCATTTTATCTCCCAATCAGCGATACTGCTGAACATGAAAACTAACACCCCAGCAACTGCGACCGCTGCTCCAGCAGCGCTGAGCATTCAAGGTCTGAATACCTACTTTTTTACCGCTAAGCAGCTAGTCAAGGCGGTACGTGATGTCGACCTGATCATTCCCAGCGGCAAGACGGTGGCCATGGTCGGCGAATCCGGCTGTGGCAAATCGATGACGGCGCTATCAATTTTGCGCCTAGTGCCGCCCCCTGGGCGCATTGTCTCCGGCCAAATAAACTTTGCCGGTGAAGATCTGCTGCAACTGCCCAGCACCGAGATGCACCGCATCCGCGGCAACCGCATCGCCATGATCTTTCAAGATCCGATGACGGCACTCAATCCGGTATTCACGATCGGCAATCAGATCGGCGAGACCTTGCGCCACCACAAGGGGCTATCCAAGGCGCAAGCACTAGAGCACAGCATCGAGCTTCTCCATCAAGTTGGTATCCCTAACGCCCAGCAGCGCTACCGCGACTATCCCCATCAGCTCTCTGGCGGCATGCGTCAGCGGGTAATGATCGCTATCGCCCTATCCTGTGACCCAAGTCTGCTGATCGCCGATGAGCCGACCACCGCTCTAGATGTCACCATTCAAGCGCAGATTATGGCTCTACTCAACAAACAACAGCAACAGCGCCAGATGTCGACGCTGCTCA
The DNA here is from genome assembly GCA_034006225.1 of Desulfuromonas sp. Taxonomy (GTDB): domain Bacteria; phylum Desulfobacterota; class Desulfuromonadia; order Desulfuromonadales; family Desulfuromonadaceae; genus Desulfuromonas. The sequence continues at coordinate 20,473 of JAVETC010000007.1, read as the reverse complement.
TCAGTCACGACCTCGGCGTAGTGGCGCAAAATGCTGATATCGTTGCTATTATGTACGATGGTTTGATTGTTGAACAGGCTGAGGTGCAGACAATTTTCTCTAATCCACAGCATCCCTATACCCAGGAGCTGCTCAACTGTATCCCCAAGATTGGCCGCGACCGGCACAAACGCTTGGAGGTGCGCCAACAACAGGATAGCTTCTGGCTCAGCTGCCCGGCAGAGTTCGCCCCCCAAGAGTCACAGATGGCCCCGCTACAGCATATTGCCGCCAACCACTTTGTGCGGCGGTGGAGTTAAACGATGGCAGCGTTTTTAGAGATCAAGCACCTACATAAAAGTTTTAAACTGAGTAGCAACATCCGTAGCTTAAAGCGCCAGCTCCTTCCGGCAGTCATCGATGTCAATCTGCGCCTGACTAAGGGGACAACGCTCGGACTGGTCGGCGAATCCGGCTGCGGCAAATCCACTATTGGCAAATTAATCATGGGGCTACTGCGCCCCGACAGCGGGCAGATATTGTTAGAGGGTTGCGACATGTGCCAACTGAGCCAGAAACAGCTGCGCCCACTGCGCCGCAAAATGCAGATGATCTTTCAAGACCCCTACTCCTCGCTCAATCCGCGCATGAAGATTGGTGACACCATCGCTGAACCATTCAAAATCCACGGCAGCACCTCTACCCTTAGCATTAAACAACAGGTTAGTGCCCTCCTGCGCCGGGTTGGCCTGCATGAAGAGTTGGCCTCGCGCCTGCCGCATGAGTTCTCGGGTGGCCAACGCCAACGCATCGGCATCGCCCGCGCATTAGCTCTAACGCCCGACCTGATCATCGCCGATGAACCGGTCTCGGCACTGGACCTCTCCATTCAGGCGCAGATCATCAATTTGCTGCAGGATTTGCAACAGGAGTTTCAGCTCAGCTATCTCTTCATCTCCCACGACCTCTCTGTAGTGGAGCATTTGTGCGATGATATCGCGGTAATGTATCTTGGGCGTATTGTCGAACAGACACCGGTAGACGATTTTTATCGCCGCCCGCGCCACCCCTACAGTGAAGCGCTGCTCCAAGCATTGCCCATCGCCGACCCGCTAATCCATAAACGCATCATCCCCAAAGGCGAGGTTCCCTCAGCGCTCAACCCACCAGCCGGGTGTCCGTTTCATCCACGTTGTCCCTACGCTCAGCCACTATGCCAACAACAGCGTCCAGAGCTGCAAGAGACAGCGCCCGGACATCTAGTGGCTTGCCACCGCAGTGAGGAGCTCAGCTTGAGCGGAGTGGCAAAGTAAAACAAACTGCCCTGTGCCGCTTTTTAACCTTTGACTTATACAAACAAGAGCAATTATCGTGGGAGTATAGTATTAAGACTGCAACATTAGTTCACTATCCCTCCTGAGGTAGATATATGCACCAACCAGCATTGCTCTGGAAAACTTTTCGCAGCTTGTTCGCGTTCCCAACGGCGCGGCAAGTCACACTTAGCCTATGGCTATTTTTGGCGCTGCTCCCCCTCCGGCTCAATGCCGCTACTAGTACCAAAGATAACGGCCAAAGCCTGCCTAGCCCGAAGATTAACTTGCTGCCCGCAGCTCCACCAGCTACTGGCATAACCGCAACAGAGTATGCCCTCTATACCGCCATACCGCTTATCGTACTGCTCCTGCTTTTCGCTTTATGGACACACAGCTTGACCAAACGAGTACGGGCCAGAACCGAAGAGCTCGAGCGCGAAAAGGCACACCTACAAGAGAGTGAGGATCGTTTTCGCACTCTGTTAAATAATATTCCAGATATAATATGGCTAAAAGATACCTCCGGCACCTTTCTCGCTTGTAATAAAACATTTGAGCAGCTATTGGGCGCTAGTGAAGCTGAGATTGTGGGCAAAACCGACTACGACTTTGTCGACAAGGAGAGCGCTGACGCATTTATAAAATGTGACCAAATAGTCATAGAAAATGGCGAAGCTAGTCATATCGAGGAGTGGGTAACCCTTGCCAACAGCGAAACTCGGTGTTTTGTAGACACTACCAAAGTTCCGGTGCATGATTCAGCCGGAAATCCCATTGGCATCCTTGGCATATCGCGTAATATCACCGCACGCAAACAGGCAGAAACCGCACTAGCCGAAACCTCTGCCAACCTAAAAGCAGCGCAGCACTTAGCACAAATTGGCAGCTGGACAATGTACCTAACAACCAACGAGCTGCAGTGGTCCGACGAGGTATTCCGGATCTTCGATCTAGAGCCGCAGCAAGCTAGCGCGACCTATGATCTATTTATGAGCAAAGTACATCCTGAGGATCGCGACTTTATCGCCCGCTCCTATGAAGAATCGGTGCAAAACCATACGCCATTCAGTCTTATCCATCGCCTGCTTCTAGCAGACAACAGCGTAAAATATGTGCACGAGAAGTGTCAGACCTTTTATGCAGACAATGGTAGCCCTATAAAATCAATAGGCACAGTGCAGGACATTACCCAGCGCAAGCTCTTAGAAGAGGCCCACAAGAATCTTGAATCCCAACTGCGCCAGAAATGCAAGATGGAAGCAGTTGGAGTTATGGCAGGCGGAATGGCGCATAACTTCAACAATAATCTGTCTATAATATTGGGAAATATTCAATTAGCTAAAATGGAGATACCCGCCGATGCTCCGGGAAGTACCTATCTAGCCAATGCCAAAATAGCGGTACTGCGTGCTCGCGATCTAATCAAACAGATTATGACCTACAGCCGCAAGGGGGAACAGCGTCCCAAAGAGCTTATTCAGCTTACCTCGATAATAGAAGAGACCGCCTCCCTGCTGCACTCTACCATTCCCAGCAGCATTAACTTTCACCACAGCATAGCACCCGACTGCGCTAACACCTCGATACTGGCCGACGTCTCGCAAATTCAGGAGGCACTGCTCAACCTGTGCAATAACGCCACCTATGCGATGCAGGAGCAAGGCGAGTTAACTCTAGCCTTAGATTTAGCCGAGCTAAAGCAGAAAGATATCCCCGCGCAACACAGTTGTCTACCTGGTGCATATCTGCATATTAGTGTGCAAGATAACGGCAGCGGCATCCCAGTTGAGTTGCAAGACAAGATCTTTGATCCGTTCTTTACCACCAAAAATCTCCACGAAGGCACAGGCATGGGTCTGGCTACCGTACAGGGCATCATGGAGCAGCATAAAGGGATGATTACCTTTGTCAGCAGGGAAGGCCAGGGCACCATTTTCCATCTATACTTCCCCATCGTTAACTCGTCCCAGCCCCCGACGACTACCCACTCAGCCAATAACGAAATATGTCACGGAACAGCAAAAATTCTCTACGTCGATGACGATCCGCTCCTCGCCACCGCTTTCGAACAGATGCTGACCACTATGGGGCATCAGGTAACAGGCATGAATGACAGCCAAGAGACACTAAAACTCTTTAGGGTTAACGCAGAACATTTTGATCTGGTAATAACTGACCAAACCATGCCCGGCCTGACCGGAATGCAGCTCATTCACGAGATAAAAAAAATTCGCCCAGAAATTCCCACTATCCTGTGTACCGGTTACAGTAGCACTATAGACAAAGAGACCGTCACCCAAGCAGGCATCGATGCCTTCCTGCTCAAGCCTGTGGATATGCCAGAACTATCGCAAACCATAAGACGCGTACTCACCAAAAAAGAGCCGGAGTAGCCAGATAAAATAATGGATACCGAACCGTTGCGCATAGCTGTTTAGCGCGCCCTTTATCCACAAACAGGTAATCTATAGTACAGCAATTGGGGAGATATTTATTGGCGACAAAACGTAAAAGCACCGGCCTGAGCAAATCGCTAGTCCTCAAAGGGTTACAGTGCCGCAAAGCATTATGGCTCCAGAAAAATCCACCCGATTTTGACCTGCCAGCGCGCCCCGATCTCGAAGCCAAGTTTGCCGCCGGCAACCAGGTCGGCACTCTAGCGCAACAACTTTTCCCCGGTGGAGTTGAAGTCCCCTACGCAGGCTTGCCCTTTGCCACCCAACTAGCACGCACTAAACAGCTGATCGCCAAGGGCACCAAGGTCATCTACGAAGCCTCGTTCTCGCGTGGTGGAGTATTTGTCAAGGTAGATATTTTGGTGCGTGATGACCTAGCTGGAGAGGATGGTACAGCTGGTGATAGTTGGCGGATTTATGAAGTGAAAATGGGCACCGGGGTAAAAGAGGTTAATCTGGACGATGTGGCCACCCAATACTATGTGCTCAGCCAGTGCGGCCTCAACATCAGCGCCGCCTACCTCACCCACATCAACAACCAGTATGTACGCCAAGGAGCCATCGACGTACAGCAGCTATTCACCAGTGAAGAGGTCACCAGCGAAGTTCTCGCGCGCCAAGCGCAACTTCCAGCACAGCTACAACAGCTACGCGACACCCTGCGCCTTGATGATGAACCAGCCATTGACATCGGCCCCTGGTGCAACGACCCCTTTGAGTGTGATTTCATCCCCTACTGCTGGCAGCACATCCCCAACAACTCGATCTTCGATCTGCGCGGTAGAGGAATCAATAAATTTGCCTATTATGCTCAAGGGGTGATTAAACTCGCCGACATCCCGCTCGATCAGCTCAATAGCGCCCAACGCTTTCAAGCCGAAGCGACCCTTAACCAGCACGATACCACCGACACCGTGGCTATCAGTAAATTTGTCAATAGCCTATGGTATCCGCTGTGTCATCTCGATTTTGAAACTTTCGATACCCCCATTCCACCTTTCGACGGAGTACGTCCATATCAAAAAATTCCATTCCAATACTCTCTGCATATTCAGCAACACGCTGGCGTCGAGCCCCAGCACTGTGAATATCTCGCCGCCGCCAACTACGACCCCCGCCGCGAACTCACCGAACAGCTGATTAGCGAAATTCCTGACGCAGCCTGCATCTTGACCTACAATCAAGCGTTTGAAAAAAGCGTGCTGCGTGAGCTAGCTGAGCTGTTTCCCGACCTTGCAGAGGCACTGCTGCAGCGCGTTGATAATGTACGCGACCTGATGGAGCCATTCAAAAAGCGCCAGCTGTATCGCTGGCAGATGGCCGGTTCCTACTCCATCAAAGCGGTGCTACCAGCACTGGTGCCGGAGCTATCCTATCAGCAGTTGAGTATTGCTGATGGTCAGATGGCGATGGTGGCGTATCGGGCGATGTGCGAGGAGCAGAATTTGGTGACACTGGCAGAAATTCGCAAGGATTTGTTGGCCTATTGTGAGATGGATACCTTGGCAATGGTTAGGATTTTGGAGGTGTTACAGGGATTATTAAACCGGAGCAGTTAGTTGAGTTTCACACTGCCCATACATATCCCTAAACCGAAAGGAAGCGCTATGAACATTTCAGCTTGGTTAGATCAAATGCGCGAAAACAACGCCGATTTTTCGCAACTAGAACTACCAACCAATATGACCTACGATGAAGAACCTGCCGAAATTGTTTACTTTAAAGAGATTAACCCTTGCGGAATTTTGTGCGACAAAAACCACCCGTTTTCCACAGTAGAACGCTATGGGCACTGGTATTACTGTCACGGGCAGGATAAAAAAGCAGGTATCCACTCTTCACGCATGCAATGGCGACTATTTACCAAGGACAAGCAACTTGCGCTGCGCACGGCTAAAAGACATATTGAGGAATAACTAAAGACGTCGGCTAATGGCCGATCTACAGATAATAACAACTATTTTAAGGTTTGGTTATTCCCCCATTTGTCGCCGCCACGCAATGAGCGTCAACGAGAATGGGTGCCCGTAAACTAACCCTAAGGGCAAAACAACTGCTGGCCATAATTACCCACCTAAGAAATAGTAAATTTTTTCGCGGTTTTGACGCCACAAGCTGCTAAAATACGACCAAAGTAGTTCGCAGCTTAAAAGGCTGATTATCTAATCTCCATGAAAAACAAGCCGCTTTAAACTAATAATTTCAAAAAACAATTTTCACAAAAGGCCATAATATGCGTCAAATCACCATAGCTCTTTTAAGCATAGCGCTGCTGTCTAGCCCGCTTATAACATCCTGTTCAAAAAACAACGACAACACCCTAGTTGTCGCCATGGAGCTACAGTTCCCCCCGTTTGAAATGGCAGCGCCCGATGGCACTCCCAGCGGGATTAGTGTGGAGACAGCCTATGCCTTGGGCGAGTACCTAGATCGGCCAGTGCGCATAGTAAACACCTCGTGGGCGGGGCTAATTCCCGCCCTGCAATCGGGCAAAGCGCATCTGGTTATCTCATCTATGAATATTAGCGCCCAGAGAGCCAAGGTCGTGGACTTCTCTATTCCGTATGCCGCCTCGGGCTTAACTTTGCTGATCAATAATGGCTCTACGGTCACCGGCTATCCTGATCTTGCTGCGGAGGGTATCCTGGTCGCGGTTAAATCGGGAACCACCGGCGCTTTATGGGCGCAGGAGAATCTACCCACCGCCAATATCCGCATTTTTGATGATGTCTCAGCCTGTGCGCTCGAAGTTGCTCAGGGCAAGGTTGATGCCTTTATTTATGATGGACTGACAACCTTTGAACTACAGAAAAAGTTTCCCGATGCAACCTTCGTCAACCTGGAAAATCTGCCGGGAACCAGAGGTGACTGGGGCATAGCCATGAAAAAGGGCAGCCCACTGAAGAAGGATGTCGATGCATTTATCTTGGCCTTTCGCACCAGCGGCGGGTTTGCTAACCTAGAGACAAAATACTTGACCGACATGAAGCAGGTTTTTGATCAGGCGGGGCTGCCCTCTTTTTTTAACCTAGGAAAATAGGAGTTGCATGAATATCCTTTACGAAAAAGAGGGTGACAATAACAGGACAGCGCATATTTGCAGCTGGGCTTTAGTTGCCCTTATTCTGGCAGCGGTTTTCTGGTATGGCTTCAGCCAACTGAGCTACCATTTCGCTTGGGGCACCATCTACGACTACCGCATGAATTTTCTTAAGGGATATGGAATGACGCTCCTTATCTCCCTGTTTGCCTTGGTTTTTAGTCTATTTTTGGGCATTCTTTTTGGTTTGGGGCAAAACAGCCGCATCTTGCCCCTGCGCTACCTATCAATTTTCTACGTAGAGCTAGTGCGAGGCACGCCGTTACTGGTGCAAATCCTGCTCTTTTTCTATGTAATCGCCAACGCTGCCGGCATCAATAACCGTTTTGTGGTCGGAGTGCTGATTATGGCGCTATTTTCCGGCGCCTACATTGCGGAGATCATCCGCGGCGGCGTACAGAGCGTAGCTGAAAGTCAGCGCGAAACTGCGCTCTCACTCGGATTCACTCCCTACCAGAGCTACCGCTACATTATCTTCCCGCAGGTCATGACGCGCATTCTACCCGCACTTGCCGGGCAATTGGCCTCGCTGATCAAAGACTCCTCGCTGTTATCTGTGATTGCTATAAAAGAGTTCACCATGGCGGCTCGCGAGATGAACTCCAACACCTTTTCAACCATGGAGGCCTATATCCCCCTGGCCATTGGTTATCTCCTGTTGACACTGCCGATCTCCCGCTTAACGCGCATTTTGGAGAGAAAATTTAGTTATGAAACTTGAGCTGGATAAACTGGCGAAAAGCTATGGAGAGGTGCTGGTTCTGGATCGAGTCTCGCTCTGCCTAGACGATATAAACTCACTGGTATTTATTGGCCCCTCCGGTGGCGGCAAGACCACACTGCTGCGGCTGATTGCCGGATTGGAGCAGCCTGACAGCGGCACGATCCTTATCAATGATAAGCCCATTGAATACCGCAGCGCAGAGTGCTTGCGCGAGTACCGGAAAAAAATAGGCATGGTTTTTCAGGCATATAACCTCTTTCCCCACCTAACCGCCCTACAGAATATCACCCTCCCGCTGGTTAAGGTGCATGGGTATACTGAGAGCCGTGCCCAAGAGGAGGCGTTGATTCTCCTCGAGCGTTTTCAACTGGCGGATCAGGCATTAAAAAAACCGGCGCAGCTGTCCGGCGGGCAGAAGCAGCGGATCGCTATCTGCCGCGCGGTAGCTATCCGGCCAGAGTTTCTGCTGCTGGATGAACCGACCTCCGCCTTAGATCCCGAGTACACCTCTGAGGTCCTAGACCTTATCGGCGAGCTGCGCGATGATGGCATGCGCCTCATTCTGGTTACCCACGAAATGGGTTTTGCTCGTCAGGCAGCAGATTATCTTGTCTTTGTCGGCGATGGTGGATTGATCGCGCAGGGCACGCCCGCTGAACTATTTGAGACTGAGAGTGATGAGCGGGTCAGCCGATTCTTAAATAAAGTCTTAAAATACACCTAATCTGGCATAGTTTACGAGGCTTTACTCGCCACCAATCTCGCCAATTTAAGGACAAAAAAGCCACAGGAACAGAGTTCCTGTGGCAATACCGTCACTGCGAGAAACATTTAGGAGAGATTCACGTGACAGGTGGCAGACTGTTTTACATGGCCGCTTTGTAGATCGCGACCACTTGCTGCAATGTTGCCTTACGGGGGTTGGTCAACATGCAGGCATCTTTCTGGGCATTTTTCGCCATGGTTTCAAGGTCTTTCTCCTCTACTCCCAGTTCGGCCAACCCAGCTGGAATGCCAATATCAGCAGACAGACAACGGATAGCGTCTATAGCTACCTCGGCGGCGTCCACAGCAGACAATCCATCAATATTTTCACCTAGGGCTACGGCCACATCGGCAAAACGTTTGACATTAGCTATAGCGTTAAACTCACACACAAATGGCAGCAGTACCGCATTGCACACACCGTGTGGCAAGTTGTAGAAACCACCTAATTGGTGCGCCATGGCGTGAACATAACCGAGGCTAGCATTATTAAATGCCATACCGGCTAGATATTCAGCATAGGCCATCTGATCGCGCGCTTGCATATTTTCGCCATTGGCAACAGCTGGGCGCAGTGATTCAGCGATAATCTCAATGGCTTTGATGGCGCAGGCATCAGTGATTGGTGTCGCAATAGTTGAAACATAGGCTTCAACCGCATGGGTCAGTGCGTCCATGCCAGTGGCCGCAGTTAGCGCGGGCGGCATGCCAACCATCAGCACTGGATCGTTGATGGCAATATTAGGCGTGCAGCGCCAATCGACAATGGCCATTTTTACGTGAGTGTCGGTGTTGGTGATGATACAAAAACGTGTCATCTCCGAGGCGGTTCCTGCTGTGGTATTGATGGCCAAAAACGGTGGCATCGGTTTATTAGACTTATTCAGCCCTTCAAAATCGCGGATATTACCCCCGCTGCCGATGACCAGCCCCACACCTTTTCCGCAGTCGTGAGAGCTACCACCACCGAGAGTGATAATGCCATCACACTGGTTCTCTGTGTAAACAGCTACACCCGCGGCAACGTTTTTATCGGTTGGATTGGGCTCAGCTCCAGCAAAGATAACCGCTTGCAGTCCAGCAGCTTCGACGTAACCTTTGATAGTATCAGCCACACCTAATGCCTGCATACCGGCATCGGTGACAATTAGTAATTTGGATGCGCCCAGCGCTTTGGCTTGGTCGCCAGTCTCCTTAGCACAACCGACGCCCATCAGGGAGACAGTCGGGATAAAGAAACCATAGGTTTGATCTGCGAGTACCATAATTTCCTCCAAGACCCGTGCATACAACAACGGATCGTAAATTTTATGAAGATTTCATTTCAACGGCAATATATGCGTTTAATCCAGCAATAAAGCCTTCGACATCTGCCACCTTAGAGGTAGCTAGCAGGTCGCCTAGTGTTTTTGGATAGGCGCCAGCACAGGTGAAGGGTCTGACTTTGTTGCGAATAAAGTAACGCACGATGCTAGGATCAAGATCGAGAATCTCTTCAACCTGAGTATTAACGGTGATTATCATCTTCTCTCCTTGCCAGAGTGCGCATTAACTAGCCGACGAGAAACAGCGGCATACCGGTCTCCAGGCTAAAGAGCGCCAGAGACCGGTTGCGCCTATATTGGCTATTTAGTACAGACCGATTTTATCTTCGCTCATGCTGATGAAGATATTTTTTGCTTGGCTGTAGTGCTCGAGCATCATTTTGTGGGTCTCACGCCCGATACCAGATTTTTTGTAGCCGCCAAACGGCGCATGGGCAGGAAGCTGATTGTAGGTATTGACCCACATACGACCAGTTTCAACACCACGTGCTACACGCATTGCACGGTTGATATCACGTGTCCACACCGCACCACCGAGGCCAAACTCACTATCATTGGCCATAGCGATAACCTCTTTTTCATCCTTAAACTTAATGACGCAAACTACAGGGCCAAAGATCTCTTCTTGGGCAATACGCATAGAGTTATCGACATCGGCAAAGAGTGTCGGGGTCATAAAGGAGCCTTTGCCAAGCTCGCCAGTGGTCAGTTTAGTACCACCAGTAACTAGGCGCGCACCCTCTTGCTTGCCAACATCAACATAGGAGAGAATCTGATTGAGTTGCCCCTCATCAATTTGGCAACCCATCATAGTATCTTCGTTCCATGGCAGACCAACTTTGACCTTTTCAAACGCCGCAGCCATATCGGCAACAAACTTGTCGTAGATAGACTCTTGCACGAAGATTCTTGAACCAGCGCAGCACACCTGGCCCTGATTAAACAGGATGCCAATTTGAGTACCTTCAATAGCTTTGTCCCACTGACAATCTTCGAAATAGATATTGGCTGACTTACCACCGAGCTCCAGCGTAGCAGGAATCAGTTTCTTAGCAGCGGCATCGGCAATGCTGTAACCGACATCAGTAGAGCCGGTAAAGGCCAATTTGGAGAAGCGGGGGTGTTCCAAAATAAAGTTACCAGTAGTAGAGCCTTTACCGGTGATGATATTGACCACACCTGGAGGCAGTACCTGAGCCAGCAGTTTGCCCATCTCCAACAGACTCAAAGAGGTGGTTGACGATGGCTTGATAACCACGCAGTTACCTGCAGCCAATGCAGGAGCAATTTTCCATGCAGCCATCAAAAATGGGAAGTTCCACGGAATGATCTGTGCTACGACACCGATGGGCTCACGCAAAATGAGGCTCATAGTGTCTTTATCTATCATGGTTGCCTGACCCTCTTGGGTACGAATAGCTGAGGCAAAATAGCGGAAATGGTCGCTAGCTAGTGGCACGTCGACATTACGTGTTTCACGGATCGGCTTACCATTATCCAGTGTTTCCACCATGGCCAGCTTTTCAGCGTTGGCATCAATCAAATCAGCTATTTTTAGCAGATAGCCAGCGCGCTCTTGAGCACTGATATCTTTCCAAGTTTCAAAGGCACCCCAGGCAGCGTCCACTGCGGCATCGACATCCTCTTTTGTAGCATTAGCGCAGGTGGCCAGCAATTTACCATCGGCCGGACAATGGGCCTCAAAGGTCTTGCCGTCGCTGGCATCTACCCATTGGCCATTGATATACAGTTTGTACTGTGAATCGATTTGGTTTTTCATGGTTTCTCTCCTTTGAAAAAATAGAATGCGTCAAAACGCGGTAATTACCCCTTACCTATAGCAACCGATGTGCCAGCACTTACCAACTACGGCATAAAAACGCTCAGCATTTGGATAACAATCTGTTTTTAAAAGAGAAATTATATAGAAAAAACTGCAGAGATGGGGATTACCCTAGTATTTGTGATCGCCGGGCTACTGTTACACAAGATGAACAACCGCGCTACATACGGAACAGGTGTCACATAAATAGGACAGTAGCGCACAACGTAAATTGCACGGCACAAGTAGAGTGATTAGTCGAAGCTATAGTCGCGGGAGATACCGTAGTGGTGAATTTTCCGATAGATGGTGTTGCGTGATACTGCCATATCGCGCGCAATCAGGCTAATATTGCCATGATAACGCTGAAGCAGATCCACCAGCAGGCGGCGCTCCTGCTCGGCAACAGCCTGTTTTAAGCTGTGGGAGTCATGATGCAGGGTAGCATGAGCAGTAGGAGTAGGCACTGGAGCTACTGCGGCCCGAGAGATCTCGGCGGGTAGCTGTGCTGTGGTCAATACCTCCCCTTCCACCGAGTGGATCATGCGCTCCACCACGTTTTCCAGTTCGCGCACATTGCCCGGCCACTCATAGTGTAGCAGCGCATCGATAACGGCTTTCTCCACCCGCGCTTGGGGTAAATTAAGGCGTTTGCTGATCTTTTTCTGCAAAAATTTAAACAGCAGTTCAATATCGTTGCCGCGTTCGCGTAACGGTGGCACATCAATGCGCGTGACATTGAGGCGGTAGTATAGATCTTGACGAAAATGCCCCTTGTTTACCGCATCGAGCAGATCCTTATTGGTGGCGCAAATCACCCGCACATCCACCCCGATCACCCGTTCACTACCGAGGCGAGTAACCTGTTTATCCTGAAGAACACGCAACAACGTCGCCTGTTGATCCAGCGGCATATCACCAATCTCATCCAGCAGCAGAGTCCCACCGGAAGCCATCTCAAACTTGCCTGGCCGTCCTTTGGGGCTAGCGCCAGTAAAGGCACCAGAGATATAGCCGAACAACTCGCTGGCAATGAGATCGCGCGGCAGTGCGGCACAATTTAGCGCCAGAAAGGGCCCGTTACGTCGCGCACTCTGATTGTGAATCGCTTGCGCTAGCAGCTCCTTGCCGGTGCCGCTTTCACCCAGAATCAGCACATGGCTGAGATTATCGGCAGCTTTGCGAGCAATGCGTAGCGCCGCCTGCAGGCTGCGATGCTCGCCGATGATATCCGTGAAGTGAAAGGTTGCCTGCGCTCCGCCAAAACGGTTGACCAGTTTCTTCATTTTGCGAATAGGGTTAAAGAATACTACCGCCCCGCTCTGGTCTTTCTTGTCGTCGCGCAGCGGTTTGAGCGTCATCAACGCCTCTACCGCTCCAGACTCGGTATCGAGAACCACATCAATCTCTTTATAGGGCTGCCCCTGTCCCAGCAACTCGGCAGCATCGGCATGATGGATCAGGCTCTGAAACGCCTGGCCACTGACATCCTTACCAAACACCTTGCGGGCGACAGGATTCATCTGCAACACCAGACCTGCGTCATCAACCACTAGCGCACCATCCGACATGGTCTGAAACAGGTGACTAAGCTGGGCGTTGGCCATGACCAATTCACGGTTGCGCTGGCGTACCCCCAACTGCTTGCGAATTGCCTCAGCGGACGCGACAACCATCCCCAGTGTGTGCGAATGGGCTTCGGCACTGGGGCCGGACATCTGCAACACGCCCCTTATTTCGCCGATCTCGCTGTAAAGCGGTGCCGCAGAGCAGGTCCAGGGGTGCAGCTTTTGGCAATAGTGTTCACAGCCCGACACCTGAACCGGTCGCCCAATAGACAGCGCCGTACCGATGCCATTGGTGCCGCCAGCCGCCTCGCTCCAGCACGCACCCTGAATCAGATTGACCTTAGCCGCTGCAACGAAGGTGTCCGGATCGCCCATAGTTTCTAGGATATAGCCATCCCTATTCGCCAAAAAGACGATAAAACCTGAGCCTTTAACAAACTCATACAGCTGCTGCATAAAATGGCGCACCACGGTAACATAGGTCTGTTGCCGATCCAGCAGGGTCGTGATCTGCGCTGGTGATAACAACTGATGGCTGACACCATCGTAGGGATCGACCGCCATATCACGGCAGCGCTGCCACGAGAGCTTGATCTCCTCTTTGTCCAAGCCGTCATGGAGCGTTCCTGTTTCGATAAACTGTTGCCAGATCATGGCATAAGTCATGGCATTCATCCTTTGTTACTGTCAGCACCTATGCGTCAGGTTAATATTTCGCCATACCAACCACGTTGAGAATTTGTCCCGACTCGCGCTGCGATGGGGTCAGTGTCAGCACCTCCAGCCCTGTCTCGGTAACCGCAACCGTGTGTTCAAACTGCGCCGAGAGCGATCTATCTTTGGTGCGCACAGTCCACTTATCCTTTTTATCTGTCACTACTGGGTACTTGCCCATATTGATCATCGGCTCGATTGTAAAGGTCATCCCGGGGCGGAGAATAACCTTCTCGCAATCAGGGGTGCGATGATGAAACACCGAAAAGTTTTCGTGAAATCCACGCCCGATACCGTGACCGGTATACTCACGCACCACCGAATAACCATGCGACTGGACAAAGGGTTGAATGATGTCACCAATAGTCGACAACGGCATTCCCGGTTTCACCCGTTCAATAGCCAACACCAGTGAACGCGCGGTAACCGCTACCAGTTTACGCGCCCGACTGCTGACCTGACCGATCAGAAACGTCTCCGAGGAGTCGCCGTAAAAGCCGTCGACAATAGTGGTCAAATCTATATTGACAATATCGCCCTCTTTGAGAATTTCATCGGGTGATGGAATGCCATGGCAGACAACATTATTAATTGATGAACAGAGAGATTTGGGAAAGCCGTGATAGCCTAGGCAAGCCGGAGTATGGCCATACTGTAGAGTATAATCGTGGGCCATATTGTTAATCTTTTCCGTGCTGATTCCCGCCTTGATATAGGGGCGCAAATAGTCCATCAGCTCGCCATTAAAGGCACCAGCGCGACGCATACCATCTAGTTCAGTTGCAGTTTTTATCATTAATCCCACCGTCTAATCCTTCCAGGGCAACACTATTTACCCTCTATTCGTTTCACATGATGTCATAGCATCGACACCGCTGCTAAAAAACCTCCACGCAATAAAATTGTTCACCAGACTACCCTCATGCCTGACGGATATCAATAATTTTGCATTTTTTGGAAAAGTGCCAAGGCGTATCGGGTTCTTGGCACGGCTACTTTCAAGCCCGATGCTGCGTGTAACGGTTTATTGCTGCCAACAACAATCCGAGGACAATAAAACCACCGGGCGGCAAGAGCACCAGCAGAACCGGCGAGTAGGTCGCACCAAAGAGAGCTTGACCAAAGATCTCCCCAGCCCCGAACAGCTCGCGCACCGACCCGAGAGTAACTAGCGCCAGGGTAAAACCCACCCCCATCCCCGCGCCGTCGGCAATAGAAGAGAGTAACGGATTTTTTGAGGCAAACCCTTCGGCGCGCCCGAGGATCAGGCAATTTACTACGATGAGGGGGATATAGATCCCCAGCGCTTGATATAGATCGTAAGCCCAGGCTTCGAGCACGAATTGCACCACAGTAACAAAGGTGGCGATAATGATAATAAACGCGGGAATACGCACCTCGGCGGGGATCAATTTACGCATCAGCGATACCACAAGATTTGAGCACAGCAACACAAAAGCGGTGGCCAGCCCCATCCCCAAGCCATTTTCCGCTGTGGTGGTTATCGCCAGCACGGGGCACATGCCCAGCACCAGCTTGAATACTGGATTTTTATCCCATATCCCCTTGGTGAACTCCGTGGTTAAGCTCATAACTGATCTCCTGAGCGAGCAAGAATCTGACTGCGATGCTGATTAAAGAACTCCAGCCCGCGCTTGACAGCGGCCACGGTTGCTCGCGGTGAGATAGTGGCACCGGTGAGCTGATCGATCTCGCCACCGTCCTTTTTCACCCGCCAATCGGTATTGTTAAGATCGCGTTGCCGAAACTGATCTTTAAATGCGCTGGTGGTAATTTTACTGCCCAAGCCAGGTGTTTCGCTATGGGAGAGAATTTCGATGGCGACAATCTGCTCGTGGCAGTCAACTCCCACCATAATCTCAATGGTTCCACTGTAGCCGTCGCGGGCCAGCACAGTAAAGGCGACACCAACAAGTTGCCCATCTTGGCGCGCGCGGTAGAAAGTCCGCTGGAGCGGTTGATCTTTTTTATCGCGCCCAATTTCGAGTACGACACAATCCTCAGTGGGACTATTATCAAATGCTGGCAACACCGCAGAGATGGCCTTCAACTGTTGAATCTTACGCTGTGCAGCAATAGGTTCCCGGGTAGCACTCTCCACCAACGACAGCACCAACCCCGCCCCCGCAGCGATGAGAGTCAAGGTAATAATCAAGCGATAAAAGTGCTTCATAACTCAGGCCTCTTAGTCGGTTGCTCTCTGTGGCTGCCGTGGTTGTCCGCGTAGCCGAAAACCTGGGGTCGACTATAACGGTCGATCAATGGTGTTGCGGCATTCATCAATAATATAGCGAACGACACCCCTTCGGGATAGCCACCAAACAGGCGAATGACAACGGTGAGTACGCCGCAACCGCAGCCAAAAATCAGCATCCCCTTACGGGTAATGGGGGTGGTAACCATATCGGTGGCCATAAACAACGCCCCCAACATTAATCCACCTGTCAGCAGATGAAACAGCGGGTCGGGGTAGCGTTGCGCATTACTCAACCACATTACCCCAGAACAGATAACCACCGTGCCCAGATAACTAACAGGTATCTCCCAGGTGATCACTCGGTTCAGCAGGAGGTAGATTCCCCCCACCAGCAGTGCCAGGGCGGACACCTCACCGAGGGAGCCGGGCATGTTGCCGATAAAATAATTGCTCAAGCTAGCCTGACTGGTGGCCGGTAGCTGCCCCGTAAGCATGATGGCGGTTTTCATCTCCCCTAAGGGGGTAGCTGCGCTCACAGCATCAATAGCACTGCCTAAAGGTGCAGGGGCTGTCCAGTTGGTCATCTGCAGCGGAAAGGAGATCAACAGCACCACTCGTGCCACCAGTGCAGGATTGAAGGGGTTGTGCCCTAAGCCGCCAAATACCTGTTTACCAAGGCCGATGGCAATGATGGCACCAAACAGACACAGCCACCAAGGTGCCGAAGGCGGAAGGTTCATGGCCAAGAGAAGACCGGTAACAGCAGCGCTGTTATCAGCTAGAGTAAGTGGCCGCTCAGACAGGTAGCAGCACAGCGCTTCCGCAGCCAAGCTGCCGAGAAGACACCAGACTATAACCGCCAACGCTGGCAGACCAAAGAGATAGATAGCCACACCACAAGCGGGCAGTAGCGCAACAATCACCCGCCGCATGATGCGTGCTGTGGTATCGCCACTATGCAGGTGGGGCGATGAAGACATATTGAGCTGCATCGCCATGTTAGGCCCTCCCTTGCTGAGCCAAGATGCCAGCCTTGGCATAGCGTATACTCTGCACCAAGGGACGGTAGGCAGGGCACAAAAAGGAACAACAGCCACACTCCATGCAATTCATCACATGTTGGGCCTGGGCGTCATCAAAACGTCCCAGGCTGGCACAATCGGCAATCGCAGTGGGCAGCAGATGGAGCGGGCACACCGCCGCACAGCGACCGCAGCGAATACAGGGGCCAGCCTCCTGCTGGGGCAGATCGGCGGCACCAAACAGCAACAGCGCTAAGGTGCCAGGAATAACTGGGGCCGCAAGGGAGATCTGACTCTGCCCCGTCATCACCCCGCCGGTAATAATCTTGGCTATCTCCCCGCGTGGGCCAGCACAAAAATCCACCAGTTTTTGCAGCGGCGTACCGATGCGCACCAGCAGATTTTTAGCGCAAGTAATGCCGGGGCCGCTGACTGTTACCACCCGTTCAATCAGGGGATGACCATAACGTACCGCAGCGCTAACCGCAGCGGCAGTAGCCACATTGTGTACCACTACGCCCAGATCCATCGGCAAACCACAGTTGGGAACCTGGAGCCCCAGCAGAGCAGCAACCAGCAACTGTTCTGCCCCCTGCGGATACTTAACCGCAAGGGCTTGCACCTCGATATCGCGGCCAGCTACGCACTGCTGCATGCGCGCTATAGCATCCTCCTTGTTCGCTTCGATGCCAACTATGACCCGCTTGACCGCTAAAATTTGCCGCAGGATCTCAATCCCATCGACAACTCGCTCTGTCTGCTCGAGCAGCACGCGATGGTCGGCACTAAGAAAGGGTTCACACTCGGAGCCGTTAATCAGCAAGGTGGTAATCGGTTTGTCTGCAGGTGACGTAAGTTTAACGTGGGTGGGAAAACAGGCGCCCCCCAGCCCCACAATTCCAGCCGCACGAATGCGTTGTCGCAGGCTATCGGGAGTCCAGAGTTCGGGCTTCAGCTCCTCCACAGCAGGATCCCAGCGGTCGGCACCATCGGCCTCAATAACCACCGCCAACAACTCCTTACCTGAGCTGTGCCAGCGCGGTTCAACAGCCGTGACTCGGCCTGAAGTTGAGGCGTGAATAGGCACCGAGATAAAGTCCCCCGCTTGGCCAATAATTTGCCCTTTGAGCACCAAATCGCCCACGCCAACAATTGGCTGCGCTGGAGTACCGATATGCTGCACCATCGGAATAATTAGCTGCTCGGGAATGGGGCATACCTCGATAGCTTTTCCGCGTGTCGTCAGCTTACTCTCCGCTAATTTTCTATCCGCTAAGGCAATACCACCGGTAAAGGATTTATACAGCATCAGTGTTGATCCTTTCCATCATCCGCCACCAGAGATGGTGGAGATGATAACCGACTACCAGCGGGGAAATTTTTGCTAAAATCGACAATACACCCATTAGGACATATGGCGATGGCAGCGGCAGCTAAGTCGGCGTGCGCATAATCGATGCGCGCCAAAAACTTATCAACAATAAAGGCTTCAGGCACCGTTTTGCGACACAGGCCACAGCCAATACAGCCAACTTGACAGTAGCTTCGCACCACGCCCCCCTTATCGTGACTGCTACACAGCACATGAGTAGTAGCCGCAGCTGGCGCCAAACGAATGACATGACGCGGACAGATAGCGACACATTTACCACAGCCAGTGCAGCGACTGCGATTCACCTGCGCCAGCCCTTGGGCAGAGATGCTAATGGCTGCGAAGGCGCAGACGGCAACACAGGAGCCCAACCCTAGGCAACCGCTGGGGCACAGTTTAGGCCCATCGGCAAGTTGATTTGCCGCATTGCAATCATGCAAACCGCAGTAGCGATATTTCAAGGTAGTTTTGCTATTGTCTCCTTGGCACAGGACCACGGCAATTTGTGCAGCCTGTAGCTCAGCTTTTACGCCCATAATATCGGCAATATTTTCGACCACTGCACTACCGCCGAGGCGGCACAAATTGATGGGCGCAGCACCAGAAATAATGGCACTGGCGTAACTTGCACAACCCGGAAAGCCGCAACCGCCACAGTTGGCCCCAGGCAGAGCAGCGCAGATGGCCTGTTCGCGTTCATCTACATCTATAGCAAATCTCTTCGCGGCCCAGCCCAGAGCAATAGCAGCGACCAAACCAATTTGCCCCAAGCCAACAATAGCATTGAGCATATTCCACCTCGTCCTTAACCAACATCCCGTGCCAGCGCAGAGGTCAATTTTTCACCAAACCGGAAAAGCCCATAAACGCAAGCGACAGCAACCCTGCGGTAATTAAAGCAATAGCGGTGCCCTGAAAACACTTAGGTATCGGGCTAAATTCCAAACGTTCGCGTAGCCCAGCAAACAACCACATAGCCAGGGTGAAACCTAGCCCCGCACCGCAGGCAAATACACTGGCCTCTATCAAAGTGTAGTTTTTTTGGATATTCAGCACCGTCACCCCCAGCACTGCACAGTTAGTAGTTATTAACGGCAGATAGATACCGAGGGATTGATACAGTGTGGGACTAGTTTTATGCAGAATAATCTCTACCATTTGCACCAGTGAGGCGATAATAAGAATAAAAGCTATGGTCTGCAGATATTCGATTTTAAGCGGGATCAGCACGTGGTAATTAAACAACCAGGTCACTAGCGCGGAGATAGTCATTACCACAACAACCGCCAACCCCATCCCCAGCGCGGTCTCCACCCGCTTCGAAACTCCCATGAATGGACATACACCGAGAAATCTGGTAAGAACCATATTGTTGACAAAAACGGTACTGATAAGAATAAGCAGAAGTTCAACCATAACTACCTTCCCCTTGGAGAGTACTCACAGCAGCTATAGCGCCAAAAAGCTCTATGCAAAACCAACGACAAGGACAGTGCAGCAAACGCCATAAAGCCGACCCGGGATGACCTACGAATCGGCTTTATGCGCTTACACGGGGCCAGCTTGTCACTTGTTAGGAGCAACCAGGGAGCTACAGCGCCTGAAAGCTAAACTTTTGGCCACCAACGGCCACCTCATACATCAAACCACCCTTGGCGTGAATGAAGACTGCCAACCCCTTTTTGTACCCTATATCTGCCTGTACACCGGTTACTGGCCCTGCAGTGGCGCTGGCTGACAGGCCTTCAGTAGCGGCCCGTGCCTGCACTCCTGCGGTTATAGCAACAACCGAGGCGGCAACATCAAATTCAAAATTGCCACTGGTAAATTCATTATAGGCGCGCTGATCCTGAAAAAAGATTATTTCACTGAAAATCTGCCCGCCAAGTTGATAACCAAACGTAGCTTTCATAAGCGAGGCTCTGCCCGTCACCTCACCACCACGGTACACCTGACCGGTGCCATAGGGTCAAGTCCGAAATGTGCTGTAAATTCTCTCCGGTCATTGACGTTTTTAGCTTGCTAGGGCAACCTTATTACTGCCCTGTTCAGCCGTTTTTTGGGCTTCTGCCCATTCCTTAAATTCATCCAT
>JAVETC010000074.1:0-3992 GCA_034006225.1 Desulfuromonas sp. | reverse complement strand
GCAGAAACAGGGTGTCTCGATCAACTTGGCGGAACTTATCGCTCATGAATTTTCACCTTCGCAGGAATTTTAAATGCCCGGAGAGTTTAACATTTTACGTTCGGAAAGTCCGACAAACTGCTAGGATCAAACACTTCAGCGTTTGATCAAGAGAAGAGCTATGTCATCAGTTGTCCAAAGCATAAGTCCGATAACAGCAGACGAAACAGGAACAGTCAGAAACTGGAACCTTCCTGTCTCTGTAACCCTCATCATGGTTTGCGTTTTTACCATCTTTTTCGTCAATCAGTTGGACTACACTGATTATTCCAGAAAAGCTGCTGGCTCGACTGCAACCTACGAGAAATGCGAAGTTCTTGAGATTCTTGAGCAGAACCTCAAGACCAGTTCACACTCTGACAAAATTATAGTCGGGAGGCAGACCATTCAAGTCTCAGTACTTAGCGGAAAGCATCGGGGTAAAATCCTCACGGCCAAAAATTATTTGAGCACTTACAGCAGCGTTGTTGCTGAACAGGGGCAGAAACTAACCGTTATCGTCAGTGAAGCGAACAACGGCACACTAAAAGTCAGAGTTTACAACCACAATAGATCCCCATATCTCTACGTCTTCGCCGCAATTTTTCTCATTACCATGATTCTGGTCAGCGGCAAAAAGGGACTCATGTCCTGCCTCAGTCTGATCTATACCCTCGCCAGCATCCTGTTCATTTTTCTACCACTGGTCATGCGCGGCTACTCTCCAGTCTGGAGCGCCATCGGTGTTGTCGTGCTGGTGACTTCAGCCAACATGATTTTTCTCAACGGCATCAGCAAAAAGACATTTTGCGCCATAACCGGAACTGCCTGCGGTGTCATCCTCTCCGGTCTTATTCTGCTGCTCTACAGTAATCTGGTTCATATCTCTGGTTTTAATCTTGAAGAAGCGGAGAGCTTACTGTTCATCCGTCAAAAAACAGGCCTGGGGGTTGAAAACATCCTCTTTGCTGGGATTCTTATCGCCTCTATGGGTGCGGTTATGGATACAGCATTGTCCATAGTTTCTGCCATCCACGAGATCCATACCAATATACCCAGCTGCAATTCTATGAAGTTATTCAAGGCGGGGATGAACGTCGGTAAAGACATGATTGGCACCATGTCCAACACTCTGATCCTTGCCTTTGTCGGTGCTGCCCTGTCGACCGTCATCGTCCTCAACTTTTATTCAATTCAATTCAACCATCTGATGAATTCGAATTTTGTTTCGATCGAAATTGTTCAGGCTTTGGCTGGAAGTATGGGCGTTATTCTGACCATCCCTATCACAGCAGCACTCACTGCCAAAATTATGCAAGGACATAGTACCTCTTGAGTAGACGCCTCTACAAAGGCGCAATGTCGATAGCTCATTTAATGGGGAGCATTGAATCCCTCACAACAAGGAGAATCAAAAAATGATCCGGAAACACATGTTATTCAGATTGCTGCTAGCGTGCCTGGCACTAGGCATCCCCGTTATGGCCAGTGCTGATTACGCTGCCTACGACATCACAATGCAGCCAGGCAGTAGCGAAGTGGAGTTAAACTTCACCTGGTTGACCACCAGCGAGTTGACCGGTAACGAAGAGCTTCTCATTGGCACCGATTCTTACATTGCGACCTGCTCTGTAGCCGAAGAAGCTGATACGGAAGGTGAGGAAAGTACGGACATCTTCTCCTGTCAGGTCAGTTCTGTCGCCGTAGAAAAGAGCACCAGCTACTCCTACCGCATTGGTGACGGCGTCGACTACACCGATGCTGTTAGCGTTGAAACCCAGGATGCACAGAACTACAACTTTATCTTTGTCGGTGACCCGCAGATCGGTAGTAGTGGTGAAACAGAGGATGATGCTAAAGGCTGGGCAACAACAGTCACCACAGCTTTAACAGCATTTCCAGATACCAGCTTTATTATGAGCGCTGGCGACCAGGTTAACACCGCCAACTCTTCTAGCGAATACGACGGATTCTTTACTGCTGCAGAATTGGCAACAACACCTTTTGCTCCAGCAATCGGCAACCATGATGAGGACGATCTCTATTCCTCTCATTTCAACATACCGAATGTTTCGGCAGATTACGGAACTAGCGAACAATACTCCGGCGGCGATTACTGGTTTAGCTATGGCGATACCCTGTTCATGGTGTTGAACACCAACATCGATGATAACTCGACTCACGAGACCTTTATCGAGGAGACGATTGCAGCGAATCCAGATGCTCGCTGGAAGGTCCTCGTCTACCATCACTCCATCTTCAGCTCCGCCAGCCACGTTGCTGACGTCAATGGCACAAGAACCGCCCTCTACCCGATCATCGACGAAAATGATATCGATGTCGTGCTCTCTGGTCATGACCACTTTTATGCACGGACCTATCAACTCTCTGGTGGTGAGATTGTCGAGGACGGAGCAAGTTACTCTTCATTTGATCGCAGGACTCAGTCGGACATAACTGCATATGTCGACCTTGTGGATGAAGCTGTTGTCGAGGTTGATTCAAAAACCGTCGGTCGCACGGTCGTTGTCGATCCGGAAGGCACCGTCTATTTTACTGCCAACTCTGCCAGCGGCAGCAAGTACTACGATTTTAACGAAATTGACGGTTACACGAACTACTACTTTGCCATGTACGAGCAACTGAAGACACCAACCTATCTCAACATCGATGTGGATAACTACAGCCTTACAGTATCTGCCTACCGCACCGATACAGGTGAGCAGCTAGACAGCTATACCATTGTAAAGTCGCGTGAAGGCCGTCATTCATACGAATAAAGCCGAAACCTATTTTGCAATACTGCAGAGCGCACACATGATCTTTCTGCAATAACAAATCCTCAATATTAAATTTACAGATAAAGGAAAAAACGATGAAAAGATTGTTAAGCCTGTTATTCCTTGTGCTGCTGGTTGTTTCCGGTTGTGGAAGCGACAGCAGCAACAATGACAGCGATAGTGTTGTTGGTTTCACGAGTTCTATGATCGACGACACCTACTACCTAACTTATGAAGAAAACGATAATACAGTACAAAGCACCATTGTATTTTCAGGCACGGTGGCAACAGTCACGGACGAATGGTACGACGCAGATGGTGTCTTTCAGTTCAGAGGATCATACGAGCTCACCATTACCCTGAACGACGATGGTTCGCTGACCGCTAGCAGCTCATCCGATGAAGACGACACCCTTACAGAGACCAGCGACTATACTATCGAGTGGAGTTATGACAGTGAGACATGGGTCGACGACTGGGCATACGAACTGCCGGACGATTGGTACACCACTGAAGAATTCACCAACGACATGATCGACGACGATGTCTACTACCTCCTCTATGAGGATGGTTTCTATACAGTACAAGAGACCATCACCTTCTCCGGTGATGAGCTGACTGTATTTAAAGAGTACAACCTTGCGGTTGACGATTATGCATCTTACGGGGACGATTATTATTACGAAGAGACAACCTACAGCGTCACCATGAACGACGATGGCTCTCTGACCGCGACAAGTGACGAAGGTTCAGAAACCATGATTCTGGTCAGCTCAGCTCACACTGGCTATGCAGTCTATGTCGCCGATGAAGATTACACCTACACAGGCACCGACGACTGGTACATCTCTCAACCATCAGATTGGATTTACAATTCCGGCAGTTAAAGCTATGCTGATGGCATGGCAGTGCCTAATCAGCCCATCCAATAGAATGGATGGGTCTGATTAGTTCCCTTTCGGAATTGTTAACAAATAAGGGGGAGCACAAATTGTGCTCCCCCTTATCATTCAAGGAATTATCGAAAATTTGCAATAAGCCAGAGGTCGTTTCTGTTGCGATATTCGGGCTCTACCTCAAAGAAGGGGGATAAAAAAATCTCATCATAAAAAAAGGCATACCAAATTATTTTGATATGCCCCATAAATTGATCAAATTTCCAACCAAAGAAAGGAGATCAATTTATGGAAAGAT
>JAVETC010000038.1:0-26601 GCA_034006225.1 Desulfuromonas sp. | reverse complement strand
GTCAGACTGCTGAAGGTCAGACTGCTGAAGGTCAGACTGCTGAAGGTCAGACTGCTGAAGGTCAGACTGCTGAAGGTCAGACTGCTGAAGGTCAGACTGCTGAAGGTCAGACTGCTGAAGGTCAGACTGCTGAAGGTCAGACTGCTGAAGGTCAGACCGCTGAAGTAGCGAATGTTGCGCCAACAGAGGCAGAGTTACTGGCAGATAAGAATCTGGTTGCTGCCGATGGATTAGCGAAGAATGCCGCAGTGGCAACGGTTGCTAGTGACACCGGTGGTAACGCTACGAAAAAGGGCGTTGGTGTTGAAAATCTTTCAAGGGGTGAGGCAATAGAGATAGCGAAGCAAGCACAGCTTCAAGATGCAGCTTTAAAGGATGCAGTTGTAACTAAAGCAGACAGCGCTGCTAGCCAAGTGGCGACAGTTACAGCAGAGCAGTCACAGTTGAATGAGGTTGTTAGCGCAGTTAAGCCAGAGATGTTGCAAAATAGTGTCAATGCAGGGCAGCAGATTGATGGTGTTGTACTAAAGACAGAGAAGCTGGCGAACACAAAGACTAAGGTGATTACCGATCCCCGTTTTGCCAGCCTACTAAACAAGCCTGAAGTGTCTGTTGCGTTGCGTCAACAACAGGGCGAAACCGGAGTTAATGTTCAGAGTGGGATGGCCAATAGCGATAGTGCTGCAGGGTTCTGGGGCGGAGCTGATGACGCAGTAGGCAGCGCCAATTTAGCAGTGTCGTCCGATGTAACATCTGGTAATAATTCCAGAATGAGTTCAGTTGTGGCCATGGGGCATGAATTTGCCAATATGCAATTTGCCTCTGCGGATGCCATGGCTACTGATGCTAGTGCGCAACTACACAATGGTGCAACAAATGCTCAGAGCGCGACACCTACTGCGAATCCAGTTTTGACCTTAAAAGATGGTAGCATGGTGCCAGAGAGCAGGGTGGTGCAACAGACCATCGATCACCTGTCATTGCATGCACGTGGAGATAGTAGCAGCGTGACTATAAAACTTCATCCTGAGGAGTTGGGTGAGTTGCAATTGCGCATGGTGATGGAGGGCGACAAGCTGCGAGTTCATCTGCATACACAAAGTCAGCAAGTTCAAGAAGTATTGGAGCGTAACTTCCCTCGTCTGCGCGATGCGCTACAAGACGCAGGTGTTAATGTGAGTGACTTCCAAGTGAGCAGTGATGCTGGACAGAGCAGTAATCAGCAGAACTTTGCACAAAATGAATTTTCGCAAGCACAAGGAACGGGGCAGTTTTCTGAATTTGCAGAAGATGACATAGACCCACTTGCTCCGGTCATAGCCGCTACGGCGGTCGCACCAAGTGATAGCTTGAGTGTCAGAGTCTAGGAGGTAATTATGGCAGAAATAACTAGCGCTACAGCGCAATCGTCCTCTCAATTGACCTCGGCTTTAAGCGGAGGTGAAAATGCCTTGGGAAAAGACGAATTTCTGTTGCTTATGGTAGAACAGTTAAAAAATCAGGATCCAATGAATCCTTCCGATGCAACTGAATTTACCGCCCAGTTAGCACAGTACAGCTCACTGGAACAGTTGTTTAATATCAACGATTCTTTGGAAACTATGGGCAGCACTAGTGATGAAGTGCAGCGTATGTCAGCTTTATCAATGATTGGCAAGGAGGTTGTCACCCAGGGGGTGGATTTTAATTTTTCCGGTGCCGGAATAAAATTAGGCTACGATTTAGACGCTAGTGCCGATAATGGCAGCATTTATATCCGTAATGCTTCCGGATCTACAGTTGCTACTCTGCCCTTTACTGATGGTGCGCAGGGCCAACATTTTTTTGAGTGGGATGGCAACGACAATAGCGGAAACAGGGTGCCAGACGGCCAGTATAGTTTGGGGGTTTCAGCCTTTAGTGCTGATGAAAACGTAGCCGTAACATCGCTGATATCTAGTGAAGTTGTCGGAGTGGATCTAGTGGATGGTGGGGATGTATTAGTCACCCATGCAGGAGAGTTTAGTTTGGCAGATATCGAAAGTGTCAGGAGTATTTAGTCATGGCTGAGGATCTGTTAATTATTCCGCAACCAATACAGAATACGCAGGCAAGTAAAAAGAGCGCTACTTCTGGGACTAAATACAATGGTCCGTCGTTTGGTGAGGTTTTAGGAGCGCAACTGCAACATGGGAGCAGTGAGGGTGTGCGCTTCTCTAAGCATGCGACTATGCGGATGCAGAATCGTGGAATTCAAATGAGTGCCGTAGATTTAACGCGGCTAAACCAAGCAGTAAAAATGGCCGATGAGAAGGGTAGTCGGGACTCATTAGTTTTGTTGGACAGCACGGCACTAGTGGTCAGTGTAAAAGATAATACCGTGGTAACGGTAGCCGATAAAGAACAGCTCAAGGGTAACGTTTTTACCAATATTGATAGCGCAATTATTGCATAACCGGACCGGTCCTCATGCAGGGGGTCCGCGGGTAGCTAAACGTCAGCAGCTACTCATGGGAGGATTAAACAGATGGGAATTCAGAGCTCGCTCTACAGTGGTGTCAGTGGCCTTAACGCAAATGGCAATGCCCTTACGGTGTTAGGTAATAACATTGCCAACAGTAATACTGTTGGCTTTAAGTCCAGCCGTACCGTGTTTTCAGACCTGTTATCGGCAGAGATATCTGGATCTGGCGGAACCTCACAGGTTGGTCGTGGTACTGGTATGTCAGCAGTCGATAATATTTTTAGCCAAGGAACCTTTGAATCGACTGAATCAAATACTGATTTAGCCATAGAAGGCGCAGGTTTCTTTATGGTTAGTAGTCCAGATGAGGCAACTATAAACTATACCCGTGCTGGGGCATTTAACTTTGATGATAGTGGGACTCTGGTAAATCCAGAAGGTTACGCGGTGCAGGGATATTACCTGAATACTGATGGGGATACCTATGGTGACATTACAGATATCACTATTGAAACTAGATCTTTTTCACCGGCTAATCCAACCAGTACTATAGCTCTAGCTACAAATCTAAATGCAAATGACACCTATTTAGGCGTTGCTGGAACATCGCCATTTGATATCACTGATCCCTCAGCAACCAGCAATTATGCCTCATCTGTGCGCATTTTTGACTCACTGGGGCGTGAACATTTAGCGACGACCTATTTTAATAAATTAGATCCTACGGCTAATCCTGATGGGATAATGCAGTGGGAATCACATACCGTGGTGTCAGGTGATGACGTGCAGGATCCAGTGGTTGATGATTGGGTTGAGGTCGGGCGCAGTATGTTGTCCTTTGATACTGGTGGACGTTTGGTGAATGTTAAAGATTTGAGCACGGACATTTACGATACCGGTGCCGTTGGCGGCACATGGCAAGCTTCGGATAATGCTGATCGTGCATACGATGAAACGGGCGATTTATATATATCGACCAGCACTGAGACTGAAGCATATCCCCTTATTACCGATCTTGATGAAGAAGACCCACAACCCACTGTCAGCACTTTGGCCGGTGCGCTTAGTTGGGTGAACGAATCTGAACCTACTCAGCAGATTGCTATGACTTTTGGTGCTACCCAATATTCTAGTGAGTCTGATGTTATCTCGCAAAGTCAAGATGGGTATTCGACCGGTACTCTGGTTAGTTTGACGGTGGACAACGATGGAAATATTCTGGGAAATTACTCCAATGGTGAACCACGAAAATTGGCTAGAATAGCATTAGCCAAATTTTCTAACCCCTTAGGACTGAGCAAGGTTGGTAACAATATGTATGAAGCTACTGACGATTCCGGCACCGCTATTGTCGGTACCGTGGGTTCTGGTGTTGGTAGTATCTTTACCAACTCGCTGGAAATGTCTAATGTTGATTT
Organism: Desulfuromonas sp.; assembly: GCA_034006225.1. Taxonomy (GTDB): domain Bacteria; phylum Desulfobacterota; class Desulfuromonadia; order Desulfuromonadales; family Desulfuromonadaceae; genus Desulfuromonas. Next base: position 22,740 of record JAVETC010000038.1, on the reverse strand, counting down.
GGCCGCTGAGTTTGTGAAAATGATTACTACCCAGCGTGGTTTTCAAGCCAACTCTAAAATTATAACTACTACAGATGAACTGTTGGGTGAATTGATCAATCTTAAACGCTAGGTTTATCTGGTGGTCATTTTTATCCTCGAGAGGTAAGTACAATTGCGTAGTTTGTTCTGAAAAAATACCGAAAGAGTCTGGGGATTCTTTCGGTATTTTATTTTTACACACCAATCTACTCGATTGCTTTTTAAAACAATTTTTAGCGGTTCCCTAGCAGGACATAACTGTGTAAAATGGCGGATTGATAAGTTGGTGTACAAAGCTTAGCTTTTATTGTAAGTGCTAAGTGCTTAAAACCACAGTATCTTAAATGACCAAAAGGTTTAATATGGATATCTCAACAATACTTGGTGCGGTAGTTGCCTTTGGTTTAGTGCTGGCTGCCATGACAAATGGTGGCTCAATACTGCTATTCATAGATCCACCTTCACTGATGATTGTTGGTGGCGGGACAATCGGCTCAACTTTAATTCATTATCCTTTTGCCGAGGTTATCCGTGCCCTGACGGTGGCCAAAAAAACCCTGTTTGTTAAAGAGCAAGCTCCTGGACTTATTATTTCGCAACTAATCGAATTTTCCGGCAAGGCTAGAAAAGAGGGGATATTGTCCCTGCAGTCGGTTATGTCCAAGGTTGAGGATCCATTTTTTCTCAAAGGGTTACAGATGGCGGTAGATGGTCAGGAACCTGAAGCGCTGCGTGAGATGATGGAGAGGGAGATAGAGTACGTTATTGAACGCCATGAAAGTGGTGCCAATATCTTCACCACCATGGCGGCATACTCGCCGGCAATGGGGATGATAGGTACGCTAATTGGTTTGGTGCAGATGTTACAGACCATGGATGACCCCGCATCAATTGGCCCCGCTATGGCTGTTGCCCTGCTTACTACCTTTTATGGCGCGGTAGCGGCAAATATCCTTTTTACTCCTATGTCGGGAAAATTAAAGCATCGTTCAGCTAATGAGGTTCTGGGTAAAACCCTTATTGCCGAAGGGATGAATTCTATTTTAGCTGGTGAAAACCCACGAGTAATGGAGCAGCGTTTGCACGCTTTTGTTGCGCCAGCGTTGCGGGAAAGCAATTTTAACAAGTAGGGCATAGCTTTTGATGAACTGCTCTGGTCAGGCGTGGAGATACTGTGGCAAAGAGAGTAAAAAAAAAATCAGCGTCAGGTGGTGCACCTGAGTGGATGGTTACCTATAGCGACTTAGTTACGCTGTTGCTGACTTTCTTTGTTCTGTTGTTGTCCATGGCCAATATGGATCAGATTAAATTTAGCGCCGCTGCTGGATCATTGCGCGGTGCTTTTGGTGTTTTTGGCGGTAAAGATGAGAAGGAGATCTCTCCACCATCAATAGTTGAGTTGTCGCCGACCCACGATGATTTGGTGCAGCGTTTGTACTCGCGCATAATGACTCAGATGAATCGTTTACGACTCGATCCATCAATAAAGTTGGTCAAAGACCGCGGTGCAGTAATTTTACGGATCAATGAGTCCGTTCTTTTTGCACCAGGAACTGCACAGCTTAAGCCCGCAGCATTGCCAATCTTAGCCAAGGTTGCCGGTCTAGTGCAGCCATTACCGTTGCAGTTGCGTGTTGAAGGCCACACTGATGATGTTCCCTTTGCCCGAACAGATATGAATAATTGGGATCTGTCTGTGGCCCGGTCAGTGGCAGTGTTGAAATACTTTCAGCAGGCCGAACTCTTTCCGCTTGAACGGATGTCGGCGGTTGGATATGGGGCAGAACATCCTCTGGTGCCCAACGATTCTGCAGAGAACCGCGCTAAAAATAGAAGGGTAGAGTTTGTTTTAGAGAGCTTAGGTAGTTATCGCGAAGATTTGCCATATCTCATAGATGCGAATGAACAGTTGCCATTTTAATGTAAAGTTTAGAGAATTTAATTATCAACAGTGGGGAGTTAATGACGGATGGCAGACGATAAAAATAAAGAATCTCAGGCCGGCGGTAAAAGCAAAACGATGCTGTTTATCGCAATCGGGGTGGTGGTTCTGTTGGTCGCCGTTGGAGTTGCTGCTTATTTGCTGGGGGCACGTTCAGCACAGAATGCGGTTGCAAAGGTTGCGGTAGAGGAGACAGAAAAACCTGAAGGTATTGGGCCCATGGTAGATATCAACGATTTCATAATGAATATCTTTGATAAAAATGAGACTCGCTATCTGAAAGCTTCAATAACTTTAGAGCTGGAAAATGAAGAAACCGTTGTTGAAGTAAATGAGCGTATGCCGCAGATTCGCGACTCTATTTTACTGCTTATTGGGAGTAAAACCTTCGCTGAGCTTAATGATTTGCAGGGAAAATTGCAGCTGCGTGCAGAAATAATTGTTCGACTCAATAAGTTGCTGCAAAAAGGTAAGATTAAGGGCATTTATTTCACTGAATTTGTCGTTCAGTAGGAGGCAAGTTGGAGCGTATACTCTCCAAGGATGAGATCGCTGAGCTTTTATCCGCGGTAAAAGATGGTTCTTTAGCCTCCGAGCTTGAGACGGATGAGGACTATAGCGAACAGCCGCGCACTGTCTCCGGCTTTAGTCTGGTGCAGAGCAAAACGCAATCTGGGGCGCGACTGGTTAACTTTGATCTGTTGTTGGATGCTTTTGCGCGCAACATGTCGTTTTCGTTATCGAGCAGGTTACAGCAGTCAGTTACGGTGGTACGCGAAAGCATTGGCTCTATGAATTATGAGTCGCTTATTGATGAGTGTAGCCACAACCATCTGTATGGTATTATCACGCTTGATCCACTCAAAAAAGGTGGCCTGTTAATCCTCGATCCAAATATCGCTTTTACTCAAGTGGAGATTTTGCTAGGTGGTGTAATTTCCTCCGAGCACGAAGTTGTTACCCCCAATCGCAAAATGTCCTCGATTGAGATCAACATTCTTAAGCATGTAATTGGTGAGAGCTGCCACGATCTCGATAAGGCTTTCCAAAATGTGGAGCAGATATCTTCCGAGTTGGTTAGTGTCGAGGCTAATCCACGCTTAGTCACAATTGTGCCTACTGACACCGAAATGATGGTGGCAGCGTTTAAGGTGAAAATTGGTACTATTCATGGTCTGTTGCGCTTGGCTATCCCCTATGCCTCTCTTGATCCTATTCGGGAAAAGTTAAAGAGTGAGTTGGGGGCATCTGGCCCCGTTGGACAGTGGGCAGGAGTTTTTGCCGATGAAGTTGAGCAGATGAATGTGGTAACGACGGCACAGTTAGCACAGATAAAGTTGACGGTGCGGGATATTTTAGATCTGCGTGTTGGTGATGTATTATCGCTAGATTGTCAGCCGGACAGTGCGGTTAAGCTGTTGGTTGAGGGCTATCCCAAGTTTAGCGGTTTAGTTGGTTTGTGTGATGGCAGAAAAGCACTACGCATTGTAAAGCGTTTGAACATAAGGAGATGAGTATAATGGAAGATTCTGGTGCCGCTGAAATTACCGACCACAAGTCTGAAGCTACAGCTGAATTGCAAGAGGGGTTGAAAAACTTGGAGTTGTTGCTGGATATTCCATTGGATGTCTCTATCGAGGTCGGGCGCTCTAAGATTTTGATTAAGGATCTGCTGCAGATGGATGAAGGCTACGTAATTGAATTAGGTAAGGGCGCAACTGAACCTCTTGATGTTTACGTTAACTCCCGTCTTATCGCTCGTGGCGAGGTTGTACTGGTGAACCAGAAGCTTGGCTTGCGTTTGACCGACGTTGTTAGCCCAGCCGAGCGCATTGAAAATTTGGCTTGAGGTGGCTATGCCAGCAACGCATTTCTTTTATCTTGCTCCGGTGAACAAGCTATTGATCCTATGGCTGGCGCTTGTGGTGAGTGTAGTTCCGAATTGTGCATTTGCCGTTGACACAGCTGATACTCAGCTACTGCCTATGGGGTTGAAGGTTACTGCGGCGTTGTCGGTAGTGCTCGGGTTGATGTTGCTTATCTATGCGGTATTGAAAAAAAGTGGTCGCTGGATTCGTAGTGGCAAAGAGAGTGCAATTAAATTGCTCGAGGTGCGTTATTTAGCTCCCAAAAAAGCTCTGTATCTGATTGAAGTTAATGGGACAAAACTGTTGTTGTCGGGAACCGCAGGCCGTTTGGAGACTTTAGCTCAGTGGCAACTGCCAGATGATACGATTAACAAAAAAACTGATAGAAGTCTTAGCTTTGATGACGAACTACAACAGCGGGTGAATACTTCTATGGAGCATGATTCGCAATGAGAGCGCTGTGTCGCCTAGGATCAGCGATTCTGTTGTGCTTGCTGGTGGTGGCGCCAGCTGCCGCAATTGATCTGCCTACTATAACCTTAGGTGTGAAAAATGCGGCGACGCCGAGTGAGGTGTCAACTGCGGTACAACTGCTGCTGGTGTTAACTGTTCTCTCAGCCGCTCCAGCTATTCTATTGATGACCACTGCTTTCGTGCGCGTAGTCGTGGTGTTGTCTTTTGTGCGTCAAGCTATGGGCACACAGCAGATGCCACCCAATCAGGTTATAGTTGGCTTGGCGCTGTTTCTTACCTTTTTTATCATGGCGCCAGTTTATACAGTGGTAAACACTCAGGCCGTACAGCCATATCTGGAGGGAAAAATTGATCAGCAACAGGCGTTGTCTTTGGCTGTAACCCCAGTGCGAGAGTTTATGTTCTCGCAAACTCGCGAAGAGGATTTGGCGTTGTTGGTCGATATCTCTGGTAATCCACAGCCGGAGGATCGAGCAAATGTAGCGACGACTACTCTAATTCCTGCTTTTATGCTGTCGGAGCTCAATCGCGCATTTCAGATCGGCTTCATGATCTATATCCCTTTTCTCGTTATTGATATGGTCGTGGCTTCAGTTCTAATGTCTATGGGGATGATGATGTTGCCACCGCCAATAATCTCTTTACCTTTTAAGCTGTTGCTCTTTGTTCTTGTTGATGGCTGGGGGCTGGTGGTAGGCGCTTTGGTAAAGAGTTTTTCCTGAATTGTAGCCGGATAGGATAACCCATGACTCCAGAATTTGTTATTGATATCGGGCGCGAAGCAGTTAAAACTGTTTTGTTGATTTCGGCGCCAATGTTGTTGTCCGGTCTAGTTATTGGCCTGATGGTGAGTATTTTTCAGGCAGCAACACAGATCAATGAACAGACCATGACTTTTATTCCTAAAATCGTTGCGGTGTTGGTGGCGTTGATTTTATTTGCCCCCTGGATAATTCGAGTAATGTTGGCCTTTACCCAAAATGTTTTTCAGAGCATATCCACGCTGGGAGGGTAGTTATTCGTGGAGCTCCTGTTAGTTCCGGTCGATAAAATTCAGTTGGCCTTAATTTGCCTGGCGCGTGTAGCCGGAATTATGGGGAGTATTCCAGTTCTTGGTAGTGCTCAAGTTCCCACTAAAGCTAAGACTATTTTAGCGCTATTGCTAACCGCTCTGCTTTTTCCCAGTGTTGAATCCTTTCTTCCACAACAAGATTTTCAGCCCGTCGCTCTCGGACTTTTAGTAGCCAACGAGGCTTTGCTCGGGATTATATTCGGCTTTATAGCACGCATAATTTTTACTGCAGTTGAATTTGGCGGGACTATTGTAGGCTACCAGATGGGTTTTGCTGCAGCCAATGTGTATGATCCACAAAATCAGCGTCAAGTATCTCTGATCTCCCAATTTCAAAATGTTTTTGCTATTCTGATTTATCTGGCATTAGATGTGCATCACGTATTTATTCGCGTTATGGTAGACTCTTACCATGTGTTGCCGCCCGGTATGCTGGATTTCTCCGGAGGTGCGGTGCCATTTGTCATGGAACTGACTGGGCAAATGTTTAGTTTAGCGGTACGTTTTAGTGCACCAATTCTAGCGGTGTTGCTACTTTCTGGCTTGGTGCTAGGCGTTTTGGCGCGAGTTTTTCCGCAGCTAAATGTGTTTATGCTGTCATTCCCAATTAACATTGGCATGGCTTTCCTTATTATCGGTTTGACAATGAATCTTGTAGCTGGGTTGCTAAGCCGGGAATTCTCTATGTTGCCTGAACGTTTTGAACAACTTTTGTTACTCCTGAAGGGGAGATAGATGGCTGAAGAGTCTGGACAGGAACGGACTGAAGAGGCCACCAGTAAACGGCGCAACGACTTTCGTAAAAAAGGTCAGGTGGCGCAAAGTAAAGAGGTAAACACCGCAGCGCTGTTGGCGGTGTCAATTCTGCTGTGGTATTTTTATGGTGCGAAGTTCTGGAGCCAACTTAGCTGGATGTCGCGCTACGTCTGGGAGCAGTCTGGCACCTATGCCGTAACTTCTCAGTCTGTTGTTCAAATGTTGGGCTTTACCCTAAGCAAGGGGGCCATACTGTTGGCGCCGTTGTTTCTCATGGTATTGGTGGTTGGTTTTCTGTCCAGCTATTTACAGATAGGCTGGTTGTTTACCACTGATCCGTTAATGCCTGATCTCTCCAAAATGAATCCCATTAAAGGCGCAGCGCGGTTTATTTCAAAGCGTTCGCTGGTCGAGCTGTTAAAGTCACTGGCTAAGGTCTCGCTAGTTGGTTTTGTTGCATATAAGACGGTGTTTAACGAGTTTGAGGATGCTCTGTATCTGGTGGATATGGAGATCATCGATACTTTAAGCTATGTAGGCAGTGTAGCTCTTAGTGTCTTGTTTAAAAGCTGCGGAGTGATGTTACTGTTAGCGTTGATCGACTTCATGTTTGTCCGTTGGGAGATGGATGAGAAGATGAAGATGACCAAGCAGGAGCAGCGCGAAGAGTTTAAAGAGAGTGAAGGTGACCCTCAGCTTAAGGCGCGGGTACGCGCATTGCAGCAGTCAATGGCGCGCAATAGAATGATGGCAGAGGTACCTAAGGCGGATGTTGTCATAACTAACCCGACCCATCTCTCTATTGCTATTAGTTACGAACAGGGCAAGATGGATGCCCCAATAGTTGTCGCCAAGGGTGCTGATAATATGGCGATGAAAATTCGTGAAATTGCGCGAGAAAATAGCGTACCTCTGGTAGAGAATGTTGTTGTTGCTCGCGCACTATATAAAGTAGATCTGGGTAGTGTAGTGCCAGAACAGATGTTTAAGGCGGTGGCGGAAATATTGGCCTATGTCTATAGTTTAAAAAAACGGCGGTAAAGTATGTTTGAACTGGTTACAGAACATAAGTTGTACAAAATATTAATGCGTAGCGATATTGTGGTGTCGTTAGGCTTAGTCACAGTATTGATGCTGATGATCTTGCCTTTGCCATCTATATTGCTCGATATATTTCTGTCGCTAAATATTACTATCGCCCTGCTTATCCTAGTTATCAGCCTGTACACGTCAAAGTCAGTGGAGTTTGCTGTATTCCCAGCGGTTCTGTTGGCGACTACTCTCTTCCGTCTCTCGCTCAATGTTGCGTCTACCCGTCTTATTCTCCTGCACGGTGAAGAGGGGCCTAGTGCAGCTGGTGCCGTAATTATGTCCTTTGGCCAGTTTGTCGTCGGCGGTAATTATGTAGTGGGTATCGTAATCTTTGTCATCTTGGTCTTGATAAATTTTATGGTTATCACCAAGGGTGCTGGCCGAGTAGCTGAAGTTGCTGCGCGCTTTACTTTGGATGCTATGCCGGGTAAGCAGATGGCCATTGATGCAGATTTGAATGCTGGATTGATAAATGACCAAGAAGCTAAGCAGAGGCGGCTGAATATCGCCAATGAAGCTGATTTCTATGGAGCGATGGATGGTGCCAGTAAATTTGTTCGTGGTGATGCAATTGCCGGTATCATAATTACTTTTATAAATATTGGTGCAGGGTTCGTTATTGGTGTTGTGCAAAAAGGAATGCCGGCCATGGAGGCGGCGCAAAACTATACTATTCTTACCGTAGGTGATGGTCTGGTTGGGCAGATTCCTGCTCTGATTATTTCAACAGCAGCTGGCATATTGGTTACGCGTACCACAGGTACGGGAAATTTTGGCAGCGATTTGAAAGCACAGTTTAGTGTACATCCACAGGCGTTGTGGGTGGTATCTGCTATCTTGCTCGCTTTTGCCTTGATTCCGGGCCTCCCGTTTATTCCCTTTGTTACTCTGTCGGTTTTGTTGGCTGTTGTAGCTTACCAAATGCAGAAAACTCAGCATGAAGAGGATGAGGCCTCCGCAAAGGCGCCAGCGCCAGAGCTGGCTGCTGCGGCAGCGAAAGAGGATAATTACGACGAAATGCTCAATGTTGATCTGCTCGAGTTGGAGGTGGGCTATGGCTTAATTCCTTTTGTCGATGCCGGTCAGGATGGCGAGTTGCTCGGGCGTATTCGCTCTATTCGTAAGCAGTTTGCTTTAGATTCTGGGTTTATCGTGCCACCGGTACATATTAAGGATAATTTGCAGCTTAAACCCAACGAGTATCGCTTTATGCTCAAAGGGGTAAAGGTGGCTGGTGCGGAGATGCTGCCTGGCCATTTTATGGCTATGAATCCTGGAGTAGCAACTGAAACAATCAAGGGTGTTGCTACTGAAGAGCCTGCCTTTGGTTTGCCCGCTATCTGGATATCCGAAGATAAAAAAGAGCGTGCCCAAATAGCCGGTTACACCGTGGTTGATTGCACTACCGTCATGGCTACCCATATCAGTGAAATCATAAAACGCTACTCGCATGAATTTCTTGGGCGTCAAGAGGTACAGAACTTGCTTGATAACCTGAAGAAGAGCTATCCGAAGCTGGTGGACGAGTTGGTTCCCGACCCATTAAGTCTGGGAACTATTATGCGCGTACTGCAAAATATGTTACGCGAAGATGTGTCGATTCGCGATTTGCGTACCATTTTGGAGGCGATGGCTGACTATGCGCACAGTGTGCGTGATGCCGATATGTTGACTGAGCACGTACGTAGTGCCCTTGCTCGGCAGATTAGCAGCAAATATGCGCAAGCAGACGACGTTTTGCCGGTAATGATTTTGGATAGAGAGATAGAGGAGGCGATTCAGAAGTCGCTGCAAAATACCGATTCTGGTGGGCACTATTTGGCTCTTGATCCACGCCAAGCTCAAGCGATTCTTGATGCTATTGGCAAGCAGTTGCCCCAGTTTGGTGGAGGAATGACACCACTGCTATTGTGCTCGCCAACAATCCGACCACATGTCAAAAAGCTGACGGAAAGATACCTGCCCAGTGTCGTTGTTATCTCACACAATGAGATTGCTCCACACTTAAAAGTTCGCTCTATAAATACCGTGAGGTTGAATGCAAGTTAGGATTTTTGAATCAGAAAATATGGATTCGGCGTTGCGCCAGATCAAAGAGACCTTGGGCCCAGACGCCCTGATTCTCTCCTCGCGTACGGTACGTAAGGGGGGGATGGGTTTGTTTGGCAAACCAATTCTCGAGGTGACGGCTGCAATAGACCCTGCCAACGAAAATTCTCCTGATGCAGATGGCTCGGTTGAAAGTCGCTCTGGGCATGTAGATACCAAAGTTGGGCGTGGCGTACAGGATGATGTTAGCTATCAAGACCTGTGGCGACAGAAAGAACACTCGAAGGTTGAGGTTGCGCAGTCGGAGACCTATTCTCCTGTTTATCGGCGCTCACCCGAGCAGTTACGCGGCGCAAAGTTTGATAAAATACTGCATGATGGACAGCAGGATATTGTTAATCAACAAAATGTGCGTAGCTACGATAATAAGAGTTTAAGTGATCTGCATAGTGAAGTTGGTGAATTACGTAGCCTACTTACCAGCTTAGTTAACGACTTGCCCGTGCAGATTGAAAAAGCTACGCAGCACAAACCGCAACCACTCTTTGCCGCACCAACTAAGGCTGGATTTGCCAACTCTGCCAATCAACCTGTATTAGATGCTCTAACCAAACTGGGTATCGAGGCCGATGCCGCTGCAACTATTGCTCACTATGCGGCAAATCAACTAAGTGCAAAACAGATAGCCGACCCAGCTATGCTCAATGCTTTTTTTGGCAAAACTATTGCCGAATTGGTGCAAACAACTGGCGACATTTTGCCGGAGTTAGGGACGCAAAAACGCCTAGCGTTGATCGGACCTACCGGAGTTGGGAAAACAACTACTATTGCTAAATTAGCTGCGGCATACCTGCTTATGGGCGGCAAGCGCGTAGCTATGGTCACTATAGATACCTACCGTATTGCCGCTGTGGAGCAGTTGAAAGTTTATGGCGAAATCATGAATTTGCCGGTAGAGGTAGTTATTAGCCCAGCACAATTACGCGAGGTGCTCCAGCGCCATAGTAATAAAGATTTAGTTCTGATCGATACCGCAGGGCGCAGTCCTAAAGACGATGTGAGTTTAAATGAGTTACAGGATTTTCTTGCCGTAGATGACAGTATAGAGGCGCATCTAGTTTTGTCGGCCACCACGCGCGAGCGCGACCTATACGAGACGGCTAATCGCTTTGGTGCCTTAGAGCCCAAAAGCCTGTTGATGACTAAGTTGGATGAGTGTGCCAGCTTGGGGGTTTTGCTTAATGTCCATTTGAGAAATAATTGTCCTCTGTCGTATTTGGCGAACGGACAGAAAGTACCTGAAGATCTGGTGCAGGCAAACGCAGAGATGGTAAGTGCTTTGATTCTCGAGCATAGCGAAGGATGATTTCATGAAGGAAAGCAATGAGCATGCTGATCAAGCTAATACTCTGCGTTCGCTGAGTGAGCATATCAGTGATCACCATAAAATGAATGCGGGGAGTAATAAGACTGCGCGGGTACTGTCGGTAACTAGCGGTAAGGGCGGTGTGGGCAAAACTGCGGTAGTCTCCAATGTTGCGGTAGCGTTGGGTAAGATGGGGAAAAAGGTTCTAATTATAGATGCTGATTTAGGTCTAGCTAATATCGATGTAGTTTTTGGCCTAGCTCCACGCTATAATCTGAACCACTACTTCTCTGGTCAGCAGAGTTTGGCGTCAATACTGGTTGATGGCCCCTGTGGAGTGCAAATTTTGCCCGCAGGATCTGGAGTGCAACAATTTACCCATCTCGACGCCAGTCATAAAATACGGTTTTTGGATGATTTAGAAACTCTGCCCGAGGATTACGATGTGGTGTTGATTGACACAGAAGCTGGTATTTCGGAGAATGTCACCTATTTCAACCAAGCGGCGCAGGATATCTTGGTCGTGACCACTCCAGAGCCTACTGCCATCACCGATGCTTACGCTTTAATGAAATTACTGTCGTCCCAATACCACGAGAAGCGTTTTAACCTTATTGTTAATTCGGTGCGTCATGGAGACGAGGCGCTGGATGTGTATCGCAAATTGACCATGGTGTCGAATCGTTATCTAGATATATCCATAGATTTTATGGGTGGAATTCCTTTTGATCGTAAAATGTACGAATCGGTGCGGCAGCAAAAAGTTATGGTCGAGATGTACCCAGGACATAAAGTTAGTCAGGCTTTTGAGAAATTAGCTAACAATTTGGTGGAAGACACTGCACGCAGTCAACCGAAGGGGTCATTACAGTTTTTCTGGAAGAGATTATTGTCCATTGGAAATGGCGCATAAGTTATGAGTAATCCTTACGGCTATACAGCAAATGCAGCTAACGCAACCGACAATAACGAATTGGTGAAGGCCAATATGCCGTTGGTGCGTTTAGTCGTGGAACGGATGCGAGCTCAAGTTCCCGCATTTGTTACTAAAGATGATATGACCAGTGCGGCCATGATGGGATTGCTTGATGCCGCAACACGCTTTGATCCGGCGCGCGGGATAATGTTTAAAACTTTTGCTGAGCGCCGTATTCGGGGGGCCATATATGACGAAATGCGTAAAATGGATTGGTTCTCACGCTCGTTACGCGAAAAACAGGGTCGTATCGGTAAAACTATTGCCAGGCTGGAACATCGTCTGGGAAGAACTCCAGATGAGGACGAGGTAGCAGAAGCCCTAGAAATGAGCATCGATGATTATCGCCATATGCTCAATCAGGTATGTCACTTGGGGTGTGTAAGCCTAAACGAGACGCTAGACGAATGGGATGATGGCCGTAACTTTATGGACATGCTGACTGACGAAAGTCCTAGTGTCTGCAGCCGGATAGAAGAGAGCGAGGTTGCTCAGGAGCTGGCTGGGCATTTGGAAAAGCTCAGTGAAAAGGAGCGTTTGGTAATTTCGCTATATTATTACGAAGAGTTGAGCCAGAAAGAGATTGCCGAAGTTTTAGATCTTACCGAGGGGCGTATCTCGCAATTACACAGCCAGGCTCTGTTGAAGTTAAAAGTTAAAATCTCAGGTATTCGGTGATCGGCGTGGCGGATACTGTGCGTAATTGGGGCAATTACTTGGCTAGTTACCCTCACTTGGATCTATTAATAATATCTACATTGATGTTGATTTTTGCCTTGGCATTGTCACGTATTCGCCGTCAACTTGCTCGTGAACGCCAGTTGCGCGAAGAGACAAACCGGCAATTGCTAAACGCTCTGCAACGCATTACCCAGCTGGAAGATATAGTCACTAATGAAAGTGCTGCCGCAGCTCCTGCTGGTGAATATGCAATAAATCCCCAAGAGTTGAAAAGCCGTCTACAGGCTCCTGTTAGCAGCGGTAGTGCTCCAGATAAATATCGGCATGTGGCTGCGCTGGCTCAGCAGGGGATGTCGGTGGAGCAAATTGCTGAAGTTCTCAATCTTTCTGTACCCGAGGCACAGCAACTAGTTGTGCTGGCACGCATCGCTCAACGCTCATAGTCTTATCTGCGCATTCTCGGCGCATTAAATCACCCTGTTTTCCTTACATGCGCTGTAATTAATATCATTCCTGGCTAAAGGTTTTAGCCTGCAGTGTCGAAATGTTTATTATCGGAGGAGTTCTTATGAGTTCAGGTGTATATGCCGTGCTTACCGGCGCTGTAGGTAAAATGCAGACCTTAGATGTGGTCGCAAATAATTTAAGTAATATTAATACCGCAGGGTTTAAAAAAGAGCGGATAAATTTTTCATCGTTATTAGATGACGCTACCCAGACTGGTCGTGCACAGGGCCTTAACTATACCTATATCCCCGAGACTAAAACCGACTATACCCAAGGCATGATGCAGACTACGCAGAATGATTATGATGTAGCGATAAATGGAGACGGTTTTTTTAAAGTCCAGCGGGGGGAAGATATTTTGTATACCCGCTTAGGCAATTTTAAACGCGCGACAGATGGAACACTCGTCACTCGCAGTGGTGAACAGGTGCTTAGTGCCGACAGTAAGACAATTAATGTTCCTGAGGGACCGATAGGTATTGACGATAGAGGTGTGATTCTTAGTAATGCTGGCGAGGTTGGACAAATTGGTGTTTTTGATCCCGATGTTAACCTCTTGAAGAAACAGGGCGGTTCACAATTTGTTTACGGTGGTGACGAACAGGCAGTGCCGGCAAGTGCAGAAGCTCAGCTTTTCCAACGGCGACTTGAACAGTCCAATGTCGGATCGATGCAAGAGACAACGATTATGATGACCAGTATGCGTGCATTTGAAAGTTACCAGAAGGCCATGAAAAACTATTTTACCATTGAGTCAAAGGCAGATGAAATTGGCTCACTATGATTCAAGGTTTATCTAATAGGCGCAATACTGAATTATAAATTAGTAGTATTTACCCATAAAGCTTGTGGAGTGAAGGGGGAAACAAACCATGATGAGAGCATTGTGGACAGCAGCAACAGGTATGGACTCGCAACAGACCAATATTGATGTTATTGCCAACAATTTGGCCAACGTCAACACTAGCGGTTTTAAGAAGAGTCGTGCCGATTTCCAGGAACTGCTCTATCAAGTTAGCAAGACTCCAGGTAGCTCTACTTCTGCAGATACAGTGTCACCTACCGGGATTCAGGTCGGTCTTGGTTCACGTACTGCAGCAGTGCAAAAGGTGTTCACTGTTGGTGATATGATGCAGACTGAAAATGAGCTAGATTTGGCCATTGAAGGGCGCGGTTTTTTTCAGGTCGAAATGCCTGACGGAACTACCTCCTATACTCGTGCCGGAGCTTTGAAAAAGGACGGCGATGGTCGCTTGACGACCTCAGAAGGGTATACTGTCACTCCCCAGATAACCATCCCAGAAAACACCACCAGTATCTCCATTGGCCAAGATGGTACCGTGGATGTATATCTCGATGGTGAGTCTACCTCGACAGAGGTTGGGGTAATAGAGATGGCTATCTTTGGTAACGAATCAGGTTTACGCAGTTTGGGCAGCAATCTGTATTCGGAAACAATTTCATCCGGTGCCCCTATAACTGGAACCCCAGGTGAAAACGGCTTGGGTACGCTGTCGCAGGGCTATCTGGAAGGATCCAATGTTAGCGTAATGGAAGAGATGGTTAACATGATCGCGGGGCAGAGAGCCTATGAGGTAAACTCCAAGGCGATCCAGACTGCCGACGAAGTTTTGCAAATGACCAACAATCTGGTTTAACTGTCACTTTTGTAGAGAGTTAAACCGTTGAGTTAAGTATTATTGTTTTAGCCCGAGGAGAATAGATGTTACGTTTACTGTGGTTGATCTTAGGGATATTAATTAGTGCCGGATCAGCTATAGCCCTAGAGGTAACAGTACTCCCTGCCGTGGTAGTTAACTCAGAGCAGGTATACATTGGCGATGTTGCTACAATTGTGCCAGCATCGCAGCGCTTATCCACTAAGCAGATAACCCGAGCGCCAGCGTTGGGGCAACAACTAACCATCAATCGCGATCAGATTAAACAGGTGCTAACGCAGAATGGCATATCTGCAGCCGAAATAAAATTTTCCGGTGCAACCGCGGTTACCGTGAAACGTGATAGTCTGGTAATCACTGCTCAGCGCATTCAACGCGATATAGACTCCTACCTGCACGATGTCCAGCACAGAACTCCAGAAACGCAATTCAAGTTTACCATGCAAGGTAATATTAATGATATAACTGTTCCCGCTGGCAACTTGCAGGTTGAGGTGATTCCCTCAAATCCTGCCGTTATTGGCAGTCGCCGTTTTACTCTCATCTATAGTGTTGATGGGCGCACGGTAAGAAACCAATCTGTTAGCGGCAAGCTTGAGGTGTTATCTAACGTAGTGGTGGTGCAGCGTAATCTGCGCCGTGGCAGTATTGTAAAGAGTGACGATGTGCGTTTGGTTACTGTGGATATAGGTAAAGTAGACCAACCTTTTTTCTCTCTTGATGAGGTCGTTGGTAAAAAGGTTGTGCGCTCAATGCGTAGTGGTGAGGTGGTCGAAGCACAAAATTTGGATTATCCACCTTTGGTGAAAAAGGGTGCATTTGTCAAACTTGTAGCGCGGCGAGGTCAGATGGTTTTAACCGCCACCGGTGTTGCGATGGAAGATGGAAAAATGGCTGAATTTATTCAGGTACGTAATAGTGCTTCACAAAAGGATGTTTTGGCTAAGGTGATTGGGCTAGACCAAGTGGAGGTAGGGTTTTAATATGAAAAAATTGCTAAATATTACCCCCTTTTTGCTTCTAAGCGCCTGTCTTCTATCTATTCTTATAGGCTGCACGCCACCGCCTAGCGCGTCCAACAGCGTTGACGTAGTGCCTGAGCCCGAGTTGATTATTGAAGCACCAAAACCTACAACACCAGGATCATTGTGGACCACTAATCGGGGTAGTCTGTTTGTGGATAATCGCGCTGGCCATGTCGGCGATATCTTAACTGTAGTTATTGCAGAACAGGCTGAGGCAAGCAAAGAAGCAAGTACCTCAACTGGACGAAGTACTTCAGCTAGTGCAGATATTACCAGTTTGTTTGGTTTGGAGAGTAATATTGCCAATATCAATAAAGCTATTGATCCCAGCAATTTAATCAGTGCAGGCTACACCAATGATTTTGCTGGCACGGGTTCTACGTCGCGCAAAGAGGACTTGGTCGCTACCTTAACTACGCGCGTGGTTGAAGTTTTGCCCAATGGAACCTTGCGTATTTCAGGAAGCAAAAGTGTCACAGTGAACCATGAACAGCAGTTGATCCATTTGAGCGGTATTGTTCGCCAGCAAGATATTACGGTGGGGAATCTGATAAATTCAAAATATATTCTCGATGCCAATATTGTTTATACCGGCAAAGGGGTAATTGATGAGAAGCAGAAGCCGGGCTGGTTGCTGCGTCTGCTGGATAACGTGACCCCGTTTTAGTGGTGTGGAGAACTGATATGCGAATTAAAACCAGTGTGTTTATCCTTGTCTTCTTGCTGCTTGCTGTATCTGTAAACGCCAGCCGCATTAAGGATATTGCTGATATAGAAGGGGTGCGGAGCAACCAACTAGTTGGCTATGGCTTGGTGGTTGGTCTTAATGGTACCGGAGATAGTTCTAGCACGGAATTTACTCTACAATCCTTGGTAAACATGATGGAGCATCTAGGTATGCGTCTGGATCGAGATTCCGTTAAGGTGGATAATGTTGCTGCAGTAATGGTTACCGCCAAGTTGCCACCTTTTGCCAAAGTGGGAACTACGATGGATGTATTGGTCTCTTCAATCGGCGATGCCGATAGCCTTGTTGGTGGTACCTTAATCATGACACCACTTAATGGCCCCGATGGCGAAGTATATGCTGTAGCGCAGGGGCCTTTAGCGGTTGGTGCTTTGTCCTATGGCGGTAAAGCAGCTAAGGTGCAAAAAAACCATCCTACCGTCGGACGTATTCCTGGTGGGGCGCTGATAGAAAAAGAGGTGGGGTTTGAACTGCCTAAGACTAACGAGTTGCATTACCGCTTACGTCAACCCGACTTTACCACGGTAAGTCGTATGGCGACGGCGGTAAACAGTTACTTTGGTGCAAACTTAGCTCAGGCTGTAGACAGTGCCAGCCTTAAAATAAAAATTGCTGATAATTATGCCGATTCAATGGTGGAATTTATTGCTCAAGTTGAACATATTGAAGTGCTGGCTGATATGGCAGCTAAAATTATAGTCAACGAGCGTACGGGAACCATTGTTATGGGCGATAATGTCCGCTTGTCTACTGTTGCCGTGTCGCACGGTAACCTTAATTTAGTTATCAATGAGTCCGCCATGGTGTCGCAACCGGGCCCCTTTGGTGGTGATGGCAAAACCGTTACTGTGCCGAAAACTGGCTTAACTGCATCTGAGGATAAGGGTAACTTGGTCGTATTGCCCATGGGAGTCAGCATTGGGGATGTTGCACGTGCGTTAAATGCTATTGGCGCAACACCACGAGACTTGATTGCTATATTCCAAGCTATAAAAGCAGCAGGAGCATTACATGCTGAGTTGGTAGTTCTGTAACTAAACTTCTGGGCTAAGCTGACGATAAGTTAACTATGTTGTGCTTAAACATCAGTTGATATAGTAACTGATGCTGCTACATGATCCTCGATAACGCTTTATAAATTATTTGCCTACGGATAAATTATGAACCTATATGTCGACCCACGTATGTACAGTAATCAGAGTTCCAAGCTTGAAAGTGCAGTTGCTAACGGTGACACGCGCCTGAAGGAGTCCTGCCAGGCATTTGAAGCGGTAATGCTGCAAACCATGTTCAAAGCGATGCATGGGGCAGAATCTGAAGATGGCCTCTTTGAAAAAGATATGGCCAGTGAGGTCTATAGAGACCTTTTTGATGGCGAGGTAGCGCTGGAGATGGCACACAGTCAAAGCCTCGGTATTGGTTATCAGGTCTATAGCCAGTTACAACAGCAAAGCAAATGATTTTAACCTTGGTTGCCTGCCCACGATAGTATCTCTGTAGTGCCAAAATTCTGCGCCATAATCTCATGTTACAAGTCAATAAAATACAATTTTAACTAAACTAGTTACCGGTACACGTCGATACGTTGACTATGAGGTTAACTGTAAAAAAATCTCTAGCAGCATAATCTAAGATTTAGCTAGGTTTTGTTGTTGTGTATATTGCTATTGAATAATTAACTTACGTTTTGCTACCTGTCGAAATGTAATTCCAACTTAAATAGGTGAACGCTATGACTATGAGAATTAACAATGACAAATCGTTGCTCCAACAAAGTGCCTTAAACAAGGTGCGCACAGATCAATCTGGAGCAAAAGAGCCTGCGAAAGCGCAAAACACCGACAAGGTAAGCTTTTCATCTGTTTTACAGCAGGCCAGTCAGACTCAACAGTTATCACCGCCAGTTGGCAATCAGTCAATAGATGGATTGAACCCAGCATTATTGAATACTCCGACCTACGTGCAGGATGTTAGCGAAACTCAGGAGACAGCGCGTGCGAGTAAGATAGAGGAGTTGAAACTTCAGGTAGCTGATGGTTCGTATCAGCCAGATTTGAAAAAAGTTGCCAGCAGTCTGTTGACATTCCTTGCTGAAGGACGCCAGTCATGACCAAAAACGTGCACGAAATGCTACAAGATCTCCATGCTGTGATTATTTCTGAACGTGAGAGCGCTAAAGCTCTAGATTTAGATGCATTGCAGGAGGCAACATTGCGTAAAGAGCAGTTGTTGCAGCAGCTTAATCTTGAAGATGAGCTGGCTCCAGAAGATCGTGAATTAGCCTCAGTGATACGTTTTGAAAACCGGCGGAATGCCTACTTGTTATGGTCAGCGTTAAATTGGATTCGTGAGTCTATGGAGTTTTTTGGCCAGCGCTCAACTCCTAATTCATATTCTCCAGCAGGAGTTTTAGTTACTGGCAAAAATGGAGGGCACTTGCTCTCAGGGAGGGCCTAATGGGTTTAGCTGCGGCACTCAATACTGGTAAAACTAGCCTTTTCAGCAATCAAAAATCGATCGAAATTGCTGGTAATAATATAGCTAATGTTAATACCGAAGGGTATTCGCGCCAGAAAGCAGTATATTCAGATTTCCCCTCACTTGAGTTTGGTGGTTTTTTTGTTGGTCAGGGCGTTAAAATTACCGCAATTACCCGTGAATACGATGTTTTTGTCAGTGAACAACTGCTAGATAAAAGTCAAACTCTGGGTAATGAAGATGCTAAATCTACTCCTTTAGCAGAGCTCGAACGGGTATTTAGCATAACTGAAGATAACCTCGCCACCGAGATTGATAGGTTTTTTGACTCGTGGCAGGAACTTTCGGCCAATCCGAGCGGGCAGGTGGAGCGTGATATTGTTATTCAGCGTGGCGAATTGCTCGCTTCCGCGTTTAGCACTGTGTCCAGTGAACTCGATAATGTTAGTAGCAATATCAATGAAACTATACTGTCCGAAGTGGATGCGGTAAATCTAAAATTAACCCAGATTGCCGATCTGAATGGGCGCATTCAAACAATTGAAGCCAATGGGCAGTCAGCAAACTCCTTTAGAGATCAGCGTGATGTGCTATTACAAGAGGTTACGTATACCCTGGGTGCGCAATCCTACGAAGAGCCAAGCGGCGCTGTAAATATACAGTTGCCCGGAGGATTGCCTTTAGTACAGAACTCCAGTGCTTTGGAGTTTGAAGCTATTTCACAGGGAGATAGCCTAACTCTGAACCTCAATATTGGATCGAGTACCTTTGAAGTCACGGGCAAAAATCTTGGCGGAAAATTTGCTGGATTATTGGAATTGCGCGATGAGTTTATCCCTTCGTTAGAGCAAGACCTAGATTTAACAGCTTACAGTCTCGTTCAAGAGGTCAATAAGTTGCACGAGGCTGCTACCGGCTTAGATGGTTCTACTGGGGTGTCTTTTTTTAATAATCCAGGTAACCATACCAGCCAGAGTTATGCTGATCCAGATTTGGATGCTTTTTCTAGCGGATCATTCACGATAACCGTTGCAGGGGTCGAAAATACCATTACTTTTGATCCCAACGGTGATGGCACTAATGGATCATTGAATGATTTAGAAAATATTATAGACACTGCCGGTATTGGTGTTGATGCTAGTGTTCAACAGGATGATGATGGTGGATATGTCCTGTCTCTGGTGCCACAAACATTTAATGATAGCGTTCAGATCGATATGTCGGATATAGGTGGTAGCTATGAGGCTCCAGAGTTTACCATGGCGGATATGAGCGATCTTATGTCGATGTCGTTAACTGAGGCATCAAAGGTTGCTGCCGGTAACAGCAGTGCCCCTGGCGATAATACCAATGCCCTTGCCATATCGGCTTTGAAAGATGCAAATGCGGTAAATGGCGAAGACACTTTTGTCAGCTTTTATGGCAAGATGGCCGCAAGTGTGGGCATCGAGGCCGGACAAAATCGTCTGTCTCAATCTGGTGCTGAAGATGCGCTGACTCAACTGCAAAACTTGCGCGATGGTACCTCTGGTGTCTCTCTGGAAGAGGAGATGATCAGCCTGATAAAGTATCAGCGAGGTTTTGAAGCCTCGGCAAAATTGCTGTCTACTGTAGACGAAATGCTGGTTAGCGTTTTGTCGATTAAGAGTTAAGAGGTAGAGCTATGAAGTCAACTCAATCAACAACATACCGAAGCCTGAATGCCGAACTCAACAGTATTAATAGCAATCTGGAAACTTTGCGTAACCAGGCTGCTACTGGTAAAAAATTGCTGCGCCCCTCGGATGATCCAGCTGCAATTCGTCCGGTATTGTCCGCGCGTACACAAATACGTGCTACCGATCGTTTTATCAGCTCTCTGTCTACAGCCGCAGACCGGTTGGACAATCAAGACTCCTACCTAGATCAGGCGGAAAATTTGCTAGTAAGTGCCAAGGAGACGGCAATAAATGCCATTAATGGCTCTATGTCTGAGGCCGACTTAAATACACTTGCCGATCAAATTGGTTACATTAAAACAGAAATGCTCAGCGTCGCAAACGCGCAGGTAGGCGGCCAATACATTTTTGCCGGATACCAAGAGGATACTGCACCCTTTGTAGAAGATGGTGATACTGTTAGTTACCAAGGTGATTCGAACGTAAAAAAACTGGAGTCCGCTCCTGGGGAATATGTGCAGACCAATCTAGATGGTGCCAAGTTATTTATGGGCATGAGCGACTCCGATGGCGATGGTGTTTTGGAACAAACCGGCATGAACGTGTTTGAGGTTTTAACCAATCTTGAGCGCGCTATTCGGGGTGAAAGTGGGCAGGTTTACAATGGGAATGATGCCTTACCAGCTGATGGTATTGATTACCGCAGAGATGCAAGTGGTGAGATTGCTGTTGATGGTAACGGTAACTATACTCCCATTGCAGTGGATGGTTCTGGCAATCCGCTAGTGGATAGTTCTGGTAATGATGTCCCACTACTCACTACTGAAGGAGCTCCAATTAATTTGCATACTGCGACTGATACAGATGGAAAGGTGTTGACTATCGAAAGATATAATACTCTCAACCCTCCTGGTGTGGTTACCGCTTTCGATGGTATTACCGCTTTAGATACTACACAGCCTATGTACTTACACAGTGACGGCACTCCGGTTGCTGATTTTAACGCAGCAGGCGAGCCAGTTCTTACCTATGAAGAAAGTGCAGGCCCTCCAGCGGTTATTGCAGCTGTTTCTTTGTTGAATAGTGACAGTAGCCCTGTTCAACTGACTGAGATTCCAACTCTGGATTCATTGCTTACTACTCTCGAATCAACCGCTGATCAAACACGTAGTGCGCGTGGTCTTATGGGGAATAATGCCGAAAGGATAGATACCTCAAAAGAGCATTTAGAGGGGGTTTTAGTCGATCTTGAGCAAATTCTTTCACGCTATGAAGATGCAGATCTTATCGATGTAATTACCGAAATTACCCAGACAGAAACGGCTCTAGAAGCTGCATTAAATGTAACCGGTAAGGTTTCTAGTTTGTCGATAATGGATTATCTGTAGAGTAGCCCTGCGTATTATTGGGCGCTTAGAGTAGTGCGGATAATCTCGGAAAGGTATAGAGTATGCTGGTTCTTACCAGAAAGGTTGGCGAAGGTATAATTATCGGTGACGATATTAAGCTGACTATAGTTGATATAAAGGGTGGTTCTATTCGCATTGGTATAGATGCGCCGCGCAGTAAAAAAATTCATCGCCAAGAGGTATACGACATAATCCTCGAGCAAAACCGGGCTGCAACTAGCTGGTCACTCGAAGACCTTGACGCTCTAAGTAACATTTTGCCACAACCCAAGGGGGATAAATGAACAAGATAGTAAGCCGTTTTGGTGAAATAGAATACGATCCTTCCTCTGTACTGACTTTTCCAGAAGGTTTGATAGGTTTTGAAGAGTTGCGTGATTTTGTGGTTATGCCCAATGAAAAAGAGGGCCCACTGTTCTGGAT
This sequence comes from Desulfuromonas sp., assembly GCA_034006225.1. Lineage (GTDB taxonomy): Bacteria > Desulfobacterota > Desulfuromonadia > Desulfuromonadales > Desulfuromonadaceae > Desulfuromonas. The sequence continues at coordinate 516 of JAVETC010000038.1, read as the reverse complement.
CCAAAGTGTAGAAGATCCCCAAGTGGCATTAGTATTAACTGATCCGACTAATTTTTTCCCCACTTATCTCGTGGTTCCGGAGGATAGCGAACGAGCGACACTTGGGATTGATGGCGAAGGAAAGTGCTTTGCTTTAGTTGTCGTTACTGTGTCCAGGCAGTGTGATATAACATTAAACTTAGCCGCACCGATTCTGTTTTCGCCACAGAGCAATAGAGCGATGCAAGTGATCTTGGAAAATACTGATTACCAGATTCAAACCCCATTGCCAGATATTAAAGAGGTTGCTGCTGTCGCCGAAAAATAGACTCAACAAAAACAGATGATCCACCATTCAATATCCACGAGCCCCTCTTTTAATAAGCGGGGCTTTTTTAATGGTGCGCCCTGCAGGGCGCGTGGTGCGTAAGCACCATCCATTCAGCTGTGGTAGCTGAATGGTGACTTGGAGGTGCAAGTCCTCTATTGGCCCGGCAAGGGGAACAATTAGCCGGACGGCAAGGGTGTCCACCGCGA
>JAVETC010000037.1:0-26873 GCA_034006225.1 Desulfuromonas sp. | reverse complement strand
CGGAGAAGTTTTTATTTTTGTCGTCATGGAACAGATTGGCGACTTGTTTGCGGTCAGCTTTTGCCACCAGCGGTAACAGACCCAGCACAGGTAAGTTGAGCGTGTTTTCAATCTCATCGGTGCTTTTTGTAAGATACGGAAATAGATGCGACAATCATAACCATGTTATGGCGTCTTCATGCAGATAATAAAGAAATTATTGCAACGTATTTACAGGAATAAGCGCGATGAAACTGAAAAATAGTAGAAATAGTTGCGACGAACCTCGAATTACCCCGACGCAAGTCCGTAAAATTAAGCCAACAAGACGAAGTGTTTCAGGGCGCTATGCCTTTAGAAATTCAACAGCTATCGCTTTTGAATCGACACTTGAACGTGACTTCATTATGCGCTGTGAATTTCTACTGTCTGTGCTTGATGTTATCCCGCAGCCAGTAGAAGTCCCTTTTTTGGGGCGTAATGGACAGCAGTACACATACACACCAGACTTTTTGGTTTACTACAGGCTCGGTTCAAGATCGCACGTAGATTATCCTAAGCCTATGTTGGTGGAGGTTAAGCCAGAGGAGCAGTGGCGTTCAAATTGGCGTGACTGGCTTCCAAAGTGGAAAGCAGCATACCGATATGCGCTGGAGCAAGGGTGGCGATTTCGTATTTTTGATGAGGGCAGAATAAGAGATTGCGCTCTGAAAAACATACGATATTTAGAGCGCTATGGCCGCATGAAGTTTGATCAGCAAGATTCTGAACATGTAATGAACACAGTCTCACAAATGGGTGCTTGCACTGTAGATTATTTGTTATCGCGTCATTTTACAGGTATTTACCAAAGCCAAGGGCAGGCACATATCATGCATTTGATCGCAATTAGAAAGCTTGACTGTGATATTACGACTCCGCTTTCCAACACAACTGAGCTGTGGGTGCCAGATTATGACTCATGAGTATGAAACCTTTATGGCCAAGGAAGCATACAAGCCTCAAAGAGATCGAGTGAGTATCAATATTGGTTCTGTCGTGCAAAGGGATGATCGAGTCTTTCGGATCATTCAAGTACTGGATTTTGAATGCGTTATTGCAACTGACTTGAGTTCTGGGCGAACTGCTAATCTTCGGGTTGGTGAGTTAAGAAATCCTGATAGAAATATTGTAGAGCACGTAGAGCTGACTGATATAGCAGATGAAGATTGGTTGGTGGCGCAAAAACGATATGCGGCTATTAGCCCCCTTGCCGGAAAGTTAACAATTGGTAGGGATGATGCAGAGTTTCGAGCTGAAGAGGTGGGTGTTGATGTTTCAACGCTTTATCGTTGGCTAAAGAGATTTAATAGCACAGGTTCAGTTACTTCGTTGATACCTGGAAAGCGTGGCTGGAAGATTGGTAATCGTCGAACTTCTCCAGATGCTGAAAGTATTATAAGAGAAGTGATTGATGATTTTTATCTCACGCCCCAAAGGCCCTCACCAAAGCACGCAGTGATAGAAGTGATGCGAAAATGTCATGAGAGAGGAATTGACCCGCCATCGCATACAACTATCAGGGCGCGAATATCTGAAATCCCCGAGAGAGAAAGACTGCGTTCTCGTGGGTATAGAGAGCAGGCTATTAATCGCTTCACCCCCGCTCCCGGTAGCTTTCCGCATGCTGATTACCCTTTGGCGGTCATTCAGATAGACCATACTCCTGCGGATATTATTTTAGTTGACGATATCCATCGCCTACCGATTGGGCGTCCTTGGATTACACTGGCTATTGATGTTTGCACTCGAACGGTTACAGGTTTTTATCTTTCTTTTGACCCGCCCTCTGAAACTTCTGTCGCTATGTGCGTGGCCAGTTCTATTTTGCCAAAAGAAGAGTGGTTGATAACACATGATATAGATGTTCAATGGCCAGTATGGGGCGTACCCCGAACTATCCATGTTGATAACGGCGCAGATTTTCGCTCAGATGGCTTTCAAAAATCTTGCCTTGCTTATGGGATTAATCTTGAGTTTCGCCCAGTAAAACAGCCTCGGTATGGAGGCCATATTGAGCGACTTTTAGGAACGTTACTGCGTGAGATTCACGTGCTTCCAGGTACAACTTTTGCGTCTATAAAAGACAGAGATGGGTACGATTCTGATAAACAGGCTGCGATGACGCGAACTGAGTTCGAGGTCTGGCTTATGACGTTTATTTGCAAGGTGTATCACCAGCGAGTTCACTCTGGCATAGAAATGACCCCATTGAAAAAATGGGAATTAGGTATATTCGGTGATGGCATTGATATGGGAGTAGGTGTTCCGAGCCGTCCTACTGATGCCATGAGTGTGTTGCTTGATTTTTTGCCTTCATTTTACAGAACTGTTCAAACTTTCGGTGTGACAGTAGATGGTTTGACGTATTACGCCGAGGCGCTGCGCCCTTGGATTAATGCTAAGGATAAAAGTACTGGTCAAAAACAAAAGCTGGTTTTCAGGCGTGATCCTCGTGATGTTAGTGTGCTCTGGTTTTTTGATCCTGATTTAAAGCAATATTACAAAGTACCTTTCGCTGACCAGTCATTGCCCTCGATGAGTGTATGGGAGTTTATACAAGCAAAAGAGCGTCTGAAAAAACAAGGTTTCAAAAATGTTAATGAGCATGAAATCCTTCGAGCTATTACAGAGCTTAGAGATCAGGTTGAGCAAGCTAAACAAAAAAGTAGAAAAGCACGCCGTCAGGCACAAAGACGTTTAGAGCATGAAAAGCCTGTATCTAAGGTGCTTCCGTCAGTGACAGAAAGCGCTAAGCCAGCACCGTTAAAGCAGACAGAACAGGTTTACGACAATCTTTTAGTTGATGGTGATATTGATACTTTTGAGGATATGGCATGAGTGAGTTCAGTCATATACATCCTGACTTCCAGCACATTATGGCGCTTTCAGCTAAGGACAGATTGGTCTTTCTCGATGAGCCTAGATGGATTGGCTACGATAACGCTCGTTTAATAATGGATTCGCTTAATGCTCTAATGGATAAGCCAAAGCGCCCACGTATGCCTAGCTTGCTTATTGTTGGCGAATCAAACAATGGAAAAACAACAATTATTCGGCGCTTTTATGATTTATGCGGCAAAGCTTACGTCAACGATGATGCTGATGCGATAAAGCCTATAATTCTGGCCGAGGCTCCGCCCTCGGCAGATGAAAAAGGTTTGTACATTTCTCTGCTTGAAAGGTTCTTCGCCCCCTATCGAGCAACGGACTCTACGGCGAAACTTCGTTACCAAGTAATCCATCTTTTCCGCGCCTGCCAAGTTCGACTGCTAGTTATTGATGAGTTTCATTCATTGTTGACAGGCACAGCAACTAAGCAGCGCGAGGTAATGAATGCCATAAAGTTGTTATGCAATGAGCTTTGTATTCCAATCGTGGGAGTTGGCACTAGAGAAGCTGTGCGAGTGCTTCATAGTGATCCGCAACATGCGAGTCGATTTGACGTTGTGAGCCTTCCTTTGTGGGCATTAAACAAAGACTTCCAGAAGCTTCTGGCTTCGTTTGAAAAAGCGTTACCGCTAAAAAAAGCATCGAGACTTCATCAGCCAGAATTGGCATCTTTATTCCATGCCATTTCTGGTGGCAATCTTGGGGATCTACATCGGCTATTGGTTGAATGCTCCAAGGCGGCAATTGAGTCAGGTGAGGAGTGCATTACGCCTGAAATAGTTAAAAGTAAGTCTTGGGTTAGGCCCACACGTGGCATCCGAGAGATTGGTGCTTGATGGCTAGCTGGCCCATAAACGTAGCATTACAAGAGGATGAGTCTTTATCTTCTTGGCTATCTAGGGCTGCGCTTGAAAATGGTTGTGACCCTTTGGTATTGACGGGCAACGTATGGCCTAAGTGGCGGGTCTGGACGACTGACATAGATCGAGGGATGAGTGAGGAGCGTCTGTTAACTCTGGAAAAAGCATCTTGCATTAATGTGCAGAGTTTTGAAGCAGCTAGCCTTCGGCCTACGGGGTCGCTTATCACTTCGGGGCCGTTAGACCAACTGGCTGTCTGGCCTTGGGTGCTGGCATTAGGACAAAAAAATAGAAAGCGGTTGGGTGGACTACAGTTCTGCCCAGCTTGTCTTTCTGAGGACCGGAAACCCTACTACCGTTTGCGGTGGCGGTTAGCTTGGCATGTGGGCTGTCCAGTACACGATGTGCTACTACATGACCGTTGCTGTCACTGTGATGCACCAGTGCAGCCACACCGGCTGCTAGCGGAAGATAAGCACCTTGCTGTTTGCGCAGTCTGTAAGCATGACTTGAGGGCAGCAAGTCTTGTTGAGCACTATGCCGCCTCTTATGCGTTTCAGGAGATCGCAGACAGTGTGATTCGGGACGGCTTTGGATATTACGGCCAAGAGGAGCTTTCTTCTCAAGAGTGGTTCCGACTGTCACGATATTTTCTGCATGTTCTGCGCAGAGTGGCGTTGCGACCCAGCGATAACCTAGCGGTCATGGTTAAGAGAATGGGCGTGACTCCTACGTTGCCACCGATCACAGGGCTACCCCTTGAAATGCTGACTGTGGGTGAGCGGGCTCCACTGCTTGCAGGATGCTGGATGATAATCAATGCTGGTCCAGACAAGTTTTTGGAGTCCGCTGTACATGCTTCGGTTACCCAAGCCACTTTCGCGGGGGTATGCAGGTGGGTTCCTAAGACAATCTTGGAGGTGATTGCGTCATTGCCTAGCGGTGCCGTTCCAAGAAAAGAAGTGGATTGCGGGAATACAGATGCCTTATCTTCGCCACGCTCAAAGCAGGCTGTTATGCGAATGTATGCCCGCCTACAGCGCAAGATGGCTATGAGGTCCTGATGGGTATGGAAAGCAAGCTCGGTTGCGATGAGTGCGGAAGGCAAATGATCAGAGCGCATCGGCATTATCGTGGGCACCGATATTGCGCGACCTGTTACGCACGAGAGTTTAAGCCTCGGGCATGTTCTCGGTGCGGGTGCGTTGCCCGGCTCTTGAGGAGCGAGGAGACTGCTGTATGTCGTAAGTGTGACAGTGATCAGCCGTGTGTGCGCTGTGGAAAGACAGACTATGCAATAGGCAAGCTAACGGATTATGGGCCAGTTTGTAATGCTTGCAGCCCTTATTTTAGGAAGCCAGAGAACTGCGAATCATGCGGCACCCTTTCGCACAGGCTCGCTAGGTCAAGCCGACTTGGGCATGATCTACGGGTTTGCCCAAAGTGTATTATCGTTGATCACGCAACTTGTCGTGCGTGCCATCGTCATCGGCTGCTGAGGCCCGATGTTAACGGTCATCTGCTTTGTGAGAAGTGCCACCAGTTTGGTGAAATCCCCTGCGCGCAATGTCAGCAGCCCATGCCTGCAGGCTATGGTAGTCGATGTGAGCGCTGTTATTGGTCAGAGTTGTTGGGAAAACGGCTGCGGATGGGTTGTACCGCTTTCTCAACTCAGATCATGGCGGACCATTTTACTGTGTTTGGCCAGTGGCTGTTGGCTCATGCGGGGGAAGCAAAGGCGGCTCAGACCATCCACCGCTACTTGAAGTTTTTTTGTGATATCGAGAAACAGTGGGCTGATATTCCTGACTATAGAGCACTGCTAGGCCTATTTGGAACTGCCAAGCTCCGGCGTGTTTTATTACCTATGCGCTGGATGGCGGGATCAGGACTTGTTGTCATAGATGAGGTTGCAAAAACCGAGGATTCGGAGCGCCGAAGGATTGCTGTTATACAGGAACGCTTTGTGCCCGGTTCAACTCAGCGAGTGTTACTGGATGGCTATCTGGAAATGATGTACGGCCGTCTGAAGGATGAGAAGACCACACTGAAATCAATCAGACTAGCTCTGACGCCAGCGGCTACCCTATTAGGTGTAACCGCAGAGAACTTTCAAAATGGGCTACCAAATCAAAAGAGCCTTGATATCTATCTATCCAAAAAACCTGGCCAAAGAGCAGCGATTTCGGGATTTGTGGGGTATCTTCGAGAGGCACATGACGTTGATATTGAGCTGTCGAGCGCAAGCAGTTCCGAAGCAAAGCGACGGCGGCGAAAAAGCCTGGAGGCAGAGTTGTTGACGCTAATGGGGTATGGCGATGACAGTGAGCCTGGCAGGGTGCAATGGGTCTCCGTTGCGATGGCATACTTCCACGGCGTGAACATAAATTCGGCCAAGAAGGCTTTAAAAGCGGGCCTGGTGCAGACCGGTGATGGCTTCTCCGTCACTTGGGAAAATCGGGCGTATTGGCTACCATCTCCACCATGGCTAGGATAAAAGTTTGTTGCAGTCTAGACAGTGTTGGAGCGCGCTACTGCGTGCTAAAATGACTGGAAAAATATAGTGAAGTCTTAGCTGCTTATTTGATGGAGTGAGTTTTCTAAAAAGCGATTTTATCCAGCTATCTGCGGTGACCGTTTCAGATATCTTTGCTGGCTTTATGGCAACAAGCAAGCCTAAATTAAGGTGCTTACGTTCCAAAATATCGATATGAATAGTTTGGTGAATAATTTGATGTTGGTTTTGTAGTGGTGTATCCTGCTTAAAAACAAGCAAGGTGTCCGTATGGCAGCTATTTCTAATGACGATCTAGAATCTTTGATAAGCCCTTATAGCTCGCTGATCAGCGAAGCTGTCTTAGAGGCGTGGGCAGGGTACTTGAAAACCCCGAAGCGGCACTTGTACTGTGCTCGAACACGAGCAAATGTAGTATGGGACTTGGTCACCGCAGCTCTTGAGGCTGCTTTAGACCCACTGCCGAAAATGCATGTAAGTAGGTCAAATAACTCTTGCTTGTTTATGATAGGGCAAGTTATGGCCTTTCGTTTTAAGAAAGCTGATGCAAGTGGAATGAGTAGTAATTATCCTACACAGATGGCAGTCGCATTCCATGATCCAGAGCAGCTAATTCTAGGCATTCCAGAAGCAGCAAGGACTGAGTTGGTTTATGTGCTCAATAAGCTTGAAACTGAAATTAATGAAATTAAATTTATCAGGCGTAATGGTGATGTAATGATTTGGGATCATGTTATATATAACAGCAGCATGGTCGAAGTAGTTAAACCAGAGTCAACCGAAAATGAGCAAGATAAAAGCGTTGCTAGAAGGAAATTGGCATCGGTTAAAGTATCGCCTCAAGAAATACCTAGCACAGTCTTAGATAAAGATTTCATTAGTAATGAATAAGCAATTCAATTCAGAACTACTTCAGCTTGCGCGCCAGTTTAGAGGGCTAAGCCAGAGTGGCTTGGCCAAGTTATCTGGCGTTACGCAAGGATATCTGTCCAAACTTGAGAATGCACTGACAGAACCCTCTTCTGACGCACTAGAGAAGCTTTCTGATGCTTTAAACTTTCCTGTTTCATATTTTTATGGCTCAGAAAGGGTTTATGGTCTGCCTATAAGTGTCCATGCTTACAGAAAAAAAGCGAGAACAACGCAGGGCACCCTTGAGTATATTCAGTCTGAAATGAATCTGAGAGTTATTCATTATAGGCGCTTGTTAAAATCCATCGATATTGAAAGTGAATTTGAAGTACCGTATTTCGATATTGAGGAATATGCTGGTGATGCCGAGAAGGTAGCTGCACTTGTTAGAAGAACATGGATGATTCCTAATGGCCCTATACGCGATCTTGTCGAAATAATAGAAAGAGCAGGTGTGCTTATTTTTTTATGCGACTTCCCAGGTAATAGTGTGGATGGCGTTACGATGGCTGTAAAAGGCATTCCGGCGTGCATCTTTTTAAACAAAAATCAGCCAGCAGATAGAATGCGTTTTTCTTTGGCGCATGAGCTGGGACACTTAGTGATGCATAGGCAGCCTAGTGCGAGCATGGAAGACGAGGCAAATGAGTTTGCTGCTGCCTTTTTAATGCCACAGCAAGATATATTTTATGCGCTTAAAAATACTTCAATTCAAGCTCTTGCTGCTTTAAAGCCTATTTGGAGGGTCTCAATGGCAGCACTTCTATATCGCGCCTCGAAAATAGGCGCTATACAGAAACCTCAAGCGGATTATATGTGGCGTCAGCTAAGTCGTTTGGGCTACAGGCTGCAGGAGCCTGCTGAGCTGGAATTTGAGCGTGAGGTACCGATGCTGACAAAAGATATAATAGAGCTGCATATTAACGATTTAAATTACAGCGTAAGTCAGATTCAAGAGGTTCTTGGTTTGTCGGAAAGTGACTTAACCAAGCTTTACCAGATATCTAGCAAACCACATCTGCGCTTAGTTAAGTAATTTATAATCAGATGAAGAGTATGGTTTTGATCGCTTCTTTAGAAGGAAATCAAATAACTATACGTAAAATTTGGTGGGCTGTAAGCGCCGGATTAGCCTAGCTTGAATCTGACGGTATAGTGTCCGCTTATTGCTTAGTGGACACTATCTTGACGGCTCAACAGCCAAGCCCATATTAAATTGTTATCATTTAAAATTATATTTTATCTGAATATGGCAAGCTCTTTATATAACTCTCCATGAATTCCCAGTCTGGTAATCGTTGTTTTGTGGCAGGTAACTTTATAATTGATTCTTTCATTTTCTCTAAAGTCCATTTTCTGCCATATCCAAATCTATATTTATTGGCTTTTATTACTGTGCAAATAAAAAGAGCTATATATTTTGTTAATATTAATTCTGTGCTTTTTAATCTTAAAATATTAACGTCGTCTGAGGCCCAGAATTCTTCTTTTTGATAAAAAGCTTCTCCAACAGAGCCATTATAATTAACAGTTATACAGTTACCTTTATGAGTAGGTTTGCCATCAATTTTTTGACGTATGCCGTTATTTTCAGATATAGCTCCAATGTAATTCAATTTGCCTAAGGACATATCTTCTTTAGTTAGGCGCTTTCCTTTAGAAAAATTGAAAATATCCATTAATCTAAAATCTAACCAGTTATAAGTATCTGTTTCCGGAGAGCTTTTAACATTGGTTACGATTAATTTATAATATTCGGATAAGTCAAAAGAATGAACCCAGTCAGGTATTTTTGTTGGTAGCTCTATTTCACCTAGAGTCCTATTTGCTTGTCTCCCGTAGCTATATTTATATTTATTTAAACCAATTAAATAGGCGTAAAATAATTTTACTTGAATAGTCATATTCGATATAGGTTCTAATATATATAAGTCACGACCACTGTAATATGGTTCTTCTTGAACGAATGTAGATAATACAGAGCCTCCACCAGCACAGCTTAAAGTACCTGCTGGATTAGGCTTTACTCCATCTATGAGTGCGACTCTCGCAACAACACCATTATTTCTTGAGGTTCTGGCTACAAAATTAACTCCAGGCTCATCTTTGGATACAATGTTTAATTTGTCAAGTTCTAGGTTAACACCATATTTTATTTTGAAAATATCCCTAACTTTCATGAGAAATACCTTCTTTAACTAAATGTGAAAAATAGTCTCGAACTGTAGCTTCAAAGTCTGACTTATTTAATGTTGTATAATCTGTGCTCATATACGCTTCAGCTAGCCACTCATCAGAGTGTTTGACTTCTTTTTTTGCTGAGAGTCCAGGCTTTTCTTCTGAGTTTTTATAAAGCCTCATCCAGCTAGATTTAACACCTTCCCAAAAACCGAATGCGTCTATTCGACCTAGTTTTTTACGTTTAACAAATCCATCGTCTTTGCAGTATCCAAAGAATGTCTGTACGGATGAGTCGTGTGGTTTGTGTGCTTCCCAGACCATTACGCATACGTTAGTTGCAGTGGGATAGAATATATCATCAGGCATTGAGAAAACTGCTTTAAGAGTATGCTTATCAAAAAGACGTTTGCGTACATCTTTAAATCTCGTGCCGATAGCGCATGACATAGGAACAACTACGGCCGCCTTTGAACCCCTAACTAATAGTTTCAATAATTGCTCTACGAACTCAAGCTCAACAATATCTTTTTGAGAGTACGGAGGGTTTAGCAGGCCAGCAGTTAAACCAATATTTTCTTCTGTTATTTTGCCATCATGATTAATTTGTTTTTTTACTGATGATTGCATTGCTTTTATCGTACTGGAATTAAAACAGTCACCGTGAATAATGTTAGACTTTCCATCCTTACGGATAATCATATTAGCAATTGCTAGAACATAAAGATCAGGATCTAATTCTATTCCATGAAGTTGATGTTTACGTATATTTTCATATTTCAGAGGATCAGATGTTTTTTTAAACATTTGATTCATTGCTGACACTAAGAAGGAACCGCTACCACAGCAAATATCAGCTACGTAACTGTTTTCATCAATTTCAGCGAGCTCGCACATGAACTCTGTCAAGTGTTGAGGAGTCAGGACAATGCCTAGGCCACTACCATCCCCACCACTATATTTTACAAATTCATGATAAAAAATACCTAAAGCATCTAAAGAAGAGTCAGCATTATTCATCATAGGCTTTATCTTCATTTCAAGCTGTTCTATGTACCATGTAATAGAGTTGTCTGTGCCTACTGGTATGCTTTTAAGTTTTTCATTTTGACTTATCGACTTAAAAGATGACTTTATGTTTTCTTTCTTTTGCTTTGTTATATCACTTACATCTAAAACATTATCAATAGCATTGCTTAGTGCTGCCATTACAAAGTTAAAACTTGAAAGGTTAATATAGTCTTTAGCAAAGTCTTTGTCTTCTAACGCTATTAATATTCCAGCAATGAAAATAGGTTTTTGGCGTTCTGTAACTTTAATTGTTCTTAATTTATTATGAAAATCAATAGCAGTTTCTCTTATTTCATCTAAAGAGTAACTTTTTGAGATCTTCTCACCAATAATTGCATTTAAATAGTTCTCAGGGGTTAAGAATATGTTATGTAGCTTCTTTTGACGAAGAGGAGTGTCTTGCCCTTTAGGCCAGTAATACACATCTACTGATGACTTGCTTTTTTCTGTGCCGCTAACACCAATAGCAATAATATTATACTCATGTTTTAGGAACTTTGAGTAATAAAGAGATCCATCTACAGCATAACTGTTTGGTTTATTTAATTTTTCTGATTGATGGTTTCTTACTGTTTTTTTACACTCTATAACAATTAGTGTGGACGGGTCATTTTTTAGCGTAATTATGTACTCTGGTTTTGCTCTTCCCGTACCGCCTTTAGCGTAGTCATTTAAATCGCAATCTTTAGGTTTTCCACCTGCTTTTTTTAAGGCATCTTTGATTTTCGTTATATCTATTACATTGCCTTGAGGGTAAACATAACCGAAATCGTTTTCCCCTAAATAGAAAGACATTTCTGACATTGTTAGCTGTTCTGTATAACTTTCTACTTTAGACATCACTGTGACCCTTTCTATTAAAAGATTTACCCCTTGGGTTAGCTTTTTTTAATTCTAAAAATAATAAATCATCTCTGAAAGCAATATGCTTATCAGCTAATAGGCCCATTAATAAAATCAAGGCTGCCATATGGTTTGGCACATTATCTCTTTTAGACATATTTGATATGGTTTTTTCATGCACACCAATCAATTCTGCAAACTCTCTGTTTGCCAGACCTGCTTTCCCCATATGTCTTTTAAATTCCGCATAATTCATGAGGTGTACTTTATCATAAATAGCTGAAAATACATATTTTTCTAGATGTTTTTTTAAAATTAATATGTGTGTAAAGGAAATTAATTAATTTTCTTTTAGCGTGTGCTTATGAGTACTATTTGGTTGATGTTATATCGTATCTTTATATTCGAAATTCTAAACTAACATCTGAAGGTTGCATTGCTAGCTGGAGAGTCGGACATGCGTTTCCATGTTTAATGAGATTTAGCTATGGGAAATAGATTGTTGCGTTACCAGCTTGTATGTTGAGAGTTTAAAACTGTACTAAATTTCCTAGGCATTGACTGAGTATGTGCTGAGTTCTTTCTCCAGGGGAGATAAAGCTTGTGCTCTTCCAGTGCAAGCTGTACGCGTAACAATAATCCTGCGTAATCAGCACTTTTTGATGCCGTAGCTTGCGGTGTAGGCTGTGATGCGGATCTCGGGACTATATCAAATCATCATAAAACTCGGGCCGAAGATATTGAGCCTAAAGAGCGGATTGAGTAGTTTGCCGATGTAAGAGTCGACTCATTAAGAGAAAGGCGCAGCCATGCTTGTATTATAGTGTAAGATTCAACATAGTGTGTCTTGTCTTTTGTTGTAAGATGCTTTGGGTGGCGACAGGCCTAAATTAGCGTTTCTGAGTGAGGGGTCATTACATGTCCAGTGAGCAAGCCTATCGATACGATGTACTTCGAGCTCTCCTCCTATGGGAGGGACGATTGAATAACGCTCGTTTGAGGGAGGTGCTGGACATAGGAATAACCCGGGCAAGCCAGCTTATCCGGGCGTTCCGCGAAGATCACCCCGCTTGGATGGAGTGGAACACAGTTACACGTAGCTATCACGCCACAGCGGCAGCTTATCGAAGCAGCTTTGACGCATCGCTAATGCTGGCCAAGTACCTATCCTTGGTGGAGCTACCGCATGCGATTAGTGGCCCACCCAAGAGACTGGGGCTCTGGAATGCGTTTCCGGACATGTCTGTTCCCGAGCCTCAGACGTTCGCGTTGCTATCCGAAGCCATCGAAACTTCGCGTCGGATACAAATGAGTTACCGCTCCATGGGAAACCCTAAACCCCATAAGAGAGAGATTTCACCACACAGTTTAGTGCGCGCTGGTCGGCGCTGGCATGTGCGCGGATTTTGTGCGGACAAGCAGGAGTTCCGTGATTACGTACTGGGACGTATCGAGAATCTCAAAATTCTTGAAAAGGAAAGCGAGCGTAAAAGTGTAGATGATAATGCATGGAACACTGTTCTGGATGTTCGGCTAATAGCTCACCCTGCTCTGAGCCTCGATCAGCAAGAGGTGGTCTGTCTCGAGTATTTTTCAAACACATCCGCTCGGGTTGATCGCTGCCGAGCAGCATTACTGAGTTATTTTATCCAAGACTTGAGAGCTGCGACTGATGTTAAGCGACAGCTGCCGCCGGAGTACCAGTTGGCGGTTGAAAATATGGAGGAACTGCGACAGTGGATGTTCGATCGCTAGCCGGAGAAAGCGGTAACCTTCTTGTACGGGTTCCCGATCGATTGTTCAGCCCACTGGCATCAGCTAACCGGCATGGGTTTTGGTCCCTTCTCTCTAATTTACATCGCCGCCGCTTTGGGCCTGATGCTCCGTTGCCTCCAAGTTATGGCTTTGTGCAGCGCGATATTGTGCAGGATATCTTGGACCACATCGAGTTTGCCCCAGTCTGGCAACCAGAGGATGGTGAAGAACCGGGCACGCCTCTAAATGCTCGAGCTTTGGGCTATTTTCACCGTCTTGTGGAATCAGGGTGGTTGCGGACTGAAAGATATGGTTTGGCACACACTGTCTCGATGTCTCCCGCCGTTAGCCAACTGCTCAGTTTGTTGATCAACTTCGCAGACACTGGTCCGGTTTTTGTTTCAGGTAAAATTCGCTCAATCGATGCGGCTATTAGTAGTGTTCTGAAAGGCGAAGCGGGTGCGGATCTGTTCAGGGAAGCTGCTGAGCAATGCCGAAATCTATTGGTGCATATCCGTAACACCGGTACCAGCGTGCGAGACTTGATGTCCTCAATAGCCACTCAGGAAACTACCGCTGAATATGTGCGCAAGTTTTTTCGTGAGTATGTCGAACAAGTTTTTATTGGGGACTACAAGGAGCTTCGCACCCAAGAGCATCCTCTTTCACGACGCCCACAGATTCTGGCAGCGGTAGAGGAACTCAGCGAGCGACCAGAACATCGAGATAGATTGATAGAATGGTATGTGACACGTTGGGCTCATGGGGATCAAACTAAGGGTGAAACTGCTTTTGAGCGAGACTTATCTCGACTCAATGAGCTTACTCGCATTGAGGAGTATCTTGAGCGCCTTGATGATGAGATTCGTAGCGCCAACAAGCGAGCATTGGTAGTCCTCCAGTATCGCCTTCGCTCCATTCGTCCTATTGATGATCTCTTGCGTGCAGCTATTGATGGATTGGTCGCTGGTGGGCCAGAAAACATGCTTGATGACTATTGTGAAAAGCAGCCTGGGTTGTTTGCGCCAGGTGCGTTGATGGCTGGTAGCCGTCTGGCTCAGCCACAAAAAGAAAGGCCGCGACAACCGCCTTCTGCTTTGCGTCAAACAGTCCTTTCAGACCACGCTCGCGCAGTCGGTAACTTGGTGCGTCGTGCCCAGGAGCGTCGACGTGTCACTCCGGCAAAACTACGAGCTTATGCCGCTAAAGCTCTCGCAGATCAAACCCAGCTTGATACTTGCTCATGTATTTCCCCAAAATACGGTCTGAATTTATCAGGTTTGCAAGAAGTGTTTGTTACAAAAGCTGTAAGCGTAACGAGTTTTTAATGCTCGCTCATCGCTAGCTGACCATGTCCTAAAATGATTCCGAATATCGCTGTATGAGATAGCTGGAATCATTGACTATTTGCATGTAGTAAGCTGAAAAAAAGCGTAAGATATCTGCATAAGGTGCAAGAATATTTATAAAATAGGTGAAGCTAACCCTGAGAGCTTTGTAAGCGTCCGGCCATCACACCTTGCTAACGATCACCGGTTCCCAATTGTGCGGTAACAGCTCATCAATCGCATGGTTCTTCTGTGTGGGCAGACGGGTCAGAACATCCTTCAAATAAGCATACGGATCATGCCCGTTGAGTTTAGCTGATTGGATCAGAGTCATCACCGCAGCAGCGCGCTGCCCACTTCTCAGTGAGCCGGCGAACAGCCAATTGGAGCGACCCAGCGCCCATGGACGGATCTGGTTTTCTACCCAATTATTATCGATGGGCACAGCTCCATCATCCAGATAACGCGTCAGCGCTGTCCAGCGTTTGAGGCTGTAATCCAATGCTCTGGCCGTGCCGGAGCCATCCGGTACTTTCTGGCGGTGAGCCAACATCCATTGATGCAGCGCATCAGCAATCGGCCGAGATTTTTCATGCCTGATGGCGTGTCGTTTATCGGGCGGCAGATCTTTTGCCTCCCGCTCGACCCTATATAGCTGACCGATATATTCGAGGGCTTGTGCAGCAAGGGTACTTTGATTCGCTTCGTGCAGATCGTAGAACTTGCGCCGTGCATGAGCCATGCAGCCGATTTCAGTGATGCCGTTACCAAAACCAGCCTTGTAGCCTGAATAATCATCACAGACTAACTTGCCTTGCCAGCCGCCCAGAAAATTTCGTGCATGCTCACCCGCGCGAGTCGGTGCGAAGTTGTAAACAACCGCTTTCAGATCCGAGAATGGCGTCGTGCAATAGGCCCAGACGTAGGCTTTGTGCGTCTTTTTCTTGCCTGGAGCCAGCATGTTGACTGGCGTTTCATCAGCGTGCAAAACGTTGTGCTCTAACAAGGTGCTTCTTAGAGCATCAACCAAGGGCTGCAGATGCAAACCACAGGCTCCAACCCACTCGGCTAAAGTTGAGCGTGGAATAGCGAAGCCAGAACGAGCAAAGATGCGTTCTTGACGGTACAGAGGCAAGTGGTCTGAGTACTTGGCAACCAGCACTTGAGCCAGTAAACCTGCAGTTGGAATGCCCTTGTCGATGACTTGAGCTGGTACTGGTGCTTGAATTAGAGTTTCGCACTGCGTGCAGGCCCATTTACCGCGAATATGGCGTTCTACGGTGAACTCGCCTGGCACGTAATCCAGCTTTTCACTGACATCTTCGCCAACACGCTTGAGCTGACAGCCGCAGCTGCACTGAGTGTTTTCAGGTTCATGATGAATCAGCGTACGTGGCAATTCTGCAGGCAGAGGAGCACGCTTGGGTTGTTTTTTAGCTTGCGCTGGAGCGTCTACAACAGAGAGCTGAGCCAGTTCTATTTCAATGGCGGCAAGGTCACCCTCAACGAGTTCATCCAATAGGCTGGCTTGAAGAGCATTCATCTGCTCACTGCGCTGAGCGTACTTATGACGTTTCAGAGTCGCCAGTTCATGGCTCAGCTTTTCGATGACCGCATCGCGATGTACGATCACTCGATCTTTTTGGCTTAATAATTTTTCCTTAGCGGCCAGCGACGCCATCAACTCCGTGGTTAAGATTCGGAGTTGGTCGGCAGAGAGCTGGGTAAGATCGAGAGGTTTTGACATACCAAGCAGTATGCCAAAACATAATTGTTGTGACGATTCGCCATGTTGATGATGGTCTGAGATGTCAGTTTATGGTTACAGAACTGAGATAACGCTAGCCGCACCCAGGCGCTGCCAAGGCAGCCCTTGCACCAGAGCAGCCAGCTGCTCATCCTCCAACTGCAGTTGCTTGCCGCGCCACGTTTCACCCCAGTGAAACTTGCCTTTATTCAGTCGTCGAGCACAGAGCCAAATACCTAAGCCATCATGTATCAACACTTTCATTCGGTTACCCCGCTTGTTGGCAAACAGATAAGCGCAATGAGGTCTGGCTGAGCCAAACACCTGAACGACACGCGCCAATGCCGTATCTGGCCCAGCTCGCATATCCAGTGGCTCTGTTGCCAGCCAGACTTCGTTGATACGGATCATTGCAGCAACGTGCGCAGAAATAGTGCGCACTGATGGGCCTGCTCCGCAGGCCACTCGACTACAACAGATCCACTCGCTTGGGGAATTTCAATGCGTATGCAGTTGCTGTTTTTCACTGCTGGAGCAACTGCCGCTGGCAAATTAATCGGCACAAACGCTGGCGGTAGCTGTTGACCTGCCTGCTTTGACTCAGTAATCCAGCGCCGTAGTAAGTTGGCGTTGAGATCATTATCCAAAGCAATGCGTGCAACAGATGCTTCAGGCTTTTGGCTTTCAGCCACCAACTGGGCTTTGAATTCAGGGGAATATTGACGACGCTTACGATAAGGTCGAGTTACTCTTACGGTGCTCATAGATAATGTCCACTAAGGAATAAGTGGACACTATCTTGACGGCTACGCCGCCAGGCTCAAGATGGGTTTACCGGACGCTTACAGAGCTTTCGGCTATTTTTAATGCGCTCATATATTTCCTCGCGATGCACCTCAACATCCTTGGGTGCATCTATTCCAATGCGCACCTGATTGCCTTTTACGCCTAATACGGTCACTGTCACTTTGTCACCGATCCGCAAGTTTTCACCGATGCTGCGCGTTAAAATTAGCATGTATAAATCCTTTTGATTAGTAACTGTTTTTTAAAGCTCTAAAACTCATGGTAGGACCTTTTGCTCATAAGGCAAATTTAAAAGTGTCTGTAACTGATAAAATTAGAGTAGATATCACAAGCAAAGAAATTTTTCTAATGTATGTTTTGAGAAGCTAGTGGCATCCCTGTTTTTGATGTTTTAGCGGCCTATAGTCGAACTGGTATGCTCTTTTGTTTAACGCCTCAGATCATCTGAAATTTCTGTTTTCTGTGCTCCAGAAAAATTAATTCTATACCGGCTTGGATCGTTGGGCCTAAGAGAGTAAGTAAAAGCTTGCCTTTTGGACTACGGACATTGGTTTGATCCATTGCGCTAGCATAATTCAATACGAAAAAATAGTTATCTATAGCGTAAGAATAATGCAGGAGAATAAGTGTAAACGTTAGCTTTAATCGGCCAGAATAGTTAAGGTTATATTATGTTTTTGCTCATGAAACACTTCTGTTTTATATGGACTGATAGCACCAAGAGACTTAGTGTTACGGTTTGCCGAGTCTTCGCAGTTCAGACTAATTATTAGCAGTATAATTCATTTACGGAGTTCGACAGTTTATGTGTTCAAAAATGATAAAAGATCCAATCCATGGATTTATTGAATTCGAGGGAGAGAGTGAGCTCGAACTGAAGAACATACTGTCTGATCCACTTTTCCAGCGGCTGCGAAGAGTTAAGCAGCTCGGCTTCTCGGATTATGTCTTTCCATCGGCTACGCATTCTCGTTTTGCTCATTCGCTAGGAGTTTATTCTGTCGCTAAGAAGATGCTGTCAATTGTTGAACCTGAATCTCAGCATGGTAATTGGTCACTGGAGGGTAAGGCATGTCTTGCGGCAGCGTTGCTTCACGATGTGGGCCATGGCATGTTCAGTCATGCTTTTGAAAAAGCAATGGAGTTTTATTTTAAGCGGAACCCAGACCCAAATGGAGAGCGGACGGCGCTAAGAGATGCTGTTAATCATGAAAAAGTCAGTCATAAGATCATTACTCAGTCGTCGATAACTAAGCTGTTATCTCAGTTGGGAGGGAAAGAGTTTCCAAGTCTTGTTGCGGCGATGATAAACAAAAGCAGAGAAGGATGTATTTACACTTCGATTGTCTCTGGACAGCTCGACGCTGATCGTCTTGACTACGCTAAGCGTGATCCCTATTTTGCGGGGGTTTCATCAGGCGGTATTGATTTAGATTGGTTGATTCGAAACCTAAAGAAAGGGGAAAATGAGAGCGGTGGTGAATATCTATATGTTGATAGCAAAGCTTATGTATCGCTTGAGCAGTTTACGGTTACGCTATTCCAGCTTTATCCTACCCTCTATTTGCACAAACGAACCCGCGGCCTTGAGTATATGTTCGCTTTGTTAATGAGCCGAGTTTTTGAGCTCATTGAACAACGTAATGAAGCCGCGGCTGGATTAGACTCTAAACATCCGTTTGTTAGATTTTTTTATAATCCTGACAATATCGAAAACTTTATGTTGCTTGACGATACTCTGTTCTGGGGAGCTCTATATCTTTTTAAGGAGGCCCCTGATATCTCAATCAGTACTATTGCTCGCCGCATTGCTGAGCGGGACATTTACTCCATGATAGATATCTGGAAAGTAGTTGAGGAAGCCGCAGCATCAAATGACTTTGTTCGAGGGTTAACCGCCTTTGAGCGATTAGAAAAATTGCACACAGTATGCAGTTTCGTTGCACAAGAGATAGCCGAAGATAAAGATGTTTGGTTAGGTGGATGTTATTACGACACATATGATCGTCCGATTTATAAGCCGTTATGTAAAGCAGGCGGGGACCCACAGCAGATCAACGTTAAGGTAGGCGGAAAAATCGTAGATATTGCTTCTATCTCGTCTATTGTTGCTAGTGCAGCTAGCTTTAACATACATCGCATTTACTATGACGATCAGGTAGCGGGGCAAGAAGATAAACTCCGGAGTGCAATTCGAAGCTCTGTGGAGCGCCAACTCAAAGAGCTAGTAAAATAAATTTTGAAAAATGCTAGCTGAAAATAAGTTGATATGTTCGTTACCGCTCTTGATTGAGCGGTAATGATCTCTAGTCGACAAGTGTTGGGGAAAGTGGCGCGTCACGATGTGATTCGAGCGGGCATACACTTTTAGACGCTTCTAAGAATTACTAGGTAAGCGTTCAGTAAGCTCATCTTAAGCATGACGACTTTGATGTCAGACTCTGTACTCACTGACCGAGTTAAGCTTGGTACGGTAAGCAATTGCGGTTGGCTGATGACTAGTTGTCAGGTCTGGTTCCAGAATCATCTTAGTGATCTGATATCTCTGTTTGAATTCTAGTAAAACAAGGTGGATTACCAGCCTGAGAATTTTGTCCCTAGTTATAGAGATTTGAACACGCTTAGGTCAGAACATGGAAAACTGATCGAGAAGGCGGAGGTTTGTTGTGTACCGTTGGCCCTCGGCGATATCATCGGCTGGATCTTGCTGTAGCTCGATCTTCACCTTGACGCGCTGCAGCAGGAAGCTGCTGCGGTATTTTTCGTTCAAGCCGGTCGCGCCAACGACGGACTCGTTCACGAGATCAAGAGCTTCCTCTAGCTTGCCCAGTTCGAGTTTCACCTGCGACAGATTATGAGCCAACCAGATTCGGCTGCTCGTATCTTCTATCGCCTCGAGGATAGTCTCTGCCTCTACGTAGCGACCGAGCTTATAAAGCGACTCACCCCATTTACGCTTTTGATAAGGATCCGGCGCTTTCAGCGTCTCGAAAGCTTCTAGGGCACGATTCAGGTAAGAGGGCTCGTCGTCGACGGTCGCTGCGAGCAGCATAATCTCCGCATAGCCACCGCGGCTTTGGTCATCGTCCAGCATCCATGGTGTTGGCTGGGGTAGGCGTGCCAGTACGTTTTTGACCCGCGACGGTGCATGCCAGATTAGCGCGCGAACAAAGCTAGCAACAGAGTGATAGCCGTGCGGTATACCTATGGCTGCACTGTACAGCGCTTCCGACAAAAATAGCTCCTCATGTTGCTCTATGAGGTTGCCAGCCCAAGTCTGGCGCGCGCCATTGAGTGCATCGCCTAACGCCATAATTACTGAGGGGGACACGTTGCCATTATCCAGCTTTGTAGCGATAATCTCTGACGCGTATTGCCTTGCTGTCTCGTAGCCTTGAGGCCTTCGACCTACTAAGCGAACTAACTGAAGTTTGGCGTCAGGTAGCTCATGACAGGCTACTATCTTCATGAGCAAACGCTCGGCTTCATCAGGTCTCCTCAACTTGCGGAGCGTCTTTGCATGATAATAATTGATTTTTGCGACATTACGAGCATCGAGGTTAACTATGGCGGCAAGATAGTCATAGGCTTGAATGATTGATTCTAACCATGTTGCCGCTGCGGTTGCTCCTGACGTTTGCCGTAAATGACGTTCCGTTGCTTCAATTGATTCAAGGACAACCCAGATGGCTACCTCGTTTCCGACTGCGCTCAGCGACTTGAGCCGATGAGCCTCTTCCAGTGGGTCTGGCAACAGACTCACTGGAATGGCGCTACCCATCCAGATCATCGTAAGCGCGTAGAGAAAGGCCGGGCGACGATCTCCATTCGCAACGTTGCTAGAAATTTTACCTCGCAAGTGAGAGGCGATGAGGTGCACTCCATGTCCGTCATCGCTAATCTGCTGAAGAATAAATTCCTCAAGATGACGGTCAATCTCTTTCGACCTTTCATCTGTTAACCAGTTTAGCGACTGCAGTGCAGTGAAGACGATATCGTGAATGCGGATCGAGGCGGGACCTTCAGGTGCAGTCAGGCCATATCGTTCGAGAGTTTTTAAACCTAAAGATCCAGCGACACGTTTGAAGAAAGCACGATCACAATGACTTTGGCCTGCCCACTGAAACAGGCTTAGGTCTTCTTTAAATACTTTTTTTAGGCGTCCAAGAATACGGTCAGCTAATTGTGTATCGCCAATCGGCAGTTTGGTGATATTCGCGCAGTCTTCTGCCAGCTCGCTCCATGATGCGCCTTCGCGCGCAGCGGCATTAAGCATTACTAAACTCAGTGGGTGCCCTCCAACAGCGTTCCAGATCGTTTGGAACAATGTTATAGGTGGCTGAGTATCTAGACCTGTCATGAGCAATGTTTGTGCCTGCTCAATTTCCATTGTGGGCATAGCGAAAGCACCGTATGAAGGATTCTGTCGAGTGATTAGAATTCGTGAATCCGGCCCACACAAATTGGCAAGCTGGTCGATTGCAAGGCTTGGACTTGCGTCATCCACGATTAAGAAAGTGCTATTCTTGCGCAACAGAGCACTGATATTACGTTCAGCCCCCCCTCTCCGAACAGGTACAGATGAGAGCTGTTCAATACTAGCGATGTCTCGTCCACTAACCCAAAACCTATAATGAAAGCGGTTCGCGCTACGTTGCAGACATGCAGCCGCTGCCTGAGACTTACCTATGCCGCCAACTCCACAAATCTCGACGCAAGCCTCGGTTTCAAGCCGCTGATCGAGCTCTGTGTCAACCATCGCATTTTTAATATACAGTGGGCTTAGTGGCGGAGCATTCAATGACGAAGGATGGTCATCGCGGATCTCGCCCAATACAGGTAAAAGCTGGGCTAGATCGTCGATCGCGTCGTCACATAGCATCAGCTCGTCAATGATAGTCTCGGCGATAGCACGACTGTCCATCAGATGAAGGCATCGCCCTTTCATTTGGGGCTGCTTGAGAACCGTATTCGTTATATCTTCGATTGCGCCAGTTTTCGCGCGTTGGGAACTCAGCAGAAAGATGTGTTCGGCCAGTGGTGCGAGGGTGAGAGAGTGGGTGAGATCACTCAAAGGCTTTTTCATCGAGCCTGAGAAATAGCCCTTTTGAATTGATGCTTCGACAACGATCAGGCCATCTTCCGATACTGCATCCAGTGCTCCCCCGACGGGACTGCCGCTCACTGACGAACCGCGCTGCACCAGCTTGATATTACGCATGCGTTCAATCAATACGACTCCAAATCTCTCGAAGATCGACCCCGGGCCCAAAATTTCTAACGGCTCAATAACTCGCTGGATGAGGAGGTTGCGGGTTTGTGGATTCAAAAAACGCTCCGAATATCATATTTTTCGTGATGAGTCACGATCGTTCGCATTGACAAAGAGGTCTGGGTGCAGAAGTACGATCAGGCGCCAGATATCGCGAGCCACCGCACTCGGCGATTGATTCGCGTTGATGACATGACAGCGCTCAGGGTTATCGAGCGCTACCCGCAATAGCCCATCGCGAATAGTTGCGAAGTCCCGCGTATCTTCCGCTGGATCGGGAGCATCGTTGGAACGCTGCGCTCGGCGAGCGCTTGCGACCTTGAGGGGAAGATCGAGGATGATCGTCAGATCTGGAAGTGTAGATCCCACTACAATGTCGCGTGTCGAACGGAACAATTGGTTGAGATCCGTTTCGGACACCGCCACCTGAAACGCATAAGTCGAATCGATGAAGCGATCGGAAATGACCCATTGACCGTTCGCCAATGCCGGGCGGATCACACTTCGCACATGATCAAATCGAGCAGCACTTACTAGTAAGAGCTCCTCTTCCGGAGCGAGTCGACGGTCGGAACGGGCTAAGATCTCTCGGATTTCCATACCTAGTTGGCCCCCATTGGGCTCCTTTGTCTGAAGCACCGACTGGTTAGTGCTTTTAAGGTGCTCAGTAAGCAGCTTTACCTGCTTAGTTTTTCCGCTGCCGTCAATCCCCTCGATACTTATAAATAGCACGTGTACTCTTCCTTGTTAAACTCAAGTAAACATTGGTCTTTTTATGAAACGCTCGAATACTGTTGTATTTGTATCAGCCGGTATGTCATCGCCCAAGAAGCGCGATCATATGCTTGCACGTCGACAGCTTTATCTCAACTATGGTGCATTATCGCTGGCAACGATCCTAGATACTAAGGGGGTCTCGACCAAGCTGGTGCATGGGGAGCACCGCGAACCCGCTGACGTGTTACGAATGCTGCTCGAAGAAGGTGTGTTACCATCTCAATTGCCGGTAATGATATCAATCCCCAGTTTTTACGCGCTTCCTTGGGCGCAGACCTTTTGTAAGCTGCTGCGCTGTTCTGACCCAGACAGTAGGATTATTATAGGTGGCCGTTGGGTTGTTGGGCCAGATCCTAAATGGTTACATGCAAAACTACCAGAGGCAAACCTGCTCATCCCAGGGCTGGCAGAGCCGACTATAGAGAGTCTACTCACGAGCTCACCGGACTTAGGGGTCCGTTCTGCACCCACACCTGATTTCGTCCTGAGTCACCCACTTGTAACAGGATTCGAGCGCTATCAACCGAGTATTGAGGCGTCTCGGGGATGTGGTATGGGCTGCGCATTCTGCGAGGAGCGGGATATTCGGCTCGAGAAGCTGCGTACACCGGAGCAGATTGTCAGAGCGCTTGCAGCAGTTACTAACCAGTACGGTGGTAACGAGATACGGCCTTATTTTCAGTCGTCAATGTTTGTTCCCAATGTGAACTGGGCTGCCGGCCTAGCAAATGCTGTCCGGACCAGTGGTCTCAATGTTCAGTGGCGGACGGAAAGTCGTGTTGATGTCCTCAGTACCGAAACGGTCGCCTGTCTTGCTGAGGCGGGTATGAGAGTGCTTGATCTCGGACTAGAAACAGCGTCACCGACGCAAATCTTAAACATGCGCAAATCTGGGGATCCGGATCGCTATCTAGAAAAAGCGTCTACTTTGCTCCGAGCATGCAGCAGGTACGGGATTGCCGCCAAAGTCAATGTCTTGCTTTATCCTGGGGAAACGGCTCAAACCCTCGACGAAACGAGGTCGTTTCTCGATGAGCATAAGACCTCAATTGCTGGTGTTTCGGTTGGCCCAGTTGTCGCTTATGGCCCCCCGAGAATTGCGGATCCTCTTTTGCGTGAATGGTCTAGGAGTGGTGCCGTGCCGGTAGATCCAAGAAGTGCTAACGATAGTGGGATATCAATGGTTCATCTTAGCCATGATCTCGACGCAAAGTCGGTTGAGGCTTTAAGCTTAGAGCTGTCTAGGCGCTACATGGATGCAGATGCGTATTTCAACCTAAAGAGCTTTTCTTATTATCCGCGCGATTACACGCGAGCGGACTTTGATCGTGACGTAGCATCTAGCGAGATATCGCAGTTGCCGTTTCGTGCCTCTATGAAGGTCCCGTCATAGCCTAGGGGAGTTGATGTGCAGATATCAGGGTAACCTCCTTTAAAGCTAAGGTGCTAAGTAGAGGTTGCATGCAAGCTACGCGCAGGAGGACTCAGGATGTAACGCAGTAATGTGCAGCGGTCAAAAACCACGTTTTACTGCCAGCCAGATTCTTGTAGTCTTGAAGCAAGCTAAGGTTGAGTTACTTTTATGTTGCCTATAGATAGTGCGCACTAAGAAATAGGTGGACACTATCTTAGCGGCTACGCCGCTAGGCTCAAGATGAGTTTGCCGCACGCTTACGTGCTTACTTTTTAAGTAATGCTTTAAAGGATAGGTAGCTCCCTAGGGAAATAGCAGGAGCGTTGCCATGATGGGCTGAATGAATGTGCCCTATTACAAATGCTAGTACCCATAGAACATTTAATCTGCATACGGCATATATAACAGGTGGCTTTATTTTTTCATTTGAAAGTTATGCTCATTTTGTTAAGAGCGTTTTCTAGTGTTGACCAGCACGCGACTTCATCACGGGATGATTCAACGTGTACAAAGGTATCTACTTTTCCAGGGCAGTATTTGGTTAGTTTAGAAACAACACCTTTGAGGTAGCGGACTTGTGACATTACAACGCTTAGCCAGCTATAAAGTGCTTCCTGACTATCAACTCTAAATACCAGCCCTCTAAAAGGCTCTTCAGTGTTGATTGATTTTCCGCTGCTGTTTTTACGTTTACGAGGGCGCCGCTGTATTTCGATGATATAAATATCAGTACCATTGATATTAATCCTAGCGATCAGCAGTCCTCTGAGTTCTTTTTGAGTGGTTTTATCCATATAGGGCCAGGTTCTTATAGACGTTTCAACTCGTTTTCCTTCATAGAATTCGTTTGCATCGATAGGACTTAGTGCAACTAATTCAGGTGTCTCGCTCTGTGTAAACCCCTGTGATGGTGAATACCACTCTACTGAGTGCACAGTGTTTGGGTATTGTTTTTTAAGGTGCAACATGGCATTCCACATGTCCCGTAACACGCCCTCTGACTCCAGTACTATTTTTATTTTTAATGAAGCCTGGCCAACACCTTTGCCGTTTCCATAGGGGTCACCAGCAGAGTACGTATCTATACCATTATCTTCACCTGATGTTGAGAGGCGTCCAGCGCTTCTAGCTTGCAAGGTACGGTGTGTGTAAACAGCCCTTCTTGGGCCTAGAATTACGAACTCAGGATCATCTAGCTCAATGGAGTATCCATTGTTATCTGGTTCAGAAAAAGCAGTTAGGTTCAGAGATTCTGCTCTTTGATTCAGTTTTGTTAATGGTGCCTCTTGACTAGTGTTGTTTCCAGCAACCTGACCTGTAGAGTTTAGAGAGTTCTCGCTGTGCTCCCTGTTCAGAATGATACTCATGCCTACAGGTTCAGTTCCGCCAAGTATCTGTAGTCCAAGAAAAGACTTGCCGTCGTTAAAAGAAATACCACCAACTCGTAACCTTGTGTGGCCAGTATGCCAAGGCCCGATTTTGGCAAATGCTGGGATGGAAGTACTGCCTGAGTACTGAGTTTCGAGGTTGCTATGAAGAAATTTGGCTGCGCGCCGTGCGTAATCATCGTATTTTACATGTGCTAAAAATGTAGCGTCTCCCTTATATAAACTTTCCCTGAGTTTGATCTTCCATATTTTATTTGATTCTTCTGGCTCACCTAGTGGTGCAAAGAGGCGGTCTAGGCTCCCTTCTCTACCTTTCCATGGATAGGTCGTAAGAATTCGGCGTAGCTCTGCGGATTGCCCATAACAACGATTAAAATATTCAAGGCAAGGGCTTATGAGAGTACCGCCTGACTCTAGCCTAAACTCAACTAGCCAGTTCTTGTCGCGCTCAGAGATTAGGGGGTAAATCTCTAACGGGAATGGCGGCTGGCGATTTAGCTCTGTGGTTTTGTCAAAAGAAGTAAACCACCAACCGCCTTTCTCAAAGAGCAAATCAAACTCTCGTGTTTCATAAGTAGCATGAGCAATCACTCTGTTGTCTCGGCAAAGGCTGCCGATTCGTATCTGCCCGAGCAGAGCTATTGAAATATTGCGGTATACAATTTCGTTAGAAAAAACTTTGGCACTAATTTGTGTTCGAAATGCGACTTGCACGAGAGGTTGAGACTGCTCTCTTGCATTTTTATAGATGCCGCAATACCACCAGGCGAGAAGAGTATCGTTTCCACAGTTGAGCTGGGTTATTTCAGCTTCTGAATTGATCTTACGGAAAGGGTAATCAAAATGTATCGGCATCCAAAGTTCCTCTTAGTTTTTCTAAAGCAAAGCGCTTTTTATTAGAAAAATTTTTTGAGGTGAAACTATATCGCAACTAATTCTTTAAAGTCGCATCTATTTATTTATATGACACTGCGTACGCGATCTTTACTTTCGCGTACGGCTGTTTCGGGTAAACCAACTATGGTCAGCGAGGGTAAACCATTGGTTAAATGGATTTCCACACTAACGGAAGGTGCTTCAACACCAATTTGCGCAC